>CAURIY010000009.1:0-48678 GCA_963525415.1 uncultured Actinomyces sp.
CCGCCAAACAAGCCCGTCCCCCGTGGTTAAGACCCTCTGTGTGTTTTGATGGGCGTGGGGGCCCCCCCCGCCGGGGGGGGCCCCCCACGACATATATCGGCGCGGTGCGTCGACGCGATTCCCTAGCGCAGGCGGTGAGGCTGGGAACGCTGGCGCGTGAGCTCAATGAGCTAACGCGCCGCGCCGGCAACCAGCCCGAGGGCGGTGAACTCCTTGGCGCGCCGCGGCCCCAGCAGGGGCAGAGGCGTAGATGCCCCAGACACCACGCAGAGACGACGTGGAATCTGACGCAGAGTTTCCGGTGCGGGGCCGGACGCGCGACGATTGAGCTCCATATCGGTGGAACCGTCTTCGCGGATCAACACCGTGCACACGTCACCGACGACACCGTCATCCTGAATGGCTGTGATCTCATCGGGATCGAGGAATCCTCCCGAATAAACGTGCGAAGGAAGCCGAGCGGACATTGACCCGACGCCGAAAAGCACCACATTCGCCTCGGAAATCGTACGCAACACCGACCCGATGGAACGCTCGCGCCACAGTGCTTCTTTCGTTTCCGCGAAATCAAAAAAGGCGGGAACGGGGAAGTGGATCATGCGCGCACCCAGGGCGCTGGCTGCGCGGGAAATGATGGCGTCTGCGTAGGGGACACCGGTTTCGTTCGCGGTGGCTGCGCCGTTGAGCTGAACCACGGTTGAGCCGGGAAGCGGGACGCGCGGCAGACAGCGCGTCACTTCCGAGGTGGTGTTGCCCCATGCGATTCCCAGAGTGTCGCCGGGGTTGAGCATATCGATCAGACGTTCGGCGGCGACGCGCGCCACGTTGTGCAGGCGGTTGACTTCGGTGTGAACATCGTGAACCGGGACGACGGAGGTGCGCACACCGAAAATTTCGTTAATTTGGCCGGCCAGAGTCCCGCGGATTCCCGGGGTGGGGGCAACGGAAATGCGGACGAGGCCGCTTTCGCGCGCGTGGGAGAGCAGACGAGAAACGGAGGAACGGGAGATTCCCAGGTGACGTGCGATGGTTTCCATCGTCTGCCCCTGGAGGTAGTACATGGATGCTGCTTCGTGGGCCTGTTCGTCTCGTATGGTCACAGTCACAATGGTGCCATGTTTGCTGAGAAAATGTGCACAGGGGGGCGCGGGTCGCTGCATTGTGAGTAGGAGGGATTGAAATTCCGCCTATTGCGGATCGGTCAACGAACGAATTTTTTTATTGGAGCTGAAACTTTGGAGTACACCATGTAATCTGCATCTATCGCAGAACAGACCTGCGGATCCCGACTCAATGATGTGTTACGGAAAGGTGCCACATGATCGCTACACTCCTTTCGCCCACCGCCGCCCCGACAATCCCGGCCGCTGGTCAAATGTTCATGTCGGAGTTCCTGGGAACCGCAATTCTGCTCCTGCTCGGTGGAGGGGTTGTGGCCACAAGCCTCCTGCCCCGATCCAAAGGCAAAGACGCCGGATGGGTACTCATCACCTTCGGGTGGGGGCTGGCCGTTTTCGCGGGCGTCTACGTTGCTTTCCGCTCCGGAGGACACCTGAACCCGGCAGTCACCGTCGCGAAAGCGCTCGCCCACCTCTTCGACCCCTCCGTCGACCTGGCTCCGGGTGTTGCCGTCACCGCAGTTAACGTCTGCATCTACATTGCCGCCCAATTCCTCGGAGCTTTCACCGGAGCCGTCCTCAACTGGCTGGTGTTCAAGCAGCACTTTGACGAAGACACCGATCCCGCGACCAAACTGGCTGTTTTCTCAACCGGGCCGGCCATCCGCTCCTACGGATGGAACCTGGTGACCGAAGTCATCGCCACCGCCGTCCTGGTGATCTGGGTTTTCGTCTCGGGAGCCACCGAAACAGCGATCGGACCGCTGGCCGTCGCCCTCATGGTGGTTGCCATCGGCATGTCGCTGGGTGGCCCGACCGGCTACGCGATTAACCCGGCACGCGACCTGGGGCCGCGCCTCGCCCACGCCCTTCTTCCCATCAGAGGCAAAGGAGGATCTGACTGGGGGTACTCGTGGGTTCCCGTTGTTGGCCCCCTCCTCGGCGCCGTGATCGCCACACTGGTGGTCTACAGCACGGGCGTGGTCTAACAGCACACCGCACTTCATAAAAACACACTCATCAAGAATGACAACAAAGGAGATATCATGACTGAGAAGAAATTCGTGATGGCCATTGACCAGGGGACAACGTCGACCCGCGCCATCATCTTCAACCATGCAGGCGAAATCGTGTCCGTCGGTCAGAAGGAATTCACCCAGATCTTCCCGAACCCGGGCTGGGTGGAGCACAACCCCCTGGAAATCTGGGACACCACCCGCGCCGTTGTGGCTGAAGCCCTGCAGAAGGCAGAAATCAACCGTCACAGCCTGGCCGCCATCGGTATCACCAACCAGCGTGAAACCACGGTCGTCTGGGACAAGAACACCGGTGAACCTGTCTACAACGCCATCGTCTGGCAGGACATGCGCACCACCCCCATCGTCCGCGAGCTTGAAGGTGACGAAGGCCCGGATCGCTTCCGCGACATCTGCGGCCTGGGACTGTCCCCCTACTTCTCCGGCTCGAAGATCAAGTGGATCCTCGACAATGTGGAAGGCGCACGCGAACGCGCAGAAGCCGGCGACCTGCTCTTCGGCAACACCGACTGCTGGGTTCTGTGGAACCTGACCGGTGGCGTGGAAGGTGGCGTGCACTGCACGGACGTCACCAACGCCTCGCGCACCATGCTCATGGACATCCGCACCCTGAAGTGGCGCGAAGACGTCTGCGAGATCTTCGGCATCCCGATGTCGATGCTCCCCGAGATCCGTTCCTCCTCCGAAATCTACGGCTACGGCCGTAAGAACGGTCTGCTCGTGGACACCCCGATCTCCGGCATCCTTGGCGACCAGCAGGCCGCAACCTTCGGCCAGGCCTGCTTCTCCAAGGGCATGGCAAAGAACACCTACGGCACCGGCTGCTTCATGCTGATGAACACCGGTGAAGAGCCCGTGTTCTCCAACAATGGCCTGCTGACTACCGTGGCCTACAAGATCGGCGACCAGCCCGCCGTGTACGCCCTGGAAGGCTCGATCGCCGTCGCCGGCTCCCTCGTCCAGTGGGTGCGCGACAACCTCGGCATGATCGAGGAATCGAAGGACATCCGTAAGCTGGCCGAAAGCGTCGAGGACAACGGTGGCGTCTACTTCGTCCCCGCCTTCTCCGGCCTCTTTGCCCCCTACTGGCGCGACGACGCTCGCGGCGCCATCGTGGGTATGACCCGCTACGTGACCAAGGGACACATCGCCCGCGCCGTCGAGGAATCCACGGCATTCCAGTCCCGCGAGGTTCTGGACGCCATGAACGCGGACTCCGGCGTGCCGCTGACCGAGCTCAAGGTCGACGGCGGCATGACCCACGACGACCTGGTGATGCAGTTCCAGGCCGATCTGTGCGGCGTCAACGTCGTGCGCCCCAAGGTCATTGAGACCACCGCTCTGGGTGCCGCCTACGCCGCCGGTATCGCCGTGGGCTTCTGGTCGGGCACCGACGACGTCATCGCCAACTGGCAGGAAGGCAAGCGCTGGACGCCGAAGATGGATCCCGCCGAGGTTGCTCGCACCTACCGCCTGTGGAAGAAGGCCGTCACCAAGACCTTCGACTGGGTGGATGAAGACGTCCTGTGACGTGGTGATCTGCCGTCCCTGACGGGAAGTGCCGCCCGCGTGGGTGTCCACGCGGGCGGCACTGTCTGTTTTGCGACACCACTTGTCGAGGAAAAGTGCTGAAAAGCGTGTGATTGAAGTGACGCGCAGTTGCTCTAGGAGCGCGAGGAGTCTCTGTATACGCTTGTCACATGAATTCTTTTAATGAAGAAAAGACCTATTTAGTAATCGACGGTGAAAATATCGACGCCACGCTGGGGCTGTCGGTACTGGATCGCCGTCCGAACCCCGAAGAGCGCCCGCGCTGGGATCGCGTCCTGGAAACCGCCTCGTCGCGCTGGAACCAGGAAGCCAAAGGCCTCTTCTTCCTGAACGGCTCCAGCGGCTACCTGCCCATGGGATTCGTCCAGGCTCTGACCGCCATGGACTACCGGGTGATTCCCCTGTCAGGTCCGGAAGACATGAAGGTCGTGGACGTCGGCGTGCAGCGCACCCTGGACGCCATCATCGAACAGGACAGCGGCTCTGTCATCCTGGCCAGCCACGACGCGGATTTTCTCCCGCAGATTGAAACCCTGCTACGCTCCGGCCGCCGCGTGGGAATCCTGTGTTTCCGTGAATTCCTGTCCACCCAGCTTCAAGAACTCGAAGATGAAGGACTGGAAATCATCGACCTGGAATACGACGCTCACGCATTCCAGGTGAACTTGCCGCGCATCCGCATTATCGACGTGGATGACTTCAATCCCTACGACTACCTCTGATCGAACGAGGGCGTGGAGACGCGGACGGAAAACTGACGACACTACGGGGGTGGGGTTCCCGGCGTACTGCCGGGAACCCCACCCCCGTCAAAAGTCTGAGACGAAATCAGCCCTGCTGCTTGAGTGCAGCCAGACGGGCTTCGATCTCGATCTGAGACGCGTCCGTTTCTAGCTCTGCGAACTGAGCGTCCAGCGACGAGGCCGCGACCTCGGCCTTGCCCTGTGCCAGAGCTTCCGTGCGACGCACCTTGTCCTCGTAGCGGGACAGTTCGGATGTGGGGTCGAGGACGTTGATGGATGCAACCGCATCCGACATCTTCACCTGAGCTTCGGCGGTGCGCTGACGTGCTGCCAGCTGATCGCGCTTGGTCTTGAGCTCCGCGAGCTTGTCCTTCATCTGCGCGAGGCCGGCCTTGAGCTTGTCCGCGACCTCACGCTGAGAAGCCAGCAGCGGTTCGGCGGCGCGAGCCTCACCTTCAAACTGGATCTGCTTGCCGATGGCAACACGCGCGAGGTTATCCCACTTGTCGGCGCCAGCGGTGTCCCCGGCTGCGCGGCACTCATCGGCCTTCTGAGAAGCGGCGGCGGCCTTACGACCCCAGTCGGCGGCAACGGCCACGTCTTCCTCGTAGTCCTTTTCTGCCAGGCGCAGGTTGCCGATGGTCTGGGCAACGGAGGTCTCTGCTTCGGCAATGGAGTTCGAGTAGTCGCGGATCAGCTGATCGATCATCTTCGCCGGGTCTTCGGCGCGATCAATGAGAGCGTTGATATTCGCCTTGGCCAGCTGTGCGATGCGGCCGAGAATGCTTTGCTTTTCTGCCATGTTTGGCTCCTTGAGGTTGAAACAAGTGGCCTATGCCACGTCTTATGACTACTGTAGCGTGCCCGCGGTGCGGCCGCTGGATGTTGCTCAGAATGACGAAGTGTGTCCGGAGCCTCCGCTGCCGCCGAAACCTCCGCCACTCAAGCCCCCACCACCGAAACCGCCGGTGCCGAAGCTACCTCCGAAATTGCCCCACCCCATATCGTCGGAGCCGTGATGACGCGAATGACCACCGAGCGCCCCGCTCAGCAGAACTGACCAGAGCACGGAGTCCGCAATTCCGTTCACCCCCTGAGCCGAGGGATCACCCAGGGGCGAGGACTGCACGGGAGTGCGCAACACGCCCTCTGCCAGGGTGAGAGCCTCCTGAGCGCTCAGAGACGCAGCCTGGAAATCACGCGTCGTCAACGCCGCCCGCGCCCGCTCCAGCGCCCCTTCCGCCCGCGCCACAGTCGTGCGCGTCTCCTGCGGGATAACGTAGCGGTTCGCCTGGAGGAACTGCTGCGCCCGAGCCACAGAGCTCTGCGCCTGCTCAACCATTCGCGAGGCGGAGCCTTCCTGCTTCCGTTGACTTTCCTCCGCGCTGCGCAGGGGTTCGAGCGCGCGATCCAGGGCATCTTCCGCAATGCGCAGCGACTCCAGGGCAGCCAGGACATCGTCGCGTCCATCGCGCGCTGCGAGCGCCCGCGTGACAGCGGACTGCGCGTCGGTCACGAGGGGAGCGAAGGCCGCGGGATCGGCGCCCAAGCGCGAGACATCGGCAATGTCCGACGTAATAGAAGCAATCGCCTGATTGAGGTGCTCGGAGGCCTGCTCCAGGTCGGCCGGAGCCGTGTGCACGGCATCGATATAGCGCTGGGCGACGGTGAGGGAATGGCGAGCAACCGCGATGTGACGCAGTGCCTCCGCCGGAGCGGAATCCGCCAGCTGTAACCCCTGAAGAACCGACATGCGCGCATGATCCAGCAGCGGCCGCGCCTGATCCGGGTTATCCAGAAGAGAGGCAATGAGTTCGCGCGAGTAGGTGGCGGCCAAGCCGTCAATTTCCATACGCACACTGGGAAGAGAAGCGATCGCCTCATCCACGATCGTGAGAAGCTCCTGAGCCTGCTGCCCGGCGCTCGCCTGCGACTGACGTTCATCGCTCATACGTTCCCGCTCGGCAATGAGGGGCGGGATCACCTGATCCAACTGCGCACTGATGCGCTCCGCCTCGCGAATCTGCTCCAGGGGAGGCAGCGACGACAGACGCTGCTGATCGATAAACGCCGAACGCACCGTCGACTCGGCCGTGGCCAGAAGACGATCGAACTCCTGAGTGGACGTCGCGCCAAACTGGGCACGCGCAAACTCGATATCGTCATGTGAACTGCGGACAATTTCGTCCGCCTGCAGCAGTTTGCTGCTGAGCTCTGCCAGGGCGGCCGCAGCGCGCTCCTTGTAGGAGTCCGATGCGCGGCGCGCGGTCTTGTTGCGACCGATGAAGATGATGAACCCGGCCAGGACGAACACGCCTACTGTGAAGGTGATGACGAGGAACGGGAAGGCCTCGCTGGTGAGAAGACGGAAAAGCTTCGCGTTATCCTGCGAACCCCCCGGAAGTTTCGTGGACGTCAGTGACTCCGCAAACGCCAGCACCGCCTCGTGCCCGGTCTCTGCATCGAGGGGATCCGCTTTCCCGAGGATCTTTTTCGCGCGATTGAGCGCGGTGACAACAGCAGAGTCGGCAATCCCGCGCTCCCCGCTGTTCCCGCAGGTCGTGATCGATCGCTGCTCGTAGGCGAGCACCAGAACGAGGGACGAGGCGCTCAGGCCGGACGCCTTGCCGCTGGCCTCACACCAGGAAATCGGAGCCTGCCCCGACAGGTCGGGAACGAGGACAACATAGGTATCCACTCCCACGACCCCCAGTGACTTGAGGGCATCCGCAATGGAAGCGCGCTGCACACGCGTGAAAAATCCCTGCGGATCGGTCACGGAATCCGTAATCGTTACGGGGGAGGTCGCGGGAAGCTGCGTGCCTTCGCGGAACGAGGCGGAGTGCTGCGCTCCTTCGACAGTGGGGGACGTGCTCGCCATGGACGAGGCGGTCGCAGACGAGGTGGAAAGCGTTGTTGCGCTCGCGGGCACGCCGGGCAGGAGAGCGGCGCATGCGAGTGCGCCGATCGACGCGTAGGCGGCGATCCGGGAGAAAAGAGGGGAAACGGTGCCGGAAGCGCGGCGCTGTGCGCGCGGAGTCGCCGACGATGGCGAGCGGAAGGAATCGTGTGCGTAGGAGGCTGTCTTTGCCTCGCGACGCAGTGGCGCATCGGTGTGCGCACGGAAGAAAGGTCGCTGAATCCACATGTTCTCAGTCTACGGCGAAGCGGCAGATGTCCGCGGTGCCAACTATGATGTGTGGAGTAACGATGCGTGCGTGAAAAGGAAGGAGTGCACGATGCCCACCGGAAAGGTGAAGTTTTTTGACCTGGAGCGCGGTTTTGGATTTATTACCGGCGACGATGGTACCCAGGTTTTCTTGCACACTTCTGCCCTGCCTGAGGGAACGGTTCCTCGCCAGGGAATGCGCCTGGAATACGGGGTTGCGGACGGTCGTAAAGGCCCGCAGGCTCTGTCGGTGCGAGTTCTCGCAGAAGCTCCCTCGGTGGCGCGCGCTCAGCGCCGCAAGCCTGAGGTGATGGTCGGCGTCGTAGAAGACCTCATTAAGGTTCTGGACGCCTCATCCTCTTCCCTGCGTCACGGTCGTTACCCCGAGAACGCTCAGAAAATTGCGAAGCTCCTGAGAGCTGTCGCTGAGGATTTTGATGCCTGAAAAACTGACCCCTACGCGGCCGCGCATGGATTCCTCCCTTGCGGCCGCCGTTGACGTTGCGCGCGAAAGCGCCGAAGCCGTCGCCCACCCGCGCCCCATCGGCGAACACGTCGGGTTCGAGATGGAAGGCGAACGCCTGGGAACCCACTACTTCGCTTCCGTTGATCCCGGATACGTTGGCTGGTGCTGGGCAGTGACCCTGACGCGGGTTCCCCGCGGACGTACCGCCACGGTGTGCGAGGTCGACATGGTGCCTCGTGAAGGGGCACTCCTCGCCCCCCAGTGGGTGCCGTGGGAAAATCGGCTGCTCCCCGGTGACCTGGGGCGTGACGACATCCTGCCCTACCGTGCGCAGGACGATCGCCTGGAAGAAAACTTTGAAGACACCGGGGAAGACCCCGACCTTCCCGTCGAACGCGACATGGGGCTGGGGCGCGTTCGTGTCCTCTCTGCTCAGGGGATCGACGAGGCAGCGCGCCGCTGGTACGGCTCCGAACGTGGCCCCAAGCGTGGGCGTAGGCCGCGTCAGACCTGCTCGTCCTGTGGCTTCCTCATGAAGATGTCCGGATCGATGCGCACCCTGTTTGGGGTGTGTGCCAATGAATGGGCGCCGGATGACGGAAGCGTGGTGAGCTTGGATCACACGTGCGGTGCGCACTCCGAGACGGACGTCCCCAATAATGGGACGGACTGGCCGGTACGCCCCTCGCGAGTGAACGACTTCAGTATTGACTCTGAGGATATGCCCTCCGCCTGAGGCTCTGCGCTGGGCGGGGTGTGGACGCGACTGAGCCTTTGGGCGCGCGTTGTCGCACCCGTGGCCTGCGGTGTGAGGACTGTAGGTGTCGTTCGAACGAAACTGCAGCTGTGCTGGGCGCCGTGAGAGGTGTGAACACGGTGAGAATGCGTGCGCCCATGCACGGCTGGCTCAGTGGTTCTAACCGACTATCCTACGCTTTCGCGCGAAAGATTTGGGAAAAATCTCAGAACGTGATGAAGGTCTTGCATGTTTTCCCGTGGCTTCGGAATCATAGGGGAAGTGAGAACACAAGAGAATGCAGCTCGCACGAGCGCACAGCCCGTTAGTCCCATCGATGCGTTCTTCCACGTCACTGAACGTGGTTCCACCATTGGCCGCGAAATCCGCGGTGGCGTTGTCACCTTCTTTGCAATGGCCTACATCCTTGTCGTCAACCCGACAATCCTCTCTGCCGCTCTGCCTGAAGACGGCTCCATCACCAAAGCCGGCATCGCCGCGGGTACCGCCCTCGTCGCCGGCATCATGACCATCCTCATGGGCGTTGTTGCCAACTACCCGCTGGCTCTGGCCGCAGGTATGGGTCTCAACGCCATCGTTGCTTTCACCCTGGTGATCGGCTCCGGCCTGTCCTACGGCGAAGCAATGGGCTTGATCTTCTGGGAAGGTATCCTCATCACCCTCCTGGTGCTGACCGGATTCCGTGAAGCCGTGTTCCGTGCGGTTCCCCTCCAGCTCAAGACCGCGATCTCCGCAGGTATCGGCCTCTTTATTGCCCTCATCGGCCTGATCGACGCCGGCATCGTCCGCGCCGGAGCCACCCCCGTCCAGCTGGGGATCAACGGCTCCCTCGAAGGATGGCCGACCGCGGTCTTCGTCCTCGGCCTGGCAATCACCATCATCCTGTACGTCCGCAACGTCAAGGGCGCTATGCTCATCGGCCTGCTGTCCGCCACGGTGATGGCCGTCATCGTTCAGGCTGTCCTGCACCTGCCCGCCAAGTCGGACACCATGCCGACCGGTTGGGGACAGACCGTTCCCCAGCTGACCGGTGCGCCGGTCTCCGTCCCGGTGTTCAACTCCCTGTTCAAGATCGACTTCTTCGGAGCCTTCGGCAAGATCGGCCTCGTGTCGGTTCTCCTCATCGTCTTCTCCCTGATGCTCGCCGACTTCTTCGACACCATGGGCACGATGGTGGCCGTGGGCGCCGAAGGCGGCCTGCTGGATGACGAGGGCAACCCGCCGCGTTCCACCCAGATCCTGCTCATCGACTCCCTGGCTGCCGCAGCCGGTGGTCTGGGTGGTGTCTCCTCCAACACCTCGTACGTGGAATCCACCGCGGGTGTTGGTGATGGCGCGCGCACCGGTCTGGCATCGGTGACTACGGGTGTCCTCTTCTTGGCATCGACCTTCCTGGCACCTCTCGTTGAACTGGTGCCGACCGAAGCCGCTTCGACCGCTCTGGTCTTCGTGGGCTTCCTCATGATGACCCAGGTCATGGATGTGGATTGGAAGAACCCGGAATACGCTCTCCCGGCCTTCCTCACGATCGCCTTCATGCCCTTCGGCTACTCGATTTCTGCCGGTATTGGTGTCGGCTTCATTGCCTACACGCTGATCCAGGTGGCCGTCGGCAAGGGCGGCAAGGTGCATCCGCTGATGTGGTTGTCCTCCGCTCTCTTTGTCGTCTACTTCCTCATGGGCCCGATCCAGAAGATGCTGGGAGCCTGAGTTCCCTTCCGGGAGGGTGGCTCACTGTCGGAAGTCCTTCACTGTGAATGGCCTGATGAATGTGAGTAACGCGTTTCCTGGACAGTAGTGACACCGAAAAGTGCATACATGCCGGTGCCCCACACGCTCACGCGTGCGGGGCACCGCTGCATAAGCCACCGCTGCATGAAGGCAGCGCGCACGGGAGCAGCGCAGTGCATGGACGGCAATCATGCGAGATGCCGCCGCACAGGTTCTGGCGACACCCCCGGGATTCCCTCTCGAGCACCATTCCGTGTCCGAGTCGCCCGAGACATGCCTCTCGAGCAACACGTGTGTCCCATAGCCCCCGGACTTTCCCACAGAGCAACGCATTGTGTCCGTGAAGTCGAAATGGTGAGCGATCAGAGCCCCCCGCGAAATTGTGAACATCCGTATCGAATCGAGTGGGAGCGGAGTATTCTCGCACCCAGAGTTGTCCTGGAATAGGGCTGCGGGTCTGTGTGGGGGTGAAAGCGATGGCAAAAACTTTTGAATCGATGGCGTCACGGAATTTTCGTTTCTGGTTCGGGGCGTCGGTCATCGCGAGTGCCGCTCAGTGGATGCAGCGCGTCGCCCAAGACTGGCTGGTCTTGGTGGTTCTGACCGATCATTCCGCCACCCATGTGGGCATCGTGACCGCTCTCCAGTTTCTGCCCATGATGATTTTTTCTCCCTGGGCGGGTCTGATCGCAGATCGTTTTGATTGCAAACGCATCATCCAGGTGACCCAGGCGAGTTTCGCCCTGTGTTCGCTGCTCCTCGGAGCGTTGATTCTCGGCGGATACGCGACGCTGTGGCAGGTCTATGTGCTTGCCTTTATCGGCGGAGCTGCTGCGGCGCTGGACTCACCTGCCCGTCAGGTTTTCGTCTCAGAGCTGGTTCCGGATGAGCGCCTGGCAAATGCCGTGGGGTTGAACTCCCTGTCCTTCAACATCGCCCGCATGATTGGCCCCGCCCTGTCCGGCCTCATGATCGAGTGGGTGGGACTGGGCTGGGTCTTTATTCTGAATGCTCTCTTCCTGGGTGTCGCGATGATCCTCACGGGGGTGATCCGCCGAGCGGATCTGGTGGAGCGTGCCCTGGTTCCCCGAGAAAAGGGACAGATGCGCGAGGGATTCCGCTACGTGCGCTCGCGCCCCGACCTTCTGCTGATTTTCTTCCTCATGGCGGTGGTGTGCGGCCTGGGCTTGAACCTGCAGATGACGAACGCACTCATGGCTACCGAGGTCTACGGAAAGAACGCCGGCGAGTACGGCATGTTGGGCTCCTACTTGGCGGTGGGGGCGGTGCTCGCCTCGTTCATGGCGGCTCGTCGCGATCATCCGCGTATCCGTCTGGTTGTCGGTTCCACCGTGCTTTTCGGAGTGGTGGAAACCCTCCTGGGATGTGCCCCGACCTACCTGACCTTTGCTCTTCTGATGGCGCCGACCGGCTTCGCCATGATCACCATGCTGACGGCCGCAAATGCTGCGGTACAGCTGCGGACAGATGATCACATGCGCGGCCGCGTGATGGCGCTCTACATGATGATCGCCATGGGGACGACGCCGATCTGCGCCCCCTTTGTCGGTTGGATTGGCGAGGTTCTGGGTGCGCGGTGGTCGATCCTGGTCGGAAGTCTGTCGACGACGGGGGTGGCGCTCCTGTGTGCCCTGTGGGCGATGCGCTACTGGTCGTTGAAACTTTCCCTCTCAGGTCGCTGGCCGTGGCTGCGGATCGTGGGGGAGGGAAGCGCAACGGATCTTCCGCCTCGCGCGGTATGAGCGGGTGAATTCGAAACATCCATTTGGCTGAATTCGTGAGCCGAGATTCGGCGGCGGCGCCGAGTTTTCCCTGTCTTTCTGTGAAAACTCAGAAAAACGAGTTGACGGGTTATATTGTGGGTGCATTGACGCCTCTGAACAGGAAGGAAGCGCAGCCGTGAGTGATCTGATCGATACCACCGAGATGTACCTCAAAACCATTTTCGAAATGGAAGAAGACGGGGTGACTCCGCTGCGCGCTCGCATCGTTGAACGCCTGAATCATTCCGGGCCGACGGTGTCGCAGACCGTGGGACGCATGGAACGCGACGGTCTGGTGCACGTGATGGGCGACCGTCGTCTGGAACTGACCGACGAGGGGCGCCGCCTGGCAGTTGAGGTGGTGCGCAAGCATCGTCTGGCGGAACGTCTCCTGACGGACGTTATCGGTTTGCCGTGGGAGAGCACCCACGAAGAGGCCTGCCGCTGGGAGCATGTCATGTCCGATCAGGTGGAGGCGCGGCTGGCTACCCTCCTGGACGATCCGGCAACCGACCCCTACGGGAACCCCATTCCGGGAGCGGAGGTTGCCAGCGAAGGCATGTCCCTGGAACTGGCGGTTCGCGTGCGAGGTGGCCAGCGTGCTCGCGTCGTGCGTATCGGTGAACCTCTCCAGGCTGCCTCGGAGATCATTTCTGAATTCGGTCGCCTGGGTGTGCGCCCGGGCGCAGAGATTGCGTTTGAGCTGGACGGCCAGCGGGTGCTCATTGAGGTGGTGACTCCTCACGAGGCGGACGCCGCGGCGCGCGAAGTGGGTGCGGTTGCGATTCCGCTGAGTTTGGCTCCGCACCTCTTTGTGGTGCTGTTGTAACGTTCATGCGCTGCACAGAGTGCAGTGAGTGACGCAGGGGGTGCGCTGGGGCGTACCCCCTGAATCGTTGTGTGGGCACGTACAGGCATGTCATATTTTCGTCACTTTTTCGTGATCTTCGCGTGACATTTGAGTGGGGTGCAGGTAAGCTAGAAGGTAGCCGATGAGGCTACCCGCTTTTCGTTCACCGAGGTCAGACCGCGAAAAGTCAGGGAAGAAAAGGTCTGACGCGGGGAAACCACTACTGATCTCTTCGGGGATCTTGGGGTGAAGTCCGGGAAACCGGACCGGGCTCTCCTGCCCGAATCCGACAGCTCACCTCGCAGGTTAACAAGGAGAAACACGTGATCGCTGGTAAGCCTGCTCCGCGTCACCGTAAGGCGCGCCGACCTATGGCTCCCGTTTTTAATCTTGCGGATACCGTCACATCCAGCATGAACCCGGTGCGTGGCACTGCTGCCGCTTCCGCTGCTGGTCTGGCGCTGACCGCTGTCGTGGGTGGTGCCGCTCAGGCCGCCCCCGCCGCTCAGGAAGCAACCGTTGTTGCTCCCGCAGCTCCCACCGTCGTTGCCCCCACCACCGTGTCGGTTCCCGACATCGCCTGGTCGGCCGCTGACGAGGTTGCTGCCTCCGCTGAAGCTCCGGGTGCTGTCGCAGCCGCCGCCACCACCGATGCCGCTTCCCGCGACAACGTGCGTGCGGATATCGGAACGGACGCAGCCACCGCTGCCGCACTGAACCCGGCCGGTAGCGACATCGTGTCGATCGCCCTGTCGCTGACCGGAATCCCCTACGTCTACGGTGGTTCCACCCCCGCTGGCTTCGACTGCTCGGGCTTCACCCAGTACGTCTATGCCCACGCCGGCATTTCGATCCCCCGTACCTCGGGTGAACAGGGCTACGCCGGAACCTTCGTTTCCGCCGCTGAAGCTCGCCCCGGCGACCTGGTCTGGCACTCCTACGGCCACGTCGGCATCTACGCCGGCAACGGCATGGTCGTTGAAGCAACGACTCCCGGTTCTGTGACCAAGGTTCAGGGACTGTGGGGCAACTACCGTTTCGTTCGCTACTGAGCCAAATCGGATCATTCTTCTCGGGGGACGCGCCAAGGGCGCGTCCCCCGTTTTGTTGTATTGGCTCATGCGCACGACAGGGTGCGTGTGATGAGAGAGCTGTGAACGAGAAAGATTCTGGCGCCCTGTCACCTGAGTGAGTAAAAGTGACACGAATAGGGCACAATGGGAGTGACTCGAATCACGAGGAGGATGTCATGAACACTACGGAAGTGATCCTGGTCGGAGTTGACGGCTCAAAGGAGAGCCTGGCCGCTGTGGAATGGGCTGCAGATCGCGCGATCCGCGCTCAGGCACAGCTGCATGTCATGTGTACGTATGCGATCGCCTCCTATGCCGCAGCAGCCCTCGACGGCGGCTACGCGGTCTTGGATGATGAGGCTCTGCGCCGCGGAGCCCAGCAGATCGTTGACGAAGCGGTGAAGGTCGCTCAGGCGCGCGGTGTCGTGGACGCTCACGGCGTTGTGCGACCCGGCGATCCCGCGGGAATCCTCATCGAAATGTCCCGCGAAGTCGATCTCGTTGTCGTCGGTTCGCGAGGTGGTGGCGGCTTCGCGGATCGCCTCCTGGGGACGGTGTCTTCGGCTCTTCCGGCTCACACCCACTGCCCGGTGGTCATCGTTCCGCGCCATACGTCCGGAAAGGAATTTACCCCGGTCGAACGAATCGTCGTCGGCGTTGACGGATCGGACGTCGCCTCGTCCGCCCTGAAGAAGTCCGTGCGCGAAGCGGAACTGTGGGGTGGGCGCCTGACCGCGGTTGCGGCCGTGCCGATTGCCAGCGGCGGCACGATGATGTCCTGGCTGCCGACGGCGGTGGATCGCACTGCCCTCATGGAGGACATCAAGGAGAGCCTGAATAAGGCCGTGGACTCGGTTCTGGAAGGTCATGAGCTGACGGTGGCGCGCCACGTCTTGGACGGGGCCGCAGCTTCTCTGCTCATCGAGTTTTCGACGGCTGTAGACATGGTCGTTGTGGGAACGCGCGGACACGGGGGATTCGCCGGGGTACTGCTGGGGTCGACCTCGCAGACGGTGATCGCTCACTCAACGTGTCCGGTCATGGTGGTGCCTTCCGCGCATCGTGATCGTGAACCGGATCCGACGCGCGGCTGGGAACGCCGCTAGTACGTGAACGATGAACGAGGCGGAGCGGGCTTTTCCCGTTCCGCCTCGTTTGTCGTCTGATAGTTGCTGGGTGTAGAAATTGCGCTGCAGATTAGCCTCCGTGAGGGGGTGTGGGGTGGGATGGTAGGCTAGAGGCCGTTGCGCAGCCTCTGCGGGTGCGTATGGAAGCCCTCGTAGCTCAGGGGATAGAGCACCGCTCTCCTAAAGCGGGTGTCGGACGTTCGAATCGTCTCGGGGGCACACGAAATGCTGGTTGACCAGTAAAAACAGTTCGGGGTTCTGAGTCGTACACGCGCTCAGAACCCCGAACTGCTCTTCTATCTACCCTCGTAGTTCAAAACTCATGACCCGCCTTGCCTTCAACAGCGGGGGTGCTGTCTGCAATTGCTACTCGGGCAATCACAGCGAAGTGAAATCGTCAGCTGATGCGGAACTCGGGTCAGCTCTTCTGTTCCTCCTGGGTGGGCATGGAATAGAGGCTTTGGAGATAGGACTGGCCGGCAAAAGACGCCAGCTCATCAGAACTGAGAGCATCCGCCGTCTCGCTCCACGATCCTTCACGCACGATCTTTCCTCCGTGCAACAGAATGACGCGAGCGTCGAAAGCTGCGACATCCGCCAAGTCGTGAGTGGCCATAATGATCGTTGCCCCGCTGAAACACCGGGCAATAAGGGAACGAATATGCGCCGCCCCCTGGACGTCAAGCGCCGACATCGGTTCATCCAGCAGAACCACGGTGGGTTCGGTGACCAGAGCGCGCGCAATTGCCGTGCGCTGACGCTGCCCACCCGACATGTGCGTCGGACGGCGACGCGCCAGATGAACGGTGCCCACAGCAGCCATCTGCTCGCGCGCCCTCTCAACGGCCTGTGCGCGCGGAACACCCGCACACACCAGGGGAAAAGCCACGTTCTCCTCCGCGCTCATGTGGGGGAAGAGAACGGGGTTCTGCGACAGAGTGGCAATACGCGCCTCGCCCCCCTCGTAGCTCAGAGTGCTCTCGGGGGAAGGCAACGCCCCGGAGATCACGGACAGGACGCTGCTCTTTCCCGAACCGTTCTCGCCCATGAGAGCGGTCGCCGAAGACGGAGTAAATGTGAATGAGGCGTCAATCGCACGCTCGGGAATCGCGACGTGTGCGCGAATGAGCGGCGGACGCTCAGTGGGGGACGAGGCGAAGTCCACCTGAGGCGATGCAGTTTCCGCTGCGGATCCCTCCGCCTCGTCCGCGGGAGAGGCGGAGCGGGAGGACGAACGATCGCTCGACGACGAGGACTGTGGCTGCGAAACGAAAAGATTCGAGTGCCAGCGCCGGGACACGCTGGAGGCAACCAGGGCGACTCCGAGCGCCGTCACAATGAGGAGCACGCTCAGCATGAGCGCGGACTCCGTGGACTCCTCACGCTGCAGGTAGATTTCCAGGGGAAGAGTGCGTGTCACGCCTCGCAAAGACCCCGCGAAGGTAATCGTCGCGCCGAACTCACCCAGAGCGCGAGAAAACGACAGTGCGGTCGCCGATAGAAGCGCGGGGAAGGACAGGGGCAGCGTGATCTTCGTGAAAATGTGCCCGGGGGAGGCGCCCAACGAATGGGCGGTTGCCTCGTAGGAGAAACCGCGCGTGCGCAGCGACCCCTCAAAGGACGTGATGAGGAAGGGCATGGACACGAAAACTTGCGCCACAACCACCGCTGCCGTCGTGAAGGAAATATCGAGTCCCAGGATGTGGAGGTACTCGCCCAAAAGACCCCTGCGACCCCAGGTGATGAGAAGGGCGAGGCCGGCAACCACGGGGGGAAGCACCATCGGAAGCGTCGACAGGGGACGGAAAATCTTGGTGAAGAGCGAATCGGGGAAACGCGCAAACATGACGGCCAGGGGAACGCCGAAGACGACGCAGATCGCTGTCGATATCGCACAGGTCGTCAGGGACAGTGTGAGAGCCTGACTGGACAGAGCCTCACGGAACAGTGAGGAGAAGTTCGTCCACTCGATGCGAACCAGGAGACCCCCGAAGGGGGTGAGGAGGAAAAGCGCAGCACACGCAGCAGGCGTGTAAATCCAGAAGGGAAGGCGATCTGCGGCTTGCGTGCGTGACATGACAACCTCGTGGATAGTAAGAAGTGAGCGGAGCAGAGTGCTGCTCCGCTCACTTCACAGGTGAGTGGGAGAAATCAGTTCTTGTCGGCTGCGGTGGGCTTGGAGAAGCCGTACTTGGCCAGAACGGCCTGACCCTTCTCCGACAGAACGAGATCGATGAACTTCTGAGCAGCTTCAGCCTTCTGCGAAGACTTCACGATGGCGATCGGGTAGGAGTTCACGACCTTTTCGGCACCGGCAACAGCAATGGTCTCAACCTTGTCGCCCGCGGCCTTGGCGTCGGTTGCGTAGACGAGGCCGGCGTCAGCTTCGCCGCTTTCCACCTTGGCGCGCACGTCGGTGACCTTCTGTTCCTCAGACACGGGGGTCAGAGTGACGCCGAGCTTCTCAGCCAGGGAGACGGTTGCGTTACCGCAGGGAACGCCCTGAGCGCAGACCACGAGCTTCTTGCCGTCCAGGGAGGAATCCAGGCCGGTGATGCCCGCCGGGTTGCCCTTCGGGGTGATCAGGGTGAGGACGTTCGAGGCGAAGGGAACGGGAGTGTTCACCAGGGACGCGTCGGTTGCCTTCGTCATGTTCTTCTGGTCGGCGGAAGCAAAGACGTCAGCCGGAGCGCCTTCCTTCAGGTGATCCACGAGGGTGGAGGAACCCTGGAAATCGAAGGTGATCTTCAGGGAGGGATCCAGGGCGGCAATCTCGGGGAAAGCCTTGTTGAGGGAGGCGGCAGCGAATACCGTCAGCTCAACGGGAGCAGCTTCGGTGGAAGCGGAAGCGCTGGCCGAAGCGGTGGAGGACGAGGCGCCCTGCGAGCAGGCTGCCAGAGCCACGAGGGGCAGAGCGGCAGCAACGGCGAGGAGGCGACGGGAAAGGGCTTTCACAGCTTGTCTCCTGACAGAAGTTGAATGGACACATTGGTTGCTTTGGTTTGGGCGACAGCAATCGACCCGACCTCAATGCCCAGCTCCTCCGCGCTCTCTGTCGAAATCAGCGAGACCACGCGGTAGGGGCCACACTGAAGATCCACCTGGGTCATGACACTGTCCTTTTTGATGGCCAGAACCAGACCCTGGAACTGATTACGGATCGACTGAGTTTCGCGACCGGTTTCGAGGCGGTGCACCTCGGGGCGCGCCTGCAGGAAACGAACGATGGATTCGCCGTCAATGCGGGTCGGGCCGGACTGGGTTGTGTCGGCACTGATGGATCCCTCATCGAGCCAGCGGCGGATCGTGTCATCGCTGACGCCCAGGAGGGTTGCAACAGTAGTGATGCGGTATGAGGGCATGGTGACATCCTAACGAGAGTGAGAGATAACAGGAACAGAAAAACCGTTTTTTCCACAAAAGAGAGCAAGTTAACCAGAAAATGAGGAAAAATTGTTGATTTTAGAAGAAGAGGTGGCGCGTATCGTGCGGACGAAGTGCCTCGTGAGAGGCGTGAATAGTGAAACGGTGCGCGCAGCGTAAAAGCTGCGCGCACCGCCTCGTTTCTGAAGGTCAGGCACCATGTCCGCGTGCGCGTGACGAACGCGAGGACGGGTCGTCGGGGCGAATAGAGCGAGCGCGCTCGCCCTTACCCACCGGAGCCCAGCCCGCGCGAGGCGTTGCCGTTGACGTCGATGCCGCGCGAGAACGGTAGACGATCGACGGACGCGCCACGTACCCCACCGGAGCGGAAAGCACGTGCACCAGGCGCGTAAACGGCCAAATGGCGAACAACAGAAGCCCCGACACAATGTGCAGCTTGTACTGCATGGGGACATCGGCCATCACATCAATATTCGGCTGGAACATGAACACTGAACGGAACCAAATCGAGATGGTCTCGCGGTAGTTGTAGCCGTGCGGCTTGCCGAAAATCTGCGTGGTCACGGTTGCGATTGTGCCCAGGGCAATGACGACGGTCAGCATCGCGTACATCACCATGTCATTGCGGGTGGTGGCCAAACGCACCGACTTGTTGACGATACGACGGTAGAGAAGGCCCAGCAGACCCACCACCGTCATCACCGCAGCCAGTGTGCCACCGACCGTTGCCAGCAGGTGATAGTTGTGCTCGCTCACGCCCATCGCCGTGGTGACCTCAGCGGGAATTGCCAAACCCATGACGTGACCGCCGGCCACCATGAGAATTCCAAAGTGGAACAGGGGAGAGGCGGCGCGCAGAATGCGTCCCTCATTCAGCTGGCTTGAACGCGACGTCCACCCGTACTGGTCGGTGCGCCAACGCCACACGAGGCCGCCGATCAGCAGAGTGAACGAAATGTAGGGGAGAACACCCCACAGGAAAAGACTCATTGCGGGTGCTCCTGATCATTAGAGGGAGAAGTAGAAACAGGCATGGACTCGTCCAGAGAAACCGGCCAGGGGAGATCCATTTTTTCGCTCAATCCGACGAGCTCATTGGGAGGCCCTTGACGGATCAGCGCATTCATCTTGGCGAAAGTTTCGTCATCCACCTCGGGGAGGACGACGCGCACGGCGGCAACGACGTTCCCCCAGGGAGACTGCAAGCTATTGAGCGATGCGTGGAGGATCTCCACACCCTCGCGGTGGCTGGCAATCATCGACTCCACGAGCTCGTAGGACTCGCCTTCGCACTGAGCGGCCAACTCGAGAACGTAGGGAAGATAGTCCGGAAGATGATCGCCTGTCGGCTCCCATCCGACAGCCGCGTACATGTCGCGGACAATCGTCAGGGCAATCCCGCGCTGGCGAGTATCTCCCGTCGCGTAGTAGGTGAGCTCCAAGCAGCAGCGACGCTTCTGATCGAAGGTCTCCACGTAGGTTTCCTCAACCGCGCGCTGGCCGGTTGCACGCGCCCACGAAATGAAGGACGCGAGGGGGGTGGCGCTCGCCTCGGGAAGAGATGAGAGCGCCTCCTCAACGGCGTCCAGCACCTCGGGCCAGTTCTCCCCCGGATAGTCCAGGAGAGCAGCTGCCGCCAGGAAAACCGTGGAACGCTGCTGAAGGGTGTGCGCGCTGGTCGTCACCTCGGGTGCGGGGGCGCGCGTCGTCAGGAACGTCGGGAGACGACGCTTCCGACGAGGCGCTGCCTCGCCTTCCCCGGGAGAAGAGAACGTGATGGTCACTCGGGGCGCCTTCCGATCGACACCGGGATCTTCCCGGTCTTCGGAGTGCCGCAGCCGCTCGAATCCGAACCCTCACCCACGGGGCACAGGTACGGAGTCGGAGTGCGCATTTCTTCCGGATGAGACGTCGGGATGACGTAGCGATCCTCGTACTTGGCGATCGACAGCAGACGGTACATTTCCAGGATCTCGTCTTCGCTCATCCCCACTGCTGCGGGGATCGACGGATCAACGGGGGTTCCCATGTTGACGTCGCGCATGTAGGAACGCATGGCTGCCAGACGACGCAGGGACAGCTCCACGGGACGGGTGTCGCCCGCGGTAAACAGACCCGCCAGGTACTCCAGGGGAATACGCATGGTCGACAGTGCGGTCAGCAGGATCTTGTGGTTCTCTCCGTCAGCGCCCGAAGCCGTCACGGCGTCCACAACGGGAGACAGCGGCGGCACGTACCACACCATCGGCAGAGTACGGAACTCGGGGTGCAGCGGGAGCGCCAGGCGGTAGTCCACGATCAGCTTGTAGGCTGGAGACTTCTGCGCTGCCTCGACGAAGGAACGCGGAACGCCACCGGCATAGGCTGCCTCGACGACTGCCGGATCGTGCGGATCCAAGATGATGTCGCGGTGCGCGTAGTACAGATCCTTCTCGTCCGGAGTAGAGGCGGCCTCGGTTACGCGGTCGGCATCGTAGAGGATAACGCCGAGGTAACGCAGGCGTCCCACGCAGGTTTCCGAACAGATCGTCGGCTCGCCCACCTCAATACGCGGGTAGCACAGCGTGCACTTTTCGGCCTTGCCGGAAGCGTGGTTGAAGTAGACCTTCTTGTAGGGGCAGCCGGAAACACACATGCGCCAGCCGCGGCACGCATCCTGGTCGACCAGGACGATGCCGTCTTCACTGCGCTTGTACATGGCGCCGGACGGGCAGGCCGTCACGCACGTGGGGTTCAGGCAGTGGTTGCAGATACGCGGCAGGTAGAACATGAAGGCTTCTTCGATGCTCGTCTGCACCATCTGCGTCATCTTGGCCAGGGTGGGGTCTTCCTGCATGGTCTCCAGGGAGCCACCCAAGTTATCGTCCCAGTTCGGACCCCACTCGATGGTGTCCATGGTCTCGCCGGTCATCTGCGAACGGGCGCGTGCCGTCGGCACGGTCTTCGCATCTGCCGGAGCCGACAGCAGGCGATCGTAGTCGTAGGTCCACGGCTCGTAGTAGTCCTCGATCGTCGGCATATCGGGGTTGGCGAAAATGTTCGCCAACTTCTTCAGGCGGCCACCGCCTCGCGGAACGAGCTTGCCCGAACGGGTGAGCGTCCAGCCGCCCTTCCACTTCTCCTGATCTTCCCAACCGCGGGGGTAGCCCACGCCGGGGCGGGTTTCCACGTTGTTGAACCAGATGTACTCGGTTCCTTCACGGTTCGTCCATGCCTGCTTACAGGTCACCGAACACGTGTGGCAGCCGATGCACTTGTCCAAGTTCATCACCATGACAATTTGGCTCATAACCTTCATGACGTTGTCCCTTCTCTGTCGTGGTGTCTCAGAACTCGACGTTCTGGCTGCGGCGGCGAATAAAGGTCACTTCATCGCGCTGGTTACCCGTCGGACCGACGTAGTTGAACGCATAGGAGAACTGCCCGTAGCCGCCGATCAGGTGCGAGGGCTTCAAGAAAATACGCGTCAGAGAGTTGTGGGTTCCGCCGCGCTTGCCCGTGGACTCGTTCAGCGGAGTGTTCGCCACGCGCTCCTGTGCGTGATGCATGTAGACGGTGCCTTCGGGCATGCGGTGCGAGACCACCGCGCGTGCGCTGACCACACCGTTACGGTTGTGGGCTTCGATCCAGTCGTTGTCACGCACCCCGATCTTTTCCGCGTCCTGCGGGGACATCCACACGGTCTGACCACCGCGACCCAGGGACAGCATGTAGAGGTTGTCGAAGTACTGGGAGTGGATCGACCACTTGTTGTGCGGGGTGAGGTAGCGAACGGCGACCTCGGTCTGACCGCGGCCGTCACTGAGGACAGTACCCGGAGCGGCTTCCCCGTACAGGTGATGCATGTCCAACGGGGGACGGAACACCGGCAGAGCTTCACCCATGGCCAGCATCCAGTCGTGATCCAGGTAGTAGTGCATGCGGCCGGTCAGGGTGTGCCACGGCTTCTTGTATTCCACGTTCTGGCTGAATGCCGTGTAGCGGCGGCCTCCGTGTTCCGAACCCGACCATTCGGGGCTGGTCACCACGGGGACGGGAGCAACCTGCACGTCGCGGAAGGAGACCTGAAGTCCCCGTCCACATTGACGAGGTGGATCAGGCGGGAGAAACACCTCTGGCCACTCTCACGCACCGCCTCGGGTCGCGCTCCCACTTCGTGGCTTCACTGCACTCGGTGAACGCCCTGCTGATCGTTCCCGAAGAGGTCACGGAGGTGGCACCCTGGTCGGTGCTCACCGCCATCCGCGTCTAGGGAGAAACGCGCGCCTCCGCGACCAACGGAGGCGCGCAAAACCCGGGGGATACGCGCCACTGGGCGGTGCCTCGCCAATCAGGTGACCGCCGATTGGAGGAACCCCGTGACACGTCTCCGACGAAACCCTCGAATGACACCGAAAGAAGACCGATGACTCAGCTCACCCACCTCAACGAGCGCGGACAGGCCCACATGGTCGACATCACCGCGAAAACCCCGACCGTGCGCGAAGCGCGCGCACGAGGATTCGTCCAGTGCTCCGCCCCCATCATGGAGGCTCTGCGCGACGGAAATGTCCCCAAGGGCGATGCGCTCGCGGTTGCGCGAATCGCGGGGATTGCCGCTGCGAAGAAAACCCCGGAGCTGTTGCCGCTGGCGCATCCGATTGCCGTGCATTTCTGCCAGGTCGATATCGAACTGGCAGAGGATGGCGTGGAGATCGTCTCGACCGTGCGCACCGCCGACCGGACGGGAATCGAGATGGAAGCGCTGACCTCGGTCACCGTGGCGGCGCTGACGTTGGTGGATATGGTCAAGGGCGTGGATAAGCTCGTGACTATTCGCGAGTGTTACGTCATGGAAAAGAATGGGGGGCGTTCGGGAACCTGGACGCGTCCCGACAACGCGTAACTCCGGTTCAGAACCCGTTTCGCTGACGTGTGAGCGACAAAGTTTGCGCAGGCGCGGGGGAACGCGGGATCGGCAGAACGTGGGTGCGCGAGAACGCGGGCATGCGGGTGAGCCTGACGCCAAGGAGAGCGACGAAGAAAACGTGGGGAGGCGGCGCGAGGCGCCACCCGCCTCGTGCCGAGGACGAGAGGGAATGCCGTGGGGGAGGAACGCGAGCTTGCCGGGGTCGTCATCCTGGCTGGTGGTCGAGGTGAGCGCATGGGTGGCGCTCTCAAGAGCGACATCCTCGTGGGTGGTCGGCGCTCTCTGGAGTGGCAGCTCGCGCTGATTCCCGAGGGGATTCCCGTGGTGGTGGTTGCTCCCGACGAGGTGGTTCTGCCCTCCGATGCGTCGATGCGGAGGGGACACGAGGCTTGTGCGGTGATGGAGGATCCGCCGCGCAGTGGGCCGGCTGCGGGTTTCCGTGCGGGTGTGGAAGCGCTGCGTGAGAGACGAGGCGTACGGTCGGGTTGGGTGGGGCTGGTACCCGTGGATGCTCCCTTTGCTCCGCTGTGTGTGCCTCTGCTGGTCGAGGCGCTGGAACGCTCTGCCGATGCCGATGCGGTGATCGCCGTGGCCGAGGGGGAGCGTCAGAACGTGGTGGGAGTTTTCGACTGTGAAAAGGTTCTGGCCATCCCCGCTGAGGATTTGGTGAACACCTCTATGAAGCGTTTGCTCAAGAGGATGCGGATGATGGAGTGCGAGGTTCCCGTGCGCTGGGTACGCGATATCGACACCCACGCAGACCTCGAACGCGCGCAACAGTGGGAGCTCCCTGTTCTTCCCGCCTAGTTGGTGAGTGAATGAGATTTTCTTCTGTATTTTGCCGTTTTTCCTCTTGTCTGAGTGGAGCAGCCGAGATAGCCTAAAACGAACAAAACGAAAATTTGTTCTGTGTGGTGTATCGTGCCTGCTATTTCTTCGAAAACCTATTTGCCCTCCGAAGCGGTCGATGGTCGTTTTTCTGAGATGGTGCAAGAGCTGTCTCTACCTGAGATGACCCCCTCTCTCACCGTTGGGAACTTGACGTTCGAACTGAGTGAAGAAATGGCTCAGATGCTTGCTCATGTTGCGCAAGCAATGTCTCAGGGGATGGCTGTATCCGTCGTGCCTCAGCAACTGATCTTGACGACACAGGAAGCTGCGGATCTCCTCGGTGTCTCTCGACCAACGCTTGTGCGTTTACTGGAAGAGGGTCATATTCCTTTTGACAAGCCCAACCGACACCGACGAGTACGTTTGGTTGATGTCCTCGAATACCAGCAACGTCAGAAGCAGGTAGCATTCTCGGCGCTTCACGATATGGCGCTTGAGGGCGCGGAAATGGGTGACTACGAGTTCAGCAATGAGGAGATCTCGCAAGCGCTTGACGCTGCGCGCCACGGGCGAGGCCGCTAATGTTTTCGGCGCTCCTGGATACCTGTGTTCTTGTGCCGAGCTTTTTACGTGATCTTCTGTTGGAACTCGCCGCATCGCAGGCCTACCGTCCCGTATGGAGTAATCGAATTGAAGAAGAATTGCGGAGAGTTCTCGCTGATTTATGGCACAAGAAGGACCTCTCGCCGGAACATATTGAGGGTCGCCTGGAACGCCTTCTCGATCAGATGAATAGAGCCTTTCCAGATGCCAAGCTGATGATTCCACCTGAAGTAGTCGCATCGCTGCCGCAGCTTCCGGATCCGGATGATGTGCACGTGGTGACTGCGGCGTTGCTGGGGCGAGCAGACGTAATTGTGACGCGCAATCTCAAGGATTTCCCAGCGGAACTTCTTCCTGGAGAACTGCGATATATGAGTCCCGATGACTTTCTTTTAGATACATACGATCTGTTTCCAAACAAGACCTGGGAAGCTATTGGTCGTATCCGTGCTCGAAGCGGTAAAAGAGGTCCCAAAATTGACGACCGAGGAATTTTCCAACGCCTTGAACGTGAAGAGTTGCAGGGGCTTGTGCAGGCGCTCAGAGAAGAATGAACAGACGTATGTTGTGAGGGGGGCGAGGCCTTTATGGCCTCGCCCCCCTCAGCGTCGGAGTAGCTGAGCTGTGTTCAGAAAGATGGACTCATCAGCCGATCAGTGCGCGGACTTCTTCGCGGATGCGCGTCTTGAGCGTGAGCGGTGCCCAGGAAATTTCCACGGCGTTCAGAGTCAAACGTGCGAGGAAGGCCTCGTCCACGCCACCTTCGTCGGCCACCAGCTGGAAGTTGTCGTTCATGTAGCCGCCAAAGTATGCCGGATCATCGGAGTTCACCGTTACCAGGACGCCGCGAGAATCCAGCTCCTGCAGCAGATCCACCTTCGACTTATTGCCGCTCTTCGCCACCCAGGTGTTCGAAATGGGGCACGAGGTCAGACCCAGGCGGTGCTCCACCAGGTAGTCCACCAGGGCGGGGTTCTCCAGGACGTTCGTTCCGTGATCCACACGGGATACCTTGATGTCCTCAACGGCCTGACGAATGTGTTCAATCGAGTTTTCGATGTCCACATCGCAGTGCATGGTCAGCTGGTAGCCTTCCTGGCGTGCGCGCGCAAAGACCGCGGCGAACTTGGCCGGCGGGTTGCCCGTTTCGTCCGAATCCAGGCCGACACCAATGATCCATTCCTTGTAGGGGAGGGATTCCAGAAGCGTGGCCATTGCGTATTCCGCCTGGAAGTCACGCAGGAAGCACATGATGAAACCGGAGGAGACGTTGAGGGTATGCTCGGCTTCCAGCTGGGCGCGACGCAGGCCGGAAATCACCGTGTGGAAAGAAACGCCTCGCGAGGTGTGAGCCTGCGGGTCGAAGAAGATTTCCGCGTAGCGCACGTTGTCCGCGGCGGCCTTCCGGTAGTAGGCCATCGCCAGATCGTAGAAGTCCTCCGAGGTGCGCAGAACGTTCATGCCGTCGTAGTAGGCGGCCAGGAAGGACGCGAGGTCGTCGAAGGTGTAGGAAGCCTTGACTTCCTCGTAGGTGGAGTGCGCCAGGGTGATGCCGTTGCGTTCCGCCAGAGCAAACTTGAGGTCGGGTTCCAGGGTGCCCTCAATGTGCAGGTGGAGTTCCACCTTGGGCAGAGTCTCAATGAATTTTTCGTGCGCCATAGTCGGTGCCTTTCATCAGTGAAGAAGCAGAAAAAGAACGATTGAAGTGATCGTATTCCCGATTGGCGAGGCGACGCACGCCTTTCGCTTTCTGCTTCCCGCGTGCGTTCCCCCTTTTTCGTCGGAGGAACGTGCGCGCGGGAGCGAAGAGCGTGACGGTCGGTCGCCTCGTCAATGGGGGAGGGATCAGTGGGAGGAGACCACCGGGTCAACAACCACAAAATCGATGCAGTCGATGAGGCCGAGGTCGGTGATCGCCCAATCCGGGATTGCGGTGATCGACAGGAAGAACAGCTGAGTGAAAGCGGATGCGAGATCCGATCCCAGCTCGTCGCGGACAATGGCGTCCATGCGTTCCTCACGCTGGGACATATCCTCTGCCGTGTAGTCGGCGACGATGCCGCCGATCGGCAGGGGAAGCTCACCCAGGATTTCACCGTTCTTCACGATGACCTGGCCGCCGCCGAGTTCGACGACGCGGTTAATGGCCACGGCCATGTCCTCGCTGTTCGTTCCCGCGCACACGATGTTGTTGTCATCGGGAGCGGACGAGGTGGCGATTGCGCCTTCCTTCAGGTTGAAGCCCTGGATGAAGGCCACCGGCAGGTTGTCGGTCTTTCCGTAGCGTTCGGCAACCGTCACCATGATGGTGTCCTGGGCGGTGTCCACCTGAACCACGTCGTTGACGACGGGCAGGGTCACCTGGGCGCCGTCGCGCTTGAAAGCGACGCCCTTCGACAGGACGATCGCGCGCACCGTGGCTTCGGAAGCGCCGGGAGCTGCGACGGCCAGGCGCTCGGCGGAAACCGGAGCCAGGCGGAAGGTATCGAGCAGCGCGGCGGAGCGTTCGGGAGCCTGCGGAGCGGCCACGGACTTGCCGTCGCGAGCCACGATGCGGCCGCCGGAAATGACGACGGACGGGCGGAAGTCCTCCAGGGAATCGACCATGAGGATGTCGGCGAAACGTCCGGGGGCGATGCAGCCGATCAGATGATCCAGGCGGAACATTCGGGCGGTGTTGATGGTGGCCATCTGGACGGCTTCCATCGGGGACACGCCCTTCTCAACGGCCAGGCGCACCACGTAGTCGAGGTGGCCGCGTCCGAGGATGTCCGAGGCGGTGACGTCGTCGGTGCAGAAGCCCACGCGGTGGCTGGGGGCACCCATTTCGGTGACCAGCTTGATGTTGTCGTTCAGCATGGGGGCTGCGGTCGACTCGCGGATGAGGATGTTAATGCCGTTACGCATCTTTTCGAGTTCCTCTTCCGGAGAGTAGGACTCGTGGCACAGAGCCACACCGGAGGCCGCGTAGCCGGCAACTCGACGGGCGTCCACCAGGGGAGCACATCCGAAAGGCTGCAGGCGGTTTTGGGCGCCCAGTTCCATGGCGGTGAGGGCTTCTTCATCCCCGTATTCCACGAATTCCTGGACGGTTTCCCACAGGCCCACGCACTCGGGCATCTGCTGAGCGATCTTGTGCTCTTCCACGGCGAAACGGTGTCCCACGTTCGACTCGGGAACCGTGTAGGGAGCTTTCGCGGGGGCGCCCCACCAGATACGCATGGGGCTGTGAGCTGCCTCGGCGAGGAATTCTTTGACGCCGTCGATTCCTGCGACCACCAGGATCTGGTCGAGGCCGGAAACAACGGAGGTGGTGCCGTAGCGGGACACGAGGTCGGCGAACATGGTCACCGACAGCTTGGAACACTCGATGTGCAGGTGTCCGTCAATGAGGCCGGGGGTCAGCAGTTTGCCGGCGGCGTCAATGATCTCGGTGTCCGGGCCGCGCTGAGCGGAGACATCTCCGACGGCGGCAACGCGTCCGTCGGCGATGGCGATGTCAGCCGGGTAGATTTCGCCGGTGAGGACGTTCACTAGGCGGCCATTTTCGATGATGGTGTCGGCGTGCGCACGGCCGTAGCCGACATCCAGGAGGTGGCGATTAAGCATGGGTGGAAGTCCTTACGAGACGCAGGTGAGTCAGAGAGTAGAGAACTGCGGAGGTGATGAAGCCGGCGGCGACGCTCAGGTCGGGGGCAAAGGCGGGGTTCTCCGGTGAGAGGAGAGCTGCCAGGGGGCCGACGAAGTATCCGGAGTTCGAGAACAGGTAGGCGACAACCATGCCGGCGATCAGGGAGAAGAATCCCGCCCCGTCGAAGGGCTTGCTGCCGGGGGCGTTTTCGCGGAGCTCATCCAGGTTGTAACGTCCGCGACGCATGAGGAAGTCGAAGAGGTTGATGGCGCACCAGGGGGCGAGCCAAATGCCGAGGGATGCCAGGAAGACCTTGAGGAGGTCATAGAAGCTGGACTGCGACACCGCGATGATCGTGATGATGATCGTCAGGATCGAGTCCGAGATGACGACCATCATGCGCGGGGCGCGAATGCCGGCTGTCAGCAGGTTGAGGCTTGAGGAGTACAGGTTGGTGGCGTTCTGAATGATCAGACCAAAGATGGTCAGCAGGAAGAACGGGACGGTGAATGCCGGGGGTAGAACCGTGGGAACTGCCAGCGGATTGGTGACATCCACGTCCGGGCCGACGGCTACGGTTGCCATAGCGGCACCGAAGACCTGCAGAAGGACGTAGGGGACGAACCCGCCGAGAGCCGACCATAGACCCACTGCCCAACGGGAGGTGTTCACCGGAAGGTAGCGGGAGAAGTCGGCGCCCGAAGGTGCCCAGGAGAAACCGCCGGAGACCATGACCAGGCCGGTGGCGGAAATGAAAGAGAAGAGCGAGAAGTCTGCCTGCGAGGAGGCGATGTCGGTCTTGGGGAAGATTGCGACGGCCAGGGCAATGAAGAGCAGGGTGAAGATGATGGAAGCGTACTTCTGTGCTTCCATCAGCAGGGTGTGCCCGAAGAAGGGGATGAGTGCCTGGATGGCACCCAGTCCGATGATGAGGGCAATTCCGGTGCCGCTTCCGATGGAGATGCCCACGGAGTCAAGCAGTGCCTTCGTTGCGTAGTAGATGAGGACGAGGCCACCGGCTTCGAAGCCGACGTACATCACCCAGGACAGGAAGCCGTTAATACGGGCACCTGCCCACCCGAAGAAGGCTCGAGAAATGGTGATATTCGTGGTTCCGGTCAGGGGGCCCTGGATGGTGGTCAGGCTCAGCAGCGGGTAGGACAGGAGGTTGCCCAGGATGATTGCTGCTACTGCCTGGAAAAACGAAAGGTGGAACACAATAACCAACATGGCGCCGTAGGACAGCGTGAAGATGTTGATTGTGGTTCCAGCCCAGAGGAAGAAGAGTCCGGAAGGTTTTCCGTGACGTTCGGTTGAAGGGACGAGATCGATCCCGTGCTGTTCGATGGAGCCCGACATTAATTGTCTCCTTTGTAGACGAAAGGTGCCCAGCATGACCTGGGTTGAGGCTTAGTTCCCACAGTAGCCCAGGTGGAGAAGAACAAACAATCAGGTCAAAGATGAGTAAATGCACATCTGTGAATTCTGAAAGAGAGGATCTGTGTGTGTGCTCGCGTCAGTCTTTGCGGTGATCTGTGTGTACGTGTGCCGCGTGCTCGGGTGTTGTGGAGTGGGATTCCTGCGTGGTGAATGTGGGGAGAGTAATATCCTGCCCCTTCCTCTTGCGGCCTCATTGACGAGGTGGTGCGATAGCTCCATGGAAAAGACACCTTCTGCAATTGTGTACACCGCTCACGCTCGCACGACCGGTGGTCGTGCAGGTCAGGCGGTATCCACTGACCCGGATCTGACCCTGGACATGCGCATGCCGCAGGCTTTGGGTGGCCCGGGTGGGGGAGCGAACCCCGAACAGCTGTTTGCTATGGGCTACGGAGCGTGCTTCCAGGGCGCCCTGGGGCTGGCTGCGAAGGAAACCGGTGCTGATGTCTCGGGATCCGAAGTGGCGATCAGTGTCGGGCTGGGACCCGAAGGTGAATCTTTCGCCATCGTGGTTGATATTCGTGTTCTGATCCCCGGTCTGCCCCTGGATGAGGCGCAGAAGCTGGTGGAACGCACGCATCAACTCTGCCCCTATTCCAAGGCTGTTGCGGGCAATGTTCCCGTCACCGTGTCTGCGGTGGAGGCTCTCTGAGAGCTTGTTTCTCGTTGAATGTATCCCCGGGGCTGCGATGGTTCGCAGCCCCGGGGATATGCATTGAAGGGGATCGGAGATATATCGGTCGGTGCTGAGTGCGCGCCGAACGGAACGTGCGCGTGTGCGCGGCAGCCTCGCTGCCCTGCGCATCGGCATGGACGTACTTGCAGCCGAAGACGTCCACGTCCAGCAGATGCTGGCACACGGGGGTGTCTTCACCACACCCCTGGTCGCGCAGAAACTTCTGGTAGCCGCCATTGAAACCCCGGTTGCCGTGCCCGCAGAAGCACCCGAAGGCGGTGCATGGGGTATGGCGGTTCTCGCCGCTTACCTGCGTGAAGGACAGGGAAAGTCCTTCCCCGACTTTCTGGACACCGAGGTCTTTGCCGGAGCGGATGTCAATGTGTGCGCCCCCGAGGCGGCTGAGGTCGACGACTTCCGAGCCTTCCTCGGCCGCTTCCGCTCCTTCATGCCGGCAGAACGCGCAGCCGTTCGGGCCTGGAAAGAAAACTGAAGAAGGACTACTCGCTCAGTGAGCAGGTCGCGACCTTCCTGCTCCCACTTCTCCCACGCTTCAGGTCGCGGACCCCGGTGGGTACTTCTCCCGTGAGGAAGATGCGAAAGTGCGAGAAGGGGTGGGAAACCTGAGAGAAGTGAAATGCCTGTGGGGCTGAGACGACGCTCATTGTCTCAGCCCCACAGGCTCAAACTGCGATGAAGGGGACTAGCGCACCCCGACGATCGTTCCCGTCGAAGTTTCGATATCAATCCGCTCCGCAGCGGGATGCTTCGACAGGCCGGGCATTGTCGACAGGGTGCCGCAGATCGCGTACACATACCCTGCCCCCGCCGCCAGACGTACCTCGCGAACCGGAAGAGTCCACCCGGTGGGAGCGCCCTTCAGAGTCGGATCGGCACTCAAAGACATCGGAGTCTTCGCGACCACGACCTTCAAAGAACCAAAACCGGCCTCTTCGTACTCGGCCAGACGCTTCTGAGCCGCGGGAACGTACTCCACGCCGGCCGCTCCATACATGGCAGCCACCTTCTCAATCTTCGTCCGTAGAGAATCCTCATCCGCGTAGATGGGACGAGCGGGGGAACCCGAAGCGCTGGCCTCGCAGGCATCCATCACGGCATCGGCCAACTCGCGGCAGCCCTCTCCGCCCCGCACAACCCCCAGGGAACGGGCAACCCGAACCTCCGCCTCGCGCGCAATCGCTTCGATCTCTTCCAGCTCCGATTCGTGATCCGTCGGGAACACGTTGATCGCCACCACCGGCTCCATGCCGAAGGTTCGGACAATCTCAATGTGCTTGAGCAGGTTCGCGGCTCCCGCGCGCACATCCTCGGGCTTTTCCACCAGCATCTCGTCGGGAAGAGCCTTCCCGGCAGCCAGGCGATACAGCCCCGAGTGAGCCTTGAGCGCGCGCACGGTCACCACGAGAACAGCTGCGTGGGGACGCATTCCACTGACCGCACACTTGAAATTGAAGAAGCGTTCCGCCCCCATGTCGGCGCCAAAACCGGCTTCCGTGACCACGTAGTCACTGCCCTGTGCCGCCAGGCGATCCGCAATCACCGACGAGCAGCCAGTCGCAATATTCCCGAAGGGGCCGGTGTGTACGAGAACCGGAGTGTTTTCCGTGGTGCGCAGCAGATTCGGGGAGAGCGCGTCGCGCAGGAGAGCCGCCATTGCGCCCGCAGCGCCCAGATCCTCGGCGGTCACGTAGCGGCCGTCGTAGCTTCGACCGATGACGATCCGCCCCAGGCGCTCGCGCAAATCCGCGTAACTTGTCGCCAGAGACATGATGACCATGACCTCGCTGGCCGCCGTGATATCGAAGGAGGACTGGCGCGTCACCCCGTCAATCGCCCCGCCCAGCCCGGTCACCACGTGACGGAGGCTTCGGTCGTTGACATCCATCACGCGCGGCCAGGTGATGGTCTTTTCGTTGATCCCCAGCTCGTTCCCGTGGTGCAGGTGGTTGTCCACAATGGCCGACAGGAGGTTGTGAGCTGCGGTGATCGCATGAAAATCGCCCGTGAGGTGTAGGTTCATGCGCTCATCGGGGAGAACTTGGCTCAGGCCGTTCCCCGCGGCGCCCCCCTTGACGCCAAAAGTTGGCCCCATGGACGGCTGTCGAATAGTCAACGTTGCGCGCGCACCCTGCAGTGCCATGCCCTGAACTAGGCCGATCGCGGTCGTCGTCTTTCCTTCGCCGTAGGGCGTGGGACTGATCGCGGTGACCACCACGTACTTCGCGCGCTGTGGAGCGTCCTCCTGCAGTGCAGCAAGGTCGATTTTGGCGACGTCGAATCCGTAGGGAATGACGTGCTCAGGACTAATCGATGCCCGTTCAGCCAGGTCGTACAGAGGGGCCAAACGCTCAGCGGCATGCGTGGCAGTATTCGTCATGCCACGAGTCTATGAAAGGTGCATCCCACTGCCCAGCCTGTCCGCATAGTGCGACTGAGTGATGAGGTGCTCCGACGTTCCGCTCGCCGCTTTCCTTCCCGAGCCAGGCCATGCGGCATATGTGAGCGCGACTGATTGGGCGCCTCGTGAACGAGAAGGAGGACACAGGCCAATCCGTGCGCTCGCGGCGTTCCTTGCGTGAAGCGGAGCCTCTTTCCCACTACCGTGGAAACGTGGCTGCACATTTCTTCTCTCGTCTTTCGCACGATGATCACGACGCCGAACGTGACGCCCAGGCTCCTGCGGAGACCACGGTTGCTCCCAGCGACCGGGTCATGGAGCAGTGGCGCAGTGACCTCATGTCCCTGACGGCTACCGACAGGGGTGAGGACGCCCCGCGTCTGACCATCAGCCAGGCTCATCCCGGTGGCCTCGCCCAGCTCTACGCCGGGCGCCCCACGAAACTCTCCAACCTCGTGAGAGAACCCAGCGCCCACAAGCGTTCCGTGGAACGCGCGCGAGCCGTCATCATGCGCGCAGACGAACTGGCCTCCCGCCACGGGGTCGCCACCATCCACATCGCCATCGGCCACGCCCAGTGGACTGACGGCGAGGAACGCCTCGGATCCCCGGTGTTCCTGCGTCCCATCGACCTGCACGACGAAGGAAGCGACGTCGTTATTACCCTGCGCCACGGAACGACGTGCGCGCCCCTGCTGGAACGTGCCCTGAGCAGCCACGGAATCGTTCTGGACGTCGATGCCCTGGTGCGACGCGCCTCTGCCGCACACGGGTTCTCCGCCTCAACGGCGCTCGCGGAAATCAAAGAAAGCTGCGGAGTGCTCGACGGTTTTGATCTACGCGAAGAACTCCTCCTGGGGATTTTTGAACACCCCGCAAGTACACTCCTGCGCGAACTCGACCACCCCGAGCAGCTGATGAAAAGCCGAGTCGTTCGTGCGCTTGCCGGCGACGTGGCCGCCCACCGGAGCCTGACCGACGCCCTGCCCGAGGGGAATGGTGCCGATCGTGACCCCTGGAAGGAACGCGGAGTCGGCGACCTGACTCCCCGCCAGCAGGATATCGTCGAAGCCGTGGCCGCCGGGCGTTCCCTGCTCATTGATGCACCCCACGGAGCCGACGATGCGGCTCTGGTTGCCGCAGTGATCGCAGACAGTGCGGCCAATGGCCGCCGTACCCTCCATATCGCCGGATCGCCGTCGCGCACCGCGCGCGCGGAAAAGCGCCTGCGCGAACTGGGTGTGGACGAAATCGCGATCCGCATTGACGGAACCCACGCGAATGGCCAGAACCTGAGTGACCGGATTCTGCAGGCCATGGAAGACACCACTGCTGTCGTTGATCAGGGAGAGGTGTCGGCCATGCGCGCCCACCTCAGCGACATTCGCGAGACCCTGTCCTCCTACACCACGTACCTGCACCGCCCCTTCCGTCAGTTTGGCGTGAGTGCCTTCCATGCGCTCCAGGTGCTCACCGATCTGACGAGCGCTCACCCGAGCCCGCGAACCCGCGTGCGTTTCACGGAAGACGTGCTTTTGGATATTGCCTCCGATCAGGGGGCGCGTGCGCGCGCCCTCCTGCACGAGGCGGCTGACCTGGGCATGTTCTCTCGCGTGAGTGAACACGCCGCGTGGAAGGGCATCGTCATCAATGCTGCCGACCAGGTCGGTGACGTCCTGGAACGCGTCCAGCGCCTCGCCCAGGAGAGCCTGCCGCAGATGCGCATGGATATGGCGGCAGTCGCTGGGGAAACGGGAATTACTCCGGCTTCGACCCTGGAGGGCTGGGAAGCGCAGCTGGCGATGTTTGAAGGCGTGCGAGATGTCCTCGATGTCTTCAAACCCCGGATTTTTGAGCGTTCCGCCGCGGATATGGTCATTGCGACGGCCTCGCAGAAATGGCGCAAGGAGCACGGGATTGCGATGCCGCGCTCGCAGCGCGTGCGCCTGGTGAAGCAGGCTCAGGACATGGTGCGTCCCGGAGTGCACGTAGAAGACCTGCATCGTTCGCTGCTGCACGTCCAGGAACGTCGCGATGTGTGGCGCCAGCACTGCGATTCGGACGGGTGGCCGACCCTTCCGCAGCGTCTGGATGACCTGGTGGCACTGGCCGCCTCGGTGCGCGATGACCTGGATCGCCTGGCGCCCATGTTCTCGACGGCTCACTCGGATTTGGCGGGGGCGAATGTCGCGGAAGTGTCGCGCCTGTTTGAACGTTTGGCTGCTGACCCCGAGGGCGGCTATGAGCTGCCGCGTCGCGTTGCAGTTCTCAAAGACCTCAAGGATCTGGGGCTGGATGCTCTCATGCGTGACCTGCGCAGCCGTCATGTGACGCACCACGAGGTCGATGCCGAACTGGATTTGGCGTGGTGGGCGTCCATCCTGGGTGTCATGCTGGCCAGTGAACCGCGACTGGGCGGTTTTGATCCGGCTGGCTTGGAACAGATTTTGGCCGATGGCCGGGAGCTGGATCGCGAGCAGGTGGCCTCGCTGACGCCTCAGGCCATTCAGCAGTTGCGTCGTCTGCGTCAGCACGCCCTGGCGACTTCGCCGGATGAGCAGCGTGCCCTGGAGTTGGCTATTCAGGACGGCCATTCGGCGCTCTCCCTGTTCTCACAGTTCCCCTTGACGTGGGATGTGCTGCCGGTGGTCTTGACGGTGCCCACGCTGGTGCCGCTTTTGGTGCCGCAGGGACGCGATATTGACCTGCTGATTATTGATGATGTCAATGGTTTGCCGCTGGCAGAGCTGGTGCCGATCATTGCCCGTGCTCACCAGGTACTGGTGATTGCCGACCTGTCGGTTGATGAGGAGGGCGCTGCCGCGCAGTTGGCGGCCGTGCTCCCGCACGCCCGCCTGGAGGTGCGCCCGTCGCGTCTCAACGATCAGGTGGCTCTTCTCCTGGCGCGCTACCGCGTGGATCACACCGGGGTTCCGGTTCCGTGGACGGCGGCGGTCGCTCCGGTGACCGCCCTGTGGACGGAGGGGCGCGGAATGCCCACTCCGGGTTCTGCCGCGGTGGAGTCCACGAGTGCGGAAGTGGAGGCCGTGGTCGAGGCCGTGGTCGAGCATGCGGTCTACGAACCGGAGCGTTCTCTTGCGGTGATCGCCCTCAATGAGCGTCATGCGGAGCGTATTCGTCAGCATCTGGCGCGCACGGCGCTGGAGGAGCCGGGATTGGCGTCCTTCTTTGATCCGACGGCGTTGGAGCCCTTTGTTGTGGCCGATCCGCAGAGCGCGCGCGGGGTGAGCCGTGACCGCGTCATCATTGCGACCGGTTTTGCGAAGACCCCTCACGGGCGTGTGCTGCACGATTTTGGGGTGTTCTCCTCGGCGCACGGCGTGCATGCGATGGCGGATGTCCTGCGTGCGGTTCGCGGCGATCTCACGGTGATTTCGTCGATCCGTGCCTCGGAGATTGATCGTTCGCGTCTGTCCGCTCAGGGCGCTCAGATGCTGGTGGATCTTCTGGAGATCGCGGAGGGGCAGTCGGGTCAGGGCTTGGATTCCTGGCCGACGCTGGAAGGTGAACCGGATCGTTTGCTCATCGACCTGGCCGACCGCCTGTATGGCATGGGTCTGGAAGTGGTGCCGAACGTCGGTATTTCCGGCGGCATGAGGATTCCGTTGGCGATCGGTCACCCGGAGGTGCCCGGCCGTCTCCTGGTGGCGGTTCTGACGGACGACGAGGCCTATGTGGCGGAAGAGTCACTGCGTGTGCGCGACCGCATGTGGCCGTCGATGCTGATGGAGCAGGGCTGGAAGGTGCACACGGCGCTGTCGATGGCGGTCTTCATCGATCCCGCGAAGGAGACGGAGAAGATCGTTCAGCTGGTTTTGGACGCTGTTGATGAGATCAACGGCGCGGAGGAACCGGTGCTGGAGGCTCCGATTCGCGTGGAGATCGGGGAGGATCCGAATGTGGAGCGCATCGTCGTGGACGAGGCGTCCGCCGCCTCTTCGCCTCTCCCCGAGGTGGGTGCTCCCTCCGCTGGTGAATCTGCGGGTGGCGAGGCAACCGCTGAGCAGAGCGTGGATCATCGCGAGCGTGCGGATGAGTTTGCGACCGGCATGATTCGTTTGGTTCAGGAAAGCTCGCGTGAGGATGAACGCCGTGGTGCGCGTCCGGCGATTGCTCGCGGCCTCCCGCTGTCGGCCTACAGTGACGATCAGCTTGATGAGCTGGCCGTGTGGATCCGTTCCGATGGACGTGAACGCGATGAAGAGTCGATGATCGAGGAGATGCGTGAGGCTCTGGGTGTGACGCGCCGCGGTGTCCAGTCGGATGCGGTGCTGCGCCACGTTGTACGTCGTACCGACCCCGTGGGCGCGGCTCCCGTTCCCGTTGAGGTTGAGGGCGACGAAGGCGAACACCCGTCAACGGACACCTCCGCGGAGGCTGTGGATCTGTCGGGGGAAACCCCTGAGGAACGCTGATGGTGCGTCGTCGTGCGGTTTTGATCAATGAGGTGGATCGTCGCCTCGTGGAGCAGGGCTTGCCTCCGTCTTGGGAAGAGAAGGTGACGGAGGCGGATCTGGGGAATATGCCCCCGGAGATGCGTGACGGCGAGGGAGCTGTGGCCTCGGTTTCTCGAGGTGACGGAGCGAATGATCGGCGTCTGCTGGAGAATGTTCCGCCTCACGCCCAACCGCGAGCCTGAGTTCGGTGTGATGCCTCCGGGCGTGCTGTGATGCGTGCGGCTTACGCCGGATGTGTGTGCTGATAGACGTTGTGCCCCGCCTCGAAAGAGGCGGGGCACAACGGCAGTGAAAAGATCAGAAGATCAGGAGTTCTGCTGAGCCTTGAGAAGGTCGCGGATCTCGGAGAGCAGCTGAACGTCGGCAGCGATCTCGGGTGTGGCTTCTTCGGTGGCGTCGTTGGCCTTCTTGCGTTCGGCTATCTTGTTCATCGGCAGGACGATGCAGACGTACAGGGCGAAGGCGACCAGCAGGAAGTTCACGATGGCGGTGAGGATGGCGCCGGGCTGCACGGTGGCGGTGCCGATGGTGAACTCCAGGAAGTTGTCGAAGTTCGGCTTGCCGATGAGTCCGCCGAGCAGGGGGTTGATGAACTTTTCAACCAGGGCGGTCACGATGGCGGTGAAGGCGGCGCCGATCACCATACCGACGGCCAGGTCAATGGCGTTGCCGCGGGAAATAAAATCCTTGAAGCCCTTAAGCATGGGGTGTGTTCTCCTTGGGATTAGGTGAACGCGAGGTGTTCTCGCGAACGAAGAAAACAACGAGATTGAGAGTATTCGGACTTTAGTCCTGAGAAAAGTGTGAAAACAGAAGTTTTCCTCACATCTGTGAATTTTTATGAGGATGCTTTGTTGCTGATGATGCCCTCAGGGTATGAAAGGGGTGTCTGAGGGGCGAACTCAGAAAAAGATCGTGCGCGTCGGCGTAATGACCGCATCCACACGATGATCGTGAGGCTCACAGGGAAGAACTTCCACGCATTCATCATCAAAAACCGCCGCAACAATCAACGCTCCGGGGCACACATGTCCCAACGCTCGGTCATACCAGCCACCCCCTTGCCCCAAACGCATCCCACTCGAATCCACCGCAAGCGCCGGAACAAGAACAATATCGGCCTCTCCGAGAACGCAGGCGGGCTCAGAAGGACGCTCACTGCCCGCCGGAAAACGAGGATCATCCACCCGCAGGCGGTCGCCTCGTCGATGACGCGCCCACAGTGGCTCATTCACTAACTGCCCACCCGCGTAGGTAAGAGAAGGCAGGAAACAGATCTCGTAGCTCTCCACGATCAACGACACGTCGGGCTCGTTCGCGGTGGGAACAAAAAGAGCCGGAAGCTGCGGGGAAGTTTCCCCCAACACCCGCGCACACACCTCGCCCCACTGACGAAACAGTCCCTCCCGTTCCCGGATGCGCGCCTCGCTAAGCGAGCACTCGGGAGAGGCGACAGTGCGACGCCGGCGACGTCTTGTATGAAACTCACCGCGGATCTGCGCCTTGCTGAGCGGCATCTGTCCTCCCATCCTCATCCTCAGCTAATGTGGACATCATGACAGATCGAAATGTACCCGTACGTCATGCAGTTGTTCCCGCCGCCGGGCGCGGAACCCGTTTTCTCCCCATCACCAAGTCGGTGCCCAAGGAGATGCTCCCGGTCGTCGACCGACCGTCCATTGAATACATCGCGCGCGAGGCCACAGATGCCGGCATCAATGACATGCTCTTCGTGACCCGCACCGGAAAAGAATCCATCGAGGCATACTTCGACGCCGACCCCGGCCTTGAATATGAGCTGGAAAAGGGTGGGAAGAACGAACTTCTCGCACTTTCTCGCGAATACCTGTCGCTGGCTCGTATGCACTCCGTGCGCCAGGGGCACCCCTTGGGACTGGGACACGCCGTCCTCCAGGCGCGCAAGCACGTGGGGAACGCACCCTTCGCCGTCATGCTCCCGGACGACCTCATGCACCCGGACTCGGCTCTGCTGCGTCAGATGATCCAGGTGCGTCACGCCCTGGGTGGCTCCGTGGTTGCGCTGCTCAAGGTCACCCCCGAGCAGGCCACCGCCTACGCGTCGACCGCGGTGACTCCGATCGCCATCCCGGACGGCGTGGATCTGCCTGAAGGTGGACTCATGCGGATTGATGAAGTTGTCGAAAAGCCGCCGTTGGAGGAAGTGAAGAGCGAATACGCAGTTGTCGGACGCTACGTCTTTGACCCCGCGCTCTTCGATGAGCTTGAGGCCATCGAACCCGGTCGCGGCGGCGAATATCAGCTGACCGACGGATTTGCTCGCCTCATCGACCGTGCGCCCGAAGAGGGCGGTGGCCTCTACGGTGTGGTCATCAACGATCGTCGTTTCGACACGGGCGACAAGCTCGGCTACCTGGAAGCCAACGTCTCCCTCGCTCTGGAGCACCCAGAGCTGGGCGCACCTCTGAAGGAATTCCTCCTGCGCGAACTCACGCGCTCCGCGGCAGGTGCCGTGAGCGACTCCGTGAACGCGGCAGCCGGAAATATTTCGGAGTCCCTGTGTTCGGCCGTTGAGGTTCTCCGACGAGATCTGGGGCTCTGATATGCGTTCGGTCGCGGAGTTCTACCAGGACTGTATTGCAGCGGTGGGGCAGCAACCTCCCCTGGACGTGCAACTGCCGGACGCGGTTTCCTGCGTCCTGGCCGAAGACGTGCGGGCGCCGTTTAATCTTCCCGTCGCAGACCTTGCGGCGTGCGACGGATACGCGGTGTCGGCTGCAGACCTGGGGGGCGCGCGGCCGGACGCCCCGGTTATTCTTCCGGTAATTGAAGAGGTGCGTGCCGGGGACGTTCACCCGGCTGCCCTCGTTCCCGGTTCCGCGATCCGCATTGCTTCGGGTGCGCCCATGCCGACGGGTGCCGATGCGGTGCTGGCACTGGACTTTACCGACCACGGCCTGTCGAAGGTTGCGGCGCGCACGCAGCCGGCCGTTGGAGAAAACATCCGCCGCAAGGCCGAGGACGTGGAAGAAGGCACGATTGTGCTGCGCGCGGGAACCCGCGTGGGCGCTCGCCAGGTCGCTCTGCTGGCCGGTGTGGGACGTTCGCGTGTTCTCGTGCATCCGCGTCCCCGCGTGGTTATTTTGTCGATTGGTGATGAAATCGTGGAACCGGGTCGCCCCGCGCGCCCCGGCACCGTGTTCGACGCCAACGGTCACGCCCTGTCGACGGCAATCGCCGACGCGGGCGCGCAGACGTTCCGCGTGGCTGCCGTTCCTGACGAACGCCACACGTTGCGTGAAACCATTGAAGATCAGCTGGTGCGCGCCGACCTCATTCTGACAACCGGCGGCATCTCCTATGGCAGTGGCGACACGGTGCGCGAGGTGCTCGGTGCCCTGGGAACTGTGCGTTTTGACAGCGTGGCTGCCTGGCCGGGACACATCCTCGGGGTGGGAACCGTGGGAGGAGACGAGAACGGCCGCGGGGGAACCCCGATCTTCTGTCTGCCCGGTGATCCGGTGTCCGCGCAGGTGTGTTTCGAGGTGTATGTGCGTCCTGCGCTGCGCCACATGCAGGGCTGGACGAACCTCAACCGTCCCAGCGTGGAGGCCAAGGTGGATCGCGCCTGGTATTCCCCGCGTGGTCGCCGCGAGTTTGTGCGCGTGCGCCTGGTCGGTGACCCGCGTAGTGGCTATCAGGCGAAGGTTATGGGGCCGCCGGCTTCTCTGCTCCTGTCTGCTCTGGCGGATTCCAACGCCCTGGCGGTTGTCCCCGAAGACGTGACGAATGTGCGCGTGGGGGACACGCTGCGCTGCATGGTGTTGGACTGACTTTCTACCGCGGTCGTTGTGCGCTGATTTGCCGTGGGAGAGGGATGAGTCATGTTTGGAAAGCGCGTGTGGGGACGTCGCCCCTCGGAGTTAACCCTGGTGGTGGACTCGCCGGTTGAGCGCGGTTTCCTACGTCCGTGCGCGTCCTCTTCCATTTCCGACGAGGCGGAGCTTCCTCAGCGTCTTGTCCTGCGTCCCGCTTTGGGGCGCGATCATTGGCGCCTGGATCGTGTGCGTCGCGCGAACCGCGAGTGGTTAGAAGAGTGGGAGGCGACGCTGCCTTCCGATTCGCAGGAGCTGCTGCCGTCTTTTGCCGAGTATGTTCTGCAGACGGATCGCGATCAGCGTGCGGGTCGTGCGCTTGTGATGTGCGCAGAGTTGGACGGTCGCCCGGTCGGTCAGTTTTCCCTGTCCTCGGTTCAGTGGGGGGCGATGTGTCAGGCCTCGTTGGGTTATTGGGTGAGCCACGAGGTTGCGCATATGGGTGTGGGGAGCCTGTGTGTGGCGATGCTTCTGGATCTGGTGATCGGGGAGTTGGGATTGCATCGCGTTGAGGTGAATGTTCGCCCGGAAAATGAGCGTTCGTTGGGTTTGTGTCGCAAGCTGGGGCTTCGCGAGGAGGGCTACAAGATCCGCTATATGGCGATTGCTCATCGTTGGGCGGATCACGTGGCCTTTGCGATAGATGCGGAGTCGATGCCCGAAGGCGGGGTCGTTGCGCACGTGTGGGGAGAGTCTGCCTTCTGATCTGTGCGGGGTGCGTGACGACCCTGTTTTCTGCCCCGCGCAGTGTGCCTTGTGATGTTGTTGTTACACATGTGACACCTGTGAATATGGGGTGTTGAAGGAATGTCAACACGCCCCCGAGGCAGCGGACAAACCCCTGTTATTCCCCGTAATTTTGGACTGTGGAGTATGGAGGTCTGGTCGTCGTCCTTGCGCTCGTCGTAGCGCTTGCGGTCGTTCCACACCTCATTGCACGCCGCACCGCCATCATGGAATCGCGTGAGGGGGATCGTTTCTCCCCGCGCATGCGGATGCTCTCCACCGACCGGGATAACTATGATGAATGTGTGGAGACCTCTCCCCACCTTCTGACGGGAACACGCATCGTCCTGAGAAGGGATATCGATATGGCGACACAGGAAGCCGTACAGGCCGGACGCGCACCCCGCGTTCAGCACCGCAATGTGCGTGAGATCGCCGCCCTGCGCGCCCGCCGCGCCGCTCGCCTCTCTTCGGAGGCCGCCGCCGGACGCCGCCGCATGCTGGCCGCCGTCGTGAGTGCCGCAGCAACACTCATCGTCGCCATCGTTGTCGCCGCAACATCCGTGACCTGGCCGTGGCTCCTGATCCCCGCCGCCCTCTGCGTCGCTTCCCTCGCTGCCTCGCGCTACGCCGCAGTGCGTTCGCAGCAGGCAGACGCCCGCGAAAAAGCAGAACTCCAGCGCCTGCGCGGACAGATTTCCGACGAGGCGACCGCCCCGTCAGCACCTGCCCTCGAGCAGCGGGAAACCGAGGCGGCGTCGACCATCGCTGAGGCCGAGGCCGCCTCTGATCGTCCCGTGAATGCGCAGCAGGATGATGACGTTGCGGAATTGGTTGCCGCCACCCGAGAGGTCGAAGAAACTGAAGCATCCGCATCGGATCTTTCCCGCGTCGTTCCCTCTGGAGAAGTGAATGACGAGGCTCCGACCGGCGTGATCGAGCGTGTCTCTGCTCCGGTGGAACGTCGTACATGGACTCCCGCTGCCGTGCCTGCGCCCTCGTACGCGATGCGCGGACGCGTCATGGGGCGCGTGGTGCACCCGGACACGGATATTCGTGGAATCCCGCGAGTTGAAGCGCGTGTCCCCGCCCGTCCGATCGAAGCAGCCCCCATGGAAAATGCTCGCTCCACGGAAGAAGTTGTGGAGTCGACAATGGTGGCTTTGGACTTGGACGCTGTGCTGCAGTCGCGCATCGCGCAGTAAAGCACGGTGACCTATCAGGCAGCTCTTGGTTCGCGCTTTTGGTGTGAGGCCGCTATGATGGGTGTGTCCTTGGGGCTATGGCGCAGTTGGTAGCGCGTCTCGTTCGCAATGAGAAGGTCAGGGGTTCGAATCCCCTTAGCTCCACAATTTCCGCCACAATCGCGTCAACCTCAGTGTTGACAACGATTGTGGCGGTTTTCTTTTCCTCGACATGAACAAGAGAGCAGCTGCGGCGGGTGAGCGGCGCATGTCAAGGCCGTGGGGACACACGCTGATGCGCACACTTCCGCAAGATCTCGCATGTGCCCCCACGGCCTCAGAAGATCAGTGGCGCTTGCCGCTCCCCTTCCCGCGCGAATCCGCGCTACTGAGCGCTCCGCCTCGTAAATGAAGCGCAACATCCGCGCGCTGCGAAACCGACCCCGAGTGCGTCACCACAATCACGCACTTCCCGTGCTCATGAGCTGCGCGTACCAGAATTTCCAGAATCTCCCGAGCCGTCGCAGGATCAAGATTCCCCGTCGGTTCATCCGCCAAAATCACCGGAGCCTCTGAAGCTAACGCGCGCGCAATTGCCACGCGCTGCTGCTGACCACCGGAGAGCTGAAGGACACTGCGACGGCACTCCTCAGCACTCAACCCCAGTTCTTCCAGTAGCTCTGTCCCCGCGTCACGCTTCACCAAGCGGACATTCTCCAGGGGAGTCATGTAGTCGATGAGGTTGTAGTTCTGGAACACCAGGCAAATATTGTGAGCCCGGTGATGCGTGTATCCCTGAACCGTAATGTCCTCGTCCTGGAAGGACACAGTCCCCAAGGTGGGCGTATCCAAACCGGCCAACAACCCGAGAAGCGTCGATTTCCCAGCGCCGGACGCGCCGCTAATCGCGTAGAGCTTTCCCGCGTCGAAACCCCATGACACGTCGTTGAGGATTTTCTTTCCTCCCGGGTAGGAGAAGGACACGTGGTGAAGGGCAAAAAGTGACATGAGTATTCCTAAGTGTTTTAGCTGAGAGTGGTCAAAATCTGGCGGGTCGGGCGACGCATGACGGTGAACACCGCGCACAGAGTGGAGATCAGAAGAAGTGCGCTCATCAGTGCCGATACGCCGAGACCCGCGTGGAAAAGATCGCCAAGGCTGCTCCCGGTGAATGCCTGAGCAGCACCAGACGTATCACCGGAAAGATGGGAGAGAAGGAAAGAATTGATCAGAGGAATTGACGCTCCCACACCGATGAGGGCGCAGGCGAATGCGGGGAGTGCAAGGAGAGTAATTTCCAGCAGGAACTGAGCGGTAACCGCGGGCTTACTCATCCCGCATGCCAGCAGAATCCCGATCTCTTTCACGCGTGAGCGTACCCAAAACACCAGAATAAAAATCAGTGTGAACAGGCTTGCTCCGACGGCTACGAGGAGAAGACTCTGGAGGGATGCGCGCGCCCCTTCCGTGGCAGAAATGAGGGGAGCCAGGGACGCAGCATTGTCGCTCACGGTCACATTCCCCTGAGGAAAGGTGTCGGCTGCAAGCTGGCGCGCCTGGATGAGAGCCTGTTCCAGGTGCTCTGCAGTATCAACCCGATAGCGTGCGGCGCTCAGAGAGGCATCTCCGGCCAGGGTGTGCGCCGTCTGGATTCCCGTAATGATGCGGTGTTCCACCGCCTGTGAGGGGTCGCTGATCGGCTGAGAGTTCACCGCCTCGTATATGCCGCGAATGGTGGTGGTGACGTCGTGTCCCGCGGGGGTGGTTGCTCGCAGGGTGAGGGTGTCGCCGATCTTCCACCCATTTGCCGAGGCGAAGCTGCGGTGGACGAGCACGCCGGTCTCCTCGGGGGAGGAAAGGTGCGTTCCTTCGGTCACGGTGGCGACGTGTGAGGCGAAGTCGGGGAGGAGTGACGAGGCAGTGCTCCCGAGGGCGCTCACCTGTACTTCTGCGCCGGCGGTGAGGGTGATTCCTCCGAGAGGCGCTGCGGTGGCTCCGCTCAGGGTGGCGGGTACGGAGGCTTCCAGTTGAGTATCGATGACACCGGGGATGCGGCTGAATGGAGCCGTGCTCTCGCCGGTGAGGGCGGGGAGTTGGGGGTGGCCGGGTGAGTTGCCGTGCGCCGCAGTGGTGGCAGCGGGCTCGGGGGTTCCGTCAGCGGAGGCCGCTGAGGGGACCTGAGGTGTACTGGTCACGCTGAAACCGGCGCCCAGCCCCTGCTGAATGGATGAGGACAGGTGCCAGAGAGCTGTGACGGTGGTGTGCTGCGCCAATAGGAGTGCGGAAATGACTGCGATGAGTGAGAACAGAAGGGCGCTGCGGCGGGGGCGTCTGGTGACAGAGCGCCATGCGCGTGCCGTTACTGTCATGATGCCTCCTGTGCGAACAGGGTTTTCGGCGTGCAGCGCAGCTGTGGAGCGGTTGCTGCGCACACGGCGAGCGCTGCCACTGCGGCGGTGATGGCTGCTCCGAGCAGAATGTTCTGGGACGAGAGCATCACGTTGAGGTGGTCGATTGTGCGTGTGACGTCTGCGATTTCTGCGCTCCCGCCGAGCGGCGCGCTGGTTTGTCCCGTGCGGGCGAGGTCACGTGCAACGGAGGAGAGTGCGCTGGCACCCATCCATTGCGCGAGGAAGGTGGATGCGCCTGCGGCTAGAGCCAGTGCGGGAATGAGCAGGGCAAGAGGCTCCATGAGGTATTGGCGCAGAACGGAGCCGCGGCTGTGCCCCAGAGCCAGGTAGATTGCTGTTTCTTTTCGGCGTTCGTTCATCCAGAGGAGAAGAACCAGCATGAGGATGACGGCACCGACGAGGATGCTTCCCCACAGTGTGGTGTTGATCAGTGAGTAGAGCCCTGTGAGTGAGGCGGTGATTCCACTGAAAATGTCCCCGCTCTTGGCGATTTGGAATTTTTTCCAGTCGATGGGGAGTTGGCGCGCGGCTTCTACTGTGCGCTCGAGAGAAGAGGAAGTGAAGAAAGTGGCGTCGATATACGGGGAGTCGTCGACGGTCGTCCCGTTGAGTTCTGCGGCGCTTGCCAGGTCAGAGTAGACGGTGTTGCCCGCGTATTCGATGCGGTTTTGTGCTTGCGCTTTGGGGAGGCCGGACAGGATCCCTACGATTTCGAGGTCTGCGCTGGCGTGAGAGCCGGTGGTGTTGTCTGTGTCGTAGGGGTTGCGGGTGACTTTGAGTGTGGAGCCGAGGCTCAGGTTGTTGGCTTGTGCAAACTTTTCGTGGACGAGGGCTTTGCCGTGGTCGTTGGGGGTGAGGTGTCGTCCTGCGCTCAGGGTGAAGGTTCCGGTGCGCAGGGGTGTGGCGAGTGAGGAGTCGTTCATTCCGGTCACGGTGATTCCTCGTCCGAATTGTTGTGCGCGTGTTCCGGTGAAGAATGAGGCGTCTCCGGGGACGGGTACGGGTTGTCCTTCGCGCAGATCGACGAAGGTGTCGATTCTGCGTAGGTGTGAGGTGATGTCAGGGAGTGCGGCGATTGCGTCAATGTCGCGTGCTCGGACGGTTCCGCTTCCGCGTGATGTTCCGGGGTTTGTGGTGGGGTTATTTTCCAGGGTGAAAGAGGACATGATTCCGCGTCCGGCTTCTGCTCCTGCGACATCGGTTGCTCTCTTGACGGCAAGGGAGGACATGATGAGGGTGCTCATTGCGGTGAGAACCGCGAAAATGATGAGGCTTTTGAGGGGTTTTCGCACCAGGTGACGCCAGGCGCGTGAGGCAGAACGCATGTGTGGGTCTCGTTTCTGTAAGGTCCGTGGAGGGGCGGTCTTCCTGTGTGTGTCGCGTGGAGCGACGAGGCAGAGCGCCGGTGTGTGCACCGTCATCGGTGCGCTGTATTGAGATTAGATGGACTTTCCCGTAGTCCTCTGGAAGCTTCCTGGGAAAAAGGTGGGAGTATATTTCTCTATTTTTCAACGTTCGCCTGTTGTGTGGGCGTGAGAATTTCCGGGGCACGACGACGTGTGAGATGTGGAAGCTGCTGGGCTGGATCATTGTGGGTACGAGGGAGCCGGGGTGATGACGGCGGCCGTGAGTAGGGAATTGTTGAGGGACAGGTGTGCTTCGGGTGTGCGGGGGCCGTTCTGAAACGTCTGTGAAAAGCGTGCGGATGTGGAAGAGTGGGCAGATGCGAGTGAGTGGAATATCAACGTGGATTCGACTGGCTGTCCTGTCGTGTGGGTTTTTCGTGTTTCCCTGGATGGGGGTGCTGTATGCCGATCGCTATCCGAACGCTGATGCGGGTGCTTTTTCACTGATCGTGGTCATTCTGTTGCTGCTCCCGTTGTGGACGGCCGCGTGTGCTTTCTGGGACGGGGTGTCTTGTGGCTTCAGCGTGTTGTGGGTTGTGGTTCCCTCGTTGGCTTTTGTGGTGCCGATGTTTGCGGTGTACAACAGCAGCGCCGCTGTATACATGGCTGCGTATGCGGTGATGGGAGTCGTCTACATGGCTGCGTATGCGGTGATGGGAGTCGTCTTTTCTGGGATGGGCACCTGGTTTTTCGCTGGGCGCGCAGCCGCTCTGCCTGATGTTGGGGAGGGGCCGGTGAAGCTTGTTGAGGTGCGCGAGCGAGAGTTCCCTGTGGCGCGGATCGGCTTCTTTGATGAGACAGCGAGCGTGTTGTCGTATGGGTAGTGTGTGACGTACTACGTGCTTTTGAAGTGGAATGTGCTGAGGGGAGGTGCTGTGGAGGATCTGAGTGTGGAAAAAATTTTGCGAGCTGTCGAATGCGTGTCTGAAGGGCGCGTGGTGACATATGGTTCGATTGCTCACCTGGTGGGAAGTCACGCGCGCGTGGTGGGTCGAGTCATGGCTCAATGGGGATCTGGCGTTCCCTGGTGGAGGGTGGTCAACGCCGGGGGACTGCTTCCTGAGCATCTGATGCCGAAAGCCGTTCTCCTGTGGGCGCAAGAAAATACCCCGTTGACCGAAAACGGACATGTAGATGTTCCCGCGGCGCATATGTCGCTGCATGCCTTGAGCTGCGCCTGGGAAGAAGCCTGTAAAGATTTGCCGCTGGATCGGTGACGAAGATATGAATGCCGTGGTGGGGGGGGGGGGGGGGGGCCCCCCCCCCCCCCCCACCCCTAGGCGAGGGAGTGAGGGGGGGAGCCCCCAAGAAAGAAAAACG
>CAURIY010000010.1:0-47444 GCA_963525415.1 uncultured Actinomyces sp.
CCTCGGAAGGCAGGGTACGCGAATCCGTCCCCTTCTTCAGGTAGGGGCCGTAGCGCCCGTTCTGCGCGGTAATCACGTCCCCGCTCACCGGATCCGCGCCCACCTCGCGCGGCAAGGAGAGCAGCTGGAGCGCTTCTTCCAGCGTCACCGTCGACAGGCTCATCGTTGTGAACAGCGAGGCGGTGCGCGGCTTGGGAGCCGCCGTCTTCCCACGTTTCTTCGCCGGAGCCGACACTCCCTCCCCCACCGCACTGTCTGTACCCGAGGCGGCCTCCGCCTCGTCGGGGATGATCTCCGTGACGTAGGGACCAAAACGCCCGTTCTTCGCCACCAGAACGTGACCGGTGGCGGGATCCACGCCCAGCTGTCGCCCATCGTCCGCTGCGAGGGTGAACAGTTCGTCGATCTTCTCGTCCGTCACCTCGTCGGGGGCAACATCGTCGGGAATATTCGCGCGCGACCCGTCTTCCTTCTCCAGGTAGGGGCCGTAGCGTCCCACGCGCAGGGTGATTCCTCGTCCCATATCGACCGAATTCACGGCGCGCGCGTCAATGTCATCGCCCAGGGACTCCACCTGGAACTTCAGTCCATCGGCGTCGCCCGTGCCGTCAGCCCCCAGGTAGAACGTCGTGAGGAACTGCGTGCCGTTCTCCTCGCCGGAGGCAATGCGGTCGAGGTCGTTTTCCATGCTGGCCGTGAAGTCGTAGTCCACGAGGTTCGCCAGGTTTTCTTCCAGCAGTCGGGTCACGGAGAACGCGAGCCACGTGGGCACCAGGTACTGCCCGCGGTGCGTCACATACCCGCGATCGGAGATCGTCTGGATGGTGGCCGCGTAGGTCGAGGGGCGGCCAATGCCCAGCTCTTCCATCGTCTTGACCAGGGTTGCTTCCGTGTAGCGGCCGGGGGGCTGCGTGTTGTGTCCCTCGGGGGTGGCGCCGTCAACGGAAGCGCTCTGTCCTTCGGAAACGTCCGGCAGCGTCTTTTCCGCCTCGGCCTTTTCCGCATCGTAGCGGCCGCGGTCGGTGCCCTCCTGGTAGGCCAGGCGGAACCCGGGGGAGGTGATCACCGTTCCGGAGGCGGAGGAGATGACGTCGTGGCGCTGGCCGTCCACGGTGACGCCCGTGAGGACGCGCACCGTTGCCGTGTAGCCCACGGCATCGGCCATTTGCGAGGCGATGGTGCGCTTCCAGATGAGGTCGTAGAGCGCCCACTGCTGGGGAGAGAGCAAGGAACGCACCTGGTCGGGGGTGCGGAAGTGATCACCGGCGGGACGAATGGCTTCGTGCGCTTCCTGCGCGCCCTTCGCAACCTTCCCGTACACGCGGGGCGCATCGGCCACGGCCTGCGCGCCGTAGAGCTGCGTGGCCTGTTCGCGCGCGGCGGCGAGCGCCTGCGAGGACAGTGCCGTGGAGTCGGTACGCATGTAGGTGATGTAGCCGGATTCGTAGAGCGACTGGGCGGTGCGCATCGTCGACGAGGCGTTCCAGTGCAGTTTGCGGCTGGCTTCCTGCTGCAGGGTCGAGGTGGTGAAGGGAGCCGCGGGGCGACGGCGGTAGGGCTTCTGCGTCACCGAATCGATGACGGATGCGGGCGCCGCCTCAAGCGCTTCCGCGAGCGCACGCGCCTGGGTTTCGTCCAGGTGCAGGGTTCCGGCCGAGCGGGCTTTCGCGGAGAGTTCACCCTTTTCTGAGAAGTCGGATCCCGTGGCGATGGCGTGTCCGTCGACCTGGACGACTTTGGCTCCGAAGCGTTCGTTCTCGACGGTGATGTCGGTGTCGATGGACCAGTATTCGGCGCTGACGTGTGCCATGCGGTCGCGTTCGCGATCCACGATCAGGCGTGTGGCGACGGATTGGACACGTCCTGCGGACAGGGAGGTGCGGATTTTGCGCCACAGGAGGGGGGAGACTTCGTAGCCGTAGAGGCGGTCGAGGATGCGTCGGGTTTCCTGGGCGTCAACGAGGGCGATGTCCAGGTCGCGCGTGTTGTCGAGGGCGCGTTCGATGGCTTCGCGTGTGATTTCGTGGAAGACCATGCGCTTGACGGGCACCTTGGGTTTGAGGACTTCCAGGAGGTGCCAGGCGATGGCTTCTCCTTCGCGGTCCTCATCAGTGGCCAGGTAGAGTTCGTCGGCTTCTTTGAGGGCGCGTTTGAGTTCGGTGACCTTTTTCTTTTTGTCGGGGTTCACCATGTAGTAGGGGGTGAAGCCGTCCTCGACGTTCACGGCGAAGCGCCCGAAGGGGCCTTTCTTCATGTCCGTGGGGAGGTCGCGCGGTTGCGGGAGGTCGCGGATGTGCCCGACGGAAGCGGTCACGTGATAGTCCGAACCCAGGTAGCCCTCAATTGTTGAGGCTTTTGCCGGAGACTCGACGATAACCAGCTTCGATGCTCCCACTTGTCCGCTCCATTTTCTCTCGCTCTCCCCGGGTGGGGGACGATCGTGTGAATTGCCAACTGGCCCTGACCTTATAACGATTGTGCCGTTTGTGGGGAGTGGATCCCTTTTTCGGCGTGCCTTCCTGTGGTTGGCAAGGCGTTTTACGCGGGGTCATTGCGCATGTCACACGCGATTGCCCGCCGTCATCGTTTTCTTGTGAGTCGGGTCAGCTTTCGTCGGCACCTGGCGTGATTCCCGTGCGCTCCTTATTTTCCGTCGCGCTGCGGGGTTTCCTGCGCTGGCGTGAGGAATCCCCAGCGTATGAGGCGTCGCAGTTGCGGGTCGAGTTCGTCTGCGAGTGCGTCGGCGTCGCATTCGAGGATGGTGGCCAGTGCGGCGCAGATCTGTCCGACGCTGAGTTCGCCATCGCTGGCTCCGACTGCTGCTGCGAGTGCCGTCGTGGCGGTGACGGCCTGTCCCAGTCCACCTCCCTGGTGGAGGATGATGGCACGCGGGTCTGTTGTTCCGGGCATGAAGTGTCGTTCTTCGGTGATGTCCGGCGCGCAGATCAGGTGGAGGGGGGCGAGGGAGTCCGCGAGGGTGAGGGAGTTCAGGGCGCGTCGCACGTCCTCGCCACGGGGTGCTCGCCCGTCTTCGATGGAGTCGTAGACGCGCTGGCCGGGGCGTGCGTCTTCCACGAGGCGCTGCAGGGCGATGAATCCCATACCGATGGCGCAGGTTCCGGCGGCTCGGAAATCTTCCAGCCACTGCCTGTAGGTTGTTTCAAATTCTTCGCGGGAGGTCAGCTGTCCTCCGGAGTCACGGATCCACATGTCGACGTAGCGCGCGGGGTCGAGTTGGTCGCGCTGGACGACCCAGGCGTTGACGGGAAGGTCACGCAGCCATTCGTCGAGGCGTTCGTGCCAGGGGTGTGCGTGCCCCGCAGTCCCGGGAATTTCCCAGTTCCCGAGCATCTGCAGGAGCCCACCGTCAACGAGGTGTTGGGGCGCTTGGCGGATCACGGTGCGTACAAGCGCGTCTCGCTGCATACCGCCGTCACGGTATTCCAGCAGTCCGCTTCCCCTGACGCTGTCGGGGGTGATGACGAACGGCGGGTTGGTGACGATGAGGTCGAATGTTTCACCCTCAACGGGTTCATAGAGGGATCCTTCGCGCACGTCCAAGGGAACGTCGTTGAGGAGGGCGTTGAATCGCGTGATCTCGCAGGCGCGGTGTGAAAGATCGGTGGCGACCACGTGGTGCGCGTGGGTGGCCAGGTAGAGCGCTTGGATTCCGCAGCCGCATCCCATGTCGAGGGCGCGTTCCACGCCTTCGCGCACGGTCAGCGTCAGGAGGGAGGTGGTGGCTCCTCCGATTCCCAGGACGTGGTCGGGGCGCAGGGGTTGCCCGGTGGTGGCTTCTCCCAGATCTGACAGGATCCACCAATTGTGGGTCACGGACGAGGCACCCGCCGCTTCTCCCCGCGTCTCTCCTTCCACGATTCCTCCCGGGGAGGAGAGGGGGTCGCGAGGGGAAAGGGAAGACAGAACAGCACCGGATTCAGATGCGACAGAAGACGCGGATGGAACGTGGGAAGCATCGGTGCCACGGGAATCCGACGCATCCTCGAACGCGGGATGTGCGGGAAGAACTGCGGCGTGAGGGCGCAGGTCGAAGGCGGCGCGGTACAGCGTATTCCGGGTGGATCCTGTCTCCTCGCTGGTGGAGTTCCCCTCGGCGGCGGAGGTTTTTTCAGCGGAGACACTCACCTCGCCGGGAACGGATGCACTACCGGGGGCGGCCGCTCCCGCGGGGACGGTCGCCTCGTCAATAAGACCGAGGCGCAGCGCCCCTTCGACGCCGAGCGAAGGGAAGGCACGCCCCAGTGCGGAGGCACTCTCCCGTGTTCCCGCGATGAAGAAACGCGTGAGGATTGCTTCGGGGGCGCTGGAACGCTCCAGTTCCATGAGGGCGGGCACGCGCTGATCGCGCATGAGAGCGGCGGATGCCTCAGGGGAAAGGATCATGCTCATGCGATCCACCGTCCACTGAGCGGCCGCGAGGTCGGCGGCAAGCAAGCGGATCAGGTGCTCATCCAGAGCCGGCAGCGGACTGGGTGCCGGGGAGCTGGGAGGCATGGACGAGGATTCTGCGCTGTTCTTCACGATGCCACTGTCTCACACGATGGTTACGATAGCGACCGTAGACTTCCCCATGAATGAGGTGTCATGGCTTCCGGACTCGTTGCCCTGCTGGACGATATTGCGACTTTAGCGAAAGCCGCTGCGGCTTCCGTGGACGATATTTCCGCGGGCGCGGCCAAGGCCTCATCGAAGGCTGTCGGCGTCGTCATTGATGACACGGCGGTGACTCCCCAGTACGTGCGCGGCCTGTCGCCCGAACGAGAACTGCCCGTGATTCGCCGGATCGCACAGGGGTCGCTGCGTAATAAGTTCCTCATTATTTTGCCGCTTGCACTGGTATTGACCTGGGTGGCGCCCTGGTCGCTTCCCCTGCTGCTTCTGTGCGGCGGTTCCTACCTGTGCTACGAGGGGGCGGAGAAGATCCTCGCGGCACTGCACCTCCTCCCCGAACACGGGCATGACGCGGAGAACGCGGACGTGTCGCCCGAGGATTTGGAAAAACAGATCGTGTCCTCCGCGGTGCGCACCGACCTCATTTTGTCGACGGAAATCATGCTCATCGCGCTGGCCGACATTCAGTCCAATAACTCGCTGGTGCGCGTCTCGATCCTCGCCGTGGTCGCCTTCCTCATGACCTTTTTCGTGTACGGGCTGGTGGGGATTCTGGTCAAGATGGACGATCTGGGAATGCACCTGGTCGCGCGAGGCGGAGCCAAGGAAAAGGTGGGACGTGCGATTGTGCGCGTCATGCCGCGAGTTTTTGACACCATCGGCGTGGTGGGAACCCTCGCGATGCTCTGGGTGGGCGGGCATATTCTCGTGTCGTCTCTCAACGATCTCGGCCTGTCCTTCCTCCACCACTGGGAGGAACACGTGGTGTCCCTGGTGTCCTCTGCCGGTGGCGCGGTGACCTGGGTGGCGGAAACACTTTTCTCCGGGGTGTGCGGCCTGGTCGTCGGCTCGGCGATCGTGGGGGTCGTCACTGTGATTTCCTTGATATCACAGAAATTCCACCGGGCAGCCTGAGGCTGAGGCGGATATTCTGAGCGAACGGACCGGTTTCGTGTCCGACGTGTTTACTGCGGCCACCTATGGAGGAAGCCATGCCGATCTACACTCTGCCCGACCTGTCCTACGACTACGCAGCTCTGGAACCCCACATTTCAGGTCGCATCATGGAACTGCACCACAGCAAGCACCACGCCACCTACGTTGCCGGCGCCAACGCGGCCCTGGAAAAGCTGGAAGCCGCACGCGAGAACGGTGATTTCGCGATCATCAACCAGCTGGAAAAGGATCTGGCTTTCCATCTGGGCGGCCACACCAACCACTCGATTTTCTGGACGAACATGGCTCCCGAGGCGGGCGAGCGCCCCACCGGTGACCTGGCAACCGCCATCGACCAGTTCTTCGGCTCTTTTGAGAAGTTCCAGGCACAGTTCACCGCCGCCGCCATGGGTCTGCAGGGCTCCGGCTGGGCAGTGCTCGCCTTTGACACCATCGCCCAGCGCCTGGTGACCTTCCAGCTGACCGACCAGCAGGGCAACGTCCCCGTGGCCACGGTTCCGCTGCTCATGCTGGACATGTGGGAACACGCCTTCTACCTGGACTACCAGAACGTCAAGGGCAATTACGTCAAGGCCTGGTGGAACGTCGTGAACTGGGAGAACGTTGCCGCTCGTTTCGAGGCCGCTCGTTCCTCCTACACCACCCTGGTGAACGCCTGAGGTTTCGTGCCTTAGCACCATAGCGTGCGTGCGCGAGAAGACGCGCACAGCGGTGGGGGTGCTCCAACACGGAGCACCCCCACCGCTTTTCTTTGCCGCAACGCCCAGACCTGAGACAATGGGTGTCATGAGCGCACTGGAGGAGACCGCCGCTGGGGAGACGTCCATGGAACTTGCCCCCACGACGGCACGCATTCTTTCGCGCACGCACCGCCCCGAAACCCTGGAGGATTTCGGACTTCTGCGTCCGCCTCGTCGCTGGTGGGAAACACGCAAGCAGGCCGCGGCTCCGCGCCACGGGGGGCGCGCCGTCCTCTTTGCGCGCGGGTGCACCATTGCCGACCCCTTCACCGGGCGCCTCTTCCTCGAAAACGTCGACCTGGCTTTCCGCGCGGGCACCTTCACCGCGCTGTGCGACCGCCACGAAGAACGCTCCTGGCTCATTGCCGAGGTTCTCACCGGCCTACGCGAGTGCACGGAAGGAACCGTGTGGACACGCAGGCGCAGCGCGTGGAGTAGCGCGCGCATCGCTGGGACGCTGGCTCTGTCGCCGACCCCGGCGTTGGATGAGCGTCTCACGGTGCTGCAGAACATCCTCGCGCCCCTGGCTTTCGGCGGCCTCACCGCCGACAGTGACGAGGTGGATCGCATTGTCCGCGAGGTCGGCCTGGCCGATCGCGTCCTCACTCCCGCTTCCTACCTGTCGACGGTAGATCGTTTCCGCGTGGCGACCGCGCAGGCCGTTCTCGGCCACGTCAACGTCGTTGTCGCTTTCGCACCTTTCACCCATCGTTCCACCGCCGAATGCGACGAGCTCGTAGAGCTGTTCTCCCTGATGACCTCGCGGGGGATCGCGGTCATCGTGACGACCAGTGAAACGGGGATCGCGGCGCGCGCCGACCGCGTCGTCATGTTCTCTCACGGGGATGTGAGCGCCGACCTGATCTCCCCCTCGCTCGACCTCGTGCGTTCCCTGGTCGCGCAGGAAAGCGACGATCCGGCGGTTCTCGGACCGATCCCCGTCGTGCGCCCTCCCGCCGACGATTCCGACGAGGCGCCCGCCTGGTATCCGGTGCACGCGCGCACGCGCAACACCGGCGAGCAGCGCCCCCTCCCGTCAGCGCGCATCGACGAGGCGGAGCATCCTCATGCGTTCCCCCTCCCCGAAGAGGAGGGTTCCGCACCCGAAACGCTGTCGTCCGCGGCTTCCTCATCTACCGCGGTGGATTCTTCCGTTGCGTCCGCTGATGCGAGCGCGAGGATTCCCTCCGTGGACGGCGTCTCTTCCGAGCGTTCTACCCCTGCTGATTCCCCCTCAGACACCGGATTCTTCGCGCACGCTGCGGTCTCCGAATCTGCATCGTCGCTTCCCACCCGGTCAGCGGCAGCACATCCTGCGGCAGAACTTTCCTCCGATGTTTCCGCTGCGCCCGATCCTCTGCCGGATACGGAACTTCCGCCGGCACTTCCCGCGGCCTCCCCCACCCGGGGCGAAGCGCCGCCCACTCCCCTTCCTTCCGCTCACCTGGACGCACCCACCGACCAACCCGTGCCCGAACGTGCCGACGCTCCCTCCGCCTCGCCACTGTCCGTGCAGGGGCAGCGCCTGCCCAGCGCGGTTACCGGTCACTGGGACGACGATCCCGTCACCCAGGAAATCGCCCTCGCGGCGATCGCCCACGCGCGTCGCCTGGACGATATCGATAGTCGGAACGCACACCGGTCAGATGCGCTGCGAGAAGAACTCCGCGGTGCACTTCCGTCCACGACCGCTGCAATTTCGCCCAGTATCAGCGAGAACGACCTCATCGAACGCGCGCAACAAATCCTCAGCGAGCTACCCGGCCCCGTCACCCCGGAGTAAAAATCCTCTCCACCTCACACTGCGCGCTCTTTTCATGAGAAACTGATCCGTGAATGAACCCAGGTGATCCACGACCCGAGGACACAACCATGAGCACTGACATTCCTCCGAGCGACGCCGCTCAGCCAACCGCCGCACCCAGCGTCTCCCCCGCAGCTCCTGCCGCCGCTCGACAGGCAGCCACCATCGGGGAACTGCTGACCTCCATCACCACGGGTGTCTCCACTCTCATCCGCGGCGAAATCGAGCTGACCAAGACGAAGGCTCTCACCTTTGTCTCCCTCATCAAAGTCGGCGCAATTGCCCTGGGAATTGCGGGTTTCCTGGCGCTGTATGGATTCGGCTGGGCGCTGCACAGTGCGGAGCTCGCGCTGGCTCTGGTCATGCCCGCCTGGGCTGCCGCTCTGTGCGTGACCGGCGGACTTTTCCTCATTGTCGCCATCGCCGCGATCTTCGGAATCACGAAACTCAAGGCTTCTCGCGAGCACACCCCCGACCCGCAAGCCGGGTTCACCCAAGATGTTGAGGCCGTCAAGAAGGGACTGGACAAGTGAGCGACGCAGCACCCGTACGCACCGCCGAAGAAATCGAAGCTGAGCTGGCCGCAACGCGCGAAGAGCTCACCCACGCCGTGAATGAGCTGGCCGGCCGCATGCAGCCCGACTACCTCATCGAGCAGACCAAAGAATCTCTGGGACGCAGCTGGTCGCAGGCCAAGGAGTGCGCCGCACGCACGGTCGAAGAGGCTCGCGACGGGGACACGGAAGCCCTGAAGAAGGTCGGCTTCGTTGCCCTGGGAGCCGCTGCGGTCATCGGCTTGGTGCTGTTCCGTATCACGCGCCGCCGCTGATTTCACACCTCCCGTTTTTCGCCGGAAAACACCGGATGCGAACGGGTGGCACGCCTTGAGCGTGCGCGTTCATGTGGGGAGATCATGCTCGTTATGGGTATGATGGTTCCACGAAACATTTTGACCAACCAGGGCACCGCGTATGCGGACCCGAACGAGGTAGAGGGGGTCGACGCCATGGGGCGCGGCCGTCAGAAGGCCAAGCAGACGAAAGTCGCTCGCAAGCTGAAGTACTTCAGCCCGGATACAGATCTTGACGCACTCCAGCGTGAGCTTGCGTCAGGGCACGATTCCTCCGACGAGGACGATCTGTACTCGCGTTACGCAGACTTCGCAGACGACGAGGAACAGGACGATTCATCCGACGACTGGGATGAATCGTATTGGACAGCACCGTCCACGAAGTAACCTCGCGTTTCTTTTTGTTCACCGATCTGCGCGATCCTTACCGGGTCGCGCCTTTCGGTGTGCCCGCTGTTTCCTTATTCGCCACAATCTCAGCGTCTTCGCCAGATTTTCCCCTCCCCTACGAGCGCGCGATTCCCATCATTTTTCCGCACCACAGCGCTCTTTTCCCCTACCGCCCACCTGAGCGACCACCGCTCTTTGCACCTGCTCTCGCCGCATCCGCTTCCCGCGGGCGATAATAAACACTGCCCCTGACGTCACTCGAAGGAAAGTTCATGGCCTCACCAACGCTCACCACCGTGAGCTGGGTGTTTGTTGTCCTCGTGACCCTCATCGCCCTGCTTTCCCTGGGACGCGGCGTGGCCCATATGTGGCGGCAGATTCGCAGCGGCACACCCGCCCCCGGCCGCACCCGCCCCTTCGGGCGTCGCTTCTGGGGCGTGCTAGAAACCGTTCTTTCCCACCGAGAATTCCGTCACCGTCCGGTGGTGCGAGCCGCTCACTGGCTCGTCATGATGTCTTTCCCCCTCCTTTTCCTCACCCTGATTTCCGGGTACGCGCATCTGCGCGACCAGCTGTGGTCGCTCCCGTTGATCGGCCATTGGCCGGTGTGGGAATGGATTGTCGACCTTTTCGCCTGGGCGGGACTTGCGGGGATTGTTACCTTCATGGTGGTGCGCGCCCGCGCCGGACGCCCCTCCCTAGCCGAGGCCTCGCTCTCCTCCGATGAGCTCCTTTCCGACGACGGTTCCCCCGCCCCCGAGGATCAGCAGTCGCAGTCCGCGTGGGAACGCTCGCAAAACGTGGGGGCGCGTTCGGGTCTACCGGATCAGCCGGCATCGCGTTTCTTGGGATCGACGCGCTGGCAGGCACTGTTCGTCGAGTGGGTAATCGTCCTGGTCTGCGCCAGCGTGATCGTGCTACGCGCGTTGGACGCTGCGCTTCTTTCCCTTTCCCCCGGTCACGAGGCGATGGCCGCCTGGTGGCATTTCCCGCTGAGTTTCTGGGGTTCATCCCTCTTTGTTTCCGCCCTCCATATGAGTGCGTCTGCGCTGGCCAACACCATTGTCTGCGTGTCCGCGTTCAAGATCATCGTCTCCATGATCTGGATGATGGTTGTCGGCGTTCAGACGGGGATGGGCGTGGCCTGGCACCGTTTCATCGCGCCCCTCAATATTTTCTTCCGCCGTCATGCGGACGGAACCAAGTCTCTGGGTGAAGCCGCTCCCCTGGTGATCGACGGGGAAAGCGTGACCTCCCCCGACGCCTTCGACGACCTCTCGGAGGACACTGTCCTGGGCGTGGGGACGATCAGCGATTTCTCGTGGAAAGCACGCCTCGATTTCTATGCCTGCACCGAGTGCGGGCGCTGCCAGGAACTGTGCCCCGCGTGGAATACGCAAAAGCCGCTGTCTCCCAAGCTCCTCGTCATGTCGCTGCGCGACCACATGGAATCCACCTCGAATCTGGAGATTGTCGAGCGCGAGGTCACAGATGCCGAGATTCCCGGGGAAGACACGACCCTGGCGGATCTGGCCTCCCTGGGGGCGGCGGGGGCAGAGACAATGCTCCTGGAAAAGGGCGCGAATCCTTCTCCTCATTCCCTGGATCTTGTCGAGGTGCTCTCCGCGTCCGGCGCGACAGGCGCCTGGGGGGTTGCGGACACGGAAGTTCCCCTGGTTCCGTCGGTGATTTCACCGGAAGTTCTGTGGGATTGCACCATGTGTGGCGCCTGCGTAGAGCAGTGCCCGGTCGATATCGAGCACATCGATCACATCCTGGATCTGCGTCGCCATCAGGTTCTGATGGAAGCAGCTTTCCCCCGCGAGTTGGGCAAGGCATTCCGTGCGATGGAATCGAAGGGAAACCCCTACAATCAGCCCGCTCGTAAGCGCATGGAGTGGGCGAAGAACCTCGATTTTGACGTGCCCGTCATCGGCGAGGATATTGAGGATGCCAGCGAGGTTGACTACCTGTTCTGGGTCGGCTGCGCCGGCGCTTACGACGATCGCGCGAAGCAGACCTCTGCCGCGGTTGCGGAGCTGCTCCACACCGCGGGGGTGTCTTTCGCGGTTCTCGGGTCGGGTGAGTCCTGCACGGGTGATCCCGCGCGCAGGGCGGGCAATGAAGTGCTGTTCCAGATGCTGGCGGCGAACGCCATCGAAACCCTCACGGAGGCGAAGGCTCGCACGATCGTCGTGTCCTGTGCGCACTGTTTCAACACAATTGCCGGGGAGTACCCGCAGCTCGGTGGCACTTTTGACGTCGTTCATCACACGCAGCTGCTGAACCGCCTGGTGCGCGAAGGACTGCTGACCCCGGTGGCGCCTCGTGAAAAGGAGGGCGAACGCCCCCTGACGGTGACCTACCACGACGCCTGTTTCCTGGGTCGCCACAACCGCGTCTACGAGCCGCCGCGAGAGCTGGTGTCTTCCCTTCCGAACGTGGAACTGGTGGAGATGCCGCGCAACCACGACCGCGCCATGTGCTGTGGTGCGGGCGGCGCCCACGCGTGGTTCGACGATAAACGAGGCATCAGCATCGCGGACGCTCGCATGGTTGAGGCCGCGCAGACGGGAGCCGATGTCGTGGCGACGGCATGCCCCTTCTGTTCGCAGATGTTGGGCTCCGCGTCGGGGTCTTCCGCGGGATTTGTTTCCAGCGCGCCCGCTTCCGCATCTGCTGCGGCGGATACGCCCCGCGAGGGCGAGGCATCTACTACTGTGGGATCAGATCAGACGCCCGCAGAGTCGCGGCACTTGCCCGAGGTCAAAGACGTTGCCCTCATGCTGCTCGAAGCGGTGCGTCGCGGACAGGAGCAGTCATGACACGATCCTCTTCTTCTCACAAGAAATCACGCGCTCAACGGGAGCGGATCGCGCAGGAACACGCATCTACGCACGGCCTGGGCTCTGCCGATCCCGGCGCACATGCCTCTGACCACGCGTCTTCTGAGGAGACGGGTACGAGTGAGCGCCGTCCGCGGCGCGCGTTCACGATTTTTGTCAGCGTCCTGTGCGTCATCATGCTGGGGTGCATGACGATGCTCTGGTACTACGGCTGAGTCTCGATCAACGGATCAGTTTCGCCCGTTTCACTGCCGGCACCCCGCGAGCGATTAACCGGACAACAGGCCGGGTCTTTGCGCTGTCGCTGGTGTCTGAGGCTCAGAAGATGCAGGCAGCGACTCAGGCGTCGAAAGACACCAGGAAGCCGTCCTCGTCGACAATAAAGGCATCCGTGAGAGTGGCAAGAATGGCCGCGGCGTTCTCAATATCGCGGGTAGAACGCAGACGCTCCAAACGTGCCGCACGACTGGTCACCTGTGCAGCGATCTCGGCCGCCCCCTGGGGAAGCCAGCGCACCCGGTACTCGACCGCGGCAGAATGCCCCCACGGTTCCCAGCGCAATACGGGCGGAGGAGAGGGAACCTGGTGGACTTCCACCATCATTTGCGAGCGGTTCCCCACCGACGCCAACAGGGCATAACCGTCAACAACCTGGGGATGCATCTGCGCGTCACGGACATCGCGCGTCAACGCCTCACGAATCGCATCGGAGAGGCGCTGAGCCCCGCGGCGCAGGTTCTCTTCCCCTTCGCGCAGACGCTTACTGGGACGCGCCTCGTGCGAGGAGCGGATATCCCGAGAGTCCACGATGTCGTCAAAACGCGGGCGCAGGGCGTGGAGCACATCATCCGGGGTGCACCAGCGCTGCGAATACAGCGTCAGACAGACCGCGGAATCCGGATCCGGTTCAATGACGTAGCCGCTTCCGGCGACGCGAACAGCACCCGCCAGGCGGCGTGCCATGCGCTGGAGTACCAGCAGAGTTTCATATTCGATGCCGTAGGGCATTCCCTCGGGGAAGGCGCGTGCCCACTCGTCGCGTTCCTGATCCTCCGGCGAAGGGCGCGAGCCGCGAGCAGAGGGGCAGTCCAGAACCCACGCGGACGTGAGATCCGCGCCCACCCCCAGTTTCTGACGTGCGGGCGCGTCAAGAGTCCACGGGCCGCGCAGGAAAGCTCCCGGTGCCAATCGCAGAGTTCCCGGCTGTGCCCATCCGGCCTCGTCACGAATGGAGACGGCGAGTGCTTCGAGTTCTTCGTCGCGCACCGCGGACCCCACGACAAAGAGGTGGTGATCCTGCGCTACCTCCAGGTCAAGGGGGGCGGCGTCTTCCGAGCGTTCCACGTAGGTGCCAACGGCTGCCGCAGCGGTGGCGGTGATTTCCCCGGTGTGTTCCACGCGGAAGGCGGTATCGAAGGCACTGAGTCCTCCGATGGTGGTCATCGTGGTGTCGGTCAGCGGGTGTTGGTCGCCCACCAGCGGCTGGGTGCCCAGGGGCGAGTCCCCCATGCGATCCCTGATGGAGCGGCGCTGAGGAGCGGTCATTGTGTCACCGTTCGATACGGGTGCGGGTAAAGCGTTCGTGCGTGCGCGAGGGGGTGGGGCCGCGCTGTCCCTGGTAGTGGGATCCCAGTCCCTGCGAGCCGTAGGGGTGCTCTGCGGGGGAGGAGAGGTCGAAGAAGCAGAGCTGTCCGATTTTCATGCCCGGGTAGAGCAGGATCGGCATGGTGGCGGTGTTCGACAGCTCCAAGGTGACATGTCCGGAGAATCCCGGGTCGATGAAGCCCGCTGTCGAGTGGGTGAGCAGTCCCAGGCGCCCGAGGGAGGATTTACCTTCGAGTCGTGCCGCGATGTCGTCACCCAGGGTGACCAGCTCGTATGTTGCTCCCAGGACGAATTCGCCCGGGTGAAGCACGAAGGGATCGTCGGGTCCTACATCCACGCTGTGAGTGAGATCCGACTGGTCTGCTGCGGGGTCAATCACCGGGTAGCGGTGGTTGTCGAAGAGACGGAACAGACGATCCAGGCGCACGTCGATGCTGGCGGGCTGAATCAGCGTTCGATCCAGCGGATCCAGCTGAATGCGTCCCGAGTCAAGGCTGGCAGAAATATCGCGGTCACTGAGCAGCATAGGGCGATTCTCCCACAGTGCAGCCCCTCTGTGCATACCACATGCCCGCAGATCGTGAACTTTTCACGCGCCCCAGACCACTCGCACTCCCTCCACTTCTCATCGTAGATTCGCGTGCCATCACATCTTGCACTGTGCACCTCATCCAAACGCCCCCTTCTCCTCCGCTTCCCCCGAAGGGCAGGGGGAAGCTCGGGCTCGCTCCGCCTCGTCGATCAGGACGGATGGGAGGAGGACGGGTAGACTCTCGCGCGTGCCCGACGATCGTTTCTCACCCGCCGCCCGACGCGCGCTCCTCGCGTGGTACGAGGCGAATCGTCGTCCGCTTCCCATGCGCGCTCCGGGGGTGAGCGCCTGGGCAACGCTCGTTTTTGAGGTGATGAGTCAGCAGACTCCGATTCCTCGCGTGCAGCCCATTTGGGAACGGTGGATGGAGCTGTGGCCGACGCCCGCGGCACTGGCGGCCGCTCCGCAGGCCGAGGTTCTCGTCGAATGGCAGCACCTGGGGTATCCCTCACGGGCGCTGCGCCTGCACGAATGCGCTCAGGCTATTGTGCAGCGCCACCTCGGGGAGGTTCCCCGCAGTGTTGAGGACCTTTTGGCTCTGCCGGGGATCGGCCCCTATACGGCGAGCGCCCTGGGGTCTTTCCAGTTTCACCAGCGCATTCCCGTACTCGATACGAATATTCGTCGCGTCCTGGGGCGCGTGCTGGACGGGGTGGAGTTTGCACCAAAATCTGCGCCGGCTCGCCGGGAAGTGGAGCGCGCAACGGCGCTTCTTCCGGCGGATGGGCGTCGCGCTGCCACGTGGAATGTGGCGCTGATGGAGCTGGGGGCGCTGGTGTGTACACAGCGCTCGCCGCAGTGTGAGGGCTGTCCGGTATCTTCCTGGTGTGCCTGGCGCGAGGCCGGGTATCCGCGCGCGCAGGTGAGGCCTCGCGGACAGTCGTGGAAGGGGACGGATCGTCAGGCGCGCGGGCGAGTGATGGCGGCCTTGCGGTCTCTGCACAACGAGGACGTTTCGTCGCCTTCCTCCTCCCTTCCTTCGCTGACGTGGGAAGAAGCGCTCGTCGCAGCAACTTTGCCGGAGGCTGCAGACGGTGAGCAGGCTCAGCGGGTTCTCCTGGGTTTGGTGCGTGACGGCCTCGTGATGCGCGCTGAGGACACCGGACGCGTGCACTTGCCCATGTGAGCAGTACCTAAGCAGCGCCGTGTCACCGCACCCAGTTTGTTGGCGGATCTTTCAGATATTTTCGACCTGTCGATTCCCGAAAAAGTCACAGCGATTCTCGTAGCCGCGTTCCTTGGTTTCCTCATCGGCCTCCCGTGGGAAGATATTGGAGAGCTGAAGGCATTGCGAAAATCTCAGATGAGCGCAACCCTGACCCTAACCCGTGAGGACAGACAATGACCGTGGAGTGGACTTCCGTATGGCAAGCCGAGAACTTTCCCCTCTGGGTGGAAAACGCTCCGGTAACCGACGCGCATGGCCGCACGTGGACGCAGTGGCGCGTGAACACCGGGGTCGCGTCTTACGCCGGCGCAATCGCCGTTCCCATCTGTCCTGCCACCGGACGAATTCTGCTGGTGCATCAGGAACGCATCCGCGTGGATCGTTCCCTGTGGGAGCTTCCGCGCGGCATGACGGACGTGACCGACGCGGATCCCGTGGCTACCGCCCTGCGTGAGCTCCACGAGGAGACGGGTTTCCGCGCGGACACCGGTGAATTCCTCGGATTCGTTTACCCGGATTCGGGGCTGCTCGCCTCGAAACTCGGGGTTGTGCGCATTGAGATTCCCTCCGAGGACGAGGCTGTGGATCCTCGCGATGGAGAGGTAGACGATCAGCGGTGGGTAAGCCCCGATGAGTTCGCGCAGATGATGGCGTCCGGTGATCTTACGGACGCGTTGAGCCTGTCAGCTCTTGCTCTCGCCGGCTGTTTCGCCCGTTCCTGAGGAAGCCGCCGAGTACAGCCGCACCTGATAAGTACCTCGGAAACAATATTTAAGTACTACCGTTAAGTCGTTACCCATGCCACTCACATTCCACCGCCCCACAGAAAAACTACCCACCGCCGCTTCGCGTTTGACTGTTGAACGCTGGGAATCCCTTTTAGACTGGCCACTCATGGGTGCAGCACTGCTGTTTCTCATTGCTTACGCCTGGCCGATTCTTGACCCCACCCTTCCCCCTCAACTCACTCACTGCTGCGAGATCACCCAGATTGCTTTATGGTGCATTTTTCTAGCGGACTACATTGTTCGCCTTTACCTCGCACCCATGAAATGGGTTTTTGTTCGTTCTAATCTCCTGGATTTAGCTGTCATTGCTCTCCCAGCTTTTCGCCCCCTACGCCTCTTACGCCTTCTCGCATTAGTTCGGATTTTTGATCGGCATGCAGGTGCTCAGATGAGAGGAAAAGTTACTGCCTACATCATCGGATACACCCTGATCGTTCTCACGATTTCTTCCCTAGCAATTCTGTCTGCCGAACGTGATACACCCGAAAGCTCAATCCGTTCTTTGAGCGACGCCCTGTGGTGGTCTGTTGTTACCATGACAACTGTTGGCTATGGCGATATCACACCCCTTACAGCTGAGGGGCGCTGCGTTGCTGTTGTCCTCATGGTATGCGGAGTCGCTCTTGTCGGAAGCGTAACCGGAACCCTTGCCTCATGGATGGTAGAGAAAGTGAGCGAAGCAAACAGCACGGAACGCTCCTCTACCGAAGCAGAGTTGGCGCATCTCCGTACAGAAATTGCCGAACTCAAAGGGGCGATTCTAGAACTCCAAGCATCACTTACTTCCCCACAAACAACCATTCATCACACATACGAGACCCACTCAGAGCCTCATCACCCTCAATAGCCCTACCAGGTGACACATTCACGATCAGTCACCCATAACATCCAGCGCTTTAAAAGCGAAACTTACGAAATCGCGAAAGCCACGCGTCACCCACTTGCTCTAATTCTGGACTGTCAGCAGAGCCATCGTGTTCGATTGGCGACAGATCCGGACGCATAAAGCCGCAACCGCAAAGATCGAGGCGGCGGTGACCTGGAAGAGAATAATTGCAGTGTGTCCCACATCTTGCATAACGCAAAATACCGAGGGGGATAACAAATGCGCACATTCCACCAAGCCAGCACGTCATTTCACAAACTTTTTCGAGAGTCTTTATCCGCCGTCTGTTCGCAGCAAGAGTGAGCGCAAATACTTCTGCAAAATAATCGGTAAGAGTAGGACGAACAGGGCTGCAAGCGTCCCCCATAAAAATGGATACCGCAAATCAGCTGGATAGCTCAAAATTACATCCTGCACACAGAAGAAAGCGGCAGCACTCAAGAAGAGCGATCCACTCATGGCGACCAGCAAAGAAATGCGAAGCCAGAAAACTAATCTCTTATTCATAGCCGGTCATCCTGTCGCCCTTGGAGCCACAACGACGAGCACACGATCAGCATTGCGACGCCTCTTTGCAAATTACCCAACCGCCAATTGAAAATTTATCAGCCAGATATGATCTAGACAAGGAAAATGTGGAGCGGCAAAGAAAAACGCCCGCTCGGATCATTCGCATCCGCAGGGGCGTCTCTTGGAAGAAATCCGCTCATATTGAGCCGTAGTTTCTTTGTCTTGCGGCACTTGCACAGTCAATCCGCAGAGGCGACTCACCATGGAATAGGCCAGTCCAGCTCCAGCGGAATCCCCTAAAACAAAAATTGGACGTTCATGACCAAAACGCTCAAGGGCTTCGGCGAGGGCGGAAATACAGTCATCGACGGGGATTGGGAAGGGAAATTCGGATGCGAGTCGGTACTCCGGAGAGACAACAATCGCACCGAAGTGCGTGGCAAGTTCATCGTTCTTCGCGCCGTCGAATGACGCACGCCCAGCAACATATCCTCCACCATGGATTAACACCAGAATCGGTGCATTATCCCGCAGGTCATCGGGGATGAAGCTGCGTCCGCGCGAAGTCACTTCGAGCCTATTGATTGCTTCGTGGGGATTCTCCAGAAGAGTATCTCTCCCCCCGCACGCATAGCGGGCAGATCCCATGTTGTCTGTTCTGGTGTTGCTTCGATTACCGGCAGCAACTCAGGGCCCAGAAAGAACGGGGATTCAACCATCCTTCTTCAATCCTTCGGGCCGAGCTTTGCAACAAAGGACTCGACCGCAGCATAGAAGGACTCAGGCGTTGAGCGACGCACGCAGTGGCGAGCGTTGGGAATGAGGAGAGTTTCAACAGCCGGGTTCCCCATTGCATTGATCTCGTCAATCCCACCGAGCCCGATCAGCACGTCGTCCCCATCGCCGGTAATGAGCAGGGTTGGCACCGAAATTGGGGCGAGGATTTCTTCGCGGCTTCGGCTTCCGCTCACAACTCCACGGGCAAGGAAGTTGCGGTCGACTTGGGCTTTTCCTTGAGCCCAGCCACCGGCCTCGGAAAGGCTCCACTGGGGTAGTCCTTGAGGAGGATATCGATTTCTCGTCCCATCCACTGCGTGACTTCGTTACAGCGGGCGACGCAATCTTGGGCGGTCGCGCGGAAGTGCTCGCGCTGAGAGGGGGTCAGGAGTGCGGGGTCTTCCGGCACGAGGGCATCGACGGGGACGAGGCCTCGCGAAACGACGTCAACCGCGGTTGCTCCACCCATCGAGTGGCCGAGGAGGGCGACGAAGGGTGCGGGTGAGGCTTCTTCGATTGTGCTGATGAACGAGGCCGCGCTGCTGACGAGTGCTTCGAAGGGGTCCTCGAGCTGCGTGGGAGTAAAGCGCGGGGAACAGCCATGCTCGAGGGCGTCGATCAAGACGACTTCATAGTCGCTGGATCATCGAGCGGAGATATCACTGAGGGATGCAGCGTTGTCGGTTACCCCATGAAGCGCATAGATGCGTCCCTTTGAGGGTGTACCTGAAATACTCGCGGCAAGGCGCGCCGGGGTCATTGCTTCTCCTCCATGAGCATTTACCTAATAGGCGGGGAGTATACAGAAAGTTTGCTGCTAATCTATGGGTACGCTCCACACACTCAATCATTCTGACCATCACGGATGGATGCCATGAACGAAGATAAGATCGAAGACGTCCTGTCTGAGCTGCTTGGCGAGGGCTATCGAATTGTCAGGGAAAACGGCGAGCTGTCTCCGATGGTCGAATGGGTCGACTGGGCGGGCGATCTCGACGACGAGGACGATGAAGAACGCGTCGAAGTGAACTTCGCAGACGGAACGATGGAAACATACCCCGTGGGCGTTCAGCTCCGTCAGATCTGGCACGAAGACGCAGAGTAAGAGCGACTGAATCGACAGAGGCCTTTCTCTATCATGCGAAAGACCTCAGTCTTCGTGGCGTCCATAGCTTGCGGGGTCGACGGGCCGTTGATACTTCGGCAGCCCGTCAACTACCAGCAGGTATGACTCCACGACAAGCTCGCGAATGAGTTCCTCGTTAATCCCCGGGCCCGGCATGACGGTGATCCAGTGTTTCTTATTCATGTGGTAACCCGGAGTGATTGATTCAAAGCTCTCACAGAGCGCACGAACGTCCTGCGGATCTGCCTTAAGATTGACCATCCGCTTCCCGCGGACGGTTGAGATCATGAACCATTTACCGCATACTCTCGCGGCATCCCACCCCTCGTTAAAGGGATAAAGCTCGCTTGCGGGAAGCTCGAGGACAGCGTCAACGACAGCCTTCCAAAGCTGTTCATCATCTAGGTCAGCCTTCATGAGGCCCCCATTCACTGCGTCTTCCAAAGATAACAAAAAGCGACCCGACGGGGCCGCTAGCGGAGCGGGCGACGGGAGTCGAACCCGCCTCTAGAGCTTGGGAAGCTCTCATTCTACCGATGAACTACGCCCGCATGGCGTGAAGCACAAGGGACATCATAGCCGCTCAATCTCACGCGCGCACCTCGTACACCACCGTCCCCAGAGCAGCTCAACTCCCCTCATCTCGAGCGGTTACCGCACAAACGCCACCACACCTCAGAAGCTCACACACGTCCCCGCAACAAGCCAGCACCCATCAGCAACAACACCGCAACTCTCCCATTCCCTCGACTACAGTGGCATCATGCCCACCTCCGCTACGCCTCGTCCGGTTGTTGCCGCAGCGATCCTCGACTCTCTCGACCAGCCCACGCGGCTCCTGTGTGCGGCACGCGCCTACCCGGACAAGCTGCGCGGACAATACGAACTCCCCGGCGGAAAAATCGAAAACGGGGAAGAACCCCTGCAGGCACTCACCCGCGAAATCTTCGAAGAACTGGGAACCTCCCTCACCTACGGAACGGAAATTACCGCAGGCGACGGTCAGTGGTGGCTCCTCGACAACGGCCGCCGCATGGGCGTGTGGACAGCGGAAGTCACCCCGGGCGCCCCTTCCCCCATCTGCGGGAACTCCCACCTCTCCCTCGACTGGGTTCCCCTCGACGAGGCGCACTCCCTCCCGTGGATTCCCGCCGATTTCCCCATTGTCGAGGCGATCGTCACCCACACTCTCCACCCGCACGCTACCCGGGGTTCCTGACCACCGCACGCCAACACAGGTCGCCCCCGCCTCAACCACAGCCACACCCCGCACCCACAGGCACCACCTCGCCAGCGACTCACCGCAAAACGCTCCCACACCACCTGCTCAAGGGCGCGAATACGCAAAAATTCGCTCCGCCTCGTCACTCATATGAAACAAGATGGCGACACCCCGCGAAAATCTGTCAGAATGAACTCATGCCGAAAATCATCGGGGACTCCCTGGCCGACCACCGCGAACTCACCCGCACACGCCTTTTCGAGGCGCTGGGCGAGCTCATGACGGAACAGCCCTTCGAGTCCATCACCATGTCACAAATCGCCTCGCGCGCACACGTGGGACGCACCGCCGTCTACAACCACTTCGCAGACAAAGAAGTTCTGCTCCTGGCCTTCATTCGGCGCATCACCACGCAGTTCTCAGCCAAACTCGACGAAGCACTCAGCGGCCTGGACGACCCGGTCGCCCAACTGCGCATGTACATCCGCGCCCACCTCGAAATGACAACGCGCTACCACCTGGGCAACGGATTCAACCTGCGCACACAGGTCTCTCAGGAAAACTCCGCACACCTCCACGATCACGCCACCATCGTCGGAAACACCCTGCTCGGCATCCTGGGCAGGGCAATGGAACAGGGCAAAATTCCCATGCAAAACCCACATGCCCTCATCCCTCTGGTGCATGCCTGCCTGGCGGGAAACCGCCTGCCCGACGACCCGCAGGCACGCGAAGCCACCGTTTCCACCGTGCAGAACTTCATTCTGAGGGGGCTGGGAGTCCAGGGAATCACCGCGCAACCCGCTGCGCGTCCCTGCCCGGAAGAAGGCACACGCCCCGAAGAAACACCCTCCTCGGCCAACGCCTACCTGCGCTGTCCCATCAGCGCCTGACGTGCCTCCCCGCGCTCATCGGACTACGATCAAGACGGACTCGGGGGAATAAACCCTCCCCACCTCGCGTTGAGAGTGATACATACCGACAGCGCCACACGCGCCCACACAAGGAGTACTCATGAGCACAATCGAGCTCACTTCAGAAAACTTTGAGCAGACCATCGCGTCCAACCCGATTGTCGTCGTGGACTTCTGGGCGACCTGGTGCGGCCCGTGCCGCCAGTTTGGCCCGATCTTCGAAGAAGCCTCCGTGAAGAACCCCGACATTGTGTTCGGCAAGATCGACACGGACGCTCAGCAGCAGCTGGCCATGGCCGCACAGATCCAGTCCATCCCCACCATCATGGCCTTCCGCGACGGCATCGCCATTTTCCGCCAGTCCGGCGCCCTGCCAGGAGCAGCTCTCGACGACCTGATCGAGCAGATCCGTGGCCTGGACATGGACAAGGTGCGCGCCGACATCGCCGCAGCTGACGAAGCCGGCAAGTAAGTCGCCTCGCGGGCGACTTTCACGCCTTTTCTTCTCGCCTCACACTGACGAGGCACAGCACCGCCCCGTGGGGAACGATGGGTTCCCCACGGGGCGGACATGTATCCATCTCGGCCGCGCAACAGAAAACAACGACAGCACACGGCAGCTAAAAGCGGTCAGCCGCCATGTGTGGGTGTGGTGGGGGGGGGGGGGGGGGCCCCCCCCCCCCCCCCCCACCACACCCACACATCACAACGTTTCACACGTCATCGTGAACTCACGTTCAGGCCTGAGCCTCCGCCAGTTCAGCAGCCACCAGTTCCGCCAGCTGAATGGCGTTCAAGGCAGCGCCCTTACGCAGGTTATCGCCGGAGACCACGAACACGATGCCACGATCATCCGGAACAGCCTGATCCTGGCGCACGCGCCCGACCAGCACCTCGTCACGTCCCGCGGCCTCCAGGGGAGTCGGAACATCGACCACGCGGACACCGGGAGCATCTGCGAGAGCGGCCAACGCCTCGTCACGCGTCAGGGAGGACGTGAACTCTGCGTGCACCGTCATGGTGTGACCGCTCAGGACGGGAACACGCACGCACGTGCCCGAGACTCGCAGTTCGGGGATGTGCAGGATACGGCGCGATTCATTGCGGAGCTTCTGCTCTTCGTCAGTTTCCCACGAGCCATCATCCACCACGGAACCCGCCAGGGGCACCACGTCGAAAGCGATGGGCGCGACGTAGACCTCAGGTGCGGGGAACGTGACGGCGCGTCCATCCAGGGCGAGGGCTTCCAGGGGTTCGGACACGGTGGCGCGCACCTGTCCCACGAGTTCCTGCACGCCCTTCACACCGGAGCCGGACACCGCCTGGTAGGAGGAAACCGTCAGGCGATCCAGCCCACCCGCGGCATCCACCAGCGGCTTCAACGCGGGCATGACCGCCATCGTCGTGCAGTTCGGGTTGGCGATAATGCCCTTGGGGCGCGCGGCGATGTCCTCGCCGTTCACCTCTGAAACAACCAGGGGAACCTCCGGATCCTTGCGCCACGCAGAGGAGTTATCGACTACGACGGCGCCAGCCGCCGCGAACTTCGGAGCGTACTCGCGCGAGGCCGTGGCTCCCGCAGAGAACACCGCAATGTCGATACCGGAATAGTCAGCGGTCGCCGCATCCTCGACAACAATGTCCTGTCCCTTCCAGGGCAGGGTTGTTCCTGCGGAGCGGGCGGAGGAGAAGAAGCGGATGGAACGGACGGGGAAGTCGCGTTCTTCCAGCATGGTGCGCATGACGCGCCCCACCTGACCGGTGGCGCCGACCACCGCAACATTGAAACCAGACATGACGTGTCCTTTCGCAGTTCCGCGTGCGTTGCATGGGACGCGGTCGGGTGAATACGCCTCGTGAAAGACGTCCGACAGCCGGCATCCCGGGGATACACACGCGAGAATATGGGGGCTAGTGAGGGGCAACGCACGCGTCGCCCGCGAGCTGACAGGAGGTCAGCGACCGGTTCCGCCGTAAACCACGGCTTCGGTTTCCGTCGCGTCCAGGCCGAAAGCCGTGTGGACTGCGGCAACCGCACGGTCGAGATCTTCCAGTCGTGTCACCACGGAGATACGGATTTCCGACGTGGAAATGAGGTCAATGTTGATGCCGGCCTCCGACAGAGCGCCGAAGAGACGAGCCGACACACCGGGGTTCGTCCGCATTCCTGCGCCCACCAGGGAGAGCTTGCCGATATTCGGGTTGTACTGGAGGCTCTGGAATCCCAGCTCTTCCTGAGCTGCTTCCAGTGCGTCCAGGGCGCGCTGGGCGTCCCCTTCCGGCAGAGTGAAGGTGATGTTCGCACGGCTCTTGTCGGCAACCGGAATGTTCTGAACGATCATGTCGATGTTGGCGCCAACTTCAGCAACCGTCGAGAACACGCGCGCAGCGTTTCCCGGCGAGTTCGGAATTCCTGCCACGGTGATCTTGTCCTGTGAACGATCGTGGGCAATGCCGGAGATCACGGGCTGTTCCATGGGGTCCTCCTCGATGGTGTTCAGTGCGGCGTCGGGCACAAGCCCCGCCAGATCCGGGTGTGCCGGAGAGTCAGAGATCCACGTGCCATCCTTCTCAGAGAAGGAGGAACGCACGTGCAGGGGAACGCCGTAGCGGCGTGCAAATTCGACGGCGCGTAGGTGCAGAATTTTTGCTCCGTGCGCGGCCAGTTCCAAGGTTTCTTCCTGGCTGATCGTGCGCAGTCGGCGCGCGGCGGGCACGATACGCGGGTCGGCGGTAAAAAGGCCGTCCACGTCCGTGTAGATCTCGCACACGTCGGCCTTCAGGGCTGCGGCCAGTGCGACAGCGGTTGTGTCCGACCCGCCTCGTCCCAGGGTCGTGACGTCGTCATCCTGCGAGATTCCTTGGAATCCGGCGACGATGGCGACCTGTCCGTCGCGGACAGCGCGGGCGATACGTTCCGGCACGAGGCCAATAATCTGCGCATGTCCGTGCTGAGTATCCGTGTGAATACCGGCCTGCGCACCCGTGTAAGCCTGAGCGGGGACGCCCAGTTCATTCACCGCCATCGACAGCAGAGCCATCGAAATGCGTTCGCCGGCGGTGAGCAGAATATCCATCTCACGTTCGGGGGCTTCGCTGGTAATTTGAGCAGCGGTATCGAGAAGATCGTCGGTTGTATCGCCCATTGCGGACACGACCACCACCACTTGATGCCCGGCGTTGTGGGTGTCAACAACGCGCTGGGCGACGCGTTTCATCGCTGTCACATCAGCAACCGATGAACCGCCGTATTTCTGCACAATCAGTGCCACGGATTCCTCTTTTCGCCTTGTTCTTCCCATCAGGGCGTGTCTTAATCATGGCGGCTCTGCCGCGACAATGACACGGGTGCCCATTCCCTGAGCAACGCCCCGCCACATTCCAGACCTCGCGTACCAACTCCGCCCCTCCTCGTGTTCCCCAGCTCTTCCGCGCACACACCCACCGCCTCGCCACGAAACTCCCCCACCACATGCGGTTTTTCCCGCGCCCACGCGCGCGCCGCACTTTTTCACTATCGTGGAGCACACGACCATCTGGTCACGCTGTCCACCGGCGGCTTCAGGAGGCTCTATGACGCGCATCATCTACGGCACCCCGGTTGTCCACGGTGTCGCCTACGCGCCAGCACTCTGGGTTCACAGGCCGCCCCTCCCCTCCGCCTCGTGGAACCCCGTCGCCCCGCACCTGCGCGACGCCGAAATCGATCGTTTCCGCGCCAGCACAGCCGCCGTCGCCCACATGCTTTTCGACCGTTCCGCCCAGGCGGAAGGGGACGCGGCCGACGTGCTCGCCGTCGCAGCCTCCCTCGCTACCGACCCCGCGTGGATCGCGGAAGCCACCCGCCTTATGCGCGAGGGAATGCCGGCCGCCCACGCGGCCACACAGGCCACCGAAAAATTCATCGCCATTTTCGAGGCGACCGGCGGCCTCATGCTGGAACGCATCTGCGACCTGCGTGACGTCCGCGACCGGGTCATCGCCCACCTTCACGGCGACCCGCAGCCGGGAATCCCCCACCTCGACACCCCCTACATTCTTCTGGCAAACGACCTGTCCCCCGCCGACGCAGCCGGCCTCAACCCCTCGCTGTGCCGGGCGATCGTCACCCAGCTGGGCGGCCCCACCTCGCACACGTCCATCATTGCCCGCCAGCTCGGAATCCCCTGCGTTGTCGCCGTCCGCCGCCTGAGCGAATGCCCCGAGGGAACCGAACTGCTGGTCGACGCGCGCGTTGGTTCCCTCCACCTCGCGCCCGACGCCCGCCTCGCCCAACGCCTCGTCGATGATGACCGCGCACGCACCACGCGCGCCCACGAATGGCAACCACCCGCACACACCGCGGACGGGACTCGCGTCGAACTGCTCGCCAATATTCACAACAGCGCGACTGCTCAGGCATGTGCGGCCAGCGGATACGTCACCGGAGTCGGACTTTTCCGCACGGAACTGGCGTTCGTGGACGCGCACGACGAGCCGGGTATCGATGCGCAGGCCTCCTACTACGGGGAAGTTTTCCACGAGTTAACCGGCCAGAAAGTCGTGGTGCGCACCTTCGACGCAGGGTCGGACAAGCCCATCCACTACGCGACCCTGAGGGAAGAAGCCAACCCCGCTCTCGGCGTCCGAGGGATCCGCACGTCCGGCCCGCACCCCACGTTCCTCGCTCACCAGCTCGAAGCGATCGCTCAGGCGGCCGCCTCGCACCCCAACACCGAGGTGTGGGTCATGGCGCCGATGATTTCGACCCTTCCGGAAACCGAATGGTTTGTGGGGCTCGTCCACGAGTATGCGCAGCGTTTCTCCTGCTCGCTGCGGGCGGGCATCATGATCGAGGTTCCCTCCGCAGCAATCCTCATCGATCAGCTGCTCCCCCTGGTGGATTTTGTGTCGATCGGCACCAACGACCTCACGCAATACACGATGGCCGCGGATCGTCTCTCCCCCGACTTGGCGGAGTACGCGGATCCGTGGCAGCCGGCTCCTCTTGCCCTCGTGTCACGTATTGCCGAGGCGGGGCGCGCTCACGCTGTTCCCGTGGGGGTGTGCGGGGAGGCGGCATCCGACCCCCTGCTCGCGTGTGTCCTCCTGGGGATGGGGGTGACGTCCCTGTCCATGCCGACCGCGTCTGTTCCCGGTGTGGGCGCGGAACTGGAGTACGTGACAATGGAGGCCTGTCGGGCTGCGGCGCGCGCGGTACTCGGCGCACGCGACGCGGGGGATGCGCGCTATCGGGCGCGCACCGCTCTGGAATCCGCCTCGTAGCGTCGTGAGGGAGCGGCGAGGCGTACGTTGCGTTCGTCCGCCCGCTCAGTTCGCGGTGAGTTCGCGGGGGCGTTACCCGTCACTTCTCGCCTGTATCCGGATCTGTGTCCGTGTCTGCTTCGGGCACCATCCTGGGGAAGACGACCTCGAAAGTGGTGCCGTGTTCTCCGGGCTTGCCTTCACCTTCGCACACGGTCGTCATAGCGACCCGCCCCTTGAGAGCCTGCGCGATGGACGTGACGATCGACAGTCCCAGCCCCGACGATCCCTTCCCGGAGCGCGTCCGCGAGGAGTCGCCTCGGACGAATCGGTCAAACACGGTGTCGCGCAGTTCCGGGACAATGCCCGTGCCGTTGTCGCTGACGCTCAGTCGGATGGCTCCCGCCGAGCCCGCGCCCGCCTTCCAGGTACGCATCCCGTCCGGAGTCGTCTCCAGGTCGTCTTCACTCAGCGGGACATCGGCGATTCCCAAAGTGACACGTGTTCCCGCGGGCGTGTGGACGCGCGCATTATTCACGAGGTTGGCCAGCACCTGTCGCACGGCTGACTCGTCTCCTCGAATCATGTACTGGTCAATGTCGCCTTCGGGCACATCCAACGTCCATTCGTGGTCTTGGCTGGCCGCGTGGGCGTCCGACAGGGCGTCGAGCACCAGGGGCAGAAGATCGACGAGTTCATCGGCGAGTTCTCGTCCCGCGTCCAGGCGGGCAAGGAGCAGGAGGTCTTCCACGAGGCCGGCCATGCGCGCCGACTCCGAAGCGATACGCGACAGGGCAAGTTCCGTTTCCGCGTTCCCCTGGCGCAGGAGCTGCGTGTAGCCCTGGATGGAGGCCAGCGGAGTACGTAGCTCGTGGGAGGCGTCAGCAACGAACTGGCGGAGGCGCTGTTCGGATTCCGCGCGCGCCTGGAGCGCGTACTCCACGTTGTCGATCATGGTGTTGAGCGCGTTCCCCACGTCCCCGACTTCGTTTCCCGGGTGGGCGAGGTCGTCGCTCACCCGTTCGATGGGTTCGATATGCGAGGCGGTCACCAGGTCACGGGATGCGATCGTTCGCGCTGTTCCCGCCACGGTTCCCAGGGGGGACAGTTCGCGGATCGCCCAGCGGCGTCCCGCGTAGGCCGCGGCAATGATGATGACGAGTGCCGCGACGCTTTCCACTGCAACCAGGGTCATAACCGTGGAGTTGTTCTGGGACATGGACTGTCCGACCACGATGAGTCGATCGTCTTTTTGGGTGGCCATCACACGGAAAGATCCGACTCCGCTCAGGGTGACGGTACGCCCCATGCTGTCGGTCGGGATTTTCAGCAGAATCTCCTGAGCCTCTGTGCTCAAGGTTTGGATGTCGAAACCTCGGACAAGCCCCGCTTGAACGCCTTCGGGGGTCTGGACGAGTTGGAGTTGGCCGTCGCCAGAACCCGGGCCGCGCAAACCGCGGGGAGCGCGGCCGCGACTGTGGCCATCCCAGTCTTCGTCGTCTGAGAACGAGGGGTGCGGGGTGGGGGTTTCGCTGACGGGCGGCAAGGTCTCATCGGAAGGCGGCGGGGGCGGTGCAAAATCGCTGTGGGATACCGCTCGGTTGAGTGTTTCCGTGAGGTTTTGGTCGATTCGGGACGTCATCCACGAACGCATGGCGACACCCGATGCGACCACCATGAGTGTGAGTACTGCGCAGACCACGAGGGCGACGAAGCGGCTGAGGCGGACGGACAGGGGGCGCGGGCGGCGCGCGGAGGAGCGTCGCCACCGGTGTCCTCGGGAACGCGAGGAATCCTGGGAGGAGACGCCTCGTCGAGAAAAGATCACTGACCGTCTCCGGGACGCAGGATGTATCCGGCTCCGCGCACCGTGTGGATCATGGGAGCGCGGCCTGCATCGACTTTCTTCCGCAGGTAGGAAATGTAGAGTTCGACGACATTGGCCTGTCCCCCGAAGTCGTAGGACCAGACGCGGTCAAGGATCTGCGACTTGGAGAGCACGACATTCGGGTTTTCCATGAAGTAGCGGAGGACTTCAAATTCCGTGTTCGTCAGAACGATGGGGTCGCCGGCGCGCTCGACGTCGTGGGAGTCTTCGTTCAGAGTCAGGTCTCCAACGGTGAGGACGCGTTCGGCGGTTGCCGACGTCATCCCGACGCGGCGCAGGAGGGCATCGATCCGGGCGGTGACTTCGTCCAGGTCGAAGGGTTTGGTGACGTAGTCGTCTGCTCCTGCGCGCAGGCCTGTGACGCGGTCGGCAACGGCGTCACGAGCGGTGAGGAAGAGAACCGGCAGGTGCGGCTTCTTTTTACGTAGGCGTTCGAGGGTTTCCATCCCGTCGAGTCCGGGCATTTGGATGTCGAGGATGACGACGTCCGGGTCGAAGGTGTCGGCGCAGTCGAGTGCTTCCCATCCGTTTGCGGCAGTACGCGTCTCCCATCCCTGGTGGCGCAACGCCGATCCGAGGAGTTCTGCGAGGACGGATTCATCATCGACGACGAGGACGCGGGCGGGCGTGCCGTCGGGGCGAATGAAGCGGGAGTCAGCTGCTGTAGTCACGCGTTAAATTTTCGCATGAAAACGCTCGGCTTCACAGGTGGAGGGACTGTGGATCAACTGTGAAATACGCGCGGTGAACACGGGTTTTCACGGTGATGGGGTTGACGTGTCGACGCGGAGCACGCCCGGTCAGTCCATGTTGCGGCGCCCTTCCATGGCGCGTCCCAGTGTCACGGAGTCCGCGTATTCCAGGTCGCCGCCGACGGGGAGTCCCATGGCGAGACGGGTGGTGGTGATGCCGATGGTGGCCAGGGTGCGTGCCAGATAGGAGGCCGTGGCTTCCCCTTCGATGTTGGGGTTGGTGGCGAGGATAATTTCGGTGACCTGTCCGTCTGAGAGGCGTGTCAGGAGTTGACGGATTCTCAGCTGGTCGGGGCCGATTCCGTGGATGGGGTCGATTGCCCCGCCAAGGACGTGGTAGCGTCCGCGGAATACTCGCGCGTTTTCAATGGCTTGGATGTCTTTGGGTTCTTGGACGACGCAGATCATGGTGGGGTCGCGGCGCACGTCGCGGCAGATCAGGCATTCGTCGTCTTCGGTGAGGTTTCCGCAGATCGCGCAGTGACGGACGCGGGTGCGGACGGCGGTGATGGCGTCCGTCAGTCGCATGACGTCTTCGGGTTCTGCTTCCAGGAGATGCAGCGCCATACGTTGGGCGCTTTTGGGGCCGACGCCCGGGAGTTGGCCGAGTTCGTCGATGAGGTTCTGGAGGGCTCCTTCGTACACGGTCACCAACCTCCCTGTGTTTCTTCTACCTGTTCAATGATCTGTCCGCCGAGGATTTCGAGCACTGCGGGGATTCCGTAGCGCGTGGAGGTGTCCATGTCGGCGTCGTCGATGCTCGCAGTGTCGTCGTCTGCTGGTGCGGTGAGCGAGGCGTAGGGATCGCTGTCGGGTTCAGCATCATTTCCTGCGCCGGTCATCGCCCGTTCACGTCCGGTGGGACGCTGCGTGAACGGGTCAGCATCGGCTTCTTCCGTATCAGCGTCAAAAACGGGGGCGGCGTGTCCGCCGGGGATCGCGACCGGTTCCCAGGAGGGAGACGGCGGGGTCTCCTGGAGGGGCGAAGGAACGTCGTCCTGCTGCTCTTCGGAGAACGGAGGATAGGGGTCGTCTTCGTCGGCGGGGGCGTCCATGAAGGGGGTGTCCGTCGGTTGCATGGCCACCGGTTCTGCGGCCAGCGACGCACCATTCGGTGCGTCAGATTCCGTCGAGGTGACGCTCAGCGCCGCGGGAGCAGGCACGTCGTACGCGTCTGCATCTACGGCTGAGAAGTCGCGGAGGGCGACGGTCGGCGCGTTTTCTTCCGGATACTCGTATTCGTCTGCGTCAGTCAGCGCGGTAAGGCCAGCGTTTCCGGCAGCAGCGCGGTCAACAAAGCTCGCAACACCACGATGATTCACCTCGTCCAATGCGGTTTCTTCCCCCGGCGAGGCAGTGTTCCACTGCGCGAGATCGTCCGGGGTTGCGCCTTCAGTCTCCGAGGCAGCTGCGCTGTGCTGTTCACCGTCGTTCTGGGCCCGAACTCCTGCTGCTCCGCCCTCCCCCTGGAGGAACGGGTGGTTCACACGGAGATCGGGGGCTTCGGTGTGCGACTCGGTGGGCACGGCGCCTTCCGGAAGGGTTTCCGGCTCGGGGCTTTCGGGGACGGCGACTGTCGGCCATCCCTGAGCCTCCTGTGCGAGGGAGGGTGTGGCCGAGGCGGGAGCGTGGCTTCCGGTGTCCTCACGGGGAGGTTCCCCGTGAGCTGACGGATCAAAAGGGGGCGGCTCCTGTTGGCGCCAGTCGTATCCTTCGCCTGTTGCCAAGGGCGGCGCGGGAACACGCGGGGCGGCTTCCGGGTGGGATGCCTGAGCCGAGGGTGCGGTCACCGGTGTTCCTCCGCCGGCCTGGCCGGTCTGAGCAACGACCTGCACCTGCAGTCCCACGACTTCATGGATGGCTTTTTCGACGGCCTGTGCGCGTCCGCCGTTCATGAAGCCCGCAACCATTCCGGCGACTGGGAACAGCAGGACGACCTGGTGTCCGTCGACGGCCCCCAACTGGCCGTTTTGGGCGATGAGGCTCCAGGCGACGCGGCTAATCGAGGACAGTCGTTCGACGACGTCGCCCCAGCGTTGACGGAGGAGATCGGCCTCGCGACCGCCGCCGGTTGATGCGGGCGAGTGCCCTGCGGATTCCACCGGAGTTTGAGGCTGCGCCGAAGGAACTGCCGGCGCAGCATTCACTGAAGGAGCGTGTTCTCCTCCCTGAGGAGCGACGGGGGTTTCTGTTACCCGCGGCACCGGAGCAGCAGTCACCGGAGCCGCAGGCTCGTGCACAGGAACTGAAGGAGCGGTCTCGCGAGAGCGCTCGCCCCCTCCGGGAACGCGAGTCGGCCAGCTTCCCTCACCGGGCACGCTACCGGGCTGCACACCCGAATGCTCTTCCCCGAAAGAGGGGGCAAAAGCAGCTGCGGGGGCAGAAGCACCGGGCGAGGCGGGAGCCGCAGGAGCAGCACCCGGTGTCGACTGGCGCTGTTCACGTTCGCGACGCTCACGCGCGAGGCGCTCACGGGCTTCACGCGCACCAAACGAACCCGCCACTTCGGCAGAACGAGGCGCTCCCCCGCCGACCATTCCTACACTTCCGGGAAGGGAGGGGGCTTCAGCGGGTGATGCAGCCGCGGGGGCGGGCACCAAAATGCGTCCCACCAGCAGTTCCAGTTGAAGTCTCGGTGAGGTGGCTCCCGTCATGGAACGCAGAGCCTCATCCGCGAGGTCGGCCGCACGGGACAGCGACGCCGACCCCCAGTTACGTGCCTGCACCTGCATGCGTTCCATCTGGTCAACGGGGGTGCCCACCAGAACATCGGCCGCACCGTCCCCGGCCACCGCAATAATCAGCAGATCACGCAGGCGCTGCAAGAAATCTTCCACAAAACGGCGAGGATCGTGTCCCGAGGACACCATTTTTTCAATGACCCGGTAGGCGGCCGCACCGTCCCCACCCGCCAGGGCATCCACGCTGGCATCGAGGAGAGCCGTATCCGTGTATCCCAGGAGGGCAACAGCGGTCGAATAGGCCACTTCCCCGTCGATGGCACCTGCCATCAGCTGATCGAGGACGGACAGGCTGTCACGCACCGAGCCACCACCCGCGCGCATCACCAGGGGCAACACTCCGTCGCCCATGCGGATCTGCTCTTCCTCGCACAGCTGACGCAGGTAGGGTTCCAGCACGTCCGGAGGAACCAGGCGGAAGGGATAGTGGTGGGTGCGGGAACGGATCGTTCCGATCACGCGTTCCGGTTCCGTCGTCGCGAAAACGAACTTCACGTGCTCCGGCGGTTCTTCCACTAGTTTCAGAAGAGCATTAAAACCCTGGGGGCTAACCATGTGGGCTTCGTCGATGATGAAGACCTTGTAGCGGTCACGCACCGGGGCAAAAGTCGCGCGTTCACGCAGATCGCGGGCGTCGTCCACGCCACCGTGCGAGGCAGCGTCAATTTCCACCACGTCCAGGGAGCCGGAGCCTCCGGTGGCCAACTCACGACAGGAATCGCACTGGCCGCAGGGCGTGTCCGTCGGCCCTTCCGCACAGTTCAGGCAGCGCGCCAGAATACGCGCAGACGTCGTCTTTCCGCACCCGCGCGGGCCGGAAAAAAGGTAGGCATGGTTGACACGATTGGCACGCAAAGCGGCACGCAAGGGATCGGTCACGTGTTCCTGACCGATGACTTGAGCAAAAGTGTCGGGACGATACCTGCGGTACAGAGCTGTGGTCACCCTTTAACTTTACGGCCACAGGTGGACATCTGCGTCACTTCTCGCACAAAAATCCGCGCAAAATCAAAGAAAAGTCAGTTTTTTCACTGAGTCCAGCACGCTCCCCAATCACCCTCCCACAGAAACGAGGCGGAACCTCCCAGGCTCCGCCTCGTCACTCACCGCGCACAGCGCGACGCACACTAATCGCTCAGAGAATCCTCCACCGCGTCCTCCACGCCCGCGCGCGCAGCCTCCAAGTGCATCTCCAAACGCATCTGATCCGCGTCCAGCAATCCCAGGCAGTGGCGGTACAAATCCGCGTCCACATGCCCGCGGTCGCGCTCGCTGATCAGCGCCTGACGCTGAGCTTCCAACAGCTCGATTCCATAGGTGATGACCATGACCTTCACGCGCTGCTGCTCGGCAATTTCCACCGGATCATCCGGGTCACTCGAATGCGGAACGTGACCGTGCTGCCAGCGCGCAAGCTGAGTCCACACATCCTCCGGACGCGAATTTCCGATCACCGCGCACAGCTCCGCAGGAACCGGATGGTCCTGCGTTGCCTCGTGAAGAACCGCGCGCACGCTGCGCACCACCTGCGACGTCACCGGAGAGGCCGTCGCCGGTTTCACCCAGCGCACCACCCACGCAAGCGTTCCCCCCTGGACGATCAGCGACCCCGCGGCCACCAGGAACGCCAGGAGCAGCAGGAAACCGCGGTCGGGCGTATCCAACGGCAGGGTCTGCGCGGCGGCCAACGTCACCGCGCCTCGCATCCCCGACCAGAAAATGACCACGGCATCGCGCGGCCCCATGTGGGCATTCTCGTAGTAGTCCACGTCCGCCAGACGCACGGTAATGCGATGCTGCGCGTGCTCTATGCGTCGCTGCGAAATCTCGCGTCCCTCGGGCATCGGGCGTTCCCCGCTGGCGATCTCGTCCAGTGCTTTCCCGAAGTCTGCGACGCGGCCGCTGCGGGCAATCTTGCGCTGCGCGCTGTCGTGCATGAGGCGAGTCATCACAAACACCACGATGGCGCGGATCGCCAGCAGCGCGACGCTCGCGATCAGGGCAATGAGGAGTGCATACGTCCACGTGTGTTCCCCGGCGTGGAAGTCAACCAGCAGCGCCGACAGCTGGATCCCCATGAGGAGAAAGACCAGAGATTCGAGAACCAGTCCCAGAGTCGCCCACGTTTGACGCGTCATCAATCGGTGTCCGGGCGGCAGAGTCCCCGCCACGTGATGCGCCATCACCAAACCTGCGACGACCGCGGCCACCAGGCCGGATGCCCCCAGGTGCTCGGCGGGAATCGATGCCATGAACGGAACCGTGAAGGAAATGATGGCGCTGGTGCGCGCCTCGTGCATCTTGCGGCGCAACCACAACCCGAGGTGTCCAACGATCATGCCGACGATCAACGCGCCCACAACCGACCAGACGAAGGCCACGCTGACCTCCAGGAAACTCACGCTTCCCGCGGTCGCGGCGATCGCAGAACGCAGGATCACCAGGGCGGCGGCATCGTTGATCAGACCTTCGCCTTCGAGGATCGTCACGACGCGGCGACTCACCCCCTGCTTTTTGACGATCGTCGTTGCCACGGCGTCCGTCGGGCTCATGATGGCACCCAGCGCAATCGCGGTTGCCAGGTTCATATCCGGCATGATCGCGTGGAACAGGAAGCCGAGTCCCACCGAGGAGACGATGACCAGTCCGATGGAGAGAATCGAGATTGACCCCAGGTTGCGCCGGAAATCCTGCGTGGGCATATTGACCGCCGCCGAGAAGAGCAGTGGCGGCAGGATTCCTTCAATCAGGATGTGCGGGTCAATCACGACGTTGGGGAACTGCGGAAGGAGTCCCGCTCCGATACCCACCACGAGCAAAATGATGGGGGCAACGACTCCCGTTTTGTCTCCGAGAGGTTCGGACAGCGCGATGACGAGCAGGGCAGCAACGAGCACAGTCAGGGCAACGGTCATGGGGCGATCTTCCCACGGAGGCAAAGTGGGTTTCTATTGCGAACCTGGGTTTGTTGAGAAAAACATAGGGATGCGCATTCAGGTGATTGACGAGGCGTCGCCCGGGTTACGGGGAATAAAGAATCCTCCGCGCACCCGACAGCGCACCCTTATCCTTGCTGCCTTCCGGCCCTGGGGAGGTTCGGATGATACCGTCACACGGAGGATCCACAATCAGTGTACACGGTGGAACGCCAAACGCCGGAATCTCAGCAAAAACCCCGGATTTCCACTGGAAATCCGGGGCGAGACGCGGAGGATGGGGGATTCGAACCCCCGAGGGCTTGCACCCAACACGCTTTCCAAGCGTGCGCCATAGGCCACTAGGCGAATCCTCCGTAACACGAAAAATCGCGTACCTGGCAATGGTAGCCGAGAGTTGCCGTGAAGAAAAATTTTCAGAACCCCCTCACCTCGTGGGATCCCTCACTCAGACCTACACGAACTGGAATGACTGATAGAGCAGCAGCCAGCACACCATCGAGATCATTGAAATCACCAGAGCCGCGATCGACTGCCGACGCCCCACGCCCTTCAGGCGCGTAGACCGCGTCAAGGCCACTCCCCCGAGCACCAGAGAAAAGGGCGAGAGAAAAAAGAGCAGCAGGCTCGACGCCGCCAACCACAGCGCAACATTCGCCATGGGGTTCACGCGAGGAGGCTGCGAGGCATATCCGGGCGAAGAAAACAGCGCATACTGATCGACCTCTTCGGTTCCGGGGAAGACCGGAGCGGGCACCGCCTCGTGAACACCTGTGCGCGCACCCTGAGCAAAACGATCATCTTCGACCGTTGCCCCACCAACATAGCCCGATGAGGACACTCGCGGATCACTCATGCAATCCCTCCTCGACACCTCGCACTTACGCGCCCTTCTCCCCCGCAGTCTCAGGGAGTGGCACACCTCATGATCACTCCCCTCAGCATGGCACAGACGGCTCATCCTTCGCGCTTCCACACCCACACATACACCCCTTTTCTCCCCGTCTGTGACACCACTCATATCCCATAAAAAATTTTTCTCGCTATCCTGGTGTTCCGACCGGTTTATCGGCTCAGCCCACCAACTGATCGGAGAGAACGCAGATTATGAGCGTTGAAAATCCCGGATTTTTCCGCTGGACACTTCACGGAGACGGCACTCACATTTCCCCCGGTGAAGTGATCGCCCCCAAGGAACGTCTTTCTTGGCCTCGAACAATTGGCATTGGCGCCCAGCACGTCGTTGCAATGTTCGGGGCCACTTTTTTGGTTCCCCTCCTCACCGGCTTCCCGCCCGCAACGACCCTGTTCTTCTCCGCGGTCGGAACGCTCCTCTTCTTCCTGATCACCGCCGGACGACTCCCGAGCTACTTGGGGTCGTCCTTCGCTTTAATTGCGCCGATCGTCGCAGTGTCCACCAGCATGGGCGCAAGCTACGCCCTGGGTGGCCTCATCGCGACCGGTGCCGCCCTCGCCCTGGTCGGCCTGATCGTTCACTTCGCGGGCGTCCGCTGGATTGACGCTCTCATGCCCCCGGTGGTCACCGGCGCCATCGTCGCCCTCATCGGCCTGAACCTTGCTCCTGCGGCCTGGTCGTCCGTCCAGAAGGGGCCGCTCACCGCGGTCATCACCATCGTCTCCATCTGCCTGATCACGGTTCTCTTCAAGGGCTTCATCGGGCGCCTGTCTATCCTCTTCGGTGTGCTCATCGGCTACGTGGCCGCGATCTTCCAGAACGAGGTGGATTTCTCCGCAATCAACGAAGCCGCATGGTTCGGCCTGCCCCACTTCCAGACCCCGTCCTTCTCGGTGTCCACCCTGGGTCTATTCGTCCCCGTGGTCTTCGTCCTGGTCGCTGAAAACGTCGGACACGTCAAGTCCGTCGCCGCAATGACCGGCGAAAACCTGGATGACCTCACCGGCCGCGCCCTCATGGCTGACGGCCTGTCCACCATGCTGGCCGGCGCCGGCGGCGGTTCCGGTACGACGACCTACGCCGAAAACATCGGCGTGATGGCCGCGACCCGCGTCTACTCGACGGCCGCCTACATCGTGGCCGCCTGCATGGCCTTCCTCCTCTCCCTCATGCCGAAGTTCGGCGCTCTGATCGCCACCATCCCATCGGGTGTTCTGGGCGGTGCGGGCACTGTCCTCTACGGCATGATCGGTATGCTCGGTATCCGCATCTGGGTGCAGAACCGCGTGGACTTCGCAAACCCGGTGAACCTCAACACCGCAGCCATCTCCCTGGTGGTGGCCATTGCCGACTTCACATGGTCGCCCGGCGGGCTGACCTTCGGCGGCATTGCCCTGGGCACCGGCGCCGCAATCATCACCTACCACGTGATGCGCGGAATCTCGAACACCCGCGGCACCAACCTGGAGCAGGCTTCCCCGGCTTCCGCCCCCGCGGGAACCGAACTCGAATCTGAGCCGTACGCAAGCCGCCGCAAGGCGGAAGCTCACTGAGTTTCGATTGAATACACAACCGGCGGCCGGTGGGTTTTCCCACCGGCCGCCGGGCATGTATCGACTCTCTGCTTCTTCTTGCGCCTCCCCACACGAGCAGGGAGGACGCCCTTCGCGGACAGCACCCAGATGCGGGCTTACGCTTCCCCATGCCAGCAGGCAGCGGGGAAAGAACAGCGAGGACAACTACTTCGTCGAGAAAGCAACGAGAGCAGAAAAGCATTCCCCCAGAAAACAGTGAGCAGAAACTACTCGACCGGGGAAAGCGGCGCAGACAGACTATTTCGCCAGGGGCACGCAGCTGGACGGAACCTGCAGCGGATCCGTGTTTTCTTGGACGCGCTGGCGGTCTTCCGGAGTCAGTGCCCCGTCGTAGTTCGCCCCCAGGAGAACGGTAACCGTCGGCTCCGTGGACGCCGTCAGTGTCACGCGAGCATTCGGGAAGAAACGCGCGACGGTGTAGGCGGCATCCACGCTGGAGGCTCCCGCCTGAATATCCACAGTTCCCGCGTATTCCGGCGCAGAGTTCCCGGGATCCGCCACCTGGAATCCCACGTTACTCAGCATGTCAGTTGCGTCGCGGGCAATACCGGAGCGCGAGGTGGTGTTGAGCACCTGCACTTTCACCGTGTCAGCGGCCACGGGCGCGGTCGCCGCCGGACAGGGCATGTCCCCGGCTTCCGCGAACTTCTGTTTGGCAGAAAACGAGTTGAGGAACGGGATCTTCAGGATTCCCGTCAAAATCAGCAGACTGAGGACGACAAGACCCGCCATCACGCACACAATGTAGGTGACGACTTGGTTTTGACGCAGTTGGCGCTCACGCAGGAGCCGCTCTCGTTTACTGGGCAAAGGTGCAGTCACAGGACAAACCTACTCGACTTTCCCCGCTTCTTGCAGCATTCCGTTCCCGCCTTCCGTCATTGACGAGGCGACCGTCCCCTGGGCGTATGCGCTCGCATGGGCGGGGAGCTGGGTAATTCCAACAACGATGACGATCAACACCCTCTATGCGGGGCGAAAAACGAATTCCTCAAACCCCACGTCACGCACGCGCTCCACCAGCTCACTCACGCGTTCATCCCATACCCGACCACCACCTCGGAAATCAGCGGGAGCCCCCTGCGTCCGCGCCTGTTGAAGCGCAAAGGAACGAACGCCTCGTTCTTTCAGGGCACGCACGACCTCCCACTCGTCCCCCGCACCGTCGGGGAAAACCGTGAGGCGCACCTCGTATGCCACCTCGGATTCGAGAAGGATATCGAGGGATTCCCAGGCTTTGTGGCCTGCGCCGGCTCGGCCGACCACGCGCTCGTAGTTCGCCCCGGGCAGGGCTTTCACGTCCATTCCCACCCAGTCCACACACCCGCTCTCCAGCAGCATGCGCAGGCGCGCGGGATACGGACCGGCGGTGTGAAGTCCCACCTGAAATCCCAGTTCCCTCACGCGCCTCATAGCAGGGAGCAGGGCGAGCTGGCGCGTCGCCTCGCCGCCACTGAAGACGACACCATCGAGGAGACCGTGGCGTCGCTTCAGGAGATCCTCGACGCTCTGCCAGGCGATGACGCCGGGGATCCGCGGATCGATGATCGCGTGATTATGACAGTACGGACAGGCCCACGGGCAGCCCTGAGCGAAGACCGTTGCCACGAATGCTCCCGGCCAGTCAACGCTCGACATCGGGGCGAGTCCCGCGATCTGAAGGTCATCCGGACGATCAGATCGCGGGAAATGCGCCCGCTCATGGGCGGCGTCGCGCGTCGCCACCTTCACTTCAGGCACCAAGCCCCTCCCCTCCTTCAATCATCGCTCGTTCCACAGGGAGCGAATTCCGTCTCTTACTCGTGCACCTGACAGCAATTCACGCCAACTGCGGAGCAGGGAAGGCGCTGACCAGTTCTCCGTGGGCGGATGCCGCTTCTTCGGAGAACATCGTGCGCTCCGCATACTCGCCTTTCTTCCCGATGTTGAAGGAGGACACGGGGCGGAAATACCCCATGACGCGCGTCCACACTTCGCATTCCTGCGCGGGAGCGTCAGGGCGAGCCTCGGCGCACTTCTCGCAGGTCACGTGTTCACCGGCCAGGTAGCCGTGAACCGGGCAGATCGAGAAGGTCGGGGTGATGGTCACGTAGGGGATCTTGAAGGCCGTCAGCGCACGGCGCACCATGGTCATACAGGCCTGACCTGAGCTCATCCGTTCCCCCATGTAGAGGTGCAGTACGGTTCCGCCCGTGTATTTGCCCTGCAGAACTTCCTGTTCTTCCAGAGCCTGGAAGGGGTCGTCGGTGTAGCCGACGGGCAGTTGGGAGGAGTTCGTGTAGTAGGGCTGTTCCTCGGTTCCAGCCTGGAGGATCCCGGGGAATCGTGCGCGGTCTTCTTTGGCGAAACGGTAGGTAGTTCCTTCGGCGGGTGTGGCTTCCAGGTTGTACATGTGGCCGGTTGCTTCCTGGAGTTCGACCATGCGGTCGCGAATGTGATCCAGGAGGTCGGAACACATCTGGAATCCTCGGGCATCCGTAATGTCGTAGGCATCCGAGCTGAAGTTGCGCACCATTTCGTTCATGCCGTTCACACCGATGGTGGAGAAGTGGTTGTCCAGGGTTCCCAGGTAGCGGCGCGAGTAGGGGAAGAGTCCGTGATCCATGTGGTACTGGATCGTGGCGCGTTTGGCTTCCAGGCTTCCGGCGGCAATGTCAATGAGGCGGTCGAGTTCTGCCACGAGGCGGTTCACATCTCCGGCGTACCGGTATCCCAGGCGCGCCATGTTGATGGTGACGACGCCGATGGAGCCGGTGAGTTCCGCCGAACCAAAAAGCCCGTTTCCGCGTTTGAGCAGTTCACGCAGGTCGAGTTGGAGTCGGCAGCACATGGAGCGAATCATGTGCGGGTCGAGGTCGGAGTTCACGAAGTTCTGGAAGTAGGGAAGCCCGTATTTTGCGGTCATGTCGAAGAGCGCGGCCACGTTGGGGGTATCCCACTGGAAGTCCGGGGTGATGTTGTAGGTGGGGATGGGGAAGGTGAAGACGCGTCCGTCGGCATCGCCGCGCGACATGACATCGATGAAGGCGCGGTTGATGAGATCCATTTCTTCTTGGAGTTCCCCGTAGGTGAAGTCCACGACTTCATCTGCGATCAGGGGGTGCTCATCTGCAAGGTCTTCCGGACACGTCCAGTCGAAGGTGAGGTTGGTGAAGGGGCATTGGGATCCCCAGCGGCTGGGAACGTTGAGGTTGTAGATGAGTTCTTGCATGCACTGGCGCACGTCGTCGTAGCTCATAGCGTCGAGTCGAACGAAGGGAGCCATGTAGGTGTCGAAGGAGCTGAAGGCTTGGGCGCCCGCCCATTCGTTTTGGAGAGTGCCGAGGAAGTTGACGATTTGCCCGCAGGCGGAGGAGAAGTGGCGGGGTGGTGCGGAGGCGATGGCTCCGCTCACGCCGTTGAATCCTTCTTGGATGAGGCGTTTGAGGGACCATCCGGCGCAGTATCCGGCGAACATATCGAGGTCGTGGATGTGGAAGTCGCCCGCGCGGTGGGCTTCTCCCGCTTCGGGGGAGTAGACGCGTTCGAGCCAGTAGTTGGCGATCATTTTTCCGGCGGAGTTGAGGATGAGTCCGCCCAGGGAGTAGCCCTGGTTGGCGTTGGCGTTGACCCGCCAGTCGGAGCGTTCGAGGTATTCCTCGACGGTGGAGAGAGCGTCGATTGCGTAGTGGGTTCGACGAGGCGCAGCGGGGCGAGGCGTTTCTCGCCTTTCCGCTTCTCCCGCGTGAGCGAGGGGGTGCATTGGCGCGTTTTCGCCCTCGCCTTGGGGGGTGGTGGTGCCCTGTGTGAGCGAGGTGTGTCCCTGGATGTCGTGTGTGTGCACGGCCTGTTCTCCCATCGTGAGTGTTCCCCGGTATGCCCCGTATGGGGCGTGCTGATAGTTGCTCAGGTTCCTTCCTTGCGCCACCATCAATACACAATATGTAGTGTTTCAAACGAACGAGATCCACAATATCTAGTAGCAGTGGGATCTGAAGGAAGCGACACGCACACTCACATATCACAGGTTTTTCTCAGTGAGACAGAGCGCACACACTAGGCCAAAAGTCCCTCAGGCGGGTGAGCAGGTCAGAAACGCGCACACAACCACAAACGGGGTTCCACCAACAATTTCCGCCGCCCCCAAAGAACACTGAAAATCCCCAAACGGAAGAGACCACACCCCGAATCTCAGGGGACACAACACCGACTGGAAGGCGCCAAAACCCAGAAAAGAACAGATCACCAGAGAAAAGGCCGGCTAGAGCAAAAGAAGAAAAGAAGAGACGCGAAAAAGGGAACGCTACTCGCCCGACAGGCGATCCACCTCGTGAATCACCACACCCGCAGACGCCACCACCCACAGGGACGCAATCCCCGCCAGCACGTGCGCACGGTTCGCGCCACCGTCCAAAAACTCAGCAAAGGCAAAACCACTAACACCGGGCTGCGCCAAATCCACCACATTCAGCGCCCACACCGCATACGCGGTTCCCAGCGCAGCAGCAACGGCACAGGCCAGAGCCAACACGCCCATCACGCGACGCAGCACCGTGCTGTGGCGACGACGCGACTCCACCGGCGTCAACAGCAGCGCCCACGCGCCACACACCAGTATCGCCACCAAAACATCAGCCGGACGATGCCACCCAAACACCATCACCGACACGCCCATCAGGGAAGTCCACACCCAGCCCAGCCACGCTGAAGGGCCGCGCAACCACTCGGGCGCAATCATCACCAAAGCCAAAGAAAACGACATGGCCACCGTCGTATGACCCGACGGCAAAGAATTCACCAGAGCCGTACTCACGTGGAAATCCGGGCGCTCCACCAGCAGTTTCGCCAGCTGTGTCGTCGTATTCGCAGCCACCACCATGCTGAGTGCACGACCGGCCAACGTCGGACGATGACGCAGATATGCCACCACCACGATCAGCACAGCCACGCACACCATCATCGGCAACGACACGATCCGCGTCACCAGAACCCCGGGAGCACCCAGAAGTTCTTCCCAGCGCATCGCCGCTTCCATCGCCAGGGTATCGACAGCCTGACCGCCGACCGTCTGAAGCGCACACCACCCCAGGACGAGCGCACACACCGCGCACCCAAACGCTCCCAGGACGCGGCGCACCAGACGCCCCCGGTAGGTCGGGCTCACCGGCTGAGGACGCGCACCGCTTCGCGCGGCTCCACCTCGCCCACCCGAGGAACCGCCCGAGGAAGACGAGGTTCCCCCGCGAGAGGCACCTCGCCCCTGTCCGCGTGAGTCAGCGTTCGCTGCCTCGCCTCGCGCCGCCTGACGGGCACGTGCGGGCGCGGAGGGACGCTCCGTTTCCTCGAGAACATCCGCATCCCAGGTGTCATCCTGCACACCCGCGGACGCGCCTCGCCCAGCGGAAGATTCCTCGGGACGAAGCCCCACCATGCGCGCCACCGCGGGAGGAAGAAGTTCGTCAGCATCATCGCGTCGAGATGCCATCGTTCCTCCTTTCCGACGCCGCGACGGCATAGCCACTATCCAGCGTCACTCTACTGGCAGCACCACCCCTCTTCCAGAGCAACACCCGCGAAGCACTCGTAGGACGAAAGGAACACACCGCGCGCCTCCCCACCCTGCTCGCGCTCCCCGCCTCCGGCGCCACGCCCCTATCTCGCGCCGCCCGGCCACGCCTCCGATACAGTGGAACAACCCGGAGAATCCCATCCCCGAACCGCGCGAATCCCTTCCGCGGCCGCACAGTCACCAGGAGCACCCGTGTCGCACCCGTCACCGGTCAACACCGACCGCATACGCGCCCTTCTCGGCACACACGACCTGCAGTTCGGCGAATCCGCAGACAGTGAACTGGCCGTCCCCGCGCGCAACGCCATCTACCTGTGGAACACCTCCAACCCACAGATCCTGCAACTGCGCGCCCACTGGCGCGGAGTCGCCACCGACGACGCCGAGTTTGCGCAGCTCGTCGAGCACATCCAGCTGTGCAACTCCACGCGCACCGGCCCCAAGGCATACCTCGCCCCCTTCGAGGACGGCCAGCGCTACGGGCTCATCGCCGAATGCAACATCGTTGCCAGCTCCGGACTCACCGAAGAACAGCTCAACGCCTTCTGCGAAACATCCATGTCCATGATCATGGGATTTTTTGCCGACCTCGAAGACGCGCTCCCCTCATTCGTCACATGGAACACCCAGGAGGACGCACAGTGACCGCCCCCTTCGCCGTGCCCAGCGACAGCACCACCCCCTACCCCGCGAGTTTCGAACGCCTTGTCCAGCACCTGGGCGAAATGCGTTTCAGCGTCGATATCCTCACGCCCGGACGTGCCGCGGGCGCCGTCTTTGACACGATTCCCTTCCTGTTCAGCTTCGATTCTTCCGGCCGATTCCTGTCGATTCGCGCCATCTGGGACACCGACCTTTCCCCGGAAAAGGCCGCCTACCCGCTCTTTGCAGCGGCAGATGGGTGGAACCGGGAAAAGTACTTCCCCACCATCTACTGGATCACCACGCCCGAAGGCGGCGTGCAGGCCTGCGCGGACTTCATCATTGACACGGCCGCGGGAATCTCCGACGACCAGCTCACGCACAATATTGCCGCGGGGATCTCCACCGGCATCGATGCGATGAAGTACATGCACGAGGCGGTCGCTCAGGCTCTCCCGTCCGCATCGCCGGCAGAATGAGCGAGGCGCACCCCGCAACACCCGAGCAACCCGCGTCGGGCGGGGAACAGTCCGCTGCGGCCGCCTCGCCTGCCGTGCCCAACACGCCCAGCCCGCCCGCTACGCCAGCAGCAAGCGGAGATCAGCCCACTGCGCCTACCGCACCCGCCGCGTCCGCGTCGAGCGAAACCTTCGCCCGCCTCGTCGAACGCCTGGGTCGCAGCGGAGGGCAGCACGTCCACGCGACACTCCTCCCTGAGCGCCCCGGAACCAGCGGCGAGTGGCCACAGTGGGTGCATCCGCGCATCGTGGACGCCTGGCGTGCGCGGGGAGCCGAACTCCCCTGGCTCCACCAGCGCCGCGCCCTCGACGCCATTCGCGAGGGCAACGACTGCGTGATCGCCACGGGCACGGGTTCGGGGAAATCGCTGCTCGCATGGACGCCGATTCTGTCCGATCTCGCCTCGGCGGAGCAGTCAACGCGCATCTCCGAGGTGCATCGCACTCCCACCTGCCTGTATATCGCGCCCACCAAGGCGCTTGCCGCCGACCAGCTGAACGCCCTCAACACCCTGCTGGCTGCGATACCCGACGTCGAGGGGATCCACGTGGGAGCCGCCGACGGCGACACCCCGCGCGAGGCGAAAGACTGGGCGCGCGCCTACGCCTCGATCATCGTCACCAACCCGGATTACGTGCACCACGTGCTCCTGCCCGGCCACGAGCGCTGGACGCGCTTCCTGTCCTCGCTGCGCTACATCGTGATCGATGAGCTGCACCAGTGGCGGGGCGTGTCCGGGAGTCATATTGCTCTGGTGATACGTCGCCTGCTGCGAATCGCGCATCTGCTGGGGGCGTCTCCGCAGGTCATCATGATGTCGGCGACCGTTCGTGACCCGCATCGCGTGGGCACGCAGATGGTGGGGCGCGATCGTCTGGTGGCCATCAGCGAGGACACGTCTCCATCCGGCGCCCACCACATTGTCCTGTGGCAGGGGCGGGAAATTCCGCGGGATGAAGACATCCCGATCGAGGCGTTCCTGCGGGCGCTCACTCAGGCGGAGGCCGGGGAGGAAGCCGTTCTCGAAGCTCCGATGACGCGTATTTCTGCGCAGACGGAGGCCGCTCAGCTCACGGCTGCGCTCGTGGAGAGTGGGGCGCGTCTCCTGACGTTTGTGCGGTCACGAGGCGGAGCGGAAACCGTTGCCGCACAGGTGCGCGAGCGCCTCATGGCTTCCCCCGAGCATGCGCGCGCCGTTGCCGCCTACCGTGGGGGTTTCCTTCCCGAGGAGCGACGCGCCTTGGAGCAGGCGTTGCGTTCGGGCACACTACGAGCGGTGGCCACGACCTCGGCGTTGGAGTTGGGGATCGATATTTCGGGCTTGGATGCGACGATCACGGCCGGGTGGCCGGGGACGAAGGCATCTTTCTGGCAGCAGGCGGGTCGCGCGGGTCGCGCTGGGAACACCGGAATCTCGGTGCTCATTGCGTCGGACAACCCCCTGGATTCCTATCTGGTACACCACCCGGAGGAGCTATTCGGCGAGGTAGAGGCCGCGGTCATTGACCCGTCAAATCCGTGGGTTCTGGCGCCACATCTGTGTGCTGCGGCAGCGGAGCATCCTCTGAACATGGAGGAAGTCCGGGAGATTTTTGGCGATGCGGCCTGCGAAGTGGTGGCTTCTCTGACGGATGAGCGCTACCTGCGTCGGCGTGGATCCCTGTGGTTTTGGGATGCGGCCCGCGAGGAGCGTCCCAGTGATCTGGCGGATTTGCGAGGCAGCGGCCACGATGTGCAGATCATCGACGTTCATTCCGGTGGGGTGATTGGGAGCGTCAGTGATTCGGCGGCGGATGCTCAGGTGTTTCCCGATGCGATCTATGTGCATCAGGGGCGGACATTCCACGTGTTGTCGCTGGAGTCGCTGATGGCACCGGAGCGGGGTGCTGGTTCTGGTGGCGGGGCTGGTGAGGGGGTGCTTCCGGAGCCGTCGGCGTCCCGCGCCCCTCACGCGCTGCAGTTGCGCGCGCCGTCGCATCCGCGTGTGGCGCTTGTGGAGGAGGTGCGCACTCCCCTGCGGACCCGCGCGGGTCAGCACGTGTCGATCGATGTGCTTTCTGACGACGAGCAGTGGGTGAGTGCCGATGGGACGGTGACGTGGCACCGCGGGGTCGTGGATGTGACGTCACAGGTGACAGATTTTGATCTGCTGCGTTTGCCGCATCTGGAATTCATCAGTAATCGGGAGTTGTCGTTGGCGCCTCAGACGCTGAGGACGCATGCCACGTGGGTGACGTTCTCTCCGGCGACTCTGCGTGCTATCGGGATTACGCCCGATGATGAGGCGGGAGCGCTGCATGCGGCCGAGCATGCGTCGATTGCTCTCCTTCCCCTATTGGCGACCTGTGATCGCTGGGATTTGGGAGGTTTGTCGACGCAGCTGCACGCAGATACTGCTCTTCCCACGATTTTTGTGCACGATGCGTATCGCGGGGGCGCCGGCTATTCGCACTACGGTTTCTCTCATGCGTCTCAGTGGGTGTCGATGACTGCGGAGGCGTTGGAGTCCTGCGAATGCTCGTCGGGGTGCCCCCGGTGCGTGCAGTCTCCCAAGTGCGGGAATGGAAATGAGCCACTGTCAAAGACGGGGGCGTTGGCGCTGCTGCGCTATCTGGAGACGCGTTCTCCGGCTGCTCGACACTCCTAATCTTTATTTCCCAGAGAACTTTCAGCTTTGCCGAGGGTTCCCTTCAGACTGGCCTCCTATGGTGGAGCCATCGAGAAAAACTTCCTCAGGAAGTGAACCGAAGACTTTCGGGATACTCGCACTGTGTTGATGGGATGCTTGTGGGGGGTAGGGCGTAAGACCGACCCCCCACAAGTTTTCCCAGACATCCCAGAGGTTTCAGTGACAGC
>CAURIY010000011.1:0-47227 GCA_963525415.1 uncultured Actinomyces sp.
TTTCTTTTGATGGGGTCTTTTGGTTTTTTCGGGGGATCCACCTTGTTGTTGTGTCGTTCCTTCGCCGGCGTCGCGTGGTCCGCCAGGCGCTGGCGGCCCCCCCACCGCTGCATGAGGTCGATTCTTGGCCGAGAGTATCTCCGTAAGAATTGTGCGAAAAGGAGTGTTTATGTTGTTCCCGCCTATACTGGGCGGATGACCGAGCGCACGTTGTGGACACTGGTCAGCGTAATTTTTGCGGCCTCCTCAGTCCGTCGATCAGCAGAAGGATGAGTCGTGAAATTCAGCCGATGTGTGCCACTTGTGGTGGGAATGGGAGTTCTAAGCCTATCGGGTCTTATTGGAGCCTGTGGAGCGTTGAATGTGGAGGAATCTCCTAGCGCGAGCGTCTCGGCTCCTTCCAATGCTGCACCGTTGTGGCGTTTCCCCGAAGAAAGCGAACCCCACGAGGGAACCTGGCTCATCTGACCGCATGAGCACACGTATGGCGCACAGTATGTGACCGATGTTGAGGACATTTGGGGGCGCATGACCGAGGCGCTTGCTCTGGGGGAGAAGGTGCGCATCGTTGCCTATGACGAGGCGCATCGCCAGCATATTGCGTCTCTCCTTGCCTCGCGCTCTGTACCTTCCGATCGCATTGATTATCTGCTGGCCCCCACCGATGATTCCTGGGCACGTGATACCGGGTCGATTTTTGTGAAAAATGCCGATGGAGTTCCCTACCAGATCGTGGAGCTGCCGCTGACGAAGAAGAATGTCACGGGGCTTGAAATCAAGGGCAGCTACATCAACTACTACGTGGCGAATACGGTCGTTCTTCTTCCCGTGTATGGGGATGAGAATGATGCGCGTGCTCAGAAAATCGTTGCTGACCTCTATCCGGGACGCACGGTGGTTCCCATTAATGTTGCGAAGCTTTATCCGCACGGCGGCATGATTCACTGCATTACCCAGCAGCAACCTGTGTCTGACTCCAAGCTCTGAAGCTCTGATCTCGGCCATGCGAGGGCGGCGAATCGTTAGTTTTGTTCCGGTGAAATGGAACATGAGCTGCGCAGATGCAGTGTTTTTGGGTCTGATGGTGCATGAAGGGAGAAGTCCCCCCCTGCGCTGTGTGGCATCAACATAAAGACCCCACCAAACCTGTGAAAAGCCACTCAGCGCCCGGAGCGCTTTGATACGGTGAGGAGGACGTGAGAACACCGGAAGCAACGAGGCTTCTGAAGGTGAGGAGTAAGCCGTGGGGCGCCCAAGAAAACCACACACAACCAACACCCCTGTTGACGATGCCAATGGCAGCAGCGATTGGGCAGAAGACGACCGCCAATTTGAAATTCTGACCTCCTACCTCATGACGGGAGAAAGCGCAGAAATCTACCTGGATCTCATCCGAGACGCGCACTATGGCCAGCGTGAGCCCCGACAAAAATGGCAGGCTGCTTTCCTCTACTCCCAAGGCAAAACCCTGGACACTATTGGACGTGCCATGGGCGTCACGCGTGAACGCATCCGACAAATGGTGAATTCCTGCCACCCGCACGTCAGTAGTCACGCAATCCGCCACGCCCTCCACCTCGTCGAAGAAAAAGAACAACACGAACTCTCCCGGCGCGTCCACGAATGGTCGTACACGCACCCCGGCGCACCCGGAGAAGAAGCCGAACGCCTCTTCTGCCTCGACGCCCCACAACTGAGAGGAATCCTGCGCAAACGCGCCTCCCTGCACTACCCGCTGCGCAGGAAGAGCGAACAGACAAAACGCTGGACAGTTGAAGATCTCATCCGACTCCTACACCTTCCGAGGCTTTGAGGAAGCCGGACAGGAAACCCCGGGGCGCCCCTCCGCCGCCCTCGCCCGCCAAAGACTCAACTGCTCGTGGAATGACATGGTAGAAACCGCGCAACGCGTTCTGTCGGGCAACACCGACGGACTCGACCCCCGGTGGGTGGCGCACGTGCGCGAACCGCGTCACTGGCCAGATTTTCAGCCCGTGACGTCCAGCCCGGAGCGAGCGAGAGAAGAAGCCTGCCGAGCACTCCGACGCTACATGGAAGAAAACGGCGACTACGTGGTGACGTCACGCTACGCCCACTGGGCGCAGGAACATCGGGAAATGACCGTGATGACCATGATCCGCTCTACCGGTTTATCGTGGTGCGAACTCGTGAAAGATGCCGGTGGACAGTCGGGAACTAGCCCGAGGAAACGTCGCTATACGGAAGAAGAACTGTTGAATGGACTGCTGGAGTTTTTCCAGCAGCCGGGCATCGTAACCACTACCCGCTATCGGGACTATGCGCGCGAGCACGGTTTGGCGTCACTGTCGGTTGTGGAGGCGCAGTACGGCACGTGGGCGCAGGCGTGCCGCGTTGCTCACGAGGTTCTTGATCGCCGCTGAAAGACCGAGCCGCTGGCAGACACAGTGAGGGGGTGTGCTCCGAAAAGCACACCCCCTCACCTCATGTGGATCTCACGTCGTGAGGTGCGACATCAGCTGTCTCGGCGCTGCTGGAAGCGGCGGCGCAGAGCGACCAGAGCCACACCCGCAAGCGCACATTCCGTGGCAGCCAGGAGAGTCAGCGTGCTCGCCCCGGTGTTCGACAGGGACTTCCCGCCGCTCACCTTCCCCGAAATCCAGGCGGATTTCACGGGAGACGAGGCGTCCTCCCCGCGGGCGCTTCCCGTTTCCATTGCGTCGTTGACGATTTCGTACGAGGCGGAGGTGGAGCCGGTGAAGGTCACCATTCCGTTGGCGTAGGTGACGGAAACCGGAACCTGACGACCATCGGAGTCAATACGGAAGACCCGCGTCATCTCGTTCCCGGGAACGCTGATAGTGGCGTCCTCGAAGGGGGCTCCTCCGACGGGAGTGAGGGTGATGACCTGGTGGTTGTCACGCATCGTGGCGTCGATGCGAACCGACTCGTTCTCACCGAAGGGCGCGGTCACGGACACACCCTGGTCGGTGATGGTGCGCTGCGTGAGGTTCAGGGTGAGCGGCACCGTGATGTGGATCAGGCGTGCGCCCAGGCGCAGCTGGATCTTCACCTCGTGCGTTCCCTTCTCCAGGGGCGCAATATCCTCGAAACTGAGGTCTGCCTGAGACCAGTCGAGGTTCTGAGCCGACAGAGCTTCTAGTCCGGGAATGCCGGACGTGGCTGCAGCCTGACGGAAGGCATCCATCACGGCGGTGCGAACCGCTTCAGTGTCGCTCATCTGTGCGGCGCTGACCTCCACGGTGAGAGGCTGAGACGGCACCTCGTCGGGGATGTTGCTGCGCACGACTGTGAAGGTTCGTGTCTGCGTGGTGATGTTGCCCGCGAGGTCGCGGCTCTCCACGGTGAGCGTGTGCTCTCCTTCCGCAAGGTCACGCGTGGGCACCTCGACCGCGAGATCGGGGTTGAGCGAACGCGTCACCAGGGTGGGATCCACGGTGTCCGGGATATCGTTCAGGTGCGAAATATTGGTGAGAACCGCGCCCTTGCCCACGGTCGAAATGTCACTGGTTGCCACCGCGCTGTCGATCGGGTTGCCGTCAACAAGGGCGCGCAAGCCCACCAGGTACTGGTCGTGTGCCGCTGCGCGGAAGGTCGACGCGTCGCTGACGCGAAGCGGATCCGTGTCAGCTGCCGCACGTGCCGAGCGCGCAGCGCGAGCGGGTGTGCTCGCTGCGGGCGGCAGGGGATCGGAGTTCTCGACGGTCACGTCGGGAGCCGTGGTGTCGACGACGACAGGAATGTAGCTGCCGTAGCCGTTACGACTTCCATCCAAGGCCAGGAGCATGATCTTGTCGCCGTTCGCAACGTGCACGGGGGTTTCGAAGGTGCGTCGAGTCGACTCTTCGCCGGGCGCGTTGGGCAGCTGCAGGTCAGCGACGAGGTTGCCGTTGATGTTGAGCGAGTATCCCCAACCGTCGTCAGAGATCGTGCCCGCGAAGGTCACCGAATCACTGTTGGTGAAGAGGGTGCCCCCGATGAGAGTGGGGGAGAGGAGGTCGAGTTTCGGCGGCGTGTTGTCGAAAACAAACACGCTGGAGTTATTGAGGTGGACTCGCCCGTCCTTTCCGGTCAGGTAGACCGAGAATTCGTTGTGACCGGTCTTCATTGGAAGAGTGACCTCGAAAGTACCGTCCTCTTTCACCGTCACCGGGATGGGCTGCGGACGAGTGATGACACCGTCCACAAGGGACATCGTCGGGGTGAAGGTGAAGGTTCCATACTCCGGCGACACCGTTCCGCGCAGGGTGAAGGTGCCGTCGGCGTTGATACCGTCAGAGGTGTTGACGATAGAGCAGAGGGTCATGGCCGGCATGCACTTCGCGTTGGTTGCTTCAGCATTGCGGAAGAGCTTTTCGGTGACCCACAGGTCAGCTCGTCCGGCAATGGTGATGCGACGTTCCGTGGTGTTGACGCCGTCGTTCGCAATAATCGCGAAGTAGGTCTGCTTTTCTTGGGGTTTGATGGTGATCGTGAAAGTTCCGTCTTCAGCGACATGGACGAATTCAGCGTTACTGACCACGCGCAGATCCTGCGGCGCGACGCGATTGTCGCTGATCTTTCCGGAAACGCGAACGGTTCCGTCCTCACCGAGGATGGCTTCGCCTCGTTCGTTCAGACCGGAGGTCACCTCGACGGTCGGGGGCGCCCCGTCGTAGTTGAAGGCGAAGGAGCGTGACGCAATCTCCGTTCCCGCCGCGTTGAATGCGCGAACGGTGATGGAGTTGTTGCCCTCAACTGCGGGGAGGGAAATGCTGAAATCGTGCTGATCGTCGATTGTGGCGTCCTGATCCGCAACGGTCACTCGCGTGATGTCGGGAGAGACCGTGCCACTCAGCTCCAGCTTTCCGTCAATGACGTAGGACTGGGAGCCGATGCCGTAGTGCTGCCCGTTGATGACGGAGGCTGCGGGAACGTAGAGGATGCCCGTTGCCAAAGAGACGCGCTGAGTGGTGGATTCCAAGCCGTGGTTCACTGCACGGATTGTGACGAAAGGAGTCCCTTCGGGGATCTGCGCAACAAAGTGGTACGTGCCCGAGGCGTTGTCCGATCCCTCGGCGATATCCACGTGCAGACCACGACCATCCGGTCCCAAAACCTGCGGCAGGCTGGACAGGCGCGACTCGGGATCAGACACCGTGAACGGCAGGGCGCCGTTCGCATACTCCCCGTGACTGACCACCGGAGCGGTGGTGTCAACACTGAAGGGGAAATCCACGGTCTGCCAGTCAAAGCCCTCACCCAGGCGCGTGCGGACACGGTAGATGTAGTCGCCCGACGGAACCTTCTCATCGCTCTTCGTCGCGGGGTTGTAGACGTAGCCGTCAAACTTCTTCATGCTCTCAAAACGCGCGAGGTTCTGCGTGGAACGGATGAGACCCACCGGGAGGCGCGTGGTTGGCGGAGCCGTACCGAGGTCGCGCACCAGCTTCCCTTGAGAGTCAAAGATCTGGTAGGTGGTTTCTTGGCTGTCACGCAGGTACATGAGCTGAGGAATCACGGTGTCCGCGATTCCGTCGTCGTTGGGGCTCAGGAAGATCTTCCCGCCCATGACGTTGTGATCCACCGGCATCGGCTGATTGTTCGAAATAACCGTCATCAGATCGGTGCGGATAATGGGAGCGTTGAGCAGGCGCTCTCCCACGGGCAGAAGAATCGGCTCGGCATTCCAATCTCCGGCAAAACCGAGGAAGGGAAGAGCAAGATCCGGCTGGCCGTTCGTCGTGGAGGTGAGGGTTGCCCACCCTTCAACGTAGTGAGGGCTGCTCATATTGGGAGCCAGGGTGAAGGTCACCGTACGCGTTCCCTGAGCGGGGACGGTCACCTCGGAAACGGAGGGGGTGAGTGTCTCGGAGGACAGGGAAACCGCGATCTTGGCGGACGCGTCGTTACTCTCATTGAGGACGATTCCCGAGGGGATCGTGTAGGAAACGGGGGCATCCCCGGTGTTGGTCAGAGTGACGTCGAAGCTGCGTGTTCCGCGCACCTCGCGCAGAGCAACGTAGGGTTCTCCGTCGACCGTGGCGGTGACCGTGGTGGCCAGTGCGCGGTCGACCTGGACGAGGCCGGCTCCGATCTGACGGGGAGCGTAGGGAATTCCGTTGCTGTCCTTCAGGATGGAGGCCGTGTTCATCAGACGAATCTCAGCTGCGTGAGCGCGTTCGGCTCCGCTGAGGGCACGCAGATTCTGGTAGAGGAGCGCAGCCGTTCCCGCCACATTGGGGCTCGCCATGGAGGTGCCGGACATGGTGACGTAGGCGTTTCTATTGATGCTGGAGTACACGTTGCCGCCGATGCCCGCAATCTGGGGCTTGAAGTCGAGGGTTGGAGTCGGACCCCACGAGGTGAAGGACGAGGGCGTGAGTGCATCCGGATTCGGGATGGTGATGGGGGTGGCGGACACGTGAACGTTGAGCTCCCCACCGGCGTCTTTGATGGCCTGGACGAGGCGGACACCGTCCTCGTTGCGCATCGCTCCGGTGAAGTGCGGGCCGGAGGAAACCGAGTAGGCGGGCAGGCGTCCGGGTTCGTCTTCGGAGTTGTAGATGATCATGCCGGCTACTCTGGCTTCATTGAGGATGTCCCACTTGTCTTGGAAGTCGATTTCTCCGCGCTTGACGACAGCGACCTTCCCCCTGAGTGCGTCTTCTCCCACTTCTTCCACGTCTTCTTCGGTGCCCTGACCTACGGCGACGAGGGAGAGATCCTGTTCTCTGAAATCTTCAGACATTTCCATGAAGGGGAGCGTGGTGTCTCCGAAGCTCATGGTGCGCGCAGTGAACTTTCCGTTGGCGACGGAGGCGACGGCGAAGGAGCCGGTCATGGATGCAGGGGAGCCCAGCGAGCCGTCATCCCACACGCCCAGGGCGTCTTGCGTGTCTCCGTTGAGCGCGGTGTTCAGACCGGAGTTGCCGGCGGCAACAACGACGAGAACCCCGGCTTCACGTGCTTTCGCAATGGCCTTCCCCACGCCGTCGCTGGGATCATTGAGTCCGTTGGGGCTGCCGAGGGACATGTTGATGATGTCTGCTCCGAGCTTGACCGAGTCTTCGATGGCGCGGATCAGGTCGACGTCTTGGGCGCCGGTATGGATCTTGTTGCCGAAGATTTTCATGGCCAAGAGCTGGGCGTTAGGGGCAACGCCGTCGATGCGACCCAGTGCGGGTTCGGCATCTCCGATGGAGCCGTTTCCGGCGATGATTCCGGAGACGTGCATGCCGTGTGCGGAGGCCTCGGAGGTGTCGGTGACCTCGTAGCTGTTATCGGCGTAGTTGTATCCAGCGGGGATCTTGCAGGTGAATCCCTTGCTGGCGTCAAAGGTATGAATCTTGGCGGGGGAGTTGGCGTCGGTGCAGTCGTAGTCCAGGCGCATGTCCTGGTGTGTGGGGTCGATGCCGGAGTCGATGACGGACACGAGAACCCCGCGGCCGTCTGCGCCAACCGCGCGGTAGGCTCGTGCGACACCTTCCAAGTCGCGCGCGGTGTTTTCCATGGGGTAGTAGCGGCGTTGACGTTCGACCGAGGCAACTTCGGGCTGTGCGCGGAGGGCATCGATCTGGTTTGCCGGAATGGTGCCGCTCAGGGCATTGACGAGGTAGCCGACCTGCTGCGTGACGTCAAGGGAGTATGCCTCATGCCAGCGTGCGATGAGATCGTTGTGTCCCTCTTTTGCTCGTTCTTCCGCTGTGGTCGACGGGGTCGACGGCTGTTCTTTGAGAAGAATGGTGACGGCGACGCGGTCGGTTGCGCTGGGCAGGAAGCGGGGAGCAGATCCGTGTGATTCACCCGCCTGCGGGGCAAGTTGATTGTCCTGCGGAGGAACCGGTGGTGGGTTGAGGAAATCGAGGGAGGGCACTATCCCGGATGCGGGAGTTGCTCCAAGAGCCAGTGCGCCGGCTGCGAGGAGTGCCGGTATGTTGCTGGGAAGCATGACAGCAATATCTTTCGTGAAGTATGAAATGATAGTTCAACTTATAAAGACAAGGTTCCCCTTATCTTTATGAAGGCATCGTATAGTCCTGTGATCTCAAAGGGAAGGGGCTGTTGCGGGCACCCGTTCCTTCGGGGGCGTGTCGAGCGCTTCGAATGCATATATGCATTTTGTCTGCTGAGGAGGGCAAAATTTTTGGAGTGCTGCTGAAGGGGGCAGAGGAGTTGATTGCCTTGCTGCTGGGGTAGAGGATTTGTGAAATGTGCAGCCCAAGACCCTGATTTTTCAATGGTGACAATGCGAGGAACTATTCCCTGAGAGCCCTCTCAAGGGAGAATGGTCACAAAATATGACCTATTCAACAAAGTGGTAAAAATGCAGAATTTGGCGTTCAAAAACGCACATAGTCTGCCAGAAAGTGTCACACTGGTGACTGACCAGCGTCGGCGGCGCTTGGCCGCGGTACCTGTCAATAAATATACGACGGATCTGTGGGTGCACCCGCAGCAAGGATATGAGCGGCATGAGTGAGGCAGACGAAAATTTGGAGCGCGCCCCCGAAAGCGCGTCCACACATTCCCCTGAGATGACGGCTTCCGAAACGGAAACCCATACGGAACTCAAGCGCGGCCTGTCTGCTCGCCATATGCAGATGATCGCCATCGGCGGCGCCATCGGAACCGGCCTCTTCGTTGCCTCGGGCGCAACCGTGAGCACAGCGGGACCTGGGGGCGCCCTTCTTGCCTACGGAGTGATCGGCCTGATGGTTTTGCTCCTCATGCAGTCCCTGGGTGAAATGAGCAGCCACATGCCGGTTGCCGGTTCCTTCCAGGCCTACGCCACGCGTTTTGTCAGCCCCTCATTTGGCTTCGCCATGGGCTGGAACTACTGGTTCAACTGGGCGATTACGGTAGCCGCAGAACTCGTCGCCTCGGGACTCGTCATGTCCTACTGGTTCCCGGACGTTCCGCACTGGGTGTGGGCCGGAGCCTTCCTCGGCCTCCTTGTGGGACTGAACGCACTGAGCGCACGCGTTTACGGTGAAAGCGAATTCTGGTTTGCCACCATCAAAGTGGTGACCGTCATTGTCTTTTTGATCGCCGGTATCGCCATGATCGCCGGTGTCCTCGGTGCGGGCTCGCCCGGCCTGAGCAACTGGACGACGGGGGACGCCCCCTTCCACGGAGGGTTCCTCTCGATCATCTCCGTGTTCATGATCGCCGGCTTCTCCTTCCAGGGAACAGAACTGGTTGGCGTTGCCGCAGGCGAGTCCCTCAATCCCCGTCGAGATGTTCCCCGTGCGATCCGCAGCGTCTTTTGGCGCATCATGTTCTTCTACATTGGCGCCATTGCCGTGATTGGCACCCTCATTCCCTACACGGATCCGAACCTGCTGCGCGACAGCGCCAGTGATATCGCCTACTCGCCCTTCACCCTGGTCTTTGACCGCCTCGGTGTTGCGGCTGCCGCTGCGGTCATGAATGCGGTCATCTTGACGGCGGTTCTCTCAGCGGGGAACTCGGGTCTCTACGCCTCAACCCGTATGCTGCACGCGATGGCTCTGAGCGGCCAGGCTCCGAAGTTCTTTGGTCACGTCAACAAGCACGGTGTTCCGATCGCTGCCATGGCCGCAACGGCTGCAGTGGGTGGCCTCGGGTTCGTCGCAGCCCTGATTGGCGAGGGAAGCGCCTACACGTGGCTTCTCAATGTGTCGGGTCTGTCTGGCTTCATTGTGTGGCTGGGGATCGCCGCCTGTCACTGGCGTTTCCGTCGCGCATACGTGCGCCAGGGGCGTTCCCTCGACGAGCTTCCCTACCGTGCTCCCTTCTTCCCGGCCGGACCGATCCTGGCCTTCACCATGTGCCTGGTTGTTCTTTTGGGACAAAACTATGAGGCGGTCTTCCGTGGCCAGCTGTGGGAGGTTGCGTCCTCCTACATTGGTTTGCCGATCTTCCTGCTGATCTGGTGGGGCTACCACCTGGTGAAGAAGGATCGCCTGGTTTCTCTCGATGAGATGGATGTTGACGGCGTGACCGTCTGACCTGCGTCGTACGTGTGAGGCTCATCCGGGGTATCTCGGGTGAGCCTCGCGCTATGTGGGGGCGAGGCGGAGCTTCCTTTGTGATGTCGGGCGACGTGGTGGGGTGGCGAGGCGGAGCTCTCCTTCGTCCGTCGGGTGCGCCGAAATGGAGCGGGTGCGTGCGGCGCTTACTCAGTTGGAACAGTGTCGGCGGGCAGAACGCTGGTCTGCGAGGGAAGATTTGCCAGGCCGACGGGGCACGTAATCCCGTTGGGGCTGTGATTGCAGTAGCCGTCGGGATTGTGGAACAGATAGGCCTGGTGGTAGTTCTCTGCCAGGTAGAAGGGGCCGTCCTCCTCAGAAAAACACTCGTGTGCCAGCCCGATGGTGGTGTAGCAGTGCCCGAGTCCGCGCGCGGTGAGCTCGGCTTGGAAAGCCTCGCGCAGAGCGTGGGCAACACGTGCCTGATCCGCTGTCGTCACCCAAATCGCGGAGCGATACTGCGTGCCAATATCGTTCCCATGACGGTTTTCGTGCGTGGAATCGTGGTTTTCAAAGAATATGCGCAGCAGCTGTTCCCCGCCCGTGCCGCACACGGAAGGATCGTAGACAACTGCAACCGTTTCCGCGTGCCCCGTTCGCCCGGTACACACTTCGCGATAGCGAGGATTGGCGTTACCGCCACCCATGTACCCCACGGAAGTGGCCAGGACTCCCGGCTGCTTCCAGAAGATCCTCTCCACACCCCAGAAACATCCCGCTGCCAGGTACAGCACTTCACTGCCCTCGGGAATGGGATCGCTGGTGCGGTGGGGGAGAACGGGATGAGGGCGTTCATAGGCGAGAGGAGAATCGTGGTGCCCCTCAAGTGTGGCGGGCAAAGTACCAGCGGCAGATCCGTCCACATAGACCCGGACGTCGGAATCCAGGGGAAGCCAGTGTTGGTCAGTTCCTGCGGCGCTGGTCGATGTCATTAGATTCTCCCGTCATACATGACGCGCCTCCATGCGCGCCTCTGCCAGTGTAATGAGGGCGTAAGGGCATCGCACGATGTGGATGCCGGGGGAGAAAAAGCTGTGCCCCGCACCGTTGGTGCGGGGCACAGCGACGTCTGTCAGCTATCAGCCGAGGGACAGAACGCGACGAGCAAGCTTGGACTTGCGGTTCGCGGCCTGGTTCTTGTGGATGACGCCCTTCGAGACAGCCTTGTCGAGCTTGCGGGAAGCAACGCGCAGAGCTTCGAGAGCTGCTTCCTTGTCGCCAGCCTCAACAGCTTCGCGGGTCTTGCGGACCAGGGTCTTCAGCTCGGACTTCACAGCCTGGTTACGCAGGCGGCGCTTCTCGTTGGTGCGGATCCGCTTGATCTGAGACTTAATGTTCGCCACAGTCGGATTTCTCCTTGGAATCGTTCGTACAGGTCGGTGAGGGCTGTGTTCGCGCCGGGACTGGGACGTGGGGACATCCACGAACGGCTGACGAACCAGACCCCCTGCCCGACCGAGCTGGGAGTCCGAGGGACAACTCTACCAGAACTTTCCCTCGATAGGTTCTGGCGATCTGCCCCCATATACGTGAATGGTGTCACCTCTGCTCCCTGCAACATCGGCCTCGCCTCTCGGAAAGAAGTGACGGAAGGGGGAGTCGGATAAGGATGCGTTCCCGCGTTCGCCCCTCCGCCTCGCCAATCGCAGGGAAGAACGGGGAAGAGGAAGGGAGAAAACGCGCACATTTACCCCGGGAAATTAGCGCACCGCACCAGAAGATGGGACGATAGCAGCGACGTCACTTCAATCCCGGAGGTCCTTGTTGTCCCCCATCCCTACTTCCGCTCAGGCAGCGCAGATCCGTCCCGCGGCAACCCCGCAGGAACGTATCCGTAACTTCTGCATCATCGCGCATATCGACCACGGGAAATCCACCCTGGCCGACCGCATGCTGCAACTGACCGGAGTCGTGGAAAGCCGCGACATGCGCGACCAGTACCTCGACCGCATGGACATTGAGCGCGAACGCGGCATCACCATTAAATCCCAGGCCGTGCGCATGCCCTGGGCAGTGGGGGAAGAACCCTACGCCCTCAACATGATCGACACCCCCGGGCACGTCGACTTCACCTACGAAGTCTCCCGCTCGCTGGCGGCCTGCGAAGGAGCGGTGCTCCTGGTGGACGCGGCGCAGGGAATCGAAGCCCAAACCCTGGCGAACCTCTACCTCGCCATGGAAAACGACCTGGCAATCATCCCCGTCCTCAACAAAATCGACCTCCCCGGCGCGCAACCCGACAAATACGCGCAGGAAATCGCACAGCTCATCGGTGTGGATCCCGACGAAGTGCTGCGCGTCTCCGGGAAAACCGGTGAAGGCGTCCCCGACCTGCTCGACCGCATCGTCGAGGTCGTTCCCGCGCCCACGGGCAACCCCGATGCCCCCACGCGTGCCATGATCTTCGACTCCGTCTACGACACCTACCGGGGCGTCGTCACCTACGTGCGCGTCGTCGACGGAAAGCTCTCCACCCGCCAGCGCGTGCGCATGATGTCCACGGGCGCCACGCACGAACTCCTCGAAATCGGCGTCATTTCGCCCGAACCCATGCCGTCGGAAGGAATCGGCGCGGGCGAGGTCGGCTACCTCATCACCGGTGTGAAGGACGTGCGTCAGTCCCGTGTGGGTGACACCATGACGACGAACACCGCTGGAGCCGAGGAACCCCTGGCCGGATACCGAGACCCCAAGCCCATGGTGTTCTCCGGTATTTACCCGGTGGACGGATCGGACTTCCCCGACCTGCGCGACGCCCTGGAACGCCTGCAGCTCAACGACGCGGCGCTCACCTTCGAGCCGGAATCCTCCGCAGCCCTGGGCTTCGGTTTCCGCTGCGGCTTCCTGGGGCTGCTCCACCTGGAAATCGTGCGCGAACGCCTGGAACGCGAATTCAAACTCGACCTCATTGCGACGGCACCCAACGTGGTCTACCAGGTGGTGGCCGAGGACGGGACGCGCGTCCAGGTCGATAACCCCTCGGAATTCCCCGAAGGCAAGATCTCCGAGGTGCACGAACCCGTCGTCAACGCCACGATTCTCACGCCGACGGAGTTCACCGGAACCATCATGGAACTGTGCCAGGATCGACGCGGCACCATGAAGGGCATGGACTACCTGAGCGAAGACCGCGTGGAACTCCACTACCAGCTGCCGCTGGCTGAAATTGTCTTCGATTTCTTCGACCACCTGAAGTCGCGCACCCGCGGCTACGCCTCGCTCGATTACCAGGAAAGCGGGGAGCAGGTGGCCGACCTCGTGAAGGTCGATATTCTGCTCAACGGCGATCGTGTGGATGCCTTCAGCGCCATCGTTCACAAAGATCAGGCCTACGCCTACGGTCTGCGGATGACCAAGCGCCTCAAAGAGCTGATTCCTCGCCAGCAGTTCGAGATTCCCGTGCAGGCTGCCGTGGGCGCACGCATTATTGCGCGCGAAAACATTAAGGCTCTGCGTAAGGACATGCTGGCCAAGTGCTACGGCGGTGACATCACCCGTAAGCGCAAACTGCTGGAAAAGCAGAAGGAAGGCAAGAAGCGCATGAAGTCGATTGGGCGCGTGGACGTCCCCCAGGAGGCCTTCATTGCGGCTCTGACCAGCGACGTGCCGACGGGGAAGAAGTGATGACGAACCAGGAGAGCGCACCGCACCTGGACGGCCACGCCTCGCCGGAGGCTCTCGTCGCCCACGATGCCGAGGTACACGCCCCCTTCATGGCGCGCACCAAGTCATTTACGAGGCGGTCGCGGGCTTTGCCCGAACACCTGCGTGCGACGGTGGAGAAGTTCGGGGGACAGTACATCGTTCCCGTGCGCCGCGGCGTTGGCTGGACGACTGTCGCCGAAGATTTCGTTCTCGATGTTCCCGAGCTTTTCGGGCGCTCTGCCCCGCTGGTGGTGGAAATCGGGCCGGGTAACGGCGAACAGATTGTCGCCTCCGCGGTGCAGAATCCCACGTGGGACTACCTGGCCTTCGAAGTGTGGCAGCCGGGGATTGCGAAGCTGGTGTCCGCTGCCGCTGAGGCGGGTGTGACGAACGTGCGAGTGATCGAAGCCGACGCTCAGCAGGCGATTCCCCTGATCCTGAACGAAGGATGCGCGCGGGAAGTCTGGACGTTCTTCCCCGACCCCTGGCGCAAGGCTCGACACCGGAAGCGTCGCCTCGTCAGTGATGCCTTTGCCGGCGAAATCGCGCGGATCCTCGAAGATGGGGGACTGTGGAGGCTGGCCACCGACTGGGAGGACTACGCCTGGCAGATGCGCGATGTCATCGAAGGAGCCGAGGATTTTGCAAACCCCTACGAGGGAGAGCGCCCGGATCCGCGTGACCCGGAAGGGGAACGAGGCGGTTTTGCTCCGCGTTTCCCCGGCCGCGTACGAACCCATTTTGAGGAGCGCGGACATGTCGCAGGACGCGACCCGCACGATATTGTGGGGGTGCGTATTCCTCGGAGTTCACCTAGTTGACCTGGGAGAATAGTGCGCCTACCTTTGTGCACACAGGCTTCCTTCCCCAGAGAGGCGGATCTGGGGGAAGGAAAAGTGGCCGCGAAAGGCCACACGAGGAGCGGGTCTGTTCCGTGAACGGTACACGACCCCTCCTCGATCCGTATGGGGTGAAAAAACAGGGAGTGGACAACACGCGATGCGCGGTCAGTGGAAAGAGAAACGCCGCCTGTGGGCAGCATGCATCTTCGCTGCATTTCTCGCTTTTTCGGCAACCCTTCGTGCGCCGATTACCGCAATTCCCCCCATCGTCCAGGAAATTCAGAGCGCCCTGGGTTTGAGCGCCGCAGCCGCGGGGCTCCTCACTTCCATCCCCGTCTTCTGCTTCGGTGTCTTTACCCCGCTGGCATCGGCCTGCCTGCGTCGCAGCGGACTCAATATGGGGATCTGCCTGTGTCTGTCAACCATGGTGCTGGGTGCCCTCATGCGCTCCGCCGGATACAGCTGGTCACTTTTTGCGGGAACCGCACTGATCGGCGTGGGAATGACCGTGGGGAACCTGGCGATCCCCATGGTGATCGGCCGCGACTACCGTCATCGAGCGGGGCTGGTCACCGCCCTGTATGCCACAACTCTTGACGTGCTCATCACCGCCTCGACCGCCTTCTCTTTCCCTCTGGTGGCCTACATCGGTTGGAAGGGCGCGGCGGGCGTGTGGGGAGTGATCCCCGCGCTCATAGCGCTGGTGCTGTGCGCCCTGGTCTACCCGGTGCGATCCTTCGGAATCCGCGCTTCCCTCGCACGCCGAGCCGGGATGCACGACGCTCTCGATGATGATTCCCTGGTCGTGGGTGCCCCCGCGGCGCAGGGATCCGTGATGCACTGGCCGATCGCGTGGGTGATGGCTCTGGCCTTCGCCCTCCACAACTTCTGCTACTACGTGTTCGCAGCCTGGCTGCCCGCGGTCCTCTCCGACATGATGGGCCTGGGGCGCAGCGAAGCCGGATACGCGGCCTCGATCTTCCACATCGTGGGGATGTGCGCGCCGCTGGCCATGATGGGCGTGCAAAAACTCCTGTCGGGAGCCACCTCCACGGTCTTGGGGATCGTTTGCGTTTCCTGGGTGCTCATGCCCGTTGGCATGCTGGTGTTGCCCGGGCTGTGGCCGCTGTGGTGCGCGGCCGGCGGCCTGGGACAGGGAGCATTTTTCAGCATCCTGTTCACGCTGGTGATTGAACGTACGAGCAGTGTGGACGAAACCCGTTCCCTGTCGGCTCTGCTGCAGACCATCGGATATGCGGCGGCGGCAGTGGGACCCACCCTCATCGGTTTGATCTACGACCGCACCGCCTCGTGGACGCTGCCCTTCGCAGTGGTCGCGGCCTGTACAGCGGGTCTTCTCGTCTGCTCGCACGTGATCGCCCACTCGCGTACGACTCCTGCCGACTACGCCCAAGCGCCCACGGAATCGGGAGATTCTCGCCCGTGAGCCCCCATCAGCCCGACGGGCAGGCGTGGCCTCGCGACGGACATCTGGATCCCTCGCAGGTGGAAGCAGAGGCGAGGCGCCCGCTGAGCCTGTACGTTCACGTTCCCTTCTGCGCGGTGCGCTGCGGATACTGCGATTTCAACACCTATACCGTGGGCTTTGGACAGGGAGCCTCCCCGGAGAACTACGAAACGAGCGCCGAAGCGGAACTAGGCATGGCCGCCTCGCTTCTCGAACGCGCGGGAATGCCGCCACGGGAACTCTCGACGGTCTTCTTCGGCGGCGGAACCCCGACCCTGCTCCACACCCGGCAACTGGGAGAGATTCTCGAAACGGCGCGCCAGCTCTTCGGCCTGGTGCAGGGAGCGGAAATTACCGTCGAAGCGAACCCGGAAAGCGTGGACACCGCCGCGCTGGAACAGCTGAAAAAAGCGGGTTTTACCCGCGTCTCCTTCGGTATGCAATCCGCAGTTCCCCATGTTCTGCGCACCCTGGATCGCACCCATCGGCCAGAAAAACTGCCCCCGCTGGTTCGCGCAGCACGGGATGTCGGACTGGATGTGTCCGTGGATCTCATCTATGGAGCGCCGGGGGAAAGCCTCGATGACTGGCGCAGGAGCCTTGACGCCGCGCTGGAGATGACCCCCGACCACATCAGCGCATACGCCCTGGTCATTGAAGAAGGCACCAAAATGGGTGCCCAGGTTGCGCGCGGGGAACTGCCGATGCCCGACCCGGACGACGAAGCGACAAAATATGAAATGGTCGATCGCGCCCTGGGAAACGCGGGGTACGCCTGGTACGAAATTTCGAACTTTGCCAAGAGAGAAGCCGACGAAGAAGGGCGCGCCGCCACCGAACTTCGCCACGCCTCGCAACACAACCTGGCCTACTGGAGAGACTGGGACTGGTGGGGGATCGGACCGGGCGCGCACTCCCACGTGGGACGCATGCGCTGGTGGAACGTCAAACACCCGCGAGTCTACGCCGAACGCCTCGCGCAGGGATGGTCGCCGGCGCACGAAGGAGAAGAACTCGACGCCGACACCCGAGAGCTCGAACGCGTCCTCCTGGGAATCCGCACGGCCGAAGGAATCCTCCCGCCGGAGGGAACCTCGTCAGAGGTCTTGACCTCCCTGGCTGCTGACGGACTGATCAATGCCGAAAGTGCGCGCGCAGGGCGAGCCGTTCTCACCCTGCGCGGACGTCTTCTGGCAGACTACGTGACGCGAGTCCTCACGGGGATGGAAGAGCCCCGCTGACTCGCCTGCTCGCGTCCACCGGCAGGGAAAGGCAAGCGCGTGAACGACCCCTACGGCACGAATATCTTCGAACACGATCCCCATCGTGACGGCCCCGGTGCTCGTCGCCCGCGCTCACGCGAAGTCCACGTGGAACGCGGAATGGTCTTGGAAGACGTCCACACCGGGTGGGTGGGTGCGGTGACGCACGTCGAAAAATCCGGTGGTGTTTACCTGGTGGAGCTCGAAGACCGCAAAGGACGCGTCCGTTCCTTCCCCCTGGGAGGAGGATTTTGGCTGGAAGGGCAGCCGATTATCGCCCTTCCCCCCAAAGCTGCACAGGCTCAACCCTCGCCCCAACTGACCACGCCCGGTGGGCGCGCAGTGACAAACTCCGGGTCGATCGCCGCCCCCTCGCGCACCCCGCAGGTGGCAAAAGCCTCGCGAATCTGGGTGGAAGGACGGCACGACGCCGACCTCGTGCAGCACGTGTGGGGGGAAGATCTGGCGGAGATTGGCATTGCCGTGCAACTCCTGGAGGGAGTCGATCACCTCGAAGAAATTCTCGAGGTTTTCGGCCCCAATGATCGGGCGCGTGCGGGAATCCTGGTCGACCACCTGGTTGAGGGAAGCAAGGAATCGCGTATCGCCCAGCAGGTGCGCAGACGCTGGGGGAATGCGGTTCTTGTCGTCGGACACCCCTACGTCGATATTTGGCAGGCGGTGAAACCCGAACGCGTGGGTTTGACGCGCTGGCCGGATATTCCCCGGGGAACAGATATTAAACACGGCACCCTGGAACATCTGGGCTGGCCGCATGCCACTCAGGCGGATATTGCGATGGGGTGGAAGCGAATCCTGTCGACGGTGCGCAACTACAAGGATGTGGAAGCGCAGCTCCTGGGGCGCGTGGAAGAGTTGATTGATTTCGTGACCGAGCCGGGTGCCATGTGAACGTGTGCTGGGCGCGTCGCCCGCTCACAGAGTAAACTGGCACTCATTAAAAGTGAGTGCCAGTTCTGGGGAGAACGCACACCACACACAACCGGACACGAAGGGGGGGCGACATGAGCGAAAGCAGGCGACTTGACGTGCTGCGCGCCATCGTCTCCCAGTACGTCCATACACGCGAACCCGTCGGCTCCAAAGCAATCGCCCAATCCCGCGACCTCGGAGTCTCCTCGGCCACCATCCGCAACGATATGGCTCTCCTTGAAGAAGCCGGTCTCATCTACCAACCCCACACCAGTGCGGGACGCGTCCCCACCGACCAGGGATACCGGGTCTTCGTCGACCACCTCACCACGCTCAAACCCATGAGTGCCCCCGAACGCCAAGCCGTCGAATCCTTCCTCGAACAGAGCGTTGACATCGACGACGTCGTACGCCGCACCGTCCGACTGCTCGCACAGGTCACCCACCAGGTCGCGGTCATCCAATACCCGATCCACCGCAATGTCACCCTGCATCGCGTCGAACTGGTCGACCTGGGGGCTGGGCGTCTCCTCATCATCGTCATCACTGACAGCGGAGCCGTCCACGAACGCCTCCGCGACGTGGGAACCTCCCTCGCCGCCGACGACCTCGCCGCACTGCGCACCGCGCTCAACGCCTCGTACGAAGGACACAACGCCGACGAGGTGCACCTCCTGCACGAGGACGCAACCCGCGCCCTCCCCGCACACCTGAAAGATCTGGGAACCGATGTCAGCGACATCATCACCCAGCTCCTCACCCCCGAACCCTCATCCACGATCGTGACTGCCGGAATGTCCAACCTGGCGCGCGCGGGCGTGGATTTCCGAGATATTGCCCCCGTCCTCGACGCCCTCGAAGAACAGGTTGTTCTCCTGCGGCTCTTCGATGAAATGGGAACGGACGAAGGGGACGTCCACGTCAGCATCGGCTCCGAAAACAAACACGATGCCTTCACCCAGGCATCCGTCGTTGCCGGAACCTACGCGACCAGCGGAACCCCCGCCCACCTGGGAGTACTCGGACCCACCCGCATGGACTACGGACGCACCATGTCCACCGTCCGAGCGGTCGCCTCGTACCTGTCTCGCTACCTTGCGCACTAAGTGCGCGTGAAGCACCAAGCCTTCCACACCCGAACAGAGGAAATGCGTGAACGACTACTACAGCATTCTGGGAGTTGCCCGAGACGCCGATCAGAATGAAATCAAGAAGGCCTACCGCAAGAAGGCACGCGAACTGCACCCCGACTACGGCGGCGACGAAGAAGCCTTCAAGGATCTGTCCGTCGCCTACGAAACCCTGTCTGACCCGGAAAAACGTCAGATGTACGACCTGGGCGGACCCGACGCCGTGCGCGGCGGAGCCGCAGGAGCTGCGGGATTCGGCGGATTCGACGACATCCTCGGCGCCTTCTTCAACACGGGATTCGCCGCGGCCTCACGAGGCCCGGCCAGCCGATCCCGCCGCGGAAAAGACCAGCTGCTACGCATGGACATCAGCCTGGAAGAAGCCACGTTCGGCGGCCACCGTGAGATCACCGTCAACACCTACGTGACCTGCGACGCCTGCCACGGCACCATGTGCCAGCCGGGAACCAATCCCACGACGTGCTCCACCTGCCACGGAGCGGGTTCCTTCGTGCAAACGCAGCAGACCATGTTCGGCGCCATGCAGACCCAGCTTCCCTGTAACGTCTGCCAGGGATACGGAACCGTCATCGCTTCCCCCTGCCCGGAATGCTCCGGCCAGGGACGTATTCGCACGCGCCGCACGATGACCATTGACCTCCCCGTGGGCGTGGATACGGGCACGCGCATCCGCTTGTCCGGCGAAGGCGAAGTCGGCGTGGGCGGCGGCCCCAGCGGCGACCTCTACGTGGAAATCCACGAAACCCCCCACCCGATCTTCACTAGGCGAGGCGACGACCTCTACACGCGGATCACCGTCCCCATGACGACAGCCGCCCTGGGAACGACCTTCGACCTGGAAACCCTGGACGGAAAACAGCAGGTCACTATCAAACCCGGCACCCAACCCGGAGATGAACTGCGCCTGTCGGGACTGGGCGTTGGCCGATTCCAGCGCGCAGGACGCGGCGATCTGCGCGTCCACGTGGAGGTCGAAATCCCGAAGAAACTTGATGACGCCTCGCGCGAACTCCTCGAAAAACTCGCAGAAATCCGAGGAGAAGAAGCCGTGCGCCCCCCGAAAGACGAACCCTCGTTCTTCGATAAGCTGCGCGAAACCTTCATCGGCGAATAAGGAGCACCGTGACCCTCCCCGTTTTCCTCGCAGATGACGTGCGTCCCGCGCTCGCGGAGCTTACCGTCGGCGATGTCTGTACCCTCGCCGGCGATGAGGGAGTGCACGCTGCGACGGTTCGTCGTATCGGTGTCGGGCGCGAACTCGACCTGGTCGACGGCCGCGGGCTGCGCGCCACCTGCGTGGTGGAGGCCTCTGCGAAGAAGAGCCTCGATGTGCGCGTGCTGTCGCTGGTACAGGAAGAAGAGCCGGTAACGCTCCTTATTCTGGTGCAGGCGTTGGCGACCGGTGGGCGCGATGAACAGGCCATCGAAAGCGCAACGGAAATTGGCGTGGATGAGGTCATTCCCTGGCAGGCCATGCATGCGGACGTGCAGTGGAAGGGTGAGCGCGCCCTCAAAGGGCAGCGCAAATGGGAGAACGTGGTGCGTGCTGCGACTAAGCAGTCGCGTCGCTCTCGCCTGCCCGAGGTTGCGCCCTGCATGAATAGCCGCGCGCTGGCGGAGTGGATTCGTGAGCGTAGCGCCGATGGAACGATGGTTCTGGTCTGCCACGAGAGCGCGGCTGAGCCGCTGTCCGCACTCCTGCGTCAGCTGCGTGCTGCGCGGGAGATGCCGCTCGGGGAATCGTTCAGCGGGTCGTTGGATGCCTCGCCGACCGCTGGTGCGCAGCGTATGCCCGCCGCCCTCGCCGTGGTGGTGGGGCCGGAAGGTGGGATCGACGAGGCGGAGGCTGAGCTTTTCCGTCAGGCGGGTGCGCGCACGGTTCTGCTGGGAAAGACAATTCTGCGTGCGTCAACCGCGGGGCCGGCCACTTTGGCTCTCCTGAGCGATGCCGTGGGGCGTTGGTGACCGTTAGACTGGCAGACAGCGTGGCGTGCGCCCCTGTGTGCATGCGAGAAAAGACGCGGGATAGGGAGACCCGGACGGTATGAACGAATGGGATGAGACGCAGGTGACGATTCGGAAGTTCACCCTGCCGTCCGACATTGACCCCGTCGTCGTGCTGGGAACCTCCGATCGCGTACTGCGTGCGGTGGAGCGGGGATTCCCTCACCTGCGTTTTTTGGTGATGGGACGCGAAATCACGGTGAGTGGCGCCCCGGGAGAGGTCGATCTTGCTCTCCAGCTGCTCGCGGAGCTGACCGATCTTGCGCGCGGAGGGACGTCCCTGGACGCCGCGGGCGTGGAACACGCGATTTCTCTGTTGACCGCCGCCGCGCAACCGGATCGCCAGACGGAAATTTTGCGTGCGCGGGGACGCTCGATCCGCCCAATGTCTGCCGGTCAGAAAGCCTATGTGGAAGCCATTGAACGCTCGACGGTCGTGTTTGGCCTGGGGCCGGCGGGAACGGGGAAAACCTATCTCGCCATGGCTCAGGCGGTGTCGGCTCTCCTGTCGGGGGCGGTGCGCAGAATTGTGCTGACGCGCCCCGCTGTGGAGGCGGGGGAGAACCTGGGTTTCCTCCCGGGGTCGCTGACGGAGAAGATCGATCCCTACCTGCGTCCCCTCTATGATGCCCTGGGCGACATGATGGATGCGGAGGCCTTGCCGGGGCTGATGGCCAGTGGCGCAATCGAGGTGGCTCCGCTGGCGTATATGCGTGGCCGTACCCTGAACGATTCGTTCATCATCTTGGACGAGGCGCAGAATACGACGGTCGCACAGATGAAGATGTTCCTTACTCGCCTGGGCTTTAACTCCACGGTGGTGGTGACCGGGGATACCTCACAGGTGGACTTGCCCGGGGAACGACGCAGCGGCCTGGCCGTTGTGGAAGAGGTTCTGGACGGGATCGACGGAATTGAGTTTTGTCATCTCACCAGCGCGGATGTGGTTCGCCATCGTCTGGTGGGTGACATCATTGACGCATATGAACGGTGGGATGAGCGCCTCCAACGCGAGGCTTTTGCTCGCACGTCCTCTCGGGGAACGCGCGGACGTCGTCGCACGATGAACTGGCAAGAAGAGAGGTCACGATGACCGAAGTCATCAATGAAACCGACTATGAGATCAACGTGTCGGAGTTTGCGGCTCTCGCAGATTACGTGTTGAGCGCGATGCACGTGTCGACCGACGTCGAGCTCAACGTGATCTTCATTGATCCCGAACCGATGGAAGAGCTGCACATCCGCTGGCTGGATCTGCCCGGCCCCACCGACGTGATGAGCTTCCCCATGGATGAGCTGCGCCCGGGAACTCCCGGAAATCTCAGCGAAGGCTGCCTCGGGGATATCTGCATTTGCCCGCAGGTCGCGGAAAAACAGGCTCGCGAGGCCGGTCACTCGACCGCGGAAGAAATGCTGTTCCTGGCGACCCACGGGATGTTGCACCTACTGGGATATGACCACTACGAGGAAGAAGAAAAGAAGGAGATGTTTGATCTCCAGCGCAAACTTCTGCTGACCTTCCTCGCCCAGCGATGAGGGGTCAGGGAGCTGTGCCGGTCGCCGCTTTACTCATGACGGGGCTGTGTGCCCTGGTGTGTGCGACTCTTCTGTCCGCGTGTGAAGTGGCGATTTCGAAGCTGTCGCACGCGGCGGTGGACGACCTGGTCGAGGAGGGGCGCCGTGGGGCGCGGCGTCTGAGTGTCCTCGTGGAGCACCGAGTACGCACGACCTTGGTTCTGCGCGGTGTGCGTACCTTCACCCAGGTGATTTTTGCTGTCGCTTCGACGGTGTTGGCGCTGTATGTGCCGCTGACCTGGTGGGCTGCTGCTCTGCTGGCGACGGTCGGGGTATCGGTTCTGCAATTTTTGTGCGTGAGCGTTGTGGCCTCCGCGTGGGGGACTCGTCAGCCCGAGCGCGTCGCGTTGCGCGGTGTGCCCGTGGTGGAGCGCATGGTGGCGTGTGCTGCGGTCATGGATCCCCTGGTGGAGGCCTTGCGCTCTCGCCTGCCGCAGTCTGAGCGCACCGAAGCGGAGATGCGCGCCGAAATGGCTGACGAGCTGCGCGAGATGGTGGACCAGGTCGGCGAAACTGAGGGCTTGGAGGCCGAAGATCGCCAGATGCTGCGCTCGGTGTTCGAACTAGGGCACACGCTGGTGCGTGAAGTGATGGTTCCGCGCACGGATATGGTGACGATTGCCGCGGATGTTCCGGCTCGTAAGGCGCTGCGTCTTTTCGTGCGTTCGGGCTATTCCCGCATTCCGGTGACCGGTGAGGACACGGACGATATCCGCGGGATTCTCTATTTCAAGGACGTTGTGCAGCGCTTGGAGATGCGTGGCCTCGACGATGAACTGGTGGCGGAGCAGATGATGCGTCCCGCGGAGTTCACCGTGGAAATGAAGGCTGCGGATGATCTGTTGCGCGACATGCAGTCGGGGCAGTATCACATGGCGTGTGTCGTCGATGAATACGGCGGCATTTCGGGTGTGGTGACCCTGGAGGATCTCGTGGAGGAGATCGTGGGGGATCTGACCGATGAGCACGATCGTCATGTGATGATGCCCGAAGATCTGGGGGAGGGGACGTGGCGCGTCCCGTCTCGCCTGGGGATCGGTGAGCTGGGTGAGCTGCTGGGAATCGAGTTGGAGGATGACGACGTCGATTCCGTGGGTGGCTTGCTGGCGAAGGCTTTGGGGCGGGTGCCCCTGCCCGGCGCTTCGGCTGAGGTGTCGGGTGTGCATATGATTGCTGAGGAAGCGCGCGGGCGTCGCCGTCAGGTGGCGACGGTGCTGTGCCGACGTGTTGATGAGATCCCTGCCCACGATGTGGAGTCCGAGGAGGACTGACGTGCATTTCCCAACTGATGATGAGCTGATGTCCGGCCCCAATGCCTTTGACGAGGACTTCTTGGCCTCCGTCGAGCAGATGGAGGAAGAGGAAGCGCGGGACGCGTATGCGCAGGCAGCTCCCGATGTTTCGCGTGACGAGGCCGAGGATGAGTCCGCTGATACGTCCACGTGGGGGGATGAAGAGTTTGACGAGGCGGATGAGAGCGAGGCGGAGAAGGCCGCTGCTGAGCTCGCCGACCTGAGGGCTTTGCGCAGTGAGACGAACGCGGGTTCCGGTTTGATGATGCCGGATTTCCCCGAGGACTATCGTGCGGGTTTCGTCTCGATTGTGGGGCGTCCGAACGTCGGAAAGTCGACGCTGACGAACGCCCTGGTGGGGCAGAAGGTGGCGATTACTTCGGGTCGTCCGGAGACGACGCGTCATAATGTGCGCGGCATTGTCCACGGGGAAAAGTCGCAGCTTGTGCTTGTGGATACGCCCGGATATCACCGGCCTCGTACCCTGTTGGGGAAGCGCCTGAATGACATGGTGCGCGAGGCCTTGGCGGAAGTGGACTGCGTGGTGTTCTGTCTTCCGGCGAATCAGAAGATCGGGCCGGGGGATGAGTTCATTGCCCGTGAGCTGCGGTCGGTGCGTCGCCCGATTATTGCCGTGGCCACGAAGTGCGACACAGTTTCGCGTGAGCGCGTGATGAAGCATCTGTTGGCGATTGAGCGCCTGGGGGACTGGACGGCGATTGTCCCGGTGTCTTCTTTTGAGGATTTGGGGATCGATACTCTCACCGAGGTGTTGGTGCAGAATGTTCCGCTGTCTCCGCCCCTGTACCCGGAAGGGGATGTGACCGATGAGGGGCGCGATACTCTGATTGCGGAATTCATTCGCGAGGCGGCCCTGGAGGGCGTGCGCGATGAGCTTCCTCATTCTCTGGCCGTTCAGGTGGAGGAGATCATTGAGCGTCCGGCGCGCGAGGGGGATACTCGTCAGCCTCTGCTCGATGTGCATGTGAACGTGTATGTGGAACGTGATTCTCAGAAGGCCATCATTATTGGCAAGAAGGGGTCGCGTTTGAAGGAGATCGGCACCAAGGCGCGCGCGGATATTGAGCAGCTCTTGGGGCGACGTATTTTCTTGGATCTTCACGTGCGTACGGCGAAGGACTGGCAGTCGGATCCGAAGATGCTGCGTCGTTTGGGCTTCTAGGGCGCGTGCGGGTAAGGCTCACCTCTCTCGGGTGTCCACATAGTGCGACAGATCTGCTTGAAAGGCGGGCTGATCGTTAGTCTCGCACCATGGCACACGCATTCATTCTGCTTCAGTGCCGCGGCGAGTCCAGGTAGCGGATCGGACACTCGTCGCGGCTTCGCGGCATATCCGGTCCACTGACCGCACCGACGAGGAAAGCTTATGAAAACGACAGCCCACGTTCCCACCCCCGCATCTTCTGGAATGCCCGTGTCAAAATACCGCTCTTTTGTGGAAATTGCGCAGACGGATCTTCCCGATCGCCAGTGGCCGCAGCGCCGGTTGACCACGGCTCCCCGCTGGCTGAGCACCGACCTGCGTGATGGCAACCAGTCGCTGATCGAACCGATGGATCCCGCGCGTAAGCGCCAGATGTTCGACCTTCTGGTATCCCTGGGCTACAAAGAAATCGAAGTGGGCTTCCCCGCGGCATCGCAGGCCGACTACGACTTCGTGCGGATGCTGGTGGACGAAGACGCCGTCCCCGAGGACGTCACGATCTCTGTCCTCACGCAGTCGCGCGCCGAAATTATTGAACGGACCGTCGATGCACTGCAGGGCTTGCCGCGAGCCACCGTGCACCTGTACAACGCAACCTCTCCGCTCTTCCGCAGCGTGGTGTTCGGTAACGACCGACAGCAGACGATCGACCTGGCAGTGCGGGGCAGTGAACTGGTGATGGAACGTGCAGAGCGCGTCCTCACGGGCGACACCATCGTGGGATTCGAATACTCCCCGGAAGTTTTCGTCGATACCGAGCGCGATTTTGCTCTGGAAATTTGCGAAGCCGTCATGGATGTGTGGCAGCCCGGTGAAGGTCGCGAGATTATCCTGAACCTTCCGGCCACCGTGGAGCGAGCCACTCCGAATGTCTATGCCGATCAGATCGAATGGATGTCCCGCAACCTGAGCAGGCGCGAATATATTGCCCTGTCTGTCCACCCGCACAACGACCGCGGAACGGGCGTGGCGGCTGCCGAGTTGGCTCTCTTGGCCGGAGCTGACCGCGTGGAAGGCTGCCTCCTAGGGCAGGGAGAGCGCACCGGAAACGTGGATTTGGTGACCCTGGGTCTGAATATGCTCACCCAGGGAATTGATCCAGGCATTGATTTTTCCGATGTGGATCGCATTCGTCGCACCGTCGAATACTGCACCTCAATGGACACCCCGCTGCGTGCTCCCTACGTGGGAGAGCTGGTGTACACCTCCTTCTCGGGATCGCACCAGGATGCCATTAAGAAGGGATTTGCGCGTCGTCAGGAAGCGGTGCGCGAAGCGGGAAGTGAAGAGGCCGTTCCCTGGGATATTCCCTACCTGCCCATTGACCCGCACGACGTGGGGCGCTCCTACGAGGCCGTGGTGCGTGTGAATTCCCAGTCCGGCAAGGGCGGGGTCGCCTACCTCATGTCCTCGGTGCACAACCTGGAGCTGCCGCGTCGACTGCAGGTCGAATTTTCTCGTATCGTCCAGCGCCATACGGATACCTACGGCGGGGAAGTGGACGCCGCGCGCCTGTGGACAATTTTTGCCGATGAGTACCTGCCGCACGATGCTGCCGAAGGCCTGTCCTCGTGGGGACGTTTCAGCCTGGGACACGCGCGTGTGCAAACGGAGGGGAACGGCGATACCGTCGAACTGAGTGTGCTTCTCCACGATGGTGGCGAGGAACATCAGCTTTCGGCTGTCGGTTCGGGTCCGATTGATGCCTTTGTTGTTGCTCTCCACGAGTACGGCATTGATCTGCGGATCCTGGACTACGCGGAACACGCCATGAGCCAGGGGCGTGACGCCCGTGCAGCCGCCTACGTGGAAGTCGCAGTCGAAGGTCAGGTTGTCTGGGGCGTCGGTATCGACTCCTCGATTACCCGTGCAACGCACAAGGCCGTGATTTCAGCTCTCAATCGAGCACTGCGTTCCTGAGGCGCTTTTTACTGCTTTCTTCCCGTGCGCGTGCGATCTGTGTGCGGATCCCTCGCCTCGCCTCGCCTCGTGTACGACGGAGAACTGGCCGCGCTTTCCTGCGCGCGCTCGGCACTTCTCCCACGGGGTGATGATCTCCCACGCGTTCTGCCGCCTCGTCAATGGGACGGAGGATGCAGGCGCGGAGGGGGAGTGGCGGCAAAACGCTCCATGGACGCGCGAACGCTCCCGCGCATGACGACCTCGATGTTCTCGGTGAGAATGTAGGGATCGGCGGCCATATTCGTGGCGAACCAGTGCAGCAGGTGCCCGAGAACCGACAGGGTGAAGTGGTCGATGATGAAGGAACGGTGCTCGGGAAGGATCTGAAGATCTCCTTCGAGCTCGTCGACGATCGCTGTCATCATGGCGCGCAGGGTTGCGTGGAAGAAACGCTCCGTATCGCGCAGGCTGAGCGAGGCAAGAACGGCGTAGGTCTGTTCCCTGTTCTCGGCCATGTATACGAGCATCTGGCACAGGCCGTCCGACCACTCGTCGTAGGTGGCGTGCGCCGTGATGTGGTCCGCGATTTCTTCTTCGAACACCCAGACGACCAGGTCGTGAACGTCCGAAAGTGGTAGTAGAACGCCTGCCGGGTCACGCCGGCTTTTCCGTGAGATTGATGGCCAGTGGTACCTGGTATTCTCCTGCGGTCACGACCGTCAGGACGTTCAGGCAGCCGGAACGGTGTGGCTGGCCAAGGGCGAAAGCGCTGTCGGCCCCTGGGATCTGGACGGCGCCCAGTACGTTGTCCCGGAACAGCTCTACGCCGGTCAGATGTTCCAGCTTCCCCCCACGGTGGTGGAGCCGGGGACGTCCGGATGGGCATACACGGGCTTCGACTGCTTTGACGACAACGTCTTCAAGGGACAGATGCCCGACCCGATTCTGTGGGAAAACCTGGAGCTGCGTTCGATCTGATCGTGTGAACGAACGCGCGTAGGCGCCCGAATCATCACGCGGGGCCGCTTCTGGAATACCAGAAGCGGCCCCGCGTTTTCCCCATAAAAATCCAAGGATCCACCAGAAAAAGTCGGCGTGAGGCAAGGTGCCGTTGTGATGCTTCGTTTCAGGAGGAAAAACCGTGCCAGTCGGGACGGAAAGCACTCGCCTGCTGTCTTGAGGCACATGTGCCCGGAAACCCTATGCCAGTCGGAAGGAAGGAAACCCGTGCCCCCCGAATGGGGGGAAGATGCGCGCAACCCAGCGGACGCCTCGCCCAGCGGCGGTGCCACCGAGAGACGCAGCGGCAAAGATGGGAGAATAACCCCATGCTGAGAACCTACCGAGATGAGGCGATTGTGCTTCGCACCCAGAAACTGGGAGAAGCAGACCGCATCATCTGGCTTCTCACCGCAGAGAACGGTCAGATTCGCGCAGCGGCCAAAGGCGTGCGCCGCACGACCTCCAAATTCGGAGCGCGCCTCGAACCCTTTAGCATCATCGATATCCAGCTGCATAAGGGACGCACCTTCGACACCGTCACCCAGGTCGAGACCATCACCTCCCACGGGGAACGGCTGGCCGCAGACTACGAACTCTTCTCGCGTGCCTCCGTCATGGTCGAAACCGCCGAAAAACTCACCGCCGACTCCGATGAAGGAACCCACCAGCAGTATCTGCTCCTCATCGGCGCGCTCTACGCCCTCGCCTACCGCACGCACGACCCCAGACTGACCCTCGCCTCGTACATGCTGCGTGCCCTCGCCATCGCCGGATGGGCACCCTCCTGCTACGACTGCGCGGTCTGCGGAAGTGAAGGCCCCCACTCTGCTTTTTCCATCCCGGAAGGCGGAGTGATCTGCGAGATCTGCCGACCTCCCGGAGCGTCCATGCCCTCGCCGGATGCCATGGCTCTTCTGGGACAGCTCCTGAGCGGGGACTGGGTGCACGCGGACGCGGCTCCCGACTGGTCGCGTCCCGAAGTCATGGGACTGATCTCCAGCTACACTCAGTGGCACCTCGAACGCAGGCTGAAATCCCTGCAGGTGCTGGAAAGGAGTCGCTCATGACCACTCCCATGGATCGCGCTCCCGCAGACCCCCGCGCCCCGCTGACCGGGCCGGGACAGTGGCATACCCCCGCCCCCGCGTTCCGAGCGGATGAAGTTCCGCAGCACGTCGCCCTCATCATGGATGGGAACGGACGCTGGGCAAACGAACGCGGGCTGCCGCGCACCGAAGGACACCGCGCCGGGGAATATGCACTCATGGACACTATCGCCGGCGCCATTGACGCCGGCGTGCGCTACCTGTCGGTCTACACCTTCTCTACGGAAAACTGGAAGCGATCCCCCGCGGAAGTCCGCTTCATCATGTCCTACGCCACCGACGTCCTGACCAGGCGTACCGCCCAACTCAACGAGTGGGGAGTGCACGTGCGCTGGAGCGGACGAGAACCTCGCCTGTGGAAATCGGTAATCCACGCCCTCGAAAAGGCCGAGGAAACGACCCACACCAATACGACCCTCGACCTGGTGATGTGCGTGAACTACGGGGGACGCGCCGAAATTGCCGACGCCGCGCGAGCCATCGCCCAGGACGTGGCCGCAGGAAAACTCTCCCCTCGGGGCATCAGTGAGAAAACCCTGCAACGCCACCTCTACCTGCCCGATGTTCCCGATGTTGACCTGATGATCCGCACCTCGGGAGAACAGCGCCTCTCCAACTACATGCTCTGGCAGATGGCCTACGCGGAAATGATGTTCACGAACACCCCCTGGCCTCAGTTCGACCGCGAGGCGCTGTGGGACTGCCTCTTGGAATACGCGGGGCGTGAACGGCGCTTTGGCGGCGCCCGCGACCGCTACGACCCTTCTCAGCCCGTGTGAGCACTGCTCAGCGACCTATCACTGCACTCGGAGGACGTATGGACGCGCACGACTACATCAGCTACGTGGAACGAGTGGGTGCGCGAGTCGCCCTCGAGGAGCGCCTTGCCGCCATTGAGGCCTCGGACCTCAACGCGTTTAGTGAGGTTTTCACCGAGGAAGCGCGCTCGCGGGCAGATGCCCTCGACACCCTTCCCGTCTCCGAGCGGGGGCATCTCCACGGTCTGGTTGTGGCGGTGAAAGATGAGGTTCCCGTAGCCGGATACGTCACCGGCTACGGAACGCGTGCGGTGACTCGACCCGCGACTGAGTCCGCCCACGTGGTGCAGCGCCTCGAAGCTGAGGGAGCACTCATCGTGGGGCATACGCGTATGCCGGAGTTCGGTGCGTGGCCGGTGACGGAAAGCGCACATGCGGGGGCGACACTCAATCCGCATCGCCCGGAGTTTTCTCCCGGCGGCTCCTCGGGTGGAACCGCGACCGCCGTTGCCGCGGGTCTTGTGCCTGTCGGAATCGGCGGTGACGGCGGTGGGTCGATCCGTATTCCCTCCGCGCACTGTGGTCTGGTGGGTTTGAAGGCGCGTCGCGGGGCGGTGTCCACCTATCCGCACCCGCACCTGTGGTGGTCTTTGGGGGTGGTGGGTCCGCTGACGCGCAGTGTGCGCGACGCCGCCCTCATATACGACGTGATTGCGGGTAACCGCGACACCGACCTGTATCGCGGGAGTTTTGAGGGGGCGCTGAGCCCCGTGACCGCTCCGCCGAGTGTGCGTTTCATGGTGGTCGATCGCGGGTTGAGCCGGGTTGATCCCCTCATTGGCGAGGCGGTGCACCGTTGCGCTGATCGTCTGAGTGCGCTGGGGCATCGCCGGGTTGCGGGGCCTCGGACATTGCCCGTTCCGACTCCGGCCTTCCTTCCGCAATTTTTCGCGGGGATCCGTGCGGAGATTCCACTGGTGGATGATGCCTCGCAGTTGGAGAGGCGCACCGTGGGGACGGCTCGCTGGGGTGCCTGGGCGACGGATGGGGTGCGTCGCTGGGCTGAACGTCAGGGGGAGCACCTGGCGCGTCGGGTTGATCGTCTTTTTGACGAGGCGGATGTGGTGGTGACGCCGACGGTGGCTGCGCGCCCTCCGCGTGCGGGCGTTTTTCCCCGTCGGGCGTTGGGTGCGGTAATGGCTTCCCTGCCCTATGTGGCGTTTACTGCGCTGTGGAATGTCACGGGACATCCGGCTATCAGCGTGCCCGTGGGGATGGGGGAGGACGGTTTGCCCGTGGCGGTTCAGTTGGTAGCGCGTGATGAGAGGCTGCTTCTGGGCTGTGCGGAGCAGGTGGCTGTGTTCCCGCACTAGTTGTGCGGGAAGCGCGGAGGGGACGCCCCTCATGCGCTATAGGTATGTGTTTTATGCATGAGTATTAATGTCTTGGTGAAAATAAATTTGTCAGGTAACTGATCAATTAATGGATTCTTTATGTCTGTTTTTGTGTGTGCTCAATGCGGGGGAGTAAATGTGGATCAATATTTCCCTGAGTGTCGTTGCTGAGATGAACTGATGTTGGTGTGCGGGGGTGGGTGATGCTGATGGTCCGTGTGGAGCGTCGTCCTGAAGGGAGTGGGTGCAGCGTGCGTCGACGGTGGTGCGGGGTGTCTTTGGGTGAAGGGGAGCGGGTGGGGCGAGGGGAGGTGGATGTGAATAGCGGGAAAAGAGGGTGTGTGCCCGGGAAAAGAAAATGTTGTTGACACAAATAAGTGCTCTTTATTGTTGCTTTGGGAAATAAAAAGTGTTCTATTTTTCGTGCCCTATATGTGGATAGATGCTCGTATCCACAGGTATATTGCGTGCCCTCTTGAGCCTGATCCTTCCTGGCTAGCCTCCTGAACACATGGCAGACGGGGGAAATGTCCTCCGTGACACAGCAGGAGAAAGGGCAACAATGGCACGAGCGAACAGAGCGAGTCGGGCACGCTGTCGAATTCCCCTCGGTGCGCTGTGCGTCCTTCTTGCGGTATGTATGGCCTGCATGGGTGCATACCGTATGGCACAACCCGCACAGGCAATTTTTGATGGGAATGGTCGACACGTCTCAGGGGTAGGAGCCGAATCCGTCGGAGGATTCTGGCTGGGAGCCTACGCCGCACCGGGGAATGGAGAGCGCCGCTATCCGGTGTGGTGCACCCACATGTGGCGCGCAAACCCTCAGCCGTCTGACACGGCGAGTATCGATACCCTCAGTGAATCCTCCCGATGGGGGCCGGATGAACTCGATGTCACTACCGCCCAAATGGCGTGGCTGCTCCACGAACATCAAGAAGATACGTCGGCTGATAACCGAGCAGCGCTGTCAGTTCTCATTCACGCAAATTTCGAACGAGAGCAGAAGGGAAGGAATACCCAGCATTCCGTTGACGCTCTGGTGCATGCGGTTCGCACCCAGCTGCCGGGGGTATACGAACGTGCCGTCCGCTATGTCACGGACTCTCGGGCAAGTGCTGTCGTGGGATATGAGAGCGGACTCGTCGAAGGTGACGGCATGCGAGAAGGCAAAATTCATCACCTGGGAGTAATGAATGAACAAGGGGAGTGGATTGCCGGACGCCCCATGAAGGTGCACCTCGAAGGGGCGGCAGTTTTTGCTGAAAATGGCCAGGCGGACTGGGAGGGGATCAGTGGTGAAACCCCCGTCTCTTTATCCTGGAAAGCAACAGATACGGGATCGGTCAGTGCGCAGGTGACTTTTGTGAATGCCGTGCGCGACACCCTCACCGTGTATGGGGTCAACGGTAAGCAGGACACCGTGAGCTACGGGGATCGACCCCAGCAGGATCGAGAAGAGCGAACTGTGCCCGGCCCGAACTGGCATGTCATTTACGATTTTCAGCCCCTCGTGACAACGCGTGTGGGAACCCAACAGGTGGTCGATGGGCACATTCGCGACATGGTGACCGCCCAGGCCGATCCCACCTACGGGAACGGCCAGTGGATGAACGTCGAGGGTGCTCCTGTTCCCGTTGTCTTTGAAGGCCATGCCTACTACGTGGGGGAACATCTGCCGGAAGAGGGGGAGAAGATCCCGGAAGGTGCCGAACCCCTTGCGACGACCACTCTGACATTCCATGGGAACGAAACACTGGAAGCTCGCCTGGATGTTCCCGATATGCCCAGCGGTTTTGTGACCTGGGTGTGGATCCTCCGGCGTGATCAACAGGGTGAAAACAGTCGCTACATCCATGCAGACTGGAGTGACCGATATGGCCACGAAGAAGAAACCTCCGTCATTCCGTACAGAGTTGATATTCATTCCTCCTCGTCGCCCCGCCATACGCGCGGGGGAACCTACATCGTGGATGATCTTTTTGCCAGCGGTTTTCCGCAGGATCACCCCCGCTGGGGTGGCGGAAGGCTCTTTGGGGCTGATGCGGCAGAAATGACGCATACTCTCTACTTCTTCCCCGATGGCCTCGACGTCGATGATGATCATCTGAAAGATGCGGAAAAGATAGGAGAAGTACGACTTCCCGCCCGCAACGGGGTGTTTATGTCGGTGGGGGATGGCAGTTTTCATGTGCAAGAAGGACGGCTTGGAACCTATGTCTTCGTGACAGAGTTTCCGGGTGATGGGCGGGTGGCTCCCTACCGCACACCCGTTCGTGACCTGCATGAGCAGTATCGTCCGTCGCAACCGCCCAACGATCCGCCATCCACCCCGCCGACGGAACCTCCGAGCGTGCCCCCGTCAACGCCTCCTACACTTCCTCCTTCTGTCCCGCCCTCATCTCCGCCCGGGAAGCTTGTCAACACCGGGATGGGGGATATGAATCAGCGCATGGGGGCAGTTGCTACAGGGATCGTGATGGGAGTTGCTCTCCTGGTGCGTGAGCGGCGGAAGCGCTCTGCGGGGGAGTGAGTCGCCTGTAGATATGCGCGGCGGGGGTGTTTTCCATGAAATGAAAACACCCCCCCCGGAAATCTGTGTTAGTCAGGAGATGCGCCGGGCGCGAGCTGCACGGCGCGTGAGCGAACGACGTTCTTCTTCGCTCATGCCGCCCCACACACCGGAATCTTGATTGTTGTCGAGAGCCCACTGGAGGCAGACCGTCTGAACGGAGCAGGTGCGGCATACGGCTTTGGCTTCAGCGGCTTGTGCGATAGCGGGACCGGTGTTTCCAATCGGGAAGAACAGCTCGGGATCCACGCTGAGGCATGCAGCTTTGCTGCGCCAATCCATTTTGTGTACTCCAATCACAAAAGATCTGATGTGTGGGCGCTGAATCGCGTTCATCGCCCGCGGCAATAACGACAAGTCTCTGACATTCTCAGGAGATGAGCAAGAGGAAAATGCCTGTGAATTTCCTCAGGTGGTGTGGGGGTGGTCACGTATATGTCTGGATGTGGAAACGGAATGCCTGTTGGTGATGGATCAATATTCCGCTTCTCTGGTCCCATTCATGTGCTAAGAGGGAAAAAGGAGCCTGTGGAAAATTCTGAAAAATCACACGCGTGATATCTCGAGATGGGTTGACAAAGAGAATGTTTTTCGCCGTGTGATCGAGGCATCTCAGCCATTCTCCTAGCGAAAGCCAACGTAACTGAGCGCGGGGATTCAGGTGGAAGAAAATCTGATCAACAAGAGAATTTTTTTCTCCGATGAGGAGGAACTCGGAAAATGGAGAAGAAAATTCGATGAGCCGGGGACCGTATAAAAGTTTTTCATGCGCATCTGTGTTCCAAATGGTTATTGGAGCAACTCTTGTTCCGGAAGAAATGGGGGAAGGAAAACCTTTCTCGCCGGTATCTATTTTCGCAAGATGACTGTTCTCTTTTTTCTCGCTCGCGCTGGGGAGAGTATGTTCTTCCCCGAATTCTCCCCTTCGGAGAGCCCATGGAACACAGAGGGAGTCCGGAGAGACGAGGGGGTGGAAAGGGGAGTTTCCTGCCTCTTGTCCCTGGTCAGACCCGTTCGGACTCGCAGAAAAAAGTGGGATGTGCGGAAGGAGGCATACAGATGAGTCCTCCACGCGGACAAACACGTGTTCGGCTGTGGTGAGCGGAGTTGACGACGGAAAACCCGCAGCCATGCGGACGCGCTCATCGGGAACATCAATAAAACGCATGCGGTAGATCCCGTGATCGTGAATAGGATTCGTTCTCCCCGGGGCAGCACTGACCAGGGTCGCTGTCGATAAGTCCAGAAGTCGAATAAAAGAATTCCACACGTGCTCCGCAGCAAGCGCCCCCATACGCTGCGTCAGACTTTCCCGTAGTTGCTCTTCGTCATCAATGAAAACAACCCGGGGACTTGCGTGAGCCAATTCCTCCCACAAAGTGATAATATCTGCGGGATCAGACAGAACGCCGGAATAACGTCGCGCGTGAATATGTGTCGAACATACGTGGAGGGGACGCTCGAATTGCGATGCGAGAGCACTCGCTACCGCATAGGCATGCCCCTGTAGTTTGGCGCGCGAGGAACGCGGACCTAAAAACAGAATGTGCTCCCCACTCCACACCAGCGGATAGTGCCCTCCCACCCTCAGACCGTCGATCACGCCGAGGGGGAAAGATGCACTGCCCTCACCCGGGCTCCCCACGTGTAGCGCACGGAGATCCTCCCACGACACGTCGGATGGAAGCGGAGGCGGCCACAGCCTCGTCTGTGGGGGAGAAAAAACATAACGGGAACGTATACGGGACACGACCCCCGCATAATCCGCGCAGTGCGCGCACTGAAACTCGCCTGTCCCCGGAAGAATCGCTCGACCGGGGAGACGCGGGAGGAAAGCCGCGTCTGGGACATCAATAACATCGCGTGAATCCTGAACAGTGAGTGTGCGCAGCGACAGTCGCAGATCGGTATTCGCGCGCATCTGACCCGAAATTGCCCCCGAGGGGCGCTGAGTTGCGTAGAGCGCATGCATCCCCAGCGAGCGCCCCTGAGCGGCCAAACGATTCACCGTTTCCAACGCCTGAGAGTGGAGCTGAGAGAGCACCTGAAACTCATCAATCACAACGAGAATTCGCGGGGGAGGGACGGGGGCTTCCTGACGTTCCCACGCGCGTTCCCACTCGGCGAGGTCTGCAAAGGAATACTCGGACAACTGACGCTCGCGCTGCGTGAGGTGCGTGCTCAGCCCCACGAGGGCGCGCGCCGTTGCCTCCGGTTCCAAATCCGTGAGAAGACACTCGACGTGGGGGAGAGGCGTGAGGGGACGAAAAGTCGCTCCTCCCTTGTAATCCACGAGCACCAGACGAAGATCACGAGGCGATGCGCGCGTACACAGACCCAGAAGCCACGTGCGCAACGCTTCTGATTTTCCCGATCCCGTCGTTCCCACGAGCAGAGCGTGAGGGCCTTCCGCAAGAAGATCCACCTCGACAACGCCAGACGCATTCTTGCCCAGGGGCGTCGAGAAATCGCGACGCGAAGCGATCTCTCCGCCCGGTGATAACGGGAGAAGCTCCCCAGAAGCGTGCTCGTCTGCGGGAAAAAGTTCCTCCCACGCCACATAGGAAGGAATCTGTGCCTCGTCGTAGGGAGAGGAAACCTGCTCCCACCACAGAGGTGACGCCGGTGCGCCTCGCGAATACAAAATATGGGTGCACCACGGGGGAAGCTCCCCGTAACTCCTCCCTACCCCAATCATGACATCTGCGAGGCGCCCCTCCCCGAGATCCGCGCCCGCCCCCTCGTGTGGAGGCATCCTCTCGTCGAAAGACGCGTTCTCGACGATGCGCACACTCAGGCGAGCAGCCCCCACTTTCCGTCGTTCCCCGCCGGGAAACTCCACGAGCACACCCCCGCACTGGACAGCAACCTGGGCCACCCACCACAGCGCAGCAAGATGCGCGTACTCCCCGATAAACCCCGGATAGCGAATATCTCTTTTCCCCGCCCTCTCCGCAGACCCCACAATTTGCTGATAGGCATGGCGGGGACGCGGACGATGCGGCCACACGCGAAAAGACGTCGTCACCTGCCTCGCAGATGCCCCATCTGGGGAAATACTCTCCCCGGTGAGACTGGCACACACCAGAGCAAGAAAAGCCGCATCCTCACGGCGCCACGGCCCCTGCTGATACAGGAGGTAACAGGCGCCGACGCACCCCACGAGTAACGGCACCCACCACAGACCGGGGAACATGAGGCACCGCCACAGGGCGAAAACACCCATCGGAACCAGACCCCACGCAAGGCGAGAACGCACCATTGTCGGTCGAGGCCACCGGAGAGTATGCGGACGCATACGCACCTCAAAGACCTCATCACCCAAACGCACTTCCGACCCCGCCGCCACAGAATAGAGATGCCCGGGACGGCACTGCGTCCACGGAAGGAACCAGAACGCTCGCACACGTGTTCCCCCAGCGGAGTGAAGATCCTCCACCATCGCCAGAGGAGGGCGACGCCAACGTGAGAAAACCGAAAAAGGACGGGGGTGCCTCGTCTGTGAGGAAACGGTCTGTGAGAAGGTGGAAGGTGCGTGTATACGCACGTGATGCGCGCTCACAGAGCGATCACGTAAACGCGACGGCGCATCCGTTCCCACAGTTGAGGGAAGACGCGGAACCAGGATGGTTCCCACATCGGCACCCCGAATACACGCCATATGCCACGGCGAATGAAGTGCTCGATGAGCATCCGTGATGTGATGATCTGTTGACGACATGGCATCCCCCAGCCTCATTTCTTCCCCCATGAGTCTGGAACGGCACGCCCATCCCTGTCCCCGCAGCCCGCGTGCGCTGTGGATCACGAGGCGATGTCACACGTCTGTGGAAAACCTCAAGCGCGCGGGGATGACACAATACCTTCATGAGTGATCTGCTAACGGATGCCGCCCAGTCAGGACACAGCACGTGGGAAGGCGATGAGCACGCGGCTCTTCTGCGCCGCAACGAACTGATCGCCCTCATCGAACAGGCGCGCGAGGCATACTACGATCACGACGCACCGACGCTCTCCGACGCACACTACGACAGCCTCTATCGAGAGCTGGAAAACATCGAAGCGGCGTATCCCGCGCTCGCGGACGAGAACTCTCCCACGAGGAGTGTGGGAGGACGTGCGCAGGAAACCTTCGCATCCGTGCGACACCTCCAGCAGATGATGAGCCTGGATGATGTGTTTTCGCTGGAGGAACTTGCCGCATGGGAGCAGCGCGTGGCCTCCGACCTCGGCGATGAGCTCCCGGAAATGGTCGCGGAAGTCAAGGTCGACGGCCTGGCCGTCAACCTGCTGTACGTGGATGGCGTGTTCACCCGCGCGGCGACACGAGGCGATGGCTGGGTGGGTGAAGACGTGACCGCTAACGTGCGCACCATCAGGGTCATTCCCTCGCGCTTGGACGGGCCGGTTCCGCATAAGATTGAGATCCGAGGCGAAGTGTACTTCCCGGTCGAGGACTTCCAACGCTTCAACGACGAACGCGTTGCTCTCGGGCAGCCGGCTTTCGTGAACCCGCGGAATGCGGCGGCGGGATCTCTGCGTCAAAAAGACCCCGAGGAAACGGCGAAGCGGCCCCTGTCGATGCTCGCTCACGGTGTGGGAGCCGTCGAGGTGGGGGAGAGTAATTATGTTCTTCCTGAGACCCAGCACGGCTGGTATGAGCAGCTGAGCCGCTGGGGGATGCCGGTCTCCCCGCACACGCGTCTCCTCACGGGGCGGACAGCTATCGAGGAGCGCATCGCCGAACTGGGCGCTCAACGCCACAGCCTGGAACATGAAATTGACGGGGTCGTCGTCAAGATCAACGACCTGGCCTACCAGCGTTCTCTGGGAGCGACCTCGCGTGCGCCCCGATGGGCTGCCGCCTACAAGTTCCCTCCGGAGGAAGTGCACACCCGCCTCCTCGATATCCGCGTGCAGGTGGGACGCACGGGGCGCGTGACCCCCTACGGAGTGATGGAACGCGTCTTGGTGGCCGGCTCGCACGTCTCGCGCGCAACACTGCACAATGCCAGTGAAGTGGCGCGCAAGGGAGTGCTGATCGGTGACCTGGTGGTTTTGCGCAAAGCCGGCGACGTCATCCCGGAAATTGTTGCCCCCGTGGCCGCTGCACGCGACGGCTCGGAATACGCCTTCGTCATGCCCACGCACTGCCCGTCGTGCGGCACGCAGCTCGCCCCCCAAAAAGAAGGGGACATTGACCTGCGCTGCCCGAACCAGGCGGGGTGCCCCGCGCAGATCACGGAACGTGTCGCACACGTGGGTGCGCGCTCTGCCCTGGACATTGAGGGACTGGGAGACGAAGCAGCCCTCGCACTCACGCAACCGGAAAATAACCGTGACGAGGCGGCCGCAGCGCTGGCCACCGGACAGAGCGTCTTCCTCGAGGATGGAACGCGTCTGGTGGTGCAGATGCCCGAGGCGATGACCCACGCGGAACTCATGGAGCATGCGGAGTCCCTTCTGCCCCCCGCGCAATCCCCGGTGCTGACGACAGAAGGCCAGCTTTTCGAGCTTTCCAGTGAGGACGTGAAAGACGTGATGGTCTGGCGTCCGGTCACGAAAAACGGGGAGCCGACAGGGGACTGGGCGCAGGTGCGCTATTTCTGGACGAAAGCCTGGAAGAAGAGCACGAAGAAAAACGCCGGTTACGAGGCCGTTGAATCTCAGCCGACCAAAACTCTCCTGGTGATGCTCGAACAGCTGGAACAGGCTAAGACCCGCCCGCTGGCGCGTCTCCTGGTGGCTCTCTCGATCCGCCACGTGGGTCCCACGGCCGCTCAGGCGTTGACCGCGGTCTATCCCTCTTTCGAGGCTTTGCGTGCGGCTTCCGTTGAGGATCTGTCCCAGGCGGAGGGCGTGGGTGAGGTGATCGCCCAATCACTGTCCGAGTGGTTGAACGAACCTTGGCATGCGCAGGTGCTGGAACGCTGGCTGAAGGCCGGAGTGCGTGCCGAGGACGAGGTGTGCGAAGCGGTATCGAACGTCCTGGAAGGACTGACCATCGTGGTGTCCGGAGCCATGCCGGGCTACAGCCGCGAGGGTGCGAAAGAAGCCATCGTGCAGCGCGGGGGGAAGGCCGCCGGATCGGTGTCGAAAAAGACCTCGCTGGTGATTGCCGGCCCCGGTTCCGGGTCGAAAGTGGCCAAGGCGGAGAGCTTGGGGGTTCCCGTGGTGGACGAAACTTTCTTTGAAGCTGTCCTCGACCGCGGCCTGGCCGTCCTCGACTGAACGGGCGAAAGTCTGAGGGAAACTGCCCTCCGCCTCGTCCGTGCAAGACGAGGCGTCTGCCCCTAGACGATGAACTCGAAGGGGTAGAGAATCTTTTCGAGAATCTTCGTGAGCGGGGTGCGCTGACGCCACTCCCCGGGAGTGAGGCGGCGCGCCATCGTCAGATCGTTGTCAAAGATCGCGTCCATGCGCTCAGCCAGCTCGCGCGAATGGAACTGGAGGTTCACCTCGTAGTTCCCCTGGAGGGAGAGGCGGTCGATATTCGCCGTCCCCACCGTTGACCAGATACCGTCCACGGTCATGGTCTTGGAGTGGATCATCGCCCCCTGGTACAGCCAGATTTCCACGCCTTCATCGAGGAGGGGGCCGTGGTAGGGGCGGGCAACCCAGTCGGCCAAAATGTGGTTTGAAAACTCGGGAATCAAGATCTGTACGCGCACCCCGCGGCGGGAAGCCAGAACTAGCGCTCCCAGGATCTCCCGATCCGGAATGAAATAGGCACTGGTAATACGAATGGACTCGCGCGCACGCTCAATTGCATCGATGTAGAGGCCGCGCACCGGGTAGAGCAGACGCGAGGGAAGGTTAAATGCCCCCTTGATCTCCGAATCCCACTTCTTGACGCCCGTACGCGCAAGAGTGGGATGCGAGGGGCGCTTGAAGTGGTTCCAGAAATCGACGAAGCCGTTTTCCAACTCCCACACGGCATCGCCGCGCAGGCGCACGTGGGTGTCGCGCCACTCGTCGGCGAAAGGATCCCCGATGTTGTAGCCGCCCACAAAACCGGTGTGGCCGTCGACCACCAGAATTTTGCGGTGATCTCGCCCGGTACGTCGCAGATTCGCCGTAAACATCCCGGAACGAATTTCCGGGAAACGGCGGACAAAAAGAGTGGGAATCTGAGGGAAAAAGTAGAAGAACGGATCCTGATTGAGCACCCCGAAGCCGTCGTAGACAACGTAGACGTGAACACCCCGCTGAGCGGCTGCGATCAGGGCATCCTTAAAACGTTGACCCCACTGGTCGGAACGCCAAATAAAGGACTCGAAATACACGTAGGAGGAAGCCGACTGGATAGCTTCCAGCATGTCGGCGTACAGGGAGTGTCCCTCCGTGTAGGTGCGCACCTCAGAACCGGCGACTGGTGTGTCCACCGGAGGAAGAGAGGGGAAACCGGGGCCGTCGCTGGGAACACGGCTTTTACGCATCTTGTCGACCGCGTGAATTCCGACGAGGGCGGCGCCCTGTGTGGCCAGGAACGCCAGCCCCGCGTATTTGGCGATGCGCGTGGCTGTGGGGGACAGAGAAAAATGACGGTGAGCAGCCATGAACTCAGCCTAGCGACTCTCGAGCTTTTCAACATGTTGAGATCGGCGGGTGAGTGTCGCAGTCCGGGCGGGTACCATACGTTTTATGGCAAGGATTAGCACTGACGAGGTCGCCCGCGTTGCGGGACTGGCTCGTATCGCACTGACACCGGAAGAAATTGAGCGTTTTGCCGGCGAACTGGACGTGATCGCCACATCGGTGGCCAAGGTCGCCGAAGTCGCCACCCCGGACGTTCCCGCGACGTCGCACCCGATTCCTCTGACCAACGTGTGGCGTGAGGACGTGGTGGGGCCGACTCTCGATCGTGACGAGGTTTTGGCTCAGGCTCCCGCCGCTGAGGATGGGATGTTCCTGGTTCCCCAGATTTTGGAGGAAGACTGATGAATACGCTTCTGCTGAAGTCTGCCGTGGAACTCGCAGACATGCTGGCCGCTGGGGAGATCACCTCGGTTGAACTGACCACCGCATGCCTGGATCGCATTGAGGCACTGGAATCGCGCGTTCACGCCTTCCTCTACGTGGATCGCGAAGGCGCACTGGCGACCGCCGCGGACGTGGATGCACGCCGCGCAGCCGGTGAGAAACTTCCGCGCCTGGCGGGCGTGCCGATCGCGGTGAAAGACAATATGGTCACCCGCGGAATTCCGACGACCTGCGCCTCGAAGATCCTCGAAGGCTGGCGTCCCCCCTACGACGCGACGGTTGTGGAACGTCTGCACGCAGCGGGAATGCCGATTGTCGGCAAGACCAACATGGACGAATTCGCCATGGGCTCCTCGACCGAGCACTCGGCCTACGGTGCGACCTACAACCCCTGGGATGTGGAACGCATCCCCGGCGGTTCCGGCGGCGGTTCCGCCGCGGCCGTCGCAGCCTTCATGGTGCCGCTGGCTCTCGGCTCCGATACGGGTGGTTCGATCCGTCAGCCGGGTTCCGTGACCGGAACTGTGGGCGCCAAGCCCACCTATGGGGCGGTTTCTCGCTACGGCCTGATCGCCATGGCCTCCTCCCTGGATCAGATCGGCCCCGTGACCCGCACGGTTGCGGACGCCGCCGCCCTGACCGAGGTCATCGGCGGGTACGATCCCTTCGATTCGACCTCGCTGAACGTTCCGGTTCCGCCCCTGTCCGAGGCGACCGCTCAGGTGCGTGCCGACGGACGTATGGACGGACTGACCGTGGGTGTCGTTCGTGAACTGTCGGGTGAGGGCTACCAGGATGACGTCCTCTCCGCCTTCAATGAGACGGTGGAGAAGCTGCGCGCAGCCGGCGCCACCGTGGTGGAAGTGTCGTGCCCGAGTTTCGAGTACGCCTTGGCCGCCTACTACCTGATCATGCCGGCCGAAGTCTCCTCTAACCTCGCACGCTTCGACGGTATGCGCTACGGCATCCGCGTGGAACCGACGGAAGGGACGGTCAGCACCGAACGCGTGATGGCCGCGACCCGCGAAGCCGGGTTCGGTGACGAAGTGAAGCGTCGCATCATCCTGGGAACCCACGTGCTGTCCGCGGGCTACTTCGATGCCTACTACGGCAGTGCCCAGAAGGTGCGCACGCTCATCCAGCGCGATTTCGAGCGCGTCTTCTCGGAGGTCGATGTCCTGGTGTCGCCCACCTGCCCGACGACGGCGTTCCGTTTCGGGGAAAAGATGGATGACCCCATGGCGATGTACCTCAACGACGTGGCCACGATTCCCGCAAATCTCGCGGGAATCCCCGCGATGTCTGTTCCGGTGGCGGTCAGCGGTGAAGGCCTTCCCGTCGGCTTCCAGATTCTTGCCCCCGCCCATGCCGATCAGAAGATGTATGAGGTGGCTCAGCTTGTTGAAACTCTGAGCGGTGACATTGCGTCGCAGTGCCCCGCCAAGGACTGGGAGGAAAACCTCTGATGAGTGAACTCATGGAATATGCAGACGCGGTAGCCTCCTTCGACCCGGTGCTCGGCATCGAGGTGCACGTCGAGCTGGGAACTGCCACCAAGATGTTCGACGCCGCACCGAATGCTTTCGGTGGAGATCCGAACACCTACGTCACCCCGGTCTCTCTGGGGCTGCCGGGCTCGCTGCCCGTCGTCAACCGCAAGGCCGTGGAGTACGCGATCAAGATCGGCCTGGCTCTGAACTGCGAAATTGCGGAATATTGCCGTTTTGCCCGTAAGAGCTACTTCTACCCGGACCTGACGAAGGCCTTCCAGACCAGCCAGTACGATGAGCCGATTGCTCACGACGGCTACGTGGATGTCGAACTCGAAGACGGAACCCTGTTCCGCGTCGAGGTCGAACGTGCTCACATGGAAGAAGACGCCGGTAAGAACACGCACGTGGGTGGTGCAGACGGCCGCATCCACGGAGCCGACCACTCGCTGGTGGACTATAACCGTGCGGGCGTTCCCCTGGTGGAGATCGTGACCCGCCCGATTACCGGTGCGGGCGACCGCGCTCCCGAAGTTGCACGCGCCTACGTCCAGGCACTGCGCGATATCTTCCGCGCACTGGACGTGTCGGAAGCCCGTATGGAACGTGGAAACGTGCGCGCCGACATCAACGTTTCCCTGCGTCCCACGCCCGAATCTCCTCTGGGCGTGCGCACGGAAACGAAGAATGTCAACTCCTTCCGTGGCATCGAACGCGCGGTGCGCTACGAAATCCAGCGCCAGGGCGCCATCCTCTCCGAGGGTGGAACGGTGATCCAGGAAACCCGCCACTTCCACGAAGAGGACGGCTCCACCTCGCCGGGACGCCCGAAGTCCGATGCCGAAGACTACCGCTACTTCCCAGAACCCGACCTCGTTCCCGTGGCTCCCTCGCGTGAATGGGTGGAGGAGCTGCGCGCCTCCCTGCCGGAACTGCCCGTCGCCAAGCGCCGTCGTCTGCGCGAAGAGTGGGGCTTTGCCGATATGGAAATGCGCGATGTCGTCAACGCGGGTGCGCTCGAACTCATCGAGAACACCGTGGCCGCAGGAACCCAGCCCGCCGCCGCCCGTAAGTGGTGGATGGGTGAACTGGCGCGCTACGCGAAGGAAAACGAGACCGCTCTGGACGAGCTGGCCGTGACCCCCGCTCAGATTGCCCAGCTCCAATCCCTGGTGGATTCCGGACGTCTGACCGACAAGCTGGCTCGCCAGGTGCTGGAAGGTGTGCTCGCCGGTGAAGGCGATCCGGAAGCTGTCGTGAACGCACGAGGCCTGGAAGTCGTGTCCGATGAGGGCGCGTTGACGGCCGCCGTTCAGGAAGCTCTGGCCGCGAACCCGGATGTCGTGGAAAAGATCCGCGGTGGAAAGGTGCAGGCTGCCGGCGCGCTGGTTGGCGCCGTCATGAAGGCGACACGTGGTCAGGCTGATGCCGCTCGCGTGCGCGAACTGATCATGGAGCTTGTGGGAGCCTGATCTCCCGTGCTGTGACATGCCGCCCGTGGGGCGAAGGCACCGCCTTCGCCCCACGGGCTTTTTGTGCGTCCCAAGCCCAACCTGCCCCCAGAAGTCAACCTGTGTTGTTCGAGGTGGGCGACGACGCTGGGATGTCGGAAGGCGAAGAGAATCTCAGGTGTGCACAGAAGCGGAAGTGCATGAACGAGAGGGAAGAATGAGAACGAGCGGAGCTGAGCGCTGCTTGCGCGCTGTGCCCGACCATGTGCGTGGGAGCTTTCTCGACGACCCGTGCGATAACCCCGACTGCCTCCTGCGCCCCACCATGTGCGTAGGAGAGCTTTCCCGCGGAAGGATGCTCCGCCTCGTCATGCGCACCAACGTGACGTATCTCGTGGGTTCTTTTCCTGAGACGCCGTGTGCTCCCCGAGCGGGAGAACCTACGATAGGGGAGGACTGGAACGCCCGGTCTCAGACGAAGCAAGGACGAATAAATGCGTACTTCCCCTTCATACACCGCCTCATACCGACTGGAACTGGATGAAACCCAGGCGTCAATCGCCAGCATCGTGGATGCGGTTTCTGCCACCGGCGCAGAGGTGAAGGGTCTGGATGTTGCAGAGTCCGGCCGCGGGCACATCACGATGGATCTCACCTGCGACATGCGTGACTCCGATCATCGACGCGAGGTGGAGCAGGTTCTCGACGGCCTTGCTGGTGTCCACACGCAGTCGGTGGCCGACCAGACTTTCATGTCGCACATCGGCGGCAAGCTCGAAGTGCACTCCAAGGTGCCGCTGCGTAACCGCGATGACCTGTCCCGCGCCTACACTCCGGGCGTTGCCCGCGTGTGTACCGCAATCCACGACACCCCGGCCAAGGCACACCTTCTGACGATGAAGGCCAACTCCGTTGCCGTTGTCTCCGACGGAACCGCTGTGCTCGGCCTGGGCGATATCGGCCCGGAAGCCGCCCTCCCCGTGATGGAAGGCAAGGCCGTGCTCTTCAAGCAGTTCGGTGATGTGGACGCGTGGCCGGTTGTCCTGGATACCAAGGACACCGACGAGATCGTGGCCATCGTGAAAGCTATCGCCCCGGCATACGGCGGCATCAACCTGGAAGACATCTCCGCCCCCCGCTGCTTCGAAATCGAAGAGCGCCTGCGCAAAGAGCTCGACATCCCGGTGTTCCACGACGACCAGCACGGCACTGCGATCGTGGTGCTGGCCGCCCTCCTCAACGCCCTCAAGCTGGTGGACAAGAAGATCGAGGACGTGCGCATCGTGGTGTCCGGTGTGGGCGCCGCGGGCTCGGCTATCATCAAGCTGCTCATGGCTCAGGGTGCGCGCGACATCGTGGGCTACGGCCGCACCGGTGCGCTGGCCGCAGACGACGTCGAGGGTATGCACCCCTCTCGCCGCTGGCTGGCTGAGAACACGAACCCGCGTATGGTGCACGGTTCGCTGAAGGAAGGTATGGCGGGCGCCGACGTCTTCATCGGTGTTTCACAGGGCAACATCCTGGACGGCGACGATATTGCCTCGATGGCCGATGGTGCGATTGTCTTCGCTCTGGCGAACCCGACCCCCGAGGTGGATCCGGCCGCTGCCGCTCCTCACGCCGCGATTGTGGCAACGGGGCGTTCGGACTACCCGAACCAGATCAACAACGTGCTGGCCTTCCCGGGTCTCTTCCGCGGTCTGCTGGACGCGAAGGTCAAGGAAATCACCGTCGAGGTGCTGCGCGTTGCCGCCGTGGCCATTTCTTCGGTGATTTCGGACGAGGAACTCAGCCCGAACTACATCATCCCGGGTGTGTTCGACGAGCGCGTTCCTCGTGCGGTGTCTGACGCGGTGCGTCGCGCGGTGCGTGATTTGCCGACGATCGACATTCCTTCGCAGGAGCACATGGGTACGCACTGACAGTGTGGGGGATGCGTCTCCGTGCGTGAGGCGTTCTTCCTTTGGCTTTCTTCGCGAGGTGCGTGACCCCGTGGAGGAAGCGCGCACTTGTGGTGCGTGTAGCTGAGCTGATTGACGAGGCGTGGGCGGGTTTTCCGTCCACGCCTCGTTGCGTGTGTGGGGGTGTGCATCGTGAAGTTGGGGTGATGCGGGTGTCTTGTGTGGGGTGTTTGTGTTGTGTTTGTGGGGTTTTGTGGTGGGTGTGAGGTGGTTCATGGT
>CAURIY010000012.1:0-43835 GCA_963525415.1 uncultured Actinomyces sp.
CTGCTGTGCATCCCTGATGCGCGTTGTTCTGCCTGGGCCACTGTCTCTGGAATTTCTGCTATTGCCTTCACTGCCGTGTCTCTGCGCATCCCCGGCGTCTGACCTGCGCCTGCATATACGCCGGTTCCCGAGCTGCGGGGCAGCTCGGGAACCGGGTGAGTGAAAAGTGTGGAGAATCAGCGTCCGCGCAGGGCGCGACGGTTCGGGCGTGCGCGCATGGGGTCAACGCCCTTCGGAATGGGGGCTACGGAGCGATCCAGTGCGGCCAGGCGCTGGTGGATTGCCGGCACTTCTTCGGAGGTGAGCGTCTTCTTCAGCTTGTTGAGCTTGCGTTCCAGCTCGGCCAGCTGAATCTGTCCGTTCTCGTGTCCGACCTGGAACACGGTGATCGGAACGTTCTGGGCGACACGGCTAATCTTGCGGCGTTCCTGATCCAGCAGGGCACGAACGCGAGAAGAGGGGCCTTCGGAGATGAGGACAACACCGGGACGCCCCACCAGACGCCATACGAGATCCTGATCGGGAGTCATGGCAACGGGGCGCTCGGACACGATCCAGCCGCGCTTAATCTGGCTGGTTACGGCGTACACCTGACCCAGGGTGCCGTCAATCTGTGCATACATGGCGCGACGCACCAAAAGGGAGAGGGTCGTGGTTGCTGCAAGAACACCCGTAAAGAGTCCCAGGAGAATCCAGGTGATCCACCCCTTGGTCAGGGCACCGATCAGGATACCGAGGGCAATGGCAACGATGACCTCTCCGGCCATCAGCCAGCCGATCCATGAATAGGTGCGGGCGGTAATGCGGTAGGCGTCCGCGAGGTTGTTGTACCAGCGACGCTTCTTCTGGGGTTCAGTGTTCATTTCACTCATAGCCCTTGTATCGTACCGTTTTTCTGCGCTCCTCGTGCACACGCATCCGCTGGGTGTGAGGAGAATGCCAGAGAACGGCTGTGGGGGTTACCGGTTCGGGCAAGCCCACAGCCGTTGAGTGAGTCATGCGGGGGAGAAAAGAGACGAGCTCTCACCCCGCACGCAATCAGCGAGTCGCGTCAACCAGGGGAACCTCGGCATCGGGTTCGTGCGTGATGCGGTTACGCAGGTCGCGACGCACGATTTCGATCGACCACAGCCAAATGATGTGGCCGAAGGCCTCCGAGAAGTGCTCTGCCCAGGTCTGGCCGCCCTCAACCCACGGGAAGGGGGAGGGAACGGTGCCCATGAGGGGCATGACGACAAGGTGGGCTGCGATCCACACGAAGAGACCGAAGGCAGCGCCCTGCCAGAGCTTAATCTTCGGGAAGTATTCCGCCACGATGCAGTAGAAGAGGGCGAAAACAATCGCGAAGGAGAAGTGGATGATGAAGGAGTAGATCGGCAGGTTCGTGTTGCCGTTGAATGCAATGGTCGTGTGAGACTGCTCTGCGGTCATCCCCAGCTGTTCCAGCAGCATCTGCGGGGGGTTGGTGGCATTGCGCTCAGGGGTGCGCGGAGGGAAAGGAACTTCCCATCCGAACTTCACGATGGCGGAGAACAGGCCACCGACAAGTCCGACACCTGCCGCGACGCCCAGACGACGGCGAGCGGGGTCGGTGGTGGTGAACAGGCTCTTGAAGAATTTCTTCAGCAAAGCGGGATCCTCTCATGCGTGTGTGATGGGCACGTGAGGAAACATAGAACGCGAGGTGCTGCGTGCCTCCTCGCGTGAGTCTTATTAGTGTGCAGTGCGATAGCCCGGTTGTGCTAGTTGAAAGAATAAAAGGCGCTCTATCTCTCATCTCATTTCCGCATATGCGGAGGATGGTGGCGAGGAATGCGGGTTCCTGAGCGGTGGAGATATGTGTGTGGGGTGGACGGGAAATTCCCGTCCACCCCACACACATAAAGGTCAGTGCGTTACAGACGTATCATCACAGGCCGAGTTCGCTTTCGAAAGCTCCCTCTTCCAGGCGACGCTTCACGTCCATGAGGAAGCGAGAAGCATCCGCGCCGTCGACCAGACGGTGATCGTAGGACAGGGAGAGGTAGACCATCGAACGAATTGCGATGGAATCCTGACCCAGGGCGTCCTTGACGACAACCGGACGCTTCACGATGGTGCCGACACCCATGATCGCGGTCTCCGGCATGTTGAGAACCGGAGTGTCGAAGAGGGCGCCGCCCGAACCAGTGTTCGTCACGGTGAAGGTCGAGCCGGAGAGCTCATCTGGACCGATCGTGGAGTTGCGCGTGCGCGCAGCCAGATCGTTGATGGAGCGCGAGATATCGGCAAGAGACTTGCCGCCAGCGTCCTTGATGACCGGAACCAGGAGGCCTCGTTCCGTATCCACGGCAATGCCCACGTGCTCGTGATCGAAGTAGGTGACCTCCTTGTCGGAGATCGTTGCATTGATCTTCGGGTGGTAGAGCAGGGCTTCGGTTGCCGCCTTCACGAAGAAGGGGAGGAAGGTGAGCTTGGTGTTCTCACGCTCGGCGAAGCTGTCCTTTGCGCGTGCGCGCAGGGATGCGATCTTGGTGACGTCGACTTCAATGATGGTGGTGAGCTGAGCTGCGGTCTGCAGGGACTCGACCATGCGGCGTGCGATCGTCTGACGCAGGCGCGACATCTTTTCAGTCGTGCCGCGCAGGGGCGACGGCTCGCGAGTTGCGGCCGCGGGCGTCGCGGGAGCCGGAGCTGCGGGTGCAGCCACGGGAGCGGGCTGAGCGGCAGCGGCGATCGCTGCTTCCACATCTTCGCGGCGGATGCGTCCACCGATGCCGGTTCCCTGGAGGGAAGCCAGATCGATCCCGGCCTCACGTGCGAGCTTGCGCACGATGGGGGTGACGTACCCGGTGGTGGCAGCTGCGGGAGCGGCTGCGACGACCTTTGCGCCTTCCGCTGCCGCTGCCACCAAGGAATCTGCGGTGGGGAAGGGTGAGGCGGAGGCTGCGGGAGCCGCGGGTGCTGCAGCCACGGGAGCCGCGGGGGCAGCGGGTGCCGGAGCAGCCGCAACCGGTGCGGGAGCTGCAGGAGCCGCCGGAGCCGCAGAGGGAGCGGACGCCGTGATCACTGCAACGACGGTTCCCACGGCGACGGTTTCGTCTTCTGCGACACGGATTTCTGCCAGATAACCGGACACGGGAGCGGGAACTTCCGAGTCCACCTTGTCGGTGGAGACTTCCAGCAGAGGCTCGTCTGCTTCCACCTGGTCACCCACGGACTTCAGCCACGTGGTGACGGTGCCTTCCGACACGGATTCGCCCAGAGCGGGCATCAGCACGTCGGTTCCTGCAACAGCGGGTGCCTGTGCTGCGGGAGCGGTGGGCGCTGCCGCCACGGGGGCAGCTGCCGGAGCAGGTGCTGCAGGCGCAGGCGCCGGTGCGGCTGCGGTGGGAGCGGGGGAGGATGCGGGTGCTTCCGAGGCGTCCCCAATCAGAGCGAGCTGGGTTCCCACGGCGACGGTTTCGTCTTCTGCCACGAGGATTTCCAGCAGAACGCCGGCTGCGGGCGAGGGAACTTCGGAATCGACCTTGTCGGTGGACACTTCCACCAAGGGCTCATCGAGGGAAACGGTGTCACCCACGGACTTCAGCCAGGTGGTGACGGTGCCTTCCGTCACCGACTCGCCCAGAGCGGGCATGATCACTGCGGTTGCCATGTTCAATCTCCTTGTCGGCGCGGTCAGTTGTGAGCGTGCAGAGGTTTACCGGCCAGAGCCAGTGCGGCCTCGCCAATGGACTCGTTTTGGGTGGGGTGTGCGTGGATCAGCGCGGCAACATCTTCGGGGTAGGCTTCCCAATTCACCAGAAGCTCGCCTTCGCCGACCTGCTCACCGATTCGGGCACCGATGCCGTGGAATCCGACAATGGGGCCGTCCTCAACGGAGATCAGTTTAATGAATCCCGCGGTTCCCAGGATATTCGACTTTCCGTTGCCGGCCAGGTTGTATTCGACGGTGCGCACGGCGTCGCCGTAGCGTTCGCGTGCCTGCTTTTCGGTCAGACCCACCGAGGCGATTTCCGGCTCGCAGAAAGTGACCTTCGGAATGCCGCTCTCGTCGACAACCTTCGGGTCGAGGCCGGCGATTTCTTCGGCAACAAACATGCCCTGGAGGAAGCCGCGGTGAGCGAGCTGCAGGCCGGGGACGATGTCGCCCACGGCGTAGACGTTCCCCACGCCGGTGTGCAGGCGCTCGTTGGTGAGAACGAAACCGCGATCCATGCGGATGCCGACCTCTTCAAAGCCCAGTCCCTCGGTGACGGGGCCGCGTCCGACGGCCACTAGGAGGATGTCTGCATCGAAGGTCTTGCCGTCTTCGGTGGAGACATGGACGCCTGCGTCATCTTGGGTGGCGCCAGCGAAGCGAGTGTTGGTGTGGAATGCGATTCCGCGCTTACGGAAGGTGCGTTCCAGGTGCTTGGAGATGGATTCGTCTTCGTTGTTGGCCAGGTGCGGCAGGGCCTCGATGATGGTGACCTCTGCGCCGAAGGAACGCCACACGGAGGCGAATTCCAGGCCGATCACACCGCCGCCGAGAACGACCGCGCGGCTGGGGCACCATTCCATCTGAAGTGCCTGGTCGGAGGTGATGATGCGTCCACCGATGGTCAGGCCGGGAATGGAACGAGAGTAGGACCCGGTTGCCAGCAGGACGTTGCGTCCCACGATGCGCTGTCCGTTGACCTCCACGGTGTCGGGAGCAACCAGACGACCCCATCCTTCGATGGTTTCCACGCCGCGCGAGGACAGGAGCCCCTGAACGCCGCGGTAGAGCTTGGTAATGATGGAATCGCGGTACTGAGCGACTTTGCTCATATCAATGCCCTCGAAGGAGGACTTGATGCCGAAGGTTTCAGATTCTCGGACGGCATCTGCGGTTTCTGCAGCGTGCAGGTATGCCTTGGTGGGGATGCATCCGCGGTGCAGGCAGGTGCCACCCACTTTGTCGCCTTCGATGAGGGCGACTTTCAAGCCCAACTGGGAGGCGCGCAGTGCTGCGGCGTAGCCGCCAGAACCGGCTCCGAGGACGACGAGGTCGTAAACATCGCTCACGTGTTTCCACTCCTTGATGAATGCGGTGACGGACTGACGCTGTCCGACTTGGGTCTATTGTCCCACTTTGCTCCCAGCTTTGGAGTCCGTATGGGGGTGAACTTTGGGTTAGACATCGCACATATCCGCTCTTTTTTCTCCGACTGGCGAGGCGTCGCTCCTTTTTCGTTCGACCGTCGTATCACTGTGGTGGGCAGTGGGAAGAAGTAGGGGGGACGTGGGAGAGCAGAATGCGAAGAAGTGCCACGGAGGGGGAGAAACCCTAAGATTGGGGAGGTAATGACCTGATGGGGAGGAATAGTGACCCACTCGATGGAGTACCCCGATATGCCGACGCTGAGCCAGGAATCACGCGACACCCGTCCGCCGGCACTGGGATTGGGGCGTTTGGTGATGGTGGTGTACTGGGTTTTTGGCCTGGTGACCACTGCGATTGCGGTCTATGACATCTATACCCATCGTGATCTTCCCCGAGGAGCTCAGATTCTTGCCCTGATTGCGGGACTGATCTACCTGGTTGCGGCGTCGGGAATTACGCACAACGGACGTCGGATGCGGATGCTGGGATGGGCCTCGGTCATCCTGTGTGCTGCCGGGCCGGTGATTGTGGGGCTTGCGGGAATCGGTTTGCCTGAGCTGGCGCATGTGCGCTCTGCCTGGGCTGATTTTGGCCACGACTTTTTCTATCTTCCGCTGGCGATCGCCGCCGTCGGCATCGCCTGGATGTGGCGTTCGAATCCGCGGCGCATCGTGGAAATTGCCGAACAGATTGAGCGGGTTCCGCTGGTGTGTATTCGCCGCCGTTGACGGATCGCATAAAGCGGGGCTCACGCACGCTGACAGTACGTTAGACCCCGGAAAGTGGAGCGGAGCATCGATGTCCCGCGGAGAAATCATACTCGCGAGCGGGAGAAAACCTCAGACGCCGCCGGGGAAACCCAACTGACGCCACGCCTCGTAGAGCACGATGGATGCGGAATTGGCGAGGTTGAGTGAGCGCACGCCGGGCACCATCTGAATGCGTACGAGGTCGTGGACTCGGGGGTGCTCCATTGCCCAGTCGGGCAGTCCCACGGACTCGCGGCCAAAAAGCAAACCGTCCCCGTCCGCGTAGGAACAATCGGCGTAGTGCGTGCTCGCATGTCCGGTGAAAGCCCAGATTTTTCCGGGAATCTCAGCGAACACCTCGTCAAGGGTGGGGTGAACGCGGACGTGTGCAAGGTCGTGATAGTCCAGCCCCGCTCGCTTGAGCTTGGTGTCATCCATATCGAACCCCAGGGGTTCGACCAGGTGCAGCATGGAGCCGGTGCAGGCGGAGAGACGGATCGCTGCTCCGCTGTTTCCGGGAATTTCGGGTTCGAGGAAGATGATGTGAAGCACGGGTGTCCTTGACGAGGCGACGGTGGGCGAAGAAGAGGTCAGACGTTCTGGTAGGTCACCGTGAGGGTGGCGCGAGCGATGGTGTGTTCGAGAGCTATGAAGGAACACATCGCAGGAGTGGTGTCGTCGTCGATGTCCAGCGTGGGGACGTCAAGGGCGTGCACGGCGAAAATGTAGCGGTGTGGGCGATCTCCGCTGGGGGGAGCTGCTCCGAGGTAGCCGTGGTCTCCGTGATCTACGCGCAGGTGGAAGGCACTTCCGTCGAGGTGGAGATCAGAGGCTCCGACTCCTTGGGTGAGTTCGGTGCAGTCCGCGGCAATATCGGTGATGAACCAGTGCCACCATCCGCTGGGGATCGGGGCGTCGGGATCGAAACAGGTAACGAGGAAACCTGCGGTTTCTTCGGGGAAACCTTCCCACGACAGGTGGGGGGAGATATTTCCTCCGTCAGCCGTGTGAATCAGGGGCATGGTGTCGCCATCCGCGAGATCGTCTGAACGCAGGGAGAATGAGGGGAGATCATGTCCCTCGTAGGGATCAAGGGCTTGGGGGCGATACGCGTGAAACATCAAGAACCTTGCTTATTGGGGTGATGGGTGAGAAGAGAGATCTCTTCTCACCCATCATAGGTAATTTATGACCTCCAGAACCATCGCCATCCTTCTCATGCTGCACAGCCAATAACGCTCGCGCCTGCTTGTGCGGCAAACCCACCCCTGATGCATTTAGATCTGTCTGAGAGCAAATTTTGCTCCTGCTCTCATGCCGTCACGTCGAAGGTAAGTGTTTATGCCACTCTTAAGTAAGGAGAGCATATTTGCCCACCTTTTCTCTTGAATTGCATTCCCAAAATCCTTCCAAGGTACATAGGAGGTAATTTCCTTGACTTGAATTCCTGTGAATCTTACTATGACGCAGAATTCAAATGATTGCCAACTTCTAAAATATTCCCCTCCTTCTCTCTGTAGCACCTTATTTTCGTTCAGTTTATTGATGAAATCATCTATCGAATTCAGGTCTGATTCTGATATTTTTTGGATATTGAGCTATATTTTGTCATATACCCAGTCTCCGTCCGGGAGTTTATGGATTGCTGACTCGAGTTCAATAAATCTATATCCATATAACTATATGTTGTGATGCCAGTGTAACAAGTTCCTGAGTCTCTATGTTCTGCTCTATGGGTGGGGCGTTGGCTATCGAAATTGTTGCGACTATTATTAGGGAGATAGTTGCTGTGAAAGCTGAGATTTTGCTAAGAATTTTCATTTCCTTCCCCATTTTTCTGTGAGAAATAAATAATTAAGGCTATGTCAAGTGTGGGGTGGGGGTATTCTTGCAGGCTATTAATCATTCCAAATGTGGGGGAGTGAGGTTAATGTCGTAAAAAGTGGTACATATTGCAGAGCGTGCTATTGATAGGAGAGTAGCTTTAATTTTTCTCATATTCCACCATTTATTTCTGCAATATATTGCGGATTTTCCTAGCGCTATCGCTAAGCCTATTACGTTTGCTTTCTAGCCGAGAGATATTCCTGCTGATGTGCCTATTTGAAGGATGGGTTTTGTCGCTAGTGGCCATTCTGCTGCGCGAATTGCGGTAAAAAGTCCTGCTGTGAGCCTGCTGGTCATATTGACTCTGACTGTGTCGGCTATGATGCATTTTGTGAATGATCAACCAAGCGCCTCCTGGTTGTATTCCAGGCTTGCGCGCTCGTAGTTCGTTTAGTGTTGCAACAAAGGTTTTGAGCTCTTCCTCGTATTGGGAATACTCTGAATCCTCAACTTGTGTGGCGTTTAGAAATAAGAATCCTTCGTTGTTAATCTTGATGTATTCCATGTGACATGGACAGCATCACCGCGATGGCCACGGCGTGGGCGACGGAGAAGATAGAGCAGCAGCAGACTACGGAGATGCTGGAGACGTTGGTCTCGAAGCACGCCGCCGTCGAGCAGCAGCTCACGACGCTGACGAAGGCCGTGAGGGACCTTACCGGGCATCAGAAGATCATGGACGAGGAGCTGACGAAACGGATCGACCGGTCGTCGATCTCGCAGCCGTCCGCCAGCACGTCGCCGCAGATTGCGAGCGTCGAGAGCAGGCTGAGCGAGATCGAGAGCACGCTCGGCGAGTTCGCGCAGAGTCTCGACGGGAAGCGTTTGAGCGCCGCGTCGCAGAGCTTGGTCGCGGAGGCGCAGAAGAATCGCGCGGCTACGGCCTCGGCGATTGACGGGCTCAAGGTGCAGGCCGCGGCGAACCAGAAGCTCGTGAGCCAGGTCGCGGTGCGGTGCAGCGGATCGAGAAGCGCACCGAGGAGCGCGTGCAGAAGGTCGTCGAGTAGGTCGCCGGGGATGCCTCGACCACGATGACGTCGAACCTCGACGCCGCGAACGAGCGGGCCGAGCGGATCATCGCCGCGACTGCGAAAGTTGAGGCTCGCCAGCTCTGGAGCGCCGCCGCCGCGATGCTCCTCGCGCTCGTGCCGCTCGCGATGCTGGTCGCGGGCGTCTGGATGGCCGCAGCGGGCCTCATCACGGTTGCTCGGTGGGCACTGGACGTGGACGGGAGCGTGTGGCTCGGCATCGGGCGGTGGCTCGTAGTCGGCGCTGGCCTCGCCGCCGCCGGCTACGCCCTCTTCGCCTCCGCCCGCTGGGTCGTCGGCCTCGCGGAGACGTGGAAGGGTCGCGGGATGCCGTCATGGCCCCGCTGGCGGAGGTGACCCCAGCTCCCGAGGGCAAGCGCGCGGAGCGCGTGCGGCAGAACTCCCCAGAATAATAATAGGTCAGCCACTACTGTATAATTCAGTGCATGCTGACTATTGCTTCTCGCCTCAACGTCATGAACCGGCTGGGCCGGGCCATGGCGAACCCGACGCGCTCCCGGATCCTGATGACCCTGCTGGACGGGCCGAGCTACCCGACCGTGCTCTCGCGCGAGCTGGAGCTGACGCGCTCGAATGTGTCGAACCACCTGGAGTGCCTGCGCGACTGCGGGATCGTGGTCGCCGAGCCCGAGGGTCGGCAGACGCGCTACGAGATCGCCGACCCGCATCTCGCGGCGGCGCTCACGGCGCTGGTGGACGTGACGCTGGCCGTGGACGAGCACGCGCCGTGCGTGGACGCCGAGTGCACTGTGCCGGGCCACTGCGGGACGGGAGCGGGCGCGTGAGCGCGGCGTGCGGCTGCGACGAGCCGGAGCCCCGGGTCGGCGAGGAGGCCGAGGGGGAGCGGGAGCGCCCGTGGTGGCGTGACCGCGAGATCATGGTCCCGGTGCTCTCCGGCGTCGCCTTCGGCACGGGCCTGGTTCTGGAATGGACAGGGGCTGAAGTCCCGGCGCTGGTGGCGTTCTGGATCGGCCTGCTGCTGGGCGCGTCGACGTTCACGCCCGGCGCGATCCGCAAGCTGTTCAAGGGCAAGCTGGGCATCGGCCTGCTGATGACGATCAGCGCGGTCGGCGCGGTGATTCTCGGCTACGTCGAGGAGGCTGCCGCCTTGGCGTTCCTGTACTCCATCGCCGAAGCGCTGGAGGACAAGGCCATGGACCGCGCCCGCGGCGGGCTGAGGGCTCTCCTCAAGCTCGTCCCGGAGACAGCGACCATCCGGCGGGACGGCGCGCCCGCGGAGGTCGCCGCGAAGGACCTCCAGGTCGGGATGCTCATGCTGGTGCGCCCCGGTGAGCGGATCGCGACCGACGGCATCGTCCGCACGGGCCGGTCGAGCCTGGACACCTCCGCGATCACCGGCGAGTCGATCCCGGTCGAGGTCGAGCCCGGCGACGCGGTGTCGGCCGGGGCGATCAACACTGCCGGTGCCCTGGAGGTCGAGACGACCGCGGCGGGCACGGACAACTCGCTGACCACGATCGTGGAGCTGGTCGAGCAGGCGCAGGCCGAGAAGGGCGACCGCGCCCGCCTAGCCGACCGCATCGCCCGGCCGCTCGTGCCTGGCGTGCTGATCCTCGCCGCACTTGTCGCGATCATCGGCTCGCTGCTGGGCGACCCCGAGCTGTGGATCACCCGCGCCCTCGTGGTGCTCGTCGCCGCGTCGCCGTGTGCGCTGGCGATCTCGGTCCCGCTGACCGTCGTCGCCGCGATCGGCTCGGCGAGCAGATTCGGCGTGATCATCAAGTCCGGCGCGGTCTTCGAACGGTTCGGCGTGATCCGCCACGTCGCCGTCGACAAGACCGGCACCCTCACCCGCAACGAGCCCGCCGTCACCGCCGTGCTCACCACGGACGGCATGGACGAGGCGCAGGCGTTGGCGTGGGCAGCGTCGCTGGAGCAGCACAGCACCCACCCGCTGGCCGCCGCGATCACCGCCGCCTCGCCCGGAGCTCCCGCCGCCCTGGAGGTCACCGAGCAGGCCGGACACGGCATCGAAGGCACCCTCGACGGGGCCCGGGTCACCGTCGGCAGCCCTCGCTGGCTGGACGCGGGGATGCTTAAGGACCAGGTCGCGGGACTGGAGGAGCAGGGCATGACCGTCGTGATCGTGCACCGCGACGGGGTCCCGGTCGCCGCGATCGGGGTCCGTGACGAGCTGCGCCCCGAGGTTCCCGAGGTCGTGCGCACCCTCGCGGCCCAGGGCGTCGGGGTGACCATGCTCACCGGCGACAACGCCCGCACCGCCCGCGCGCTGGCCGCGCAGGCAGGGATCGAAGACGTGCGTGCGGAGCGGCGTCCCGAGGACAAGGCCGCCGCCATCAGCGAGCTGAGCAGGCACGGCTCGGTCGCGATGATCGGCGACGGTATCAACGACGCCCCCGCCCTGGCCGCCGCAGACATCGGCATCGCCATGGGCGCGACCGGCTCCGACGCCGCGATCGAGTCCGCCGACGTCGCCTTCACCGGCCACGACCTGAGACTCCTCCCGCGCGCGTTCGACCACGCCCACCGCGGCAGGCAGATCATCAACCAGAACATCATCCTGTCCCTGCTGATCATCACCGCGCTGCTGCCGCTGGCCCTGTTCGGCGTACTCGGCCTCGCAGCGGTGGTGCTCGTGCACGAGATCGCCGAGGTGATAGTGATCCTCAACGGGCTCCGCGCCGCCAGGACGAGGAAGTAGGAGGGATCATCGAGTGCTGTAACTCCGACATGTGCTATGAAAACCCGCTGCACCTGGCGGAGGAAATCGCCGCACTCAACCTGCTGCTCGACCAGCGCATCGCTATCGGTATTTCCCGCAGCTCCCCCGAGCAAGCCCGGAGCGGTTGGGAAGCCTTCGGCTATACCCAGGAGACGGACGAGCGCGGTTCCAGTATTGCCTACGGGCATGCCCCTCAATTCCTCGAGGCTATCGACGGCGTACCCCAGGCTGACCTCGACACCCAAGGGATGTTGATGGAAGGGCGCCCCCTCACCCATGCGCGGCTACGCATTGAACCCCACTCCCTGGCGTACACCGCCGCGTGTGGTGGGGTGCGGGTACTCGCCAAACGGCACAATGGGCGGCCCAACAGGGCTTGAATATGATGTCCTCCACATTGCTCACCGAAGCGACCGGAGATGCTTTTGCTGATCTGCAAGCCGAACAAATCCGTATCTACCGCCAGGCATGGAAGGAAGCTGGGCATGAATGGACCCCACGGGTGAGTGTCTCCCGCTCCATTTTCCCCATCCTAACGGCAGAGGATGCCGCTTTCTTTGGCCACCGCGGTCACGATGCGCACGATCAGATTGGCATCATTGACGGCCTGCGTTCCACGTTCGGCAAGACCTATGCCGCTGAGCCGGACAAACTGGTGGAACAGCTCAAAGCCGATGCTGCCGTGGCTGCTGCCGATACCTTCATGCTCACCATCTCCAGCCAGCTGGGCGTGGAATACAACCTGCATATTCTGGAATCCTTCGCTCGGTATGTTGCCCCCGAGCTCGGTTGGAAACCCAATGGGAAAGGCCCGTTGACGGGCTATAGCAACGAGGAAGACGGCGTCTAATGGTCGCTTGGCGGGAGACCACGGTCTCCACATCAGCGCCATAATTCCGCTATATCCAGCCACTGCCGACACAGAACCATTTGGCGCTTGCGCGATACCTTTTGACGCAGGCCCCATACTTTTTGACGCTTCCAGCCTCGACGCACCGAGCGAGCCCTCGAGACGACGCTCCGGTCGACCAATCAGCCGCCGTCAGAGTTTCCTCCACAGCGCCACGCACCCGGACTCGGCACCCCAAAAACCACCCCAGAACAGCAAAAACGCCACCCTTGATACTTCCCGGCGAAGCCAGGAATCTTTGTATCCAGAGTGACGTTCTATTGGAGCGGGCGACGTGAATCGAACTCGCGTGTGCAGCTTGTGAGGCGCTATGCTAACGCTATGTTGCAGGGGGACGATGCGAGCTTCATTACGGATCCCATCCGACTTGACGAAGCGTGCGCAAATCGAGGTGGCTTCGGCAGATTCACCCCCTTCCCTCTGTGTGAGGACATCGCGCACGCCATTGACGAGATTGATGGACTTGACGTGTTTGACATCTATTCCTCTTCCGAAGGGCTGGCGTCTTCATTTGAGGAAATTAAGATCTCGCGAACTGGCAGCGAGCACGTGGAGGACAAATACTTAATCCGGGAGTACGCCTCGGTTCTGGTGTGCCGAATTGGGTCACTCGCTGCTTTCTCAGCCGGACACGTATGCGGGGAACGGATCGGCGAGTTTGGTGGATTCTCGAGCGTCCCGGACGCCAACACACTCGTCGCCGAGTTCCCGTGGGATCCTGACCATCGTATTCCACAGATTCTGCATGATCGTGGGCTCAGCATTCTGGCTCCTGAGGTAGGCCGTCAGACGATGCCCAACGGGTTGGAGGCGACAACGCTCCTCGGCGATGGGGATGACTATAACGGGTGGACCGTCTTCGATGGTTGGTTCCACTACATTGACTAGGTGTCCATAAGAGACCCGCACGCCCCGCTGCTGTCCCCCCGGGCATTAAGCGGGCGATGGGAATCGACCCGTGTGCGTTCCGCGCCGGAGCCCTCCTAGGCGATTGCGTCGTCTATCCGCCCTCTAGCCCCGAACCGGCGGCGCATCACCGCAGTAAGCAACAATTTGACGGAGGCTTACAGATTTCGACGCATTCATGCAGCTACGCACCACCGGGTTCAGTTCCGGAGCGATGCGTGGCCAGGAGCGGTGAGCGGACGAGCTGATAGGGCTTCGGCCGTTAGAGGCCACCAGTCGATTCGTATCTGCGAAGCGCTCGGAATCCTCAGATTCCCAAGATCAATCGGGACTTCTGAGGAAGCCTAGGCTGCGAGGAGATAGTCGGACCCGGTGTCGAATTGAATCATTATCTGCATCGTCTTTTTCGCTATCCTGAAAGGATGCGCGCGTCCAAAAATCTTGAGGCTATCCTCGCTCAGCTCAATGACAGCGACATCATGACCATGGTGGGGCCGGCAACCTGGGGACAGGGGCTGACCTTCTTCGAACACGGACACCTCAGCGAACACTCCTGGACATACGGAAACGACGCCACCACCCCCGTTGAACTCGAAGGCCGGGTCCGAGACACCGGCGTCTCCTACCGAGCGCGCATCAGCGAAAAAGCCGGAACCCTCCACACCACCTGCGCCTGCCTCCTGGGACGTGACTGCAAACACTGCGTGACGCTCATCCTCGCCGGACGCGACGAAGCCCGCACACGCCTCGCCACACACCACCAGCCCACGTGGAAACGCTCGCTCGAAACCCTCCTCGGACGAGGACTCGCCCAGGGAGAACCCATGGCTCTCCTCGTCGACGCCCACGACCCCAGTCACCCCACGTGGCTCACCCCCATGCGACGCGGAACCCAGGTGCAGTGGACGCACAAACGCGCCTCGTGGGCAGATGTCACCCAAGCCCAGTGGGAATCCGTCACCGAGGGACTCAACCCCCGACACATCGCGCTCCTGCGCGAAGGATACCGACGTGCAAGTGAAGGGAAACGCTGGCATTCCGCACACGATGTCTCCCTTGAAGATCTCGGGACAGGCGCGGGACAGTGGCTCACCGACCTGGCGCTGGCGGGCGTCACCCTCCTGGCCGATGAACGCACCCCACTCACCCTGGATCCCTCCTCGTGGGATCTCGCCCTGGATGCAAGCCTCGACGCCGCAGGTATGAGCCTGACTCCCGTGGCACGCAACGGCGAAACCATTATCCGATCCCCGCGGATCGCTCCTGAAACCGGCCTCCTGGTCTTGGACGGGGGAACGCGGATTGCACGCGTGTACGGCAGTGAGCTTCTGACCTCCCTCGACCTGCCCCTGCACATCCCCACTAGCGACCTCGCAGAATTCCAGACCCAGTGGCTGGAACGCCTGCGCGCCCACGTCTCGCTCATTTCAACGGACGGAAGCGTGACCCGCCAGCTCAGCGATGCCCCGAACATCGTGGCAACGGTACGCATGGAGGGGAACCGCACGTGCATTGTGCGCTGGTGGGCGGAATACACCTATGCCGGAGGATCCTCGCGTATTCCCGTGCGCGAAGGACTCCAAAAAGAAGAAATCCGCACGATCGCCGAACGCATCGACCACCGGGGGCGCGTCCTCGCCCCCGCACACCTGTGGGCACCGGCTTTGAGCACCCTTCGCTTCCCCGCATGGCAGGCACGCGACTTTCTCGACGAGGTTGTGGGGCGTGTGAACGACCCCGCGCTCATCTGGGATGTTGCTCCCGACGTGCAGAACATCCGTATCGAAGATGGCATGACCACACGGATCGACGTGGATGACGAGGGAAACGACTGGTTCAGCATCCGGTTGACTCTGAACGTTTCCGGGCGCGATATTCCCCTGGAAGACGTGCTGCGTGCCCTGGCCGCGGGAGAAACTCATGTGTACGTCGAAGGCGTGTGGGTGGCGATCCGAGGTGAATCGGTAGACAGGCTCCGTGACCTCATGGAACAGGCAGCCCTGCTGAGTGACTCCTCGGCCGGACAGGTGCGGATCAGCGGCCTCCACGTGGGGCTGTGGGACGAATTCGTGGAAACCGCCGACCAGGTGCAGGCCGCGCGATCCTGGTACGAGCGCGTCATGCAGATGCGCGAGATGCCGCAGGCACTTCCCGTGCCCACATCAGCGCGTGCCACCCTGCGCCCCTATCAGGAAGAAGGACACCGCTGGCTGACTCAGCGTGCCCTCAGTAGGTGGGGTGGAATTTTGGCCGATGACATGGGTCTGGGAAAAACCCTCCAGATCCTGTCGGCAATCGCAGCCCTGCGTGAAGACACGCGCACGAAGCAGGGGGAAACCGAAGGCTCCTCGTCTCGAGGCGGAGCAGAAAGCAAAGGAGGTATCACGCCAGAGCGTGGAAACCCCCATGCCGCGGACACGCGCACCGGGAATATCGCGGCCGGACACACTCCGGCCGGGAACACCCCGCCCGTACTCGTCGTGGCTCCCACCTCCGTGGTCGCCACCTGGAGCGACGAGGCACAGCGTTTCTTCCCCGACATGCGGGTCAGTGCCGTCACCTCCACGGGGAAACGTCGCGAACGCGCCCTGGAGGAGATCGCAGCCTCGAGCGACGTCGTGGTCACCTCCTACACGATCCTACGTTTGGAGGACGACGAATGGACGTCCCTGGCCTGGGAGGGTCTGGTTCTCGATGAGGCACAGGCCGCGAAAAACCCGCAAACCGTGGTCTACCGGGTGCTGTCCTCCCTGAAGAGAAACTGGACTTTCGCAGTCACGGGCACTCCGGTGGAAAATTCTCTTGCAGATCTGTGGGCGCTCATGTCCCTGAGCGCTCCCGGAGTATTTCCGCGGTGGAAGACCTTCCGGGAAAAAATTCAACGCCCCATTGAAAATGAGGGAAACCACCGCGCACTGGAACGGGTACGCCAGTTGAGCGCCCCTCTGATTTTACGGCGAACCAAAGAGGACGTCGCTCCCGAGCTTCCCGACAAGGTTGATAGCGTCCTCCACGTGGAGCTTGCTCCCGCGCATCGTCGCCTCTACGACCGCTACCTGACGCGGGAAAGAGCAAAAATCTTGGGACTCATGGACGATTTTTCGGCCAACCGTATGGAGGTTCTGGCCTCCATCACCCGTCTGCGACAGCTTGCTTTGGATCCGGCCTTAGTCTCACCTAATGACGCTGAGGTGGGGTCGGCCAAAATTGATGTCCTGTGTGAGCAGCTGGAAGAAATCGTTCCCCGCGGCCACCGCGTCCTGGTCTTCAGTCAGTTCACGTCCTACCTGGAACGTATTCGCCAGGCGGTGGAAGCCCGGGGGATTTCCGTCGTTCAACTGGATGGCTCGACACGCAAACGTCCGGAGGTCATCCGACGCTTCCGCGAAGGGGAGGCTCCGGTGTTCCTCATTTCGTTGAAAGCCGGAGGAACGGGACTGACCCTGACGGAAGCGGACTACGTGTACATGATGGATCCGTGGTGGAACCCGGCGGCTGAAGCGCAGGCTATTGACCGTGCGCACCGCATCGGCCAGACGAAAAAGGTCAACGTGTATCGTCTCGTTGCCGCCGACACCATCGAGGAAAAAGTCGTTGCCCTGCAGCAGAAGAAACGCGAACTCATGACGGCCGTTGTCGACGGGGGAAGTGGAGAGAACACCTCAACTCGCGGGATTCGCGTCGAGGATCTGCGCGAGCTTCTGGCAGAAAAGGAGAAATGACACCTGAAGGCGCCAAGTGTCACCTGGCTGACGGTGTTCTGCGGGGAGAAGCCTCGGAGGCATCGGGAGTGTAGAGCTCGGAGAAAATTGCCCAGAGAACACCGATGCAGGGGATCGCAATAATTGCGCCCAAAAGCCCCGCCGTGAAGGTGCCGATCGCGACGCCGATACCCACGACAACGGGGTGCAGCGAGACCTGGTGACCCATGATGAGGGGCTGCAGAATATGTCCCTCAAACTGGCCGATAAGCGCAATCCCCACACCGACCAGTGCCGCTTTGAAGAGGCCGGCGCTGGCCAGGGCGACGAGCATCGCAATAATCATTGCTGCAGGCGCGCCGATCAGGGGGATGAAAGCACCGATGAAGACTAAAATCCCCAGAGCCGGCGCAACGGGAACTCCCAGTATCTGCAAGAAAATTGCCGCAAACAGACCGTCGGTTCCCGCAACAATCATGGTGCCGCGCGCGTAACCGGAAAACGTCGACCATCCGGCGTGAGCTGCGCGCGTGGTGACATCCCGTCGACGCGCGGGCACAAGACGCACAAACCACGCCCACATCTCATGCCCTGAGTGCAGGAAGAAAATCGTCGTAAAAAGTGCAAGGACAAGCACCGTGCACACCAGCACCACAGACGACACATTCGCCAAGGTCTCCGTCAACAAACCCGACCAGTTCGACACCAGATACGACTGAGCCTGAGACAGAGCCTGGGTACTCCACGTGGACAGCTGCTCACGCGAAAGATGCACCTCGAAGGGCAGACGCTGAATCAAATCATTGACAATATCCAGACCGTTACCCAGCTGAGCAGTCAGGCGTGGCCACTGGCTGGCAATGGACGACACCACCAGCGACATGAGAACAGCGAAGATCCCCACAAATGCCAAAAGCGACCCCAAGACCGCAATCCAGCGATTCACCCATCGGCTCAAAATATTTGTTAACGGGTTGAGGATAGCCGTGAGAAGAAGAGCGATAAACAGTGCAATAAAGACCGGCGTAATCTGCGAAATCGCAAACACGAGGGCACTGACCACGAGGACGATTCCGATGAACGCCCACGCACCCAGACCCGCCTGAGTGAGCCACCGCGGAAGGAGAGGTGCGGACGCGTCTGCCCCTTCGCCTCGTATATGGGGACGAGGCGGAAGGAAGGGACGGCGAGCAGAGGTGCGTATGCGCGGTCGACGACTCATGCCTCCTCCTTGGGGTGGGTGGGTTCCCCGGTGGGGGAGGAAATCCGCACGGTATCGGTCGTTACCCGTATCTCCAGGCGATTCAACGCCGGGAAAATCTGTGTTTCCAGGAGGGGAGCCATCTGCGGGAGCTGTGAGGCGGGGGTAGACGGGTGAATCCACTGAACGGTGGCAATCTCCGCCTGAGCAACAACCGGCTCGCGCACCACCTGCGTGCAGGCGAAAACCTGTGAGACCACGGTGCACCCCGGCTCATTCGAAGCAGCAACGCGGAACTCCCCGAGGAACTCCAAATAGTCGGCATCGATGAGGAGCCCGACTTCTTCCGTGCACTCGCGCTGCGCCGCTTCGCGTGCGGTTTCGCCCACTTCCAGTTTTCCACCGGGAAGTTGGAAACGCGGAGAGGAATGCTTACGGACGCACAGGACATCCCCCTGCGCATTGAAACAGACAATTGCGCTCACATGAATGAGGGGGTCACTGGCAGCCATGAGACTCCTTCAGTCCTGCTCGGCTCGCGAGGCGTTGTCGCGTGAAGTGTCGTCGCTCGGGGAGGGAGAATACACAGGCGATGCGTCCGCCTCGTCGGGCGAAGGAACGGAGGAATGCGCGGAAGAAGGAGATACGTCAGAAGCCTCGTCCTGAGGTGCTCTCTCATTGCGCGCCGAAGAAGATGGCGGACGATGGTTGTGCATCGCCTCGTGAACGGCCGCAGCAGCCTCACTGAAGGAATGCCCCAGGGACGCGGCCAGAGGGCTCGCCTTGTCGACCACGGGAGCCACCGCCTCGCCCATCGCTTCCCCCACGTTCTTCGTGGCTTCCTCGAAACGAGCGGTCGCTTCCTCTAAACGCGTGCCCGCCTCTTCCCACATGCGCGCCGCGGGATCCACAAGCTGCTCTTTCACGCAACGACGCATGACCTTCCCCAAGGGGTTGCGCGGAAGCTCAGAAATAAACGCGATCTGGCGGGGGAGAGCGTAGTGCGACACGTACTTTTCCGCCCACAGGCGCACCTGCTCCAGGGTAATCATCGGTGCGTCCTCCTCGAGGATCAGCGCGGCCGTCACCTCTTCACGCGCTTCTCCCGCGGGCATCCCCACAACCGCAACATCCTTGACCCCCGGCATCAAGCGGATCGCATCCTCCACCTGGCTGGGATAAACGTTGAAGCCGCCGGAGAAAATAAGTTCCTTCTTCCGATCGGACATCGTGAGGAAACCGTCATTATTCACCGCAACATCACCGGTGCGCAGCCACCCGTCTTCGGTGAAAACCCGAGCGGTTTCTTCGGGCGCATTGAGATACCCGGAAAAGATCTGCGGGCCCTTCACGATAATTTCCCCCGGCTCGCCGTCAGCGACATCGCGCGTGGGATCATCCAGATCCACCAGACGCACATCCGTGGATGGGAAGGGCAGACCCAGGGCACCTCGGCGACGGTTATCAGCCAAGGGAACACCGCAGATCACCGGAGAGGTCTCCGACATCCCGTAGCCCTCGCTGATGACACCGCCCGTGGCTTCCTCCCAGCGCTGCGCCAGGGATGCCGACAGCGGCATTGCCCCGCAGATCGACCACTTGATCGATGATAGAGAGGTGTGGGTCTCCTGCGCGCGCGTCATCACCTTCTCGAACATGGGCGGAACACCCACAAAGAAGGTCACAGGACGGCGGCGATAGGCCTCCAAGGTCAAATCGGGATCAAACTTCGGGAGGACAAGCTGCGTGGCCGCAAGACGAACAGCGGCTCCCAAGAAGAAGGTCAAGCCGTAGGCATGGAAGTAGGGGAGCAGGGAGAAGAACGTCTCCGCGCCCTCGTGGAGGCGGAAAACCCACATGACGCACTGGGTGATATTCGTGCCCACATTGCGGTGAGTGAGAGGAACCGATTTCGGAACTCCGTTCGTGCCGCCCGTGTGGAGAATGACCGCCAGATCATCACCGGTTGCGTGAGGCGTGGCAGGGTTCACCAAACGCGCTTTGGTGACCGCCTGATCCCACGAGAGAGTACCCGCGGGCGCGGTGCCTCGCAACTGCTCGCGCGTGGAACGCGCTTTTTCAACGGGAAGAGACAGCAGGAAACGCTGACCGCGCGGCATCGACGCGGAAATATTCACCGTAAAAACGGTGGTGAGGGCGCTTTCGGGGGCAAGCGGGTAAGAATCCGCGCATTTTTCCCAGACGATCGCGGTGCGTCCCCCGTGGCGTTCCAGCTGTTCGCGGATTTCCGAGGCAGGGGCGAGGGGATTGTGCTGTGCGGCGACTGCGCCGATACGCATGCACGCGTAGTAGGCGACAAACGCCTGCGGACAGTTCGGCAGGGCAATCGCGACGACATCTCCCTTGCGCACGCCGTGCTCTACGAGAACCTGTGCGGCGCGCAGTACCTGCGCGTACACCTGAGAGTAGGTCAGGGTGGCACCGAAATAGTCGATGGCAATGCGATCGGGGTAGTAGGTGGCGCTGGTTTCGAGAACCTCGATGAGAGAGCCGTCAAAAATGGGCACATCATAGGGGGTGCCCGGTGCGTACTGGGCGCGGGCTTGTTCAACGATGCGTGAGACCATGATGACCTCCTGAGTTCCAGCTCTCACCTGAAAGCTACGTTAGCGTAGGTTCGCTCCTTCCCGCACCGCGCAGCACCTGTGTCACGGAAGAACGCACGGTGAGGGGCGAACCCACCTCGCAGAGGATCCTCCGCCGCGGAACGAGGCGTAGCGACCTTCTGCGGAAAAGGCGGAAGAAACGCGGAGGCGCCGCTCCCGAGGAGGGGGAGGGCGCCTCGTCACTACGAGCGACGACCCGCGGTGAAACGACCCAGCATCTCGTCGCGGAAGTCCGTATACGACCCGTCCTTCATCGACGCGCGAATCCCATCCACCAGGCGAACGGTGAACCACTCATTGTGGATCGTCGCCAGAGTCGAGGCCAGGATCTCCTTCGCTTTAAACAGGTGATGGACGTAGGCGCGCGTGTAGTGCGTGCAGGTGTAGCAGCCGCAGCCCTCGACAAGCGGCGTGAAATCGCGCTTAAAACGAGCATTCGTCACGTTAAAACGCCCATCGGGACTGTAGATCGCCGCATTGCGTGCCACGCGCGATGGGTTCACACAGTCGAAGGTGTCCGCCCCGGCTTCAACGGCTCGGAAGAAATCATCCGGTTCAGAAATTCCGAGCAGGTGGCGGGGGCGATCCTCCGGAAGCTCTTCGCATACCCAGGAGACAATCGTCCCCAGATTCTCCTTTTCCAGTGCTCCACCCACGCCAAAGCCGTCAAAAATCTGACCATTTTCTTCCATCGCGGCCATGGTTCGAGCCGCGTGGCGACGCAGATCCTCATACTGCGCGCCCTGAATCACGCCCCACAGCTGCTGATAGGGCTTATCTGCCCGTTCTTCCGTGAGGCGGCGATGGGCTTCCAGGCAGCGCCTCGCCCACGCGTGCGTGCGCTCCAGGGACTCCTCCTGGTAGTCACGCGGATGCAGAAGAGACGTGAGCTCGTCAAAAGCAAACATGATGTCGCTGCCCAGCTCATGCTGGATTCGCATCGATACTTCCGGGTTAAAACGGTGCTTCGAGCCATCAATGTGGCTGTGGAAAATGACCCCGTCCTCATCCACGACCGCTCGCGAGGCCTTCACCGCCTGCATATGAATGCGCGGATCGTCGGTGTGCGCCGCACCGGAAAACTCCTGCGACAAAACCTTCTTGAAGCCGGCGCCCAGCGACAGCACCTGGAAACCGCCGGAATCCGTGTAGGTCGGCCCCGCCCAGTTCATAAACTGGCCGACGCCACCGGCCTCATCCACCAGGTCAGACCCCGGTTGGAGGAAGAGGTGATAGGCGTTGGCAAGGACGGCCTGCGCGCCCAAAGAACGCACCATCTCCGGAACCAGAGCCTTGACATTCGCCTTCGTTCCCACCGGAATGAACGCGGGAGTCTCGATGATGCCGTGCGCCGTATGAATGGTTCCGGTACGTCCCAGACCAGACCCCACCTCCAGGCGCGTCTGCAGATCAAAACCGCGATCGCGCGCAGAGGACGGGAAAACAGCAGAGGTGTGCTCTGCGGGGGCGCTCAACCACGAAGCGGAGGAACTCATGCTGCGAGCACCTCGGTCTCCTTCAGGTGCTCCATACGGCGCACCACGGAAATCACGCGGTAGGTCAAAGGCAGAAGAAGGATCTCCACACCCACCTTGTACACGTAACCGGTCACCACGTAGTTGATGAAGTCACTTCCCGGAATCACGCCGGCGAAGGCGATCGTGCAGAAAATCAGCGTGTCGAAGGCTTCGCCGACAACGGTCGACCCCACCAGACGCGCCCACAGGTGATCGGCACCCCAGCGATCGCGAATCTTCACCAGAACCAGAGCATTGAGCAGCTGACCCACGAGATAACCCACGACGGAAGCGGCAACAATACGCGGAACAAAGCCGAGCACCGCCTCGAAAGCGGCCTGGTTCTCATATCCGGGACCCACGGGTGCCAGCTGCACCAGCCAGAAGGTCAGCGACGCCATGAGAGAAGCGGCAAAGCCCATGATGATCACGCGCTTGGCACGCGCAAAACCGTAGACCTCAGACAGCACATCTCCCAGGACATAGGTGAGGGGGAACAGGATGGCTCCGCCGTCAAACACCAGGTGAATGAAGCTGTAATCCAGGGCAATCACCTTGGTTGCCGCGATATTTGAAATGAGGAGAAACGCGACAAACATGACCGAGATGATGTCGAAGATTCGCGGGGTGCGGGCGTTGATCTGATCGTGGTCGCTGATCGGGGAAGGCATGTTTTCTCCTGAAAGACGGCGGATGGAACAGGCTCTATTGTGCCTGCCCGCCCGCTTCTTCCTCCAGCCTGACCACGTGGTGCACGCGGGATGAGAAGAAAGGAACACTGTGATGTCTGTTCTTTCCACACCTCACCCGGTCGGGGAAGACAAGAAAACCAGTAGAATCTCCGGGTGATCAACGTCCAGAATTTTTCGCTCCGAATCGGTGCCCGCGAACTCCTCACCGATGCTTCATTCCGTATCGACAAAGGAATGCGCATCGGTCTGGTGGGACGAAACGGAGCGGGAAAAACCACGACGATGCGCCTCCTGGCGGGCGAAAGCGACCACGGAGCCGCCGAATACGACGGCACGATCTCACGCACCGGCACCATCGGCTACCTGCCGCAGGATACCCAGGCTGGTGACCCCGACCAGATCGCACGCGAACGCATCATCTCCGTGCGAGGAATCGACGCCCTCATCGCGCGCATTCGCAAAGCCGAACACGAAATGTCCACGGCCGAAGGCGTGCGCCAAATCAAAGCGATGGAACGCTACGTGCGCCTCGACCAGGAATTCACCAACGCCGGTGGGTGGGCGGCGAATGCCGAAGCCTCGCAGATCGCCCACTCGCTGGGACTGGACGACCGCGTCCTCGGCCAACCCCTCAAAACTTTGTCGGGCGGCCAACGTCGACGCGTCGAACTGGCGCGCGTCCTCTTCTCCGGAGCAGACGTGCTCCTCCTGGATGAACCCACCAACCACCTCGACCACGACTCCATCGTGTGGCTGCGAGACTGGATGAAAACCTTCCCCGGAGGCGTCCTGGTTATCTCCCACGACGTCAAACTTCTGGGAGACACCGTGAATCAGGTGATGTACCTGGACGCCAACCGCGCCCGAGTGGACATCTATCACCTGGGGTGGAGCGCCTACCTCAAACAGCGCGAAGAAGACGAACGTCGCCGCCGTAAAGAACGCGCCATCGCCCTGAAGAAAGCTGAACAGCTGCGTGCCCAGGGCGAGAAAATGCGCGCAAAAGCCACTAAAGCCGTGGCCGCCCAGCAGATGCTGCGCCGAGCCGAAGAACTCGTCGCCTCGGTGGGAGAAGAACGTGCGGTCGAAAAAGTGGCGCGTCTGCGCTTTCCCGAGCCTCTTCCCTGCGGACGTGTCCCCCTAACCGCCGAGGGACTGTCCAAATCCTACGGATCACTGGAAGTCCTCATGGGCATTGACCTGGCTATCGACAGGGGAGCGAAGGTCGTGGTTCTCGGCCTCAACGGCGCAGGCAAAACGACGTTGCTGCGTCTCTTGGCTGGAATCGAAGAACCCGACGGCGGCGAGGTGATCGCCGGACACGGCCTCAAATTGGGCTACTACGCCCAGGAACACGAAACCCTCGATCACGCGGCGACCGTGCGAGAGAACATGGCGCACGCCGCCCCCGATTTCGACGACACGCACGTGCGCAACGTTCTGGGGCAGTTCCTCTTCACCGGGGACGATGTCGACAAGCCGACGCGCGTCCTATCGGGCGGTGAGAAAACCCGCCTGGCTCTGGCCACTCTCGTGGTGTCGGGAGCCAATGTGCTGCTCCTGGACGAGCCGACGAACAACCTGGATCCGGCCTCCCGCGAAGAAATCCTCAACGCGCTGCGCACCTACGAGGGCGCGGTCATCCTCGTGACCCACGATCCGGGAGCCGTTCAGGCGCTCAACCCCGATCGCGTGCTCATCCTCCCTGACGCAGACGAAGACCTGTGGGATGACTCCTACCTGGACTTGGTGACGCTCACCTAGGAGCGCGCCACGCACCGTCCTCGACGAGGCGGAGCGACCCTTTCGGGAAACGCAGCGTGCCGTGCCTCTGCCGCACTCACTCATACGCGAGGCGGGCAGCGCGCTGCGGGAAAAGTTGCGTATTGCGCGCGACGCTGGCTGCGCCTCGTCGGAAAAGCTATCCCAGGGTGGCGACCGCGTGCGTCAGAGGAGTCCCCGAACCGTCGCGGCGCTCATCCACCGCAGGCAACTCTAGGGGAGACCCATCCGCGGAGGCCGCGCGCGCGGGAGCAGAACCCACCCACGCAATATCCACGCGGTCCTCTCCGCGAAGGAAACGTTGAGCGCGAACACCCTGTCCGCCTCGTCCCTTCATCGGATACTGCACCAGTGGCGTCACTTTCGCGGTGGTCTGACCCGTTCCCGGGAGCGCACCCTCCGCGGCGGCCACCGTCACCACCAGAGCATCGTCGGGAGCATCCACAACCCAGAATCCCAAGGCCACGGCTCCCTCGGAGAGCTTCATCCCCGCCATGCCGCCGGCCGTACGGCCCTGCGGACGCACCTTTGACGCCGGGGTACGCAGCAGCTGCGCGTCGGAGGAAATAAACACCAGATCCGCGTCATCAGAACAGGGCGCACAGCCGACCAGGCGGTCGCCCTCCTCCAGGGAAATAACCTCCCACTCATCGCGCTGCAACACGTCAGGCTTCAAGCGCTTCACCGTGCCCCGAGCTGTTCCCATCGCCATCACTGTGTCCGCGGCAGGATCTAAAATGCCCACGGGAAGGGCATCGGTGTGCAGTAGGAGCGAGGCGGGAGTTGCCGCGGCAAAGGACAGACCCGTGTCAAAACGCGGCAGAGCAGGAAGATCCACGACCTCCAGACGATGTGCAATACCGTCGTCGGTGATCACCGCAATCTGCGAACGTGCCGATGAAGCGAGCTGGGCGCGGATGCCGTCGTGAGCGGCACGCGGACCGGCTTCAATGGGATCGCCTCCCTCTACGCGCGCCAGCGCACCGGAAGCCGACAAGACGACGATACACGGATCGTCTGCGACCTCCAGAGCCAGCCCCTTGCCTGAACGTGAGGTTGCGGGAAGTGCAGCAGCCAATGCAGCGCCCCCGGCGGCCTGACCCGCGGCACTCGCTACGCTTTCGGCTCCCGTTGACGCCAACAACACCGTGCGACGAGGGGTACCCAGGCGCTGTGCTACCTCGCCGAGCTCCCTGCTCACCAGTGAATGCAGCAGTTCCTGCGAGGCCAAAATCTCTTCCAGCTCCGCGATTTTCCCCAGAAGATCGTCGCGTTCAGACTCCAGCTCCAAGCGAGAAAACTTCGTCAAACGACGCAGACGCAGCTCCAGGATGTGATTGGCCTGAATCTCAGACAGGTCAAAAGCCGTCATCAGGCGGTCGCGGGCGGTGTCCGCGTCATCGGAGGAACGAATGATCGCAATGACATCGTCAATGTCAAGAACCGCAATGAGGAGGCCTTCCACCAGGTGCAGGCGATCGCGGTGCTTGCCCAAACGATACTCACTGCGGCGGCGCGTCACCTCGATGCGGTGGTTCACAAAGACCTGCAGCATCTGCTTCAAGCCCAGAGTCTGCGGCTGTCCGGCGACCAGGGCGACGGCGTTGATGGAGAAGGAATCTTCCAGGGGCGTGCGCGCGTAGAGCTGCTGGAGCACTGCCTCGGGGTTGAAACCGTTCTTGACCTCGACGACTAGGCGCAGACCGTGGATGCGATCCGTCAGGTTCTGCACGGAGGAAATGCCCTTGAGGCGTCCGGCGCTGACGTTCTCTTTGATCTTGTCGATGACCTTTTCCGGCCCGACCATGTAGGGCAGCTCGGTGATGACCAGACCCATCTTGCGCGCGGTAATGCGCTCAATCTGCACTTTGGCGCGAGTTTTGAAGGCTCCACGCCCCGTTTCATAGGCCTCTTTGATGCCGTCCAAGCCGACGATCACACCACCTTCAGGCAGGTCGGGGCCGGGAACGTATCGCATGAGATCAGCTGTGGACGCTTCGGGGTGTGCGAGAAGATACTGGGCTGCCGCAATAGTTTCCGCCAGATTGTGCGGGGGAATATTGGTGGCCATACCGACGGCGATACCGGAGGTGCCATTGACCAGGAGCTGGGGGAATCCCGCGGGCAGAACCTCCGGCTGCATGAACTGGTTGTCGTAATTAGGGACAAAGTTCACGGTGTCTTCGTCGAGGGAGGCCACAAGATCCAGAGCGGAAGGAGCCATGCGGGCTTCCGTGTAGCGGGCGGCAGCCGGGCCGTCGTCCAGCGACCCGAAGTTTCCGTGACCATCCACCAGGGGCAGACGCAGGTTAAAAGGCTGTGCCAGGCGCACGAGGGCATCGTAGATCGCGGAATCCCCGTGGGGGTGGAGCTTGCCCATCACTTCGCCGACGACGCGCTGGGACTTCACGTGCCCCTTATCGGGGCGCAGTCCCATTTGATCCATCTGGAAGAGGATGCGTCGCTGTACGGGTTTGAGGCCGTCGCGCGCATCCGGCAGGGCGCGCGCGTGGATTACCGAAACCGCATATTCGAGGAAGGATCCCCGCATCTCGGAGGAGACATCAATTTCGGTAATGTGCTCGTCTGCTTCGGGCAGGGGGAGACGATCGTCCTTCGTGCGCATGCCCCCGATTCTCTAGTGTGTGGGACACCTCTACTCATTGCACACGCCGGAAATGGCAGAATAGGCAGCATGAAACTGGAGACAGACATCGAACGTGCGGGTTTCTACCCTCAAATTGTGGGGCGCGCAATGAAACGCGCCCTTGGGGAACATGAGCCGCTGGCCTCACTGGTGCAGGTCGATGCGGCCTTTGACCGGGGATCGATGTTCCGTCACCTGACCCTTGTCGCCGTGACCTCCGAGGTCATCGTGCACCTCCACGTCGACGAACTGGAGACCGGCGCCGCCGGAGTGACCACCATGGTGCGCCCGATCGGTGAAATTGTCGGCGTCAGCATGATGGAGGTCTATCCGGAACCTCAGAATGAGCACGCGCCCTCCGAAATCACCCTGTCGATCGACATGGGCTCCCAGCGCCGCAGCGAAATCGAATCCATGCACTGCGACGACCCCGCCTGCAGCGCCGATCACGGATACAGCGCCACGACCTTCCCCGACGATCTGACCCTGCGCGTCTCGGATATCGCCGACGGAACGCGGGCAATGGAGGACGTGCACCGCGTTGCGGACGCAATTTCGCGTCTTCTGGCCGAGCGACGGAGCTGAGGCGTGTCCCGTTCTTTCCTTCCCACTGACGAGGCGTTGCGTGCGTTGCGTCAGCACCTGAGCCAGCAGGGGGCGGATCTTCCCGCAGAAAACGACCTGACCCTCACGCGCGTGATGGGGGGACTGACCGCAGCCCTGGGAGATGTTCCCGGAGCGGATATGCAAGCTCGCGATGAACTGGGGATTGAGCCGGCGTCCAGCGTTCTCCTCATCATGGTGGACGGCCTGGGATGGATGCCCCTTATGGAGCACCTGGGGCACGCCCCCTGTCTGCGAGGATTCCGCGAAGAGATCCGCTCGGTGCACACCGTGGTGCCCTCCACGACGGCGGCGGCGATTACCGCCTGCGCGACGGGAGCACTCCCCGCTGACACGCGCATGGTGGGATACAGCGTGGCACACGGAAGCAGCGTCATGAATCTTCTGGCATTCGCACCCGATGTCGACCCCGCTCAGTGGCAGAGCGTCCCCACGCATTTTCAGCGTCTCGGAGAGGCGGGGATTGAGTCAGCTGTCATTCTGCCCCCGAAATTCGCAGATTCGGGACTGACGCGCGCCGCCCTGCGCGGCGCGCGCCACGTCGGCGCCGTCTCCTGGGAGGAACGCTGTCGAGCTGCCGTGCAGCAGCTGCGTGCGGGAACACCCCTGGTCTACCTCTACTGGTCCGAAGTGGATCACGCGGGACACGGACACGGGGTGGGGTCAGAGCAGTGGCTTGCCGCTTTAGAAGAATTTGATGCCGGATTGAGGACGCTCCTGCGTTCTCTTCCCCCCGGAGTGCGCACTGTGCTGACCGCAGACCATGGGATGTGTAACGTCGACCAACGTGATCTGTTGGACGTCGCCCACACTCCCGACCTTGCGCGCGGGGTTGCGTGCGTGGCCGGTGAGACTCGCGCGGTGCACGTGCACGTGTCTGCCGGGGAGAATCCGGATCACGTGCGGGAACACTGGCAGAACACCCTGGGGGAGCGCGCGTGGATTCTGTCCTCCGAGGAGTGCGCGTCCGTCATGGGACGAGGTGTCGGAACCGACAGCATCGGATCCTTCGTCGCGTTTATGCGCGAGAACTACGGGGTCGTGGACTCGCGGGTACAGTCAGAGGGCGCGATCGCCCTGGTGGGTGTCCACGGCTCAATGACACCGGCGGAAATGCGTATTCCGGTGATTCGCCTGTCTTAAACCCCGCGGAGAGAAGCCTCGCTCAGTGAGACTTCGATCCGAAAACGATCTCATCCCAGCTGGGAACCGAACGCCGCTTGGACTTCTTCGCGGGAGCCGTACCCGGCTCCAAATCCGACAGCCCCGGCAACGCGAGCATCTCATCATCCCCACCGGGCAGCGCCCCCTCAGCGTCACCCGAAGGAGGAAGGCCAGCAGCGCCCGCTTCCCCCGCGTCCCCGGACGACGCCTCGTCGGAAGTAAACGGAGACGCCGAGGCAGAGGGTGCCTCGGCCATCGCAGCGGAAGAAGAATCGAAAACGGGAGTATCCGCGGAGGGAGCCGTGCGCCCTTCGCGTCCCGTGAGGGAATGGATGCGCGCGGAGAAGGATTCCTGCGGGGCGGGAGAGGCAGCGAGATCGCTCAGCGCGGCTTCTTCGTCCTCATCCAGGTCGTACTCGACCTCCTGCGGCTTCCCGCGAGCCGCGTTGAGCTGATCGATCAGAGCCTCGCGCGCACGCAGATCGTCGTCGTGTGCCACCGATGCGTGATCGCTCAGCGGCAGGGGAGTGAAAGCGGGAACAACGGGAGCTGGAGCCGCGGTTTCTGTCAACCAGCGAGCCTCCTCATCGAGAGCCTCCACGTGGCCGGAAGAGGTGAGCTGCCAGCGTGCGCCCAACTCCGTATTGCCCTGGATGAAGGTCAGGAGAATATTCCACGGGGCGTCCGCATCGCGGCAGGCCGACCATGTCAAAGAGGAAGGGAGAACCCCGCGAGCCGCCAAACGATCCACCACGAGGTCGCCCATGATGGGCGCATCCGCCGCATCCCCGATCGGTGCGGCCAGTGCGCGAGCGAGCGCATAATCCTTTTCCGCTTGAACGGGAGCCTCAAAGCGCGTGACCTGAGACAGCTCCAGGTCGTGTTCGTGGGCAATATCGTGTGCGGAGGCGCCGGCGCGCAGCAGAGCCTGAATATCGCGAGGACGCAGGGGAGCGCGATCGGCGACGGCTTCAATGCGCGGACGATCGCGGCGAACCGCTCCGCGCAGGTCGTCGGTAATGGGGGTGCTGTAACGCTGTCCGTCGGCATCCGTAAAGACGAGAGATTCCCCGTCAGCACCAATTCCGAGAAGATCAAGGTCGATCATGCGAATCCTCCTGCTGGCCTCTGCCGTAGAATCTTCTCAGATCACGCGCGTCTGCGCTGACGGATCGGGGTGCGTGTCCGGCTTCTGTGGCACGAAATTTTGTGACATGTTATCCTCCGACCGCAACGACACCATCGACGGGTGTCGTCGAAAAAGACTGTCCGGAGAGGAGACGAAACCATGGCGACCGATTACGACGCACCGCGTAAGAACGACGACGATGTTGCCGAAGATTCGATCGAGGAACTGAAGTCTCGCCGAAATGACGCAGGTTCGGCCAACGTTGACGAAGACGAAAACGAAGCCGCAGAGAACTTTGAGCTCCCCGGCGCCGACCTGTCCAAGGAAGAACTGACCGTCCACGTCGTTCCCCGCCAGGAGGACGAATTCACCTGCTCAATGTGCTTCCTCGTACACCACGCATCGCAGCTTGCCTACACCGACGACAACGGTCAGCCGGTGTGCACCGAGTGCGCCGGCTGAACCGGCTGAAAGCGTAAAACACATGTTTGGACGTCGACGCGTCGAAAGCGAAGCTCCCGAAGAACCCGTCGAGGAGCCTCGCCCGCGCCTCTACGATGAACACCCTCTGTGGTCTGTTCCCGGTCCGCGCGAAGAATCCGAGGTCGACACCTCCTCGGATTACATCGATCTGGGCGCCCTGCGTATCCCCGCGGTTCGGGGGATGCAGATGCAGGCACAGATGGCGCAGGACGGTCACAGTGTGGTTCGTCTGATGCTTGTCCTGGGAACGTCGGGTCTGCAGCTCAGCGTGGCTGCCGCCCCGCGTTCGGGCGGAGTCTGGGATGAACTACGCGAGCAGATCGCCGAGGCCTACCGCGCAGACGGCGCTCAGGTGAGCGAGCGCGAGACGCGCTACGGAACAGAGCTTCTCGTGGATGCTCCCGCTGAGCTTCCCGACGGAAATACGGGAACAGCGCGTTCACGTGTGATCGGCCGCGAAGGTGACCGCTGGTTTGTCCGCATCGACATACTGGGCGAAGCCGCACTCGGCGGTGAGCCCGGAAGCGACTTCGAGGAACTCATCGACCGCATCGTGGTGGTGCGCGGCGACGCGCCGATGGCTCGCCTTGATCTGCTGCCCCTGCACATGCCGGGACAGGAACGCGTCGAGGTTCCCCGTGTCTGAGTCACGTTTGCGCGCTCAGCGTCTGCGGGAATTCTGGCAGCGCCTGACTGCTCGGATGAATGCGAGTTCACGCGACAGCATCGAAGCCAGCGACGTGGATCGTACGCGTGCAAAACGCGGACGCACCCCGATCAGTGACGTGTCAGATCGCCAAAAAGTGCTCCTGTTTGGAACCCTTCAGTCGGTGACCTACCATCCCGTGGGGCAGATGCCCCTGCTGGAAGCCAAACTCTATGACGGTACTGGGTCGATCGACCTGCGCTGGCCGGGGCGCTCGGACATTCCGGGCTTCCACGTGGGACGTCACGTGGAAGTCGAAGGGACGGTAGGCATCCAGGCGGGGCATTTTGTCATCGTGAACCCCCTGTACCGCATTGTTGTGAGCGAACACTGAAACAGGAGTGCGCGTGAATACCTCGCCTTCCCGCTATCCTGCGGCGTTGTCCCACCTCGACGACGAGACTTTTTCCTGGTCACAGGTCGTCGGGGGATGGCGAGGAGCATGCGAGGCACTGCTTCCCGGTCTCCTGTTCGTGAACGTCTATCTGGTGACCCACGATCTGCTGCGTCCTCTCATCGCAGCCGGCGGCGCGGCGCTCATCCTGTGCGTCCTGCGTCTGATCCAGCGTCAGCCCCTCACGCAGGCTCTGTCGGGTCTGCTGGGCGTGGGGATCAGCGTGGCGTGGGCGCTGTGGTCGGGGCGCAGCGAAAACTACTTCGCTTGGGGAATTATTACGGCGGCCGCGTGGTGCGCGGCGCTGATGCTGACGGTTCTGGCGGGGCGTCCCGCGCTCGCGTGGGCTTTGGGCTGGGTGCAGCAGTTTCCCGCCGGGTGGATGCGTGACGAGGCGTACGCCCCCCTGGTGCGTCGCTGCCGTACGGTGACGCTGCTGTGGGCAGCGATGTTTGCGGTGCGTTTCCTGGTGCAGTTGCCCCTGTGGTGGGGCGGGTATGTGGTCGCCCTGGGAGTGGCCAAGCTCGCGTTGGGACTCCCGCTGTTCCTGCCGGTGTGCTGGCTGACCTGGGTGGGATTGCGTCCCTTCGTTATGCGCTCATCGACACCGTCTGAGTAAAACGCAGTGTCTTATGCGCGGCTTGTGCCCGTGATGGTTTCTTCCAGGCGAGATAGAAGCTGAGCGCTCTGGTTCGACACCAGCAGGATCAGTTCATCTCCCGCTTCAAAGACATCATCGTTTGAGGGGGTGAGGGGTCGGCCGTCGCGCAGGAGCGCGGTGAGCACAATGCGCGGAGGAAGCGTCACGTCTCCGACATTGCGACCCGCGACGGGGGAGTCGTGCGGGACAACGATCGCGTACATCGACACATCCGCCGAATTGAAAGAGAAGAGGCGCACGGGGGTGCCGACACTCACGGCTTCTTCCACGAGAGCCGTCATAATGCGCGGGGTCGAAACGGGGACGTCCACTCCCCAGGAGGCGTCAAACAACCATTCGTTCTTCGGGTTGTTCAAGCGCGCCACGACGCGGGGAACCGCGAATTCTGTTTTTGCCAGCAGGGAGATCACCAGGTTCGCCTTGTCGTCACCGGTGGCGGACAGCATGACGTCGGCATCGGCGATTCCCGCATCCGCCAGCGCCTCGGGGGAGCAGGCGTCGGCCAGAACCCAGTCGGCGTCGGCAACGGAGGCCACGCGCAACTGGTCGGGGTTTTTGTCGATAAGTGTGACCTCATGGCCGTGATCCAGCAGTTCAAGTGCGACCGAACGTCCGACGGACCCCGCTCCTGCGATGACAATTTTCATGGGAACCCTCTGAGATGAAATCAGTCCTCAAGGCGCGGAGCGCGCGTGAGGAGACGGCGAAGCTGAGTGGGATCTTGACCGGCAATCGCAAAGTAGAGCTGATCGTGTTCCTGGACGACGTAGTCGGAACGCGCGGGGACAATCGCTCCCAGACGGGAAACAAAAGCGATACGTTCGCCCGTCAGGTCTTCCACCAGGGGGAAGGGTAGGCCGTACCAGTCCACAACGGGAGTGGCGGTCACCAGAGACACCATGCCCGCCGGATGCGTCCAGGTTACGGCCGCATCCGGCGGCAGGAGACGGCGCAGGACGGACTCTGCGGTGCGCTTGACCGTGGCAACGGTCGGGATCCCGAGGCGTTCGTAGACGAAGGCGCGACGAGGATCGTAGATGCGGGCGACGACCCGTTCGACATGGAATGTTTCCCGCGCAACGCGCGCGGCAATGATGTTTGAATTATCGCCATTCGACACCGCGGCAAAAGCGTAGGCGTCCTTAATGCCCGCCTGTCGCAAGGCCTCGCGATCCATGCCCAGTCCCGTGACACGACGCCCCGAAAAGTCGGAGGGCAGACGTGAGAACGCCTTGGAATCCGAATCGATGACGGCAACTGAATGGCCTTCTGCATCAAGCGTGGTGGCGAGAAGTGCCCCCACTCGGCCGCAACCCATAATGACGAAATGCACGGCTACCACGCTACTCGCATCTGGGGGATTTGTGCATCTTTGCGGGGACGGCGTGCTCCGTGGCAGCGGATGACACCGGTAGCGTCCCCGGGGAGAAATTCCTCGTCGGGAAGGAATGAGGATTACTCTGGATTCGTGTCCACTGTCATCGACTATGCCAAACGGGTTGTGATTGGCCGCCCCATGCGTTCCGACGCCATGGGACACCAGCTTCTTCCCAAAAGAATTGCTCTCCCGGTTTTCGCCTCCGACGCCCTGTCGTCCGTGGCCTACGCTCCGGATGAAATTCTTTTAACACTGGCCTTGGCTGGCTCCCTTGCGGTGATGCACTCCCTGTGGGTCGGGGTTATGGTCGCGGTCGTATTGGCCGTCGTCGTCCTGTCCTACCGGCAAACTGTGCGTGCTTATCCCTCCGGTGGCGGCGATTACGAGGTGGTGACCACGAATCTCGGTCCCACGTGGGGTCTGTTGGTCGCCTCGGCTCTCCTGGTGGACTACGTGCTCACCGTTGCCGTTTCCGTCTCCTCGGGCGCGCGCTACGTCACCACCGCATTCCCGACGCTTGCGGGACACGAGGTGCTGCTGGCCGTCCTCCTCGTCGTGATCCTCACTCTGTTGAACCTGAGGGGAACGAAGGAAGCGGGCGGAGCTTTTGCGATCCCCACCTACGTGTACATGGGCGCGATTGCCCTCATGGTGTGCGTGGGATTCTGGAAAATGGCAACGGGACACCTGGCGATGGCTCCCAGCGCAATCTATGACGTTGTTCCCGCATCCGAACACGTTGACGGGTTGGTCGGCCTGGGGGGACTGTTCCTTCTCATGCGCGCGTTTTCCTCCGGCTGTGCAGCGCTCACCGGCGTGGAAGCGATTTCCAACGGGGTGCCGATGTTCCGTCGCCCCAAGTCGCGTAACGCCGGAATTACCCTGGCAATGCTCGGCACTATCGCCGCGGCCATGATGCTGTCGATCCTTGTTCTTGCCCGCGCAACGCGCGTGCGCGTCGTGGACTTTCCCGAACACCAGCTCAGCTTGAACGGCCAATCCGTTGGAAATATTGCCCTCGACCCGGTGATCGGTCAGCTGGCAGAAACCATTTTTGGACGCGGAACCGCGCTGTTCCTGCTGGTGACCATCGTGACCGGCTTGATCCTCATTTTGGCCGCGAACACCGCTTTTAACGGGTTCCCCACGCTGGCTTCGGTGCTCTCCCATGACGCCTTTTTGCCGCGCCAGCTCTACAAGCGCGGAGATCGCCTCTCGTATTCCAACGGCATCGTGGTTCTGGCTTTCGGTGCCTGCGCCCTCATCGTGGGTTTCAACGCTCAGGTCACCCACCTGATTCAGCTCTACGTGGTCGGAGTTTTCATTTCCTTCACCCTGTCGCAGCTGGGCATGATTCGCCACTGGAACAGGGAACTTCGCCTGCCGCAGAACGGGACAGATCGTCGCCGTGTGCTGCGTTCACGAGCGGTCAATATCGTTGGCTTTATGATGACCGGCTTTGTCCTCGTCATTGTGCTGCTGACAAAGTTCACGCACGGAGCCTGGATCACCCTGCTGATGATCGCCGTGGTCTTCGGAGTCCAGCGGGCAATCCGCCACCACTACGACCTCATTCGAGGTCAACTCCGTGTGGACGACTGGGGAGCAAAACGCGCGCTGCCCAGCCGTGTCCGTGCCCTGGTCTTGGTGTCGAACCTGTCGCGCCCCTCCATGCGCGCGATCGGCGCTGCCCGCGCTGCCTCGCCCTCCTCTCTCGAAATTGTGTCGGTCGTGTCGGATGCGGCGGAGGAAGCGCACATTCGCTCGGAGTGGAAAGAATCCGGCCTTCCGGTTCCGCTGACCCTGGTGTCTGCTCCCTATCGCGATGTGACGCGCGTGGTCGTGTCCTATGTGCGTGCCCTGCGCAGGCGCAGCCCCGGCGAGATGCTCGTCATCTACATTCCGCAATTTCTGGTGCAGCACTGGTGGGAGAACATCATGCACAACCAGACGGCTCTGCGGATGCATAATGCCCTGATGGGAGTGCCCGGCGTGGTGCTGACGACCGTTCCCTGGAAACTCGGCGAAGACGAGGTCGTGGAGGGACGTCAGAGTATTAACGATCCCTTCCGGAAGGCCCCCTCTGCCCGTGATCACGAGGAAGCTGGCGCGGAACAGCAGCCCTCCTCAACGGTTATTCCTCACGATCCGTCCGTCCGCGTTGCTGTATCGGGCACGCACTCTCACCAGGAGAAAGCATGACCCCTCGTCCCTCATCCGCCTCTTCACGCCGACGTTCCGGTCAGCGACGCGGGACAGTGCGGCCGGCCGAGCGCCCGATCCTCGACCTGCGCGTGGGGGAGCCTGCCCACGGTGGTGCCTGCGTGGCACGCGACGAGGCAGGGCGCGTGGTCTTCGTGCGTCACGCCCTCCCGGGGGAGCGCGTGCGTGCGCGCGTGAACGTGGAGCAGAAGACGCTGGCCTGGGCGGACGCTATCGAGATTCTCGAGGCATCTGAGGATCGCATTCCCAGCGTGTGGGACGAGGCGGGGCCTGACGGTGTGGGCGGAGGCGAACTTGCGCATGTGCATCCGTCGGCACAGCTCCGCTGGAAAACAGCGGTGATCGAAGGCCAGCTGCGGCGCGTGGGTGGGGAAGAGGTGGCTTCACGCGTGCGAGACCTTGGTGGAGTACGCGTGCGTCCCGCACCTATGGATGAGGGCGAGGACGATGTAACCGGTCGTCGTACCCGCATCGACCTCATGATCGATGAGCACTCCCGAGCGGGCATGCAGGGATACCGCAGCCGCCGCATTCACCCCCTGCGCTCGATGCCCCTGGCGTCACCTGCCGTGGGAGAACTCGGTATTTTTGGTGACGAATCAGCGTGGCGTACGCGCTGGAATCCCGGGGATCGTATCCGAGTCGTTGCACCGAACGGCAACTCTCCCGTGGTCGTCACCCACGAAAAAGTGTGGGATCACGAAGGGAATGAGCATCGCGGCCCGCTGACGTGGACTGTTGCCGTGGACGGGCAGCTTTTCTCCTACGACGTGCGTCCCCAGGGGTTTTGGCAGACCCACGTGCAGGCTCCGGAAATTCTCGCCTCGGCTGTGATGTCGCGTATCCCCGAGGGCACGAAGCGGGTGATGGAGCTCTACTCGGGCGCGGGACTTTTCACCCTGCCCATGGCTGCTCGTCTGGGAAGTGACGCTCAGATCGTCACCCTGGAAGGGGACGAGGGGGCGGTGGCCGACGCCTATCGCAATCTGGAGGGGCGGGGAGTGTCCGCCTACGTGGGGGATGTCGACGGTGAGGCCATCGCAGATATGGCGCATGAGCTGGGACGTCCAGATGTCGTCGTGCTCGACCCGCCGCGTTCGGGTGCCGGTCTGGACGTGTGCCGGGGAATTGCTCAGGCTCAGAGCGAACACATCGTCCTTGTGTCCTGCGATCCAGCTGCGGGTGCGCGCGACCTGCGTGACCTGTGCGCCGCCGGATATGAAGTGGAATCTTTCGAGGCGTGGGATCTTTTCCCCTACACCCACCACGTGGAGTGCGTCGCCTCGCTGCGTCGTCGGCACTGACCTTTCTGTCCGCGGACTTACATTACCTGGGGGGGGGGGGGGGGGGCTAACCTCTGGTCCCCCCCACCCCCCACAGTGCGTCAGACGCTCAGAAATTCTCGATCACGCACGCCGAAGAATCGGTGTTGAATCCCCAGATCTGGCTGTAGAACGAGCGTTCCGTTTCCCATGCCTGCGTGATGTTCTCCGCGGAACGGAAACCGTGTCCCTCACCGGGCAGAACCTTCAAGGACACGGGTTTGCCCTGCGAGGTGAGCGCACGGTGCATGGCCTGAGCCTGTTCCAGCGGAACCACCCGGTCTTCATCTCCCTGGAGCATGAGCAGCGGAGCGTGAATGTTCTCCACGTGATTCAGCGGCGAGCGCTCCTGCCACACGGGATTCGATAGATCATCGGATCCGATGAGGCGATAGGCGTACTGAGATTCAAACTTGTGGGTCTGTGCGGGAAGGGCCGCAAGATCTGCAACCCCATAGAAGGAAGTTCCCGCGGTAAACACATCCGAGGACGCCAATGCCATGAGGACGGTCAAGCCACCGGAAGAGGCACCGCGAATTGCCACGCGAGACGGATCGACCAAACGCTGCTCCACGAGGAAATTCACGCCGTCAATGCAGTCCTCAACGTCCATCTTGCCCCACTGACCGTTGAGACGTTCACGATAGGTACGCCCGTATCCCGTAGAACCGCGGTAGTTGACGTCGAGTACCGCATACCCCCGAGAAGTCCAGTACTGGAAGGCAATCTGCAAACCCGGGTGAGCGGAGGCCGTGGGGCCGCCGTGAACGTTGACCAGCAGGGGCGGAAGAGTGCCCTCGGGCGCCTCGTATGCGGGGTTGCAGGGAGGGTAGTAGAACCCGTGTGCACTTTCCCCGTCGCGCGTCTGCCAGGAGAGCTGCTGGGCGGAAGAGACCAGGTCCTCGTCAATTTCTGCTTCCGAGGCGGAGCGCAAGATTTCCACAAGCCCGCCCTTGATCTCGACGATCGCGGGGGAGTGGGTAGCGGAGTCCGCCAGGAAGACGACGCGTCCGTCCTGGGATGCGACGTTGCCAATCGGCCACCAGCCGACTGGCCACTCTTCGCTCATCCCATTGTCGAGGCGAACGGTACCGATGTGCCAGATTCCGTCCTCCGCCCAGGAGCACACCAGGTATTCGTGATCCAAGTTGTCGAAGGAGTGCAGACCCAGGCGCCAGTGGGGGTGCGAGAAGGCACGTTCGCCCGGGTGGAGGGGGCGCGTGCGCAGACGGGTCGTCCAGTCGCTCACCCCTTCGCCTTCACGCCAGGTAAAGCCTTCGGTGCGGAAGAGGTTCGCCCAACCGGTCGAATCGTCCACGTGAATGAGCTCTCCGCTCAACGTCCACCGGGGTTCGTAGACGCAGACCTCGGGCTGATCCACCAGGGTGACGGAGGCGGTCATGTGGCCGGCAAAGTCAAGGGATGTCACGTGGAGAGCGGAACGCGTCCACGGCATGTCCGGGTGATTCCAGCTCAACCATGCCAGCTTCGAGCCGTCGGGGGACAGAGCGGGGGCAGCAACGAAGTCACTTTCGGCGTGCAGCGCGCGGATCTGGAAGGAATTACGTCCCGCGCTTCCGTCCAGGGGAATTGCCACCAAGCTGTTGACGGGTTCGCCCTCCACGCTGTGGTCTTCCGCTACCGCGTAGACCAGGCCGCGCACCTCGTCAATTTCAAAGTCGCCGTAGCGAACCTTCGACAGGGGAGTCAGTGGGATGTTGCCGCGGCGGCTTTCGTGCGTGTTGAATGCGTAGACGCGGCCGTCGAAACCGTCGGAGAAAACGATGAGGCCGTCGAGCACCGCGTAGGCGCGGCCGCCGTATTCGTGGACACGCGTGCGGACGTCGGGCAGACGTACTCCGTCAATCAGAGGAAGAATTTCACTGATGGCTCCCAGAGCTCCGCGACGCAGCAGGGTATTGCGCCCTCCTTCGGCGGGATTTCCTTCCACCCAGTAGGTGTCGGAGCCGTCAATGCGAACCTGTGACAAGGTGACCGAACGAGCGGTGAAAGATTCGCTGGTTACAGGTGAATCCCACTGGCCGTACGGTGCGATGGTCTTTGTCATGGTGACCTTCTTCCAGGTAAACAGGAGATGACAGATCCATCCTAGTCGTCGTCGCCCCAGCTGTGCGCTGAGGGACACAGGGCGATACGCCTCACGGAGCGAAAAAGGAGTTCAGTGGGCGTTTGTGTCCGCGCGCACTAGAATCGCCCTCATGGTTGAATCCACTTCCGATGCTTCCCTGCTGGGACGCATTCGCTCACCGCGCGACCTCGATGCCTTCAGCGCACCTGAACTTCGTGAACTCGCCGGGCAGATTCGTTCCCAGCTGATTCGTGACGTTTCGCGCACGGGAGGTCACCTCGGCCCCAACCTGGGGGTAGTGGAATTAACGATCGCCCTTCATCGGGTTTTTGACTCCCCTCGAGACACTCTGGTTTTTGATACGGGACACCAGACCTACGTTCACAAGCTGCTGACGGGGCGTCAAGATTTCAGTGCGCTCCGCCAGGAAGGTGGACTGTCCGGTTACCCGTCGCGCGCCGAATCTGAGCACGATGTGGTCGAAAACTCCCACGCTTCGACATCTATCTCGTGGGCGGATGGGATTTCTCGTGAAAAGGCTCGCCGGGGGGATACTTCGTGGACGGTGGCCGTCATCGGTGATGGTGCGCTGACCGGAGGCATGGCCTGGGAAGCACTCAACAATATTACGGCCGACCCCACGCGCCGCGTCCTCATCGTGGTGAATGACAACGGGCGCTCCTACGCTCCCACCATCGGAGCCGTCGCACGCCACCTCGACATGCTCCGCTCCTCGGAGAACTACGAGAAGGCTCTGTCCTGGGGGAAGCGCGCCCTCCTCAAACTGGGAATGCCGGGGCGCCACACCTACGAAGCGCTGCACGGATTGAAAACCGGCCTGAAAGACGCGCTGATCCCGCAGGCCATGTTTGAAGACCTGGGACTGAAATACTTGGGTCCTGTCAACGGGCACGATGAAGCGGAGATCGAGCAGATCCTGTCTCGGGCGCGTGCTCTCAATTCCCCGGTTCTCGTCCACGTGATGACCGAAAAGGGACGAGGCTACACTCCGGCGGAAGAAGACCTGGCCGATCGCTTCCACGCGGTGGGGCGCATTCACCCGGAGACGGGACTTCCGGTAGCTCCCGCGCGCTTCGGGTGGACGAGCGTCTTTGCCGAGGAGATTCTCCAGATCGCTCACGAACGCCCCGATGTTGTCGGCTTAACGGCCGCGATGATGCTCCCCGTGGGACTCGGTCCCTTCCACGAGGCGTATCCCGATCGTGTGATCGACGTTGGCATTGCCGAACAGCACGCGGTCACTGCGGCCGCGGGAATGGCCTACGCGGGCGCTCACCCCGTTTTTGCCGTGTACGCCACCTTCCTCAATCGCGCATTCGACCAGGTGCTCATGGACGTGGGATTGCACCGCGAGGGCGTGACCTTTGTTCTGGATCGCGCGGGGATCACCGGTGATGACGGAGCCTCACACAATGGCATGTGGGATATCGCGATGCTCCAGCTCGTTCCGGGACTGCGTTTGGCTGCGCCGCGCGATGCCGCGACGCTGCGTGAAGAGCTGCGGGAAGCTCTGGATGTGCACGATGCCCCGACGGTGGTGCGCTACCCGAAGGGGGCGCTGCCCGAGGACATCCCGGCGCTTCGTCGCCTGGGCTGTGTGGATGTGCTGCGTGAGGACGACTTTTCTCAGCCGCGCCCCCGCATAACCCTGGTGGCAGCGGGATCCCTCGTCCCCCTCGCGCGTGAGGTGGCCGACCTTGTGGCGGACAGGTACTCGGTGCGCCTGGTGGATCCGCGCTGGTTGCTCCCGGTTCCGCACGAGCTGAAAGAAGCGTGTGCGGATTCCGATCTTGTGCTCACCCTGGAGGATGGCGTGGTCGAAGGTGGCTTCGGCTGGGCGGTGCGCGATCTTCTGGCCGATACGGGTATTCGCGTGGAAACGCGGGGAATTCCGCGGACTTTCCTCGCGCAGGCGACGCGGGCTTCCGTTCTGCAGCACCTGGGGTTGACCGCCCCCGACCTTGCGTCCGTGATAGACGAGGCGCTGCACCCCTCGTACGCGGAGGGCTCCTAGGCATCCACGGGGGAAAGGAAGGCGGGGAAGCGTAAGCGCTTTACCGCCTCGAGAGAGCCTTCGCGAGCGCGGGTGAAGCTTCGCTCATCTGCCAGGGACGTGCCCCCTGCTCGCGCAGGAAATCCTCCAGCTTTTCAGCGGCGACCGGGCGACGATCGGCAAATTCCCACGCACACGCCCGCTGAATACGCGGTTCGAGGAGGATGTCCTGCGTGATCTCCAGCTGCTGCGCTCGCCGCGCCACCGCCTCGCGAATCTTCTGAAGGAGCGCCTGACCGGCGGGGTTGACGCGTCCCCAGTGACGCGGATCGGGGATCGCGTCGGTGTCCACGGGGCGACGCAGCGGAGGAAGGTCGCTGTCCACGGCGGTGAGTCCGCGGGAAATTGCTTCCAGCCATTGCGAGGCGTACTGGCGTGCGACGGGGGAGCGGAACTCGGCAATACCCATGAGGTGATGCTTGGTACGAGGCGGACGCTGAGCAGCCTGCACCAGTCCCGCATTGCGCACCAGTCGTCCGGGCGCAATATCCAGCTCTCGGGCAATATCGTCGCGGGTTTCCCACAGTTCGCGTGCAACGTTGAGGGCGCGACGTGAGGATACCTTCCCCAAGCCGGGAAGGGAACGCCAGCGATCGGGTTTGGGTGCGGGAGGAGGAAGCTGGAGGATGTGGGCGCATTCTTCCTCCGCCCACGAGACGCGCCCCAGGTGATCCAAAGACTCGAGGAGACGCTCACGCAGCGCCGTCAGGAGCTCGACGTCCAGAGCCGCGTAGCGCAGCCAGTCCTGGGGTAGAGGGCGCACCGACCAGTTCGCGGCCTGGTGATCTTTGAGGAGGGCGAGTCCCAGAACCTGCTCGCACACCGCGGCCAGGCCGAAACGCTCCAAGCCCACCAGGCGTGCGGCCATCTGCGTGTCAAAAAGTTCGGGTGGGGTGAGTCCCAGGGAGCGCAGATTAGGCAGATCCTGAGAAGCGTCGTGCAGAATCCAACACCCGTTGAGGCCTTCTTGCAGGCAGCTGAGGTCGGTGAGGGCGGCGGAATCAATGAGGAAAAGCCCCGTGTCTTCTCGGCGAATCTGAACGAGGTAGGGATCGGAACCGTAGCGGAAGCCCTGGGCGCGTTCGACGTCGAGGGCGACGGGGTGGTTCGAGGCGGAGAGCTGGGCGCGCATGGCATTGAGGGCATCGGGGGTGCTGATGACCTCGGGAATCCCGCCTCGGGGTTCTGCAATGAGGAGAGGGGAGTCAGCATCTCCCTGGGGGAGCCCCCAGGGGTTGTCGATCAGCACGAGTTATGCCCCTTCCAAAAAGCGGTGGGAGTCCACACCGGTGATGCGGCACATGAAGTCCTGCCAGGCCAGGAGATGTTCCCCGATCCACGGAGTATTGGGGGTGAGGGATGTGCGAATTTCTACGTAGAGAGTGGATCCTCGAAGGATAAGTCCACCAAAAGATTCTGACATTTCACGCGTGACGGTGCCCGTGAGGTCGTGGAATCCTGCGCCTCGTTCGTCGAGGCAGTCGTGCGCCCAGTGCCACAGAGCTTCCGAGAGCAGGGGGTCAGTTCCCATTTCTGCATCGATCTGTGCGCGCAGCTGCATCACGAGGCGGAAGTCGCCGTTCCAGCCGGCCTGGCCGTCCGGGTCGTGGAGGACGATGAAGCGTCCCAGTCCCAGTGCTTCATCGTGGGCTTCGGCCTGGGTGCGAATGGCAAGTGCGGCGCTCCAGGGGGCAAGACGTGAGGGTGCGGGAATTTCTTCGCGCATGACCAGAGGGTGTGCAGCATCGCGCAGACTGAGGAGGGCTGTGGTGAAGTCCTCGGGGATAGGTGCGTTGCTCACGCCTCTAAGGCTATGGGGGAGTGAGGGGGCGACGGGGGAGGGCGCGCCGGAAGAGGGAGAGCCCGCCTCGAACGAGGCGGAGGGAACGCGGGAAAAGCGTGGGGGAAGTCGGTGAATTTGTCGTGATTTTCTGCGGGTTTTCTGTACTTTGAGGGTGGCGTGTGACCGGTGACACGGCGAATCGATTTGTTCTGGATCGGAAAACCCTGTTAGGCTTCCATGCGTTCCCAAGCCGGGGTTCCTGGTTTGAGTGCGGATGTGGCTCAGTTGGTAGAGCATCACCTTGCCAAGGTGAGGGTCGCGGG
>CAURIY010000013.1:0-43205 GCA_963525415.1 uncultured Actinomyces sp.
CCGAACCCCCCCCACCCCCCGGCCAACCACGCCGTCCCGGGGTTGGGGTGGGTGGGGGGGGCGCCGGGGGGCGCGGCGGGGCCACACCCGTATCTGCTGGAATGAGGGAAGCGGAATCAGGGGAAGTTATCCCCTCTGCTGACACTCGAGGCCTTCGCCCCCTCCCGTGAGGCCTGTGTTCCTTGCGTCTGATGGCATGTCAAGATACGTGTCTTTTCCTTCGCCCTCGGAGAGAACGTATCGGAGATGTCCGCCCCCTGTTTTAGAGTGGATAGTGATGAACACAGATTTCTCCAGCCTGCCGGAACTTCCCCTCTCCTTTGGGGAAGAACCCCCCTCCGCCTCGTCGCTTCCCCTCTACGATGTCGACGCCTACGATGCGCACCCGCCGACCTCTGCCCCGGGGCAGACGGAGAGCGCAGTGCGCGGGTACGGGAATACGGAAAAGGCGGGAGATGCCTCGTCCCCCTGGACGTACGATGCCCACGATGCTGCGCCCTCAACGGACGCACTCACCCGTGGCCTCAACGACCAGCAGTACGAAGCCGTTGTCCACGAAGGTGCCCCGCTGCTCATCATGGCCGGTGCAGGCTCGGGCAAAACCCGCGTGCTCACCCACCGGATCGCCTACCTCCTGGCCACCGGACGCGCGCGCGCCGGAGAAATCCTGGCCATCACCTTCACGAATAAAGCCGCCGCAGAAATGCGCGAACGCGTGGGGGCGCTGGTCGGTCGGGGAGCGGCGCAACGCATGTGGGTCTCCACCTTCCACTCGGCCTGCGTGCGACTGCTGCGCAGCGAATATCGGGCGGCGGGGCTGACCTCTACCTTCACCATCTACGACGCGCAGGACTCGCAGCGCCTCATCCAGATGGTGCTCAAAGCCGCGGACGTTGACATCAAGCGCTTCACGCCCAAGCTCATTGCTGCGCGCATTTCCGACCTGAAGAATGAGCTGATCACCCCGGAAGAATATGAGGGCACCGCCCCCAACGACCCCATTTCGCGGGTCGTTGTCCAGGCGTACTACGACTACCAGCGGCGCCTCAACCAGGCCAACGCCGTCGACTTCGACGACCTCATCATGCGAGCCGTCCAGGTGCTGCATGAAAACCCTGCAATCGCCGAACACTACCACCGGCGCTTCCGTCACATCCTCGTCGACGAATACCAGGACACCAACCACGCGCAGTATGTCCTCGTGCGCGAACTGGTGGGAAGCGGAGATGACGGGGTGCTTCCGGCAGAACTCACCGTCGTCGGTGACTCCGATCAGTCGATCTATGCCTTCCGCGGCGCAACAATCCGCAATATCGAGGAATTTGAACGCGACTTCACGGGTGCGCGCACTATCCTGCTGGAACAGAACTACCGTTCCACACAGAACATCCTTTCCGCGGCCAACGCCATCATCTCCCGCAACGAGGGACGCCGAGCCAAAAACCTGTGGACCTCGTCGGGCGACGGCGCCCCCATCGTCATGGATGCCGCGGATTCTGACCGGGATGAAGCGCGTTTCGTCATCGCAGAAATCGACCGACTGTGCGACAAAGACTACGACTGGGGCGACATCGCCGTGTTCTACCGGACGAACTCCCAGTCGCGAGCCATCGAAGAACTCCTGATCCGCCAGGGGATCCCCTATAGGGTCGTCGGCGGCACGCGCTTCTACGAACGCAAAGAAATTAAAGACGCATTGGCCTATCTCCAGGTGGTGTCGAACCCGGACGATACCGTGGCCGTGCGACGGATCCTCAATACTCCTCGCCGAGGAATCGGCGCGAAAGCGGAAGAAGCCCTGCTGGCACACGCCGACCGATACGGAGTCTCTCTGGGGCAGGCGCTGCGTCACTGCTGGATTCAGCAGGGAAGCCCCCGCGGCGAAGGGGAAGGAATCGACCTCGGAATTGCCGAGGATGCGGGTGGTGTGACGCGCGCGGCGGAGGGTGCAAGTGTTCCGCCTGCGGAGCGCGCCTCGGAAAGCGTGGATGTCACACCCGCGGAGACCGCTCCGGCGGAGAATGCCCCGGAAAGTGTTGACCGTGCGTCCTCTCGCGTGGAAAACTCCGGAATTGCGGGGGAACAGAATCTCGAACCCGCTCCTCCCGTTGCCGGACTCAGCGCCCGCGCAGCCTCAGCCGCAGCGGGATTCTGGGGACTCATCGAAACCCTGCGCACAGCGGAAACACGGGGCGCCCACGCCGCGCAGATCCTCGAAGAAATTCTCGACCGCACGGGATACCTCGCGGAACTGCGACGCTCGGACGACCCGCAAGACGCCTCGCGAGTCGAAAATCTCGCCGAATTGCATGCGGTGGCCAGCGACTACGCGGCATCGGGAGACGACAGCGGAACCCTCGCCGGATTCCTGGAACGCGTTGCCCTGGTCGCCGACTCCGACCAGGTGCCCAGCGAAGAACAGCGCTCCGGCCAAGTCACCCTGATGACTGTTCACACGGCCAAAGGTCTCGAATTTCCCGTCGTCTTTGTCACGGGCATGGAGGACGGAACCTTCCCGCACCAGCGATCCCTCGGGGAAGCCGCAGAACTCGCAGAAGAACGCCGCCTGGCCTACGTGGCCATCACCCGCGCCCGGCAGCGGCTCTACCTCACGCGAGCCGCTGTCCGCAGCGCCTGGGGAATGCCCCAGGAAATGCCGCCCTCGCGATTCCTCGACGACATTCCCGCGCACCTGCTCGAAGTGCGACGCTCCGCGACGTCCATGCAGCGACTGCGTGAACGCACAGCCGCTCGTTCCTCCTGGAATGATGACGATGGAAGCCCCACCTTTGGGCGCGGCACCGGACTACCCGCGGGCAGCCCCCTGCGTCCCCTGGCGCGCACAAGCAAAATCGAACGCCCTTCCGTGGGAGCAACGGCACCCAAAACTACCCTGGCACCGGACAGCCTGTCCGTGGGGGATCGGGTGCGACACGCAACCCTCGGGGAAGGAACCGTCCTCGGCCTCGAAAACGGGGGAGAACGGACGATCGCGCGCATCCAATTCGGGATGGCAGAAAAGCGTCTCCTGGTGCGCATGGCGCCCATGGAGAAAATCTCCTCCTGAACGTGAAAGGTGCACGATCGGCGCACGGCCTCGCCAATGCGAAGAGAGTGAACCCGAAGGACTACCCTGGGAACAGAGCGCCGCGCGGAGTTGCTCTCCGCGCGAGAACATACACGTCACGGGATTTTCCGCTGACACGACAGAAGGGATGAGGTGTGGACCTCTACGAATACCAAGCGCGGGACATCTTTGCTGCCCACGGAGTGCCCGTTTTGCCCGGTATCGTCGCAACTTCACCGGAGGAAGCGCGCAGCGCGGCAGAACAGCTCCTTGCGACTCATGACCTCGTCGTTGTCAAAGCTCAGGTGAAAACTGGCGGACGCGGAAAAGCCGGCGGCGTCAAGCTTGCACGCACCCCGGAAGAAGCCGCCCAGCGAGCCGAAGAAATCCTTGGACTCGACATTAAAGGTCACATCGTCCGCACCCTGCTGATCGCTGCGGGAAGCAACATCGCAGAGGAATACTACTTCTCGATCCTTCTGGATCGCTCCGGACGTCGTCACCTGGCAATGTGCTCGCGCGAAGGCGGCATGGACATCGAAACCCTGGCAAAGGAACGCCCGGAAGCTCTGGCCAAAGTCGGCCTGGATCCGGAGAAGGGCATCGATGCTGAGGTCGCTCGACAGATCCTCACGGAAGCCGGATTTGATGCCGAACGGACAGAAAAAGTCACTCCCGTTCTGGTGAAACTCTGGGAAACCTACATCACCGAAGACGCCACCCTGGTGGAGGTCAACCCCCTGGTGATGACAGACGAAGGCGACATCCTCGCCCTGGACGGCAAAGTCTCCCTGGACAACAACGCATCCTTCCGTCATCCGGGTCGCGAGACCCTGGAAGACACCGCCGCACAGGACCCCCGCGAAGCCCAGGCGCGCGAAGCGGGACTGAACTACGTGCGACTGGCCGGACAGGTCGGCGTCATCGGAAACGGCGCCGGACTGGTGATGTCCACCCTCGACGTTGTTGCAATGGCCGGCGAAGATCTGGGTGTGCGACCCGCAAACTTCCTGGATATCGGCGGCGGCGCCTCCGCCGAAGTGATGGCACGAGGACTGGACGTCATCCTGGGAGATGAGCAGGTGCGCTCCGTCTTCGTCAACGTCTTCGGCGGCATTACTGCCTGCGACGAAGTCGCCAAGGGAATCCTGGGCGCACTGGAGACCCTGGGGGCATCCGCGACGAAACCCCTGGTCGTGCGACTGGACGGAAACAAAGTCGAGGAAGGACGCGCCATTTTGGCAGCAGCTTCCCACCCCCTGATCCATATGGAACCCACCATGGACGGTGCCGCGCGCCGTGCCGCAGAACTGGCAGCTGGCCGCTGATTGCGAAAAGGAACCTCCTCATGTCGATTTTTATCAATGCTTCCTCCCGCGTCATCGTTCAGGGAATGACCGGTTCTGAAGGCCGCAAGCACACGGCACGCATGCTCTCCGCGGGCACGCACATTGTCGGTGGCGTCAACCCGCGCAAAGCGGGAACCACGGTCACCTTCGAGGTCGAACCCTACGGATCGGGTGCTGCAAACGTCGTCGCAGGCTCCGTGGACGTGCCCGTCTACGGGAGCGTCGCTGAAGCCCGCGAGGCCACGGGTGCCAACGTCTCCGTTCTCTTCGTCCCGCCGGCCTTCGCAAAAGACGCGGCCATTGAAGCAGTGGACGCAGGGATTGAAACCCTGGTCGTCATCACCGAAGGCATCCCCGTTGCGGACTCCGTTGCGTTTGTGACCTACGCGCGCGAACGCGGTGTGCGCCTGATCGGACCGAACTGCCCCGGCATCATCACCCCCGGAGAATGCAACGTGGGCATCACCCCCGCGGACATTACCGGTAGCGGCCGTATCGGCCTGGTCTCCAAGTCGGGCACGCTGACCTACCAGCTGATGTACGAACTGCGGGATCTGGGATTCACGACATGCATCGGAATCGGCGGTGACCCCGTGGTGGGCACCACCCATATCGACGCGCTGGAAGCCTTCGAGAAAGACCCCGACACTGACGTGGTCGTCATGATCGGTGAGATCGGCGGCGATGCGGAAGAACGCGCGGCCGCATGGATCGCCGAGAACATGACGAAGCCCGTTGTCGGCTATATTGCCGGCTTCACCGCCCCGGAAGGAAAAACCATGGGGCACGCCGGCGCGATCGTCTCCGGTTCGTCCGGAACTGCCGCAGCTAAAGCGCAGGCGTTGGAAGCCGTGGGCGTGCGCGTGGGGCGTACCCCGTCGCAAACCGCTGTGCTGGCTCGCGAGGCCGTGGCGGCGCTGCGCTCCTAACGGGGAGTTGCCGTACCGTCAGAGAGACCGGACGTAGGGGAGTAGCACACACGCAATGGCACACGAGGAGATGCACGACAGCCGGGTCGTCCCAGAGATCGGAGAAGCAGTGGATGCTGCTCCCCGAACAACGGTGACACGCGTGTCAGCGCGCCCGACGATCCGCGTGGCTCTTCCCGACGGCTGGGCTCGCGCAGCCCTGTCGGGGATTGAAGCCGCCTTCATCGGATGGGCGCTGACCCTCCTCGTGACATTGACCGGATTCGCCGCTATTTCGGGAAACTCCTGGATGAAATCGGTGACCTGGGAACAGGCTTTCGCGATGGGATCCGACCTGTGGGGAGCATTCCTCGGGGCGCGTCTCCTCGAATCCGGCGTGGTCTACAGTGCGACACCTCTGCTGGTTCCTCTGCTGCTGATTGCCCTGACACGCCTGCTGCTCACCAGTGGGAGGAGCTTTCCTCAGGCCTCCCAGTGGATGGTCGTGCCATTTTTTGCGCTGACATCGGTCGCGCTGACCGCGTGGGGTGGGCAGCGTGCCCAGTGGTGGACGGCGCTTCCCCTGGCACTCCTCATTCCCCTCTGCGCGGCCGCCTGGGCGGTGCTCCGCTACACCTCGGAGCTTCCCGCATGGATGGCTCTGCCCTCATGGGCGCGTGTCGGTAGGCGCATAGGGCTGTGGTGTACGGGTGCCGTGGCGGCTCTGGGCGCCGTGTCGCTGGGGGTGAGCCTGATCCTCTCCTGGGAACGAGTCCAGGGAATACACGCACTGCTCATGCCCGCCTCGCTTATCGACCACACGCTGATCATAGGGGCACAAGTGCTCTTTGCCCCTAACGCAATTATGTGGGCGATTTCTTGGCTTGCCGGCCCCGGGTTTTACCTGGGGGCGGACGCCCTGCACACTCCCTCGTCCGCTGTCACTGCGCCGATCCCCGCGGTACCCCTGTTTGCGGCGGTTCCGACAACGGCACCCGGGCAGTGGATTGTGCTGATCCTGGTGACCTGCGGGGTTCTTTTCGGCGTGATCTTGTCGCGTTGGTATGGGCAGGAGCGCCTGCGCGATCACCTCGCCGCCGCCGGCCTTGCCGCCGCCCTGCTGCCCCTCGCCTACACGGGATGCGCGCTGTACGCGGGACTGAGCCTGGGGGATGGGCGTTTAAGTGTGATGGAGCCGCGTGTCGCCTGGACTGCGTTCCTGCTGCTGGTCGAGGTCGGAGGTGGCCTCGTGCTGACGGCGCTCGCCCTGCACCCGGACACGCGTGCCTTCGTGAAAACCCAGTGGGAACTGTCGAAAAAGAAACCCGGTGATCAGGGAACACCGAGTGTGCCTTTCGTTGACCCCCAGGATGAGGCTGCCGCTCCTGAAGGGGGCATCCTTTCTGCTGAGCGTGCCCCGCGCGCGGGTGACGAGGCGGACGGCAGCGAGGTGGAAGAGGCGCCGCTGGGCAGTGCGGATGACGAAAGCTTCGAAGAACAGCCGGTGAATGACGAAGAGGTCGCCCCTCGCGGAGAATCCGATCCCCGTGAAGACGCAGCTGCCCACGAGGATCGCCTTCCCCGCGAGAGATCTCCTCACGCTGAACGTGCGGAAGAAGGGGAGGATGACTCTCTCGCATCGGACGTTCAGACGCGCGTGAATGGTGTGCGCATGGTCGATGAGCGCCTGTCGGAGATGCCGACAGAACGCCTTGACCTGTCTTCCGAACGCTGAACTGTTCTCAGAACTTAGCGGGCATGCGCTCGGTGGAGAGGGGCTCTGCGCCTGATGATGTGCGGTGCACCTTCCCGACCACCGCCTCGCCAATCACTCAAGGTGTGGAAGACCTCGTGCCCTGTCCTCGCAGCGGGGGAGGGGAAACGGGTACCATGAACGGGTGACTCGAAATGCTCCTCGCCCCGTCCTTGTTGTCGATTTCGGTGCTCAGTATGCGCAGCTCATTGCGCGTCGCGTGCGTGAAGCCTCCGTCTACTCGGAAATCGTGCCTCACTCCATGCCGGTTGAGCAGATGCTGGCCAAAGACCCCGCCGCCATCATCCTGTCCGGTGGCCCCTCTTCCGTCTATGAAGAAGGCGCACCGTCCATTGACTCCTCCATTTTCGAGGCGGGCGTTCCCGTTCTCGGAATCTGCTACGGATTCCAGACCATGGCGCACGCCCTCGGTGGCACCGTGGGGCGCACGGGAACCCGCGAATACGGGCACACCGAAGCCAACGTGGAAGACGGTTCCTGTCTGTTCGGGGGAACTCCCCTCGACCAGGTCGTGTGGATGAGCCACGGAGACGCAGTCCAGGCTGCGCCCGAAGGATTCACCGTGACCGCATCCACCGCGGAAACCCCCGTGGCGGCATTTGAAAACCGTGAACGTGGACTTTTTGGCCTGCAGTGGCACCCGGAGGTGGGGCACTCGCAGTTCGGCCAGGACGCTCTGAAGAACTTCCTGTACAACGGCGCAGGCCTGGAACCCACGTGGACCACCGGCTCCATCGTGGACGAGCAGGTTGAAGCCATTCGCGCCCAGGTCGGTGACGCCCAGGTGATCTGCGCGCTCTCCGGCGGCGTGGACTCCTCCGTGGCGGCTGCCCTCGTGCACAAGGCCGTCGGCGATCAGCTCACCTGCTTCTTCATCGACCACGGCCTGCTGCGTGCGGGCGAACGCGAACAGGTCGAAAACGACTACGCCCGCGGCATGGGCATCAAGGTCGTGACCTGTGATGAATCCCAGCGCTTCCTCGACGCTCTGGCGGGAGTCACCGAACCGGAAGCTAAGCGTAAGATCATCGGCCGCGAATTTATCCGTTCCTTCGAAGCTGCGCAGAAGCGCCTCATTGAAGAAATCGGTGCCGACGGCGGTGAAGTGAAGTTCCTCGTTCAGGGAACCCTCTACCCGGACGTTGTCGAATCCGGCGGCGGTGATGGAACCGCAAACATCAAGAGCCACCACAATGTTGGCGGCCTGCCCGAGGACATGACCTTTGAACTAGTCGAGCCTCTGCGTACCCTGTTCAAGGACGAGGTGCGTGCCGTGGGACGCGAACTGGGACTGCCGGATTATCTGGTGAACCGCCAGCCTTTCCCGGGGCCGGGTCTGGGAATCCGCGTGGTGGGTGAAGTGACCCGCGAAAACCTGGATATCCTGCGCGCGGCAGACCTTATTGTTCGTGAAGAGCTGACAGCTGCGGGTCTAGACGCGGAAATCTGGCAGTGTCCCGTGGTACTGCTGGCTGACGTGCGCAGTGTGGGCGTGCAGGGTGATGGTCGTACCTACGGGCATCCGATTGTTCTGCGTCCCGTGTCTTCCGAGGATGCGATGACTGCTGACTGGACGCGTCTGCCCTACGACGTCTTGGCGCGTATTTCGACGCGTATCACGAACTCTGTGGCGGAAGTGAACCGCGTGGTGCTTGATGTGACCTCGAAGCCGCCGGCCACGATCGAATGGGAGTGATCCAAATGTGATGGGTGTGCCCCGGAACCGCATGGTTCCGGGGCACACCCATATGCGCTCCTGCGGTGCGGTCTTGTGTCTGAGAGATTTGTATTACGTGAGCTGTGTCGATTGTTCTGGTTCGCCGAAAAGACTAGAGAAGCCTCATATTTGCAGACTTTTTGCATTATTGCGGTAGCGGTGCAAATATGCAGAATTCGTGAAATAACGTACGCGTCGCTGGATGGGTGGCGCACGGTGGGACGGTAAAGCACCCTCCTGAGTGCGTCCGCTGCGCGGCGGCGGGCGCTAGAGAGAAAGCGGAAAAATCGGCGGTGGGGAAGGGAATACTCGGGAAGAAGTAGACACTCAAAGTGTGCCAGACTGAGGACATGCTTGAACTGCGGGAAATCCGGAAGTCGTATGTCACCACAGCCCTCACTCAAACGGCGCTCGACGGGGTTTCCCTCAGCTTCCGCACCAGTGAATTTGTCGCAATTCTCGGTGCATCCGGTTCGGGAAAAACCACGATGCTCAACATCATCGGTGGCCTGGATCGATTCGACTCCGGCGATCTGGTCATCGACGGAATATCGACCGCGCGCTACCGTGACCGCGACTGGGACGCCTACCGCAATAACCGCATCGGCTTCGTCTTCCAGAGCTACAACCTCATTCCCCACCAGACCATCCTGGCGAATGTGGAACTGGCACTCACCCTGTCGGGAGTCTCCTCCGCGGAACGCCGCGAACGCGCCCTTCGTGCCCTGAGTGATGTCGGCTTGGCCGAGCACGTCCACAAACGCCCCTCGCAGCTGTCGGGCGGACAGATGCAGCGCGTCGCCATTGCCCGCGCCCTCATCAATGACCCGGATATTGTGCTGGCCGATGAGCCGACGGGCGCCCTGGATTCGGTGACTTCCGTCCAGGTCATGGAACTCCTGCAGGAAGTGGCTCACGACCGCCTGGTCATCATGGTGACCCACAACCCCGACCTGGCCAGAGAGTATGCCACTCGCATCGTCGAGCTCTCCGACGGTCGGATTATCCGAGATTCCCACCCCTATGAGGCTCCTGTTGACGTCCCGCAGGTCACGGACGCAACGAAGCGCACCTCCATGTCTCCGCTCACCGCGCTGGGCCTGTCTTTCACGAACCTCATGACCAAAAAAGGCCGCACTCTCATGACGGCCTTCGCCGGCTCCATCGGCATCATCGGGATCGCGCTGATTCTGGCGTTGGCCAACGGCGCCAACACCTACATCGCGGACACCGAGGAACGCGCCATGGCCTCGTACCCGTTAACGGTGCAGAAGCTGGGAGTCGACCTGTCCTCCTTCCTCGCTTCGGCAGGGGAGGAAACCTCGGGAAAGAAGGACGAGGCGCCCGCCGGCTCCGGGGGCATCCGCGGGAAAGCGGTGGTCAGTAAGCAGGCTTCCGAGGTCACGAGTAACGACCTGGTGTCCTTCAAACGCTTCCTCGACGAAAACGGGGGAGAGATCCGGAACCACGTCCGGACGATCGAATACGACTACGGGGTGAAGCCTCGTATTTTCCTGCCGGAAAATACGGCGGATCGTCCGATCCAGGTCAACCCGGATGTGACATTTAGCAGCGGCGGGGAGTCCCTGGGGGTCGTCTCCTTCTCCAGCGATATGTTCCACCAGCTGGCCTCCGATCGTTCCCTGTACTCCCAGGGGTATGAGACTGTGGCGGGACGGTGGCCTGAATCTCATAACGAGCTGATGCTGGTGGTCTCTGAGGATGGAACGATCCCGGATTACCTGGAATACACGATGGGATTGCGCGATCACCGCGAGGTCGAAAAACTCAGGGAGTCTCTGCGCGAGAAGAAGAGCATTTCGTTGCCTGCCACGGAAACTTCGTGGACGCCCGAGCAGATCATGAGCCGCACCTTTAAACGCGTGGATGTTGCTGCGCTCTACACCTACGACGACACCTACAAGGTGTGGGCGGATCGTTCCGGGGATCAGGATTTCCTCAAGCGTGCGGTGACCGCCGGTGAAGAGCTCAGTGTCGTCGGAATTGTGAAACCCGTATCCGGGGATAACAGCCTGGGTGGATCGTCGAATCTGCGTCCCGGCCTGTACTACACGCCGGCTCTGACGCGCCACATGATTGACCGGGCAGCTGCCTCGCAGATCGTGAAAGATCAGCGAGAAAACCCCGGACGCAACGTGTTCACGGGTAAGACCTTCGCGGAGGAAGCACAGGGGCAGAAGAATGGCCTGGATCTGTCCTCCCTTTTCACCGTCGATTCTGAGCGACTGGCCGCAGCCTTCTCCTTCGACCCGTCGGCTCTGGGCAAGGGGCTGGCGAACCTCGACTTTTCCTCCTTTGACGCCAGCCAATTGGGTGACCTGTCCATGGATATGGGAGAAGTAGACCTGTCTCAGCTCGACCTGTCTTCCCTCCCGTCCTCGATCGATCTGTCGTCTCTCAACCTGGAATCGCTCGATTTCTCGGTGCTCGCAGAACAGTTCCCGCAGCTGGCGAACGTGAACTACCAGCAGATCCTGCGTGACGCAGTGACCAACGGCGCCCTGAAACCCGGAGGGGAACAGGCGATCAATGCCGCCCTCACTCAGGTCATGTCGGGATTCTTCCCCTGGTATCAGCAGAACCCGACGAATGGCACTCCGGTAGAACTGGCGGGAGCGGTTGCCCGCTACCTGAGTGATCCCGCGGTGCGCGCACCCCTGGAAGCTCTCGTGACCACTGACGTGGTGGTGGATCGCCAGAAACTGGAGCAGAACCTGACGGTTGCTCTGGGCGCAGATCCCGCACTCCAGCAGATCACCGATGCGGTGGGACAGAAGCTGGGCAAGCAGATAACTTCGCAGTTGGGAAGCGCCCTGGGGCAGAGCGTGACCCAGATGATGTCGCAGGCGATGACCCAGATGATGGAGCAGACGATGACGCGCCTGATGACGTCCCTCCAGGAGCAGATTGCCTCCCAGATTCAGGGCACGATGGAACAGCTGGTGGCCGGCATGAGCCAGGCAATGGCCATCGACCCGGAGGCCTTCGCCGACGTTTTCCAGATGAACGCGAAGCCGGAGGAACTGGCGGGCTTGTTCGCCTCCATGCTCACTCCTACGGCCACCTCGGCCGATCAGAATCTGACGACTCTGGGCTACGCGGACGAATCTTCTCCCACGCAGATTGATATCTACCCGAAGAGCTTCGCGGATAAGGACGTGGTCAAAGACATCATCGAGCAGTACAACCAGGATGCTCGTGCCGCCGGTCAGGACGGCAAAGTGATTGCCTACACGGATCTGGTGGGAATTTTGATGTCGTCGATTACGTCGATTATCACGATCATTTCTGCCCTACTCATCGCCTTTGTATCGATTTCGCTGGTGGTGTCCTCGATCATGATCGGAATCATCACCTTTATTTCGGTTCTGGAACGCCGCAAAGAGATCGGTATTCTGCGATCGATTGGCGCCAGCAAGGGCGATATTAAGCGGGTGTTTAACGCGGAGACGATGATTGTGGGCTTCTTGGCCGGCCTCATCGGTGTGCTGACGACGGTTGCCTTGACGTTCCCGATTAATGCCGGGGTACACGCTTTCTTCGACGTGGTTGTTCACGCGGTTGTCCCGCTTCCTGCCGCCGTGGGGTTGGTGCTGATTTCTGTTCTGCTGACTTTTGTCGCCGGGTTGATTCCGGCTTCGCGCGCAGCCCGTGAGGATCCGGTGGAGGCACTTCGCAGCGAGTGAGACGTGCTCCCCGGGGAGTCCGGGTCGCGCGTGGGGGCAGCTCCTGCTACAAAGACCCTATGAGCCGCAAACAGCCGCGCGTATGGCCGCACATCCCGGATCCCCTGGAATTCCCGGTGATTGATCAACACACGCATCTGCCCGTTCACGAAGGAGAAATCCCCCGAGCCGACGGTGTGAAACTGCCTGTGGAGGAACAGCTGCGGCGCGCCCGCATAGTGGGGGTAACACGCCTGGTGACCTGCGCGTGCGAGCTTCCCGATTTTGAGCCGATGTGTGCACTGGCCGAACAGCACGAGGGAGTGCGCGTCGCCCTCGCCCTCCACCCGAACGAGGCAGCGCTCCACGCGGGCGTCGAAGAACCGTCCCCCGATGGGCTGACCCCGCGCCGCCGCGACTACCACATCCCCCTCGACGAGGCGCTGGCCGAGGTCGAGCGCGCCTGCATGCACCCGCTGGTGGTTGCGGTGGGCGAGAGCGGGCTGGACTACTACCGCACCGCAGAAGAAGGGCGTGCAGCGCAGGCGGAATCCTTCCGCGCACACCTGGAGATCGCGCAGCGACGCGGGCTTCCCCTGCAAATTCACGACCGTGACGCGCACGAGGACACGCTGAAAATCCTGCGTGAGAGCGCGACCCACGATCAGGGCATCGTCTTCCACTGCTATTCGGGGGACGCCCACATGGCGCGCGAATTGGCCGACCGCGGATGGTATGCGAGCTTTGCGGGGCCGCTGACCTACCCGGCGAATGAGCATCTGCGCGAGGCGCTGCTCGAGCTGCCCCGCGAGTTGGTGCTGGTGGAAACCGACGCCCCGTATTTGACGCCGGTTCCGTGGCGGGGAAGCCCGAACGCCTCGTACGTCATGGTGCACACGGTGCGCGCAATCGCTGACCTGTGGGGTGTGAGCGAGGGGGAGGCTGCTCGTCAGCTGACGGAGAACACCGAGCGCGTATACGGTACCTGGTGAACCGTCCTCGCGCTCGCGGACTTTGCGTCACGAGGCGCTGCGCCGCGGCGTTGTGACCGTCAGAAAGCGCGTGGCGGCGGACGCAGAAGGTGCGCCTGGAGCGGAACGGAGGGATGCCTCGTCACTGTGACGCCCGCTATATGAGGTCGCGGAAAATGAAGCCAGCCCGTAGGGTGGAGGAGTCAGTTCGCTGCAGGCATCCTCGCGGATGCTGCGCGGAACACCCCACGACGGCGTGTCCTGCGCCCGAGCGAAAAGCACAACGTCTGGAGCCCTGTGGTTTTTCAACACCCCGGTCGCCGCAGCGTCATTGCTGCAGCTTGCGCCGCCTCATGCGCTGTCCTCACCCTTGCGGGTGCGTCCATTGCCGCATCGCATCGCGATGTTCTTCTCGAAGTGGACGGCGTGACCGCCCCCGTGTCGGGATTCTTTGGGAACGTGTCCGATGTTCTGGCATCGGCGGGAGTCAGCGTGTCGAGCCACGATCTGGTGGCACCGGCCACGCAGGAAGCGGTGAAGGACGGGCAGACCGTGGTGGTGCGCCACGCACAGCGCTACATGGTGGACGTGAATGGGAAACTCACTCCCACGTGGTCGACGGCTCGCAATGCCAGTGACCTCCTCGATCAGATCGCAGTTCACGGCGCGGCGGTGGCAGCCGACCGTTCGGAGGCGCGCGGCATCCTGGCCGCAGTGGGGGAGACCCGCGCGGTGCGTGTCAGCGTGGACGGCGAGGTGCGTGACGTGCAGGCTCGCGCCCAGGTGGACGCGCAGGATGTGCTGACCGCCGCGGGAATCACTATCTCGCCCCTGGATCGTCTGCGCTACGTGTCCACCCCCGAGGGGATGACCATTGTGGTGACGCGCGTGAGCCGAGGCATGGAGACTGAAACCGAGGCTCTGCCCAAGGCCGTGGAGGAACGCGAGGACGACACCCTGACGAAGGGGACCCGAAAGGTCACGACCCCGGGTGAGGACGGCGAAATTGTCCGCCTCGTCTACCGCGAACGCATCGACGGCCAGCAAACCCAGTATCGGGTGCTGAAGGAAACGCGTCGCGAGCCGATTACCGAAGTGGTGTCGGTGGGAACGAAGGAAGTGGCGACCGCTGCATCCTCGAGCGCGGGAAGTGCTGCTGTTGTGACGGGGAATGACGTGTGGGCTGCTCTGGCTCGCTGCGAATCGGGTGGGAACCCGGCAACAAACACGGGGAATGGGTACTACGGTCTCTATCAGTTCTCCGCATCGACGTGGCATGCGATGGGCGGTTCCGGTTTACCGTCTGAGGCGTCCGCCGAGGAACAGACCATGCGCGCGCAGGCGCTGCAGGCACGTTCCGGATGGGGACAGTGGCCGGGATGCGCACGCCGTTTGGGGCTGCTCTAACGTCCACGTCCCTGAGACGGACTGAGACGACATCAGAGAAAGACACCGAGTGACTCCCGTATTTCTTCACCAGGTACGCAGGTGGGCGGCATCCGTGACCGCCTGGACACCGACGCGTCCCCAGGTGCTGGCCGGAGCACTGGCGGCCTGCGCCGGAGTGTGCGCATGCGCTGCCGTCGGCGTGGGCACAGCCCATACCGATATCACCCTGGAAGTCGACGGGGTTTCTCGCCCCGTGGTCGTATGGAATGCTGACGTGGCAACCGCCCTGGCTCAGGAAAATGTCACGCTGGGCATTCACGATCGCGTGCAACCGGCACAGAACTACACGCTGCGCGACGGCGACACGGTGGTCGTGCGCACGGCGCGCCCCTACTCGCTGACGGTCGACGGCCAGCGTCACACCGTATGGTCGACGGCTCCCTCCGCACAGCAGGTGCTCCAGGACGCCCCCTCGGGAGAGCGCGTGGTGCTGACGGCAGATCGCTCTACCAGCCGGGCAACCCTCACGCCCCTGGTGTCGCAGGTGCAGCCCGTTGTCCTGCGCGCGGGCGGACAGGAACGCAACATTACGGTTCGCCCCGGTCTGGATGCTCGCGCCCTCCTGGCACGTGAGGGAATCGCGGTCAGCCCCCTGGATCGCGTGGAAGTAACCTCCCATAACGGTGGTCTGGCAGTGGAAGTGCGACAGGTGACGCGCTCCCTGGGACACCAGATGGTTCCCGTGCCCTTCGAAGAAAAAACCGAAGAATCGGATCAGCTTTTCACCGGGGAAAGCCTGGTGACTACTCGCGGAGTTGAGGGGCAGGCCGAAGAGGTCGTGTGGGTGGAAAACCTGGAAGGGCAGGAGACCCATCGCGCTCCGGTGTCCTCCCGTCGCGTGACAGAACCGGTGACGCAGATCCGCTCCACGGGCACAAAAGACGCCACCCCTCAGGCTTTGATCGCTGCGGGACTCGACCCGAAAGCGACGCTGGAAGAGGGAACGGAAAGCGACGGCACGACGTCGATCCGCTACAGGGCGCGCCTGGGAACCCTCTCGTCGGTCGCGGAAATCACCGAAATCGCGGGAGGTGCCTCGCCGGAGGTAGCGGCTGCCATCATGGCGGCGAATATTCCCCTGACCTACTCGGGCGAAGACCCGCGTACCCTGGCGCAGCCGCTAGTTGCGGAACGCGGGTGGTCGACATCGGAATACCAGTGCCTCGTTGCCCTGTGGAACCGCGAATCCCACTGGAACCCCTACGCGGCGAACTCCTCGGGAGCCTATGGGATTCCGCAGGCTCTGCCCGGTTCGAAAATGTCGTCCGCAGGTTCGGACTGGTTGACCAACCCGGTGACCCAGATTAAGTGGGGACTCGGCTATATTTCTGGTCGCTACGGGACACCGTGTTCGGCTCTCGCGCACTCCAACTCGGTGGGCTGGTACTGAGGGCGACGTCCGTGTGCGCCGAAGTGCGGTACGCATTGAAGCGCTGCACGTGCTGAAGTGCGGCACGCGCCTCACCCCGCGGCTCTGCGCGAGAAGCGTTATGTGAGTGCCGCCCCACAAAGCGGAACTTTTGACGCATTTCGCCTAGGATTTCACCGTGACCCGCCCTATGCATGCCCCCCAACGCCCCGTGAGGCGCTACTCCTCGCCCGCCCTTCCCGTGGACGCGCAGCCCAGTGAAACCGGTCTGCTCGGCCCCCTGGAAGTTCACGCGATCGCCGAGGCACTGGGAATCCACCCGACAAAAACCCTGGGACAAAACTTCGTCCACGACGGGGGAACCGTGCGTCGCATTGTCCGAGCCGGGGGCGTGGAAGCCGGGGATGAGGTCATCGAAGTGGGGCCGGGACTCGGCTCACTGACACTTGCCATCCTGGAAACGGGCGCCCGCGTGCGCGCCGTCGAAATCGATCCGCCGCTGGCTCGCGCCCTGCCGGAAACCGTGCGCGCCCGCATGCCCGAAGCCGCCGATCGCCTGAGCGTCATCAACCGCGACGCCACCCAGATCAACGGCCTATCCGACTTCAATGACGAATGGCCTGCGCCCACCAAACTCATTGCGAACCTGCCCTACAACGTGGCGGTTCCCCTGCTGCTTAACATGCTGGAGAAGTTCCCAACCCTGACGGACGTCCTCGTCATGGTGCAGGCTGAGGTCGCTGATCGCCTGTCGGCGCCCCCGGGATCGCGCACCTACGGCGTGCCGTCGGTGAAAGCCGCCTGGTATGGCGAGGCCTCGCGCGCCGGAACGATCGGCCGCAGCGTTTTCTGGCCGGTTCCCAATGTGGATTCCGCGCTGGTGCGCCTCCACCGCACCCCCGCCCGCGGCGACGACGCCCTGCGACGAGCGACCTTCGAAGTCTGCGACATGGCCTTCGGTCAGCGCCGCAAGACCCTGCGCGCGGCCTTGAAGAACTGGGCAGGATCGGCTGATAACGCCGAGCAGCTCATCCTCGCCGCGGGTATCGACCCCAGCGTGCGAGGCGAAACGCTGGGAATCGATCAGTTTGTTGCTCTGGGCGAGGCTTTGCTGGCCTTGCGCGTGCAGGGCATCATTCCCGTTCCCGAGGTGGGGCGCTACGTCCAGCAGGACGCGAACTGACCCATGCGAGAAGTCACCGCCTCCGCACCCGGGAAAGTTAACCTGCTACTCCGCGTGGGTGAACCCACCGACGACGGCTACCACCCCCTGGTCACCGTTTTTGAATCCCTCAATATGCGTGAAACCGTGCGCGTCCGCACCTCTCGTACCCCGGGAATTCACGTGAATACCGTCGCCTACCTGCCGTCGGGAGAGGTCGACGAGCAGACGACGGCATTGATGGCGGAGGTTCCCGCAGAACAACACCTGGCCTACCGGGCTGCGCGTACGCTGCAAAAGCTGGCGGCTTTAGGGCCGTGGGCATCTACCTGTGCGGGCGTCAGCATTACCGTGGACAAACACGTCCCCGTCGCGGGAGGAATGGCCGGAGGATCCGCCGATGCCGCAGCGACCCTCGTTGCCTGCAACGCCCTGTGGGAACTGGGCTTGAGCAATGAGCAACTGCACGCCATTGGCCGCACTCTGGGAGCAGACGTCCCCGCGTGCCTGGAAGGTGGAATTGCCCTGGGAACGGGGCGCGGCGACCACATGACCCAACTCCTGACACAGGATGACGCTCCGTCCCATACGTGGGTTCTGGCTCTCGCCCACCGCGGCCTGTCCACCCCCGAGGTTTTCCGCACCCTGGATGAGGCTGGGGGAGTGGCCGGACGCTGGGCACCCTTGCCCACGGAGGACGATCTGCGCACAGCCTCCGGCGCGTGCGGAGCGCTTCCCCCGGTGCGCGCATTGGTTGGAGAATGCGACGAACTCGTGCACTGCCTCGCCAATGACCTGGAAGAAGTGGCACTGCGCCTGTACCCGGAACTGGACGGCACCTTTGCCGCCGCGCGCAGTGCGGGGGCGCTTGCGGTAATCCTCTCGGGATCGGGGCCGACCGTTGCCGCCCTCGTCCGAGATGAGGAGCACGCCGCGCAGGTGGCGGCGGCATTGGAAGAAGCGCCGGAAGTGGCGCGTACCGTGATCGTGACCGGGCCCGCGCGCGGAGCCTACGTCCACTGTGAAGAAGGAAAGTAATGGCTCACCTCCTGGGAACCCAGAACCTCGGGGCTCTCGCCGGCTCCCGTCAGCTCCTCGACGAGGTGAATGTCAGCTTGGAGGACGGGGCGCGCGTCGGGATCCTGGGGCCGAACGGCGCCGGGAAATCCACTCTTTTGCGACTGGTTGCGGGCGTGCAGGCACCCGACTCCGGTGCTCTGACCGTCCGCGACGGGGTGCGCGTGGTGGTGCTCGACCAGAAGGACACCCTCGATCCTGAGTCGACGGTCGCGCAGGCGGTTCATCCGGGGCGTGAGGAGTACGAGTGGGCGTCCGATCCGAGGATTCGTGACATTCATGCGGGGCTTCTGGCCGATATTGACGCGGATGCGCAGGTGGGGACTCTGTCGGGTGGGCAGCGTCGTCGCGTGGCGTTGGCTCGCGTGCTGGCGGCCGAGTCCGACATTGTCTGCCTGGATGAGCCGACGAACCACTTGGATGTGGAGGGCGTGGCGTGGCTTGCCGCGCACTTGAATGCGCGTTTTTCGCGCCCCGGAGCTTCCGGTGCGCTGCTGGCTGTGACGCACGACCGCTGGTTTTTGGATGCGGTGTGTGAGCACATTTGGGAGGTTGTTCCGGGAATTGATCCCGGGGGCAGTCGCCCGCAGATCCCGGGGCGTGTGGAGATCTATGACGGATCCTATGCGGCCTACACGCTGGCTCGTGCGGAGCGTCTGCGTCAGGCGGATGTTGCGGCGAAGAAGCGCGCGAATTTGCTGACGAAGGAATTGGCGTGGTTGCGTCGAGGGGCGCCCGCCCGCACGTCGAAGCCGAAGTTCCACATTGCCGCAGCCGAGGCGTTGATTGCGGACGTTCCGCCGCCTCGCGACACCGTGGAACTGGTGAAAATGGCGACCGCTCGCCTGGGGAAGGACGTCCTTGACATGGAGGACGTGACGGTGGAATTCCCGACTCCCGACGGCGGCGTGAAGCGCGTCCTGGAGGGTGTGACGTGGCGTTTGGCTCCGGCGGAGCGCGTGGGCGTGGTCGGTGTGAACGGCGCGGGGAAGACGACGATCCTCAACCTGTTGCGCGGCGATCTGGCTCCGACGTCGGGGCGCGTGAAGCGTGGGAAGACCGTGCAGGTGGCGACCCTGTCGCAGGATACGCATGAGTTGGATGCTCTGGCTGACCTGCGTGTGGTGGAGGCTGTGGCTGCGGTTGCGCAGTCTGTTGTGGTGGACGGTAAGGATGTGTCGGCTTCGCAGATGACGGAGCGTATGGGTTTTACTCGTGAGCGCGCGTGGACGCGGGTGGGTGAGATTTCTGGCGGTGAGCGCCGTCGTCTGCAGCTTATGCGTCTGCTGATGTCGGAACCGAATGTGCTGCTCTTGGATGAGCCGACGAACGATTTGGATACGGATACGTTGGCGTCGATGGAGGATCTTCTGGATACCTTCCCGGGGACGCTGGTGGTGGTGAGTCACGATCGTTACCTGTTGGAGCGCGTGACGGATCATCAGGTGGCGCTTTTGGGGGATGGGAGTGTGCGCGATCTTCCCGGTGGCGTGGAGCAGTATTTGGATTTGCGAGGCGCACTATCGGTGGGTGCATCGTCTTCGGCGCCCATTCGGCTGGGCGAGGCGCCCGCTGGGGGAGTGGCCTCTTCTTTGCTGGGTGTGTCTGCCTCGGGGAATGGGGGCGAGGCGTCGCGTGCGGGTGAGGGTGCTGCTCGCGATGCGGGTGGGCAGGTCACGGATTCTGCTGCTCGTCGTGCTGCGAAGAAAGAGGTGGCGCGCCTGGAGCGGAAGATGGAGACGGTGCGCGCTCAGGAGGAGAAGCTGGAGGCGGAGCTGGCGGAGGTGTCGCTGAAGGTTGCTTCCGACGTGTCGTTGGTGGGGCGTTTAGCAGAGCTGTCTGCGCAGCTGTCTGATGTTCGCACCCAGGTGGAGGAGTTGGAGGAAGCCTGGTTGGAGGCCGCTGAGCTTCTGGGTGAGTGACACGGGCTGTGATGATGTGGGGGGAGTCCTGGGGGCTGCCCCCACAGTTCATATATTCGGGGTGTTGTGATGGTTTGTGAGTGGTGGAGCGTAAGTTCTCCTGTCCTCTGGGAAATGCGAGTGAAGGAATGCGGGAGAGGCGGTAATGGGATCCTGAGTGTGGGGAGAGCTCAGGCTTGCCTTGGGGGATTTTAGTAACAGGATGCCATCAAAAAGCTTGTTTTGAGTGATGCGGAATGTTCGCAAATTCCGTGATGTCGCCTCGCAATAAATATGCTCTGACCTGCTGTTTTGCAAAAGTGCTCGACGAAATACGCAACATCGTGTTCCCTGAGAGTGTCAGCCCCACATCGACAGCTTCTTAGAGCACACACTCTGTGACAGAAGCGCGCGCGAGAAGTGGAGCTGGTCGGATACCCGGTATCTGAAAGACAGACTCATAAGACCTGATAATGAGGAGAATTCCCATGGAGAACATGACTCTTCCCCGCGTGCAGGACTGCTCCGTGTCGAGCTGCTCCTACAACACCACCAACACCTGCGGAGCCGCAGCCGTCACCATCGGCTACGCCCAAAAGTGCGCCACCTTCGTGCCCCTGTCGGTCAAAGGCGGCCTGGATCGCGTGACCAGCTACGTGGGCGCCTGCCAGAAGGCCGACTGCACCTTCAACACCTCCCTGGAATGCACCGCCTCTTCCGTGCGCATCGGCGCCTCCACCGCCGACTGCCTGACCTACGAGGCTCGCTGAGCCACACCCGCTGTGTCCAGCTCAGCGGAAGAACTCTGGCGCTACGGCAAGAAAGTCGGGGGAGACCCTCTGGCAGATGCGCTGCCGCGGCGAAAAGCCAAGCGAGCATATGCCAGGTGACGCAGCTCAGAAGCGAATAACGGTTGTGGGCCAGCACATCACGTGCTGGCCCACAACCGTTGTATCAGCAGACTTCGTGGCGAATCCGTGATCCTGCCACCCTGCCGGCCGACAGGTCACCGGGCAATCAGTGCCCCGGCCAACTGCGGATAGCTGTCAAGCAGTCCACGGCGTAGCGATCCCACAAGCGCCCACCGATCACCACCGAAACCCACAGGAGCAGGACGCTCCACAAGCAGGCGATCACGGAGGCGATCCACAGGGGGAAGAACCCCATATAAGCGACAACCAAAGCCACGATCGCCGGAGAACCACAGATGCCGGATCCCGCGGCGCCCGCAAGCTGAATCAGCATGGTGAGAGTGAAATTCCCGGTTCCTTTGGTTGCCATGGGAGAGGTGCCCGGAGACTGCACCGGATACACCCAGCGCGCCCCCAGGATGAGAGACGTCGCCGCCGACGCCGCAAAAAGTGACAGCGCCAGAGTGGTCTGGAACAGGATCGTCTGCGCGTCAGATCCGAGAATAACCCCGTAGAAAACAATTCCCACCGCAAGGAGAGGGAACTGGAACAGGGAACCCCACAGGCGTCCCGCTCGCTCCTGTCGCCCCGTCATTCCCGACGCAATCGTGATCCACGCACCCGTGGAGTCGTACTGCATGAGCGAGCCGATGACGGTGCCCGAAAGAACGGGGATCATGAAGAGGAAGAAAACTCCGACGTTTGCGGATTCGAAGACCTCTGATCGAGAAAAAAGGACGGCGATGACGGGGAACAAGATGAACGTTGCCAGCTGAATAGACAGGCGCGGATCGTGAATCCAGTAGCGCATGGTGCGCGCAGCCAGCGACGCCGTCGGAGTCGACAAACCGAGTCGCTGCCACGCTTCCACGCGAGGCAGCCCCTGTGCGCGTCCCTCCTGACGTCGACGCTGCTCCACCTCTTCCTCCTGGGTGGGATCCACCCAGCGTCGTTTTTCCGCTAGCGCCTGCTCCGCCTCGTGAGAAATGGGGGAAGCGGAACCCGCCATCGCGGGGGTGAGAACGCGCATCCACAGCAACCAGCCACCCAGCAGGGTCAGGATGGTGATCGCTCCGCGTGCGAGCGCCGCCACATACGCGCCCTGTGCGAAGGCCACGGCAATACCCATGGGCGCTCCGAAGGGAGACCACAGGGCGTAATCCGTCATCAGCTGGATATTTTCCACGGTCAGGTTGTCTGAGAGCGTCTTGATCCACACGCCCATCGGGGTAACGAGCGCGAGGAAAAAGATCGTTCCCAGGACAGTCATGAGATCTTTGCGCCGAGATGACTCCAAGCGCACCGCCACCCACGTGGTCATGGAACGCGCCCACACTGCACCGATCAGCAGTGAAAGAACAGCGCCGACAGCGGCGCAGAGCGCAGTGAGGAAAGACCCCTCCCAGACGTAGAACCACGCGGGAAGCAGGAGCAAGAGGAAAGACAGGATTCCCGCAGCTCCCACGCACGAGGCGGCAATGAGGGCGCGCCCCAGCTTTGCGGAAGGCTCCACGTAGGGGGAGAGACGTCGCGGATCGAGGGTGTTATCCATGCCGCTGTAGAGGATGGGAACCAGCACCCACCCGGCGACAATCAGTGGACCGATAAGGGAAATGCCCAGACCTACCTCGGCGCTGTAGTCACTGCGGGCGCCGAAAGCGACCCCGACGAACGCCATGCCTGACATTGCCAGGTAGTAGAGGAAGCCGAGGATGGACAGAACCATCACGACGGTTTGGCTGCGCATGGTGTTCCACATCATGCGCAGTTTGAGTCGAATCAATTGCCCAGCCATGACAGTCCCTCATCCGTGTGCAGGCCGCCCACCAGCTGAGCAAAACGGTCGTCCAGGCTCGTGCCGTCTGCGACCTGTTCGGTTGTTCCCGCGGCTAGAACCTGGCCGTGGTTGATGACGGCGACGTGCGTGCAGAGCTTTTCCACGGTTGCCATCACGTGGCTGGAGAGGATGACCGTTCCGCCGCGCGAGGTGAAATCCAGGAGGATCTGGCGGATATTCGCGGCCGACACGGGGTCGACGGCCTCGAACGGCTCGTCGAGGACAAGAATCGAGGGGGAGTGGATGAGCGCCGCGGCCAGGGAAATTTTCTTCGTCATGCCCGCCGAGTAGTCGCTGATGAGTTTCTTCCCCGCAGAGTCCAGGTCGAGGGTGATCAGGAGGTCTTGGGCGCGCTGGCGTGCGGTTTCGCGGTCGATTCCGCGCAGCATGCCGACGTGCACCAGGAAGTCGGCGCCGCTGAGCTTGTCGAGCAGGCGCATTCCGTCGGGCATGACTCCGAGGGCGGCGCGTGCGGTTGCGGTGTCTTTCCAGATGTCGACACCGTTGATGTAGGCGGTGCCTCGGTCGGGACGCAGGAGGCCGGTGGCCATGGTGAGCATCGTTGTTTTACCCGCGCCGTTGGGGCCGACGATCCCGTAGAAGGATCCCTTGGGGATGTCGAGGGAAAGGTCTCCGACGGCGACGAGGTTACCGAAGATTTTGACGAGGCCGCGGATTGCGAGGGCGGGCGCTTCGGGAGACGTGTGCCCGTGTGGGTCGATCATTGGCGAGGCGGTTGTTGGGTTTCCCGGGGAAGGAACCTCGGGGAGAGGGGTGTTCATAGAATCGCTCTTTTCAATGTGAATCGGAGTGCTTCCAGTGTAAGGGGGCATAGCGGGCGAATCCGTGCGTGTATCAAGTGAAGGAATGAAAGCGATTTGACAAATTTATTGTTTTATGGTCTCTAGTTTGCTAACGCTGTCCATGTAGATGCTGCCGTGTCTACAAGGAGAAAGACAATGAAGTACCGTATCCCGCTGTTCGATACTTCGTTGCTTCTGCACTCGGTGTTCTCATGAGTGCTCAGGCTTTCCTGCTTCATGCAGATGACATCACAACTGTTCGAATCTGTCGCCCACGCTAGAAGCTGTATGACTCCGCGTACCTACGATCCCCAAAGCCAGAGAAGACTATGAGGAGAAGAAACAATGAATGCGAATGATTCCTCGACGGTAGGAAAGATTGCTTTACTGAGGTTGGTGGCAGAGGCTGCGCTGAGCATGGCTGTAACTGTTGCTCTTGCTTTCTTTTTCATGCTCCATGAAAATCCGCTGGTCTGGTTCTCCTATCCTTTGGGCATTGCCTTCATTGCTCTTGAAGTCCTGTACCTGTGTGCGATGTGGACTCCGAGAGTCGGTGAAATTGGGAATAGATCTATTCTCAAGGCTTATATTGCTCTCAGCTTCCTCTTCATCGGGTTGGGTCTTGGAGGGATGTACGCCATCTACACGATGAGTGCATTGAACGACCCCTGGGTGTTCCTCCGGGACTACCAGAATGAATTCTGTCTTCCGCTCCTGCTGCAGGCTGTGGCATGTGGGATTGCCCTCTTCCGTCTCAGAAGAAACCCTCGACCTGACTCAAGTCCTGTTGGTGATCCGCTGCCTGTAGACACTGCGGTGTAAGAGGACGCGAACACAGCAGCCGCCCATCTCCTACTTTCTGCTTTCCGTTGGCAGCATCGAGCAGAGAGCAAGGAGGTGGGCGGTTCTATGTGCGCTTACTCGTGAGGCGATCGACGATGAAAGCCACGCAGGCTGCCAGTTGAATGAATCCACTGAGTGTGAGGAGGTGTGTACCGTAGAGGCATGGCGGAAAAACGCACACGGATGACCGGATTTGAGCGGCGCGAACAGCTGGTGGCCATCGGGCGCACCCTCTTTGCCTCCAAAGGCTACGATGCCACGAGCGTCGAAGAAATTGCCTCGCGCGCAAAAATCTCCAAACCCGTGGTCTACGAACACTTCGGAGGAAAAGAAGGGCTCTACGCGGTCATTGTGGATCGCGAAGTGCACGCCCTGATGACCGCCCTCGAAAACGCGCTGACCTCCTCCCAGCGGCCCCGAATGATCCTCGAAAATTCGGCTCTCGCCCTCCTGGAGTACATCGAATCCAACTCCGATGGCTTCCGCGTCCTCGTACGCGATGCCCCCTCGAACTCGACGTCTGGCTCGTTTTCCTCACTCATGGGAGATATCGCGATCAAAGTGGAACACCTGCTGGCTGAGCAGTTCGCTCAGGGGCAGATGGATCCCAAGTGGGCACCCCTGTACGCGCAGATGTTGGTGGGATTGATCGCCCAGGTCGGCCAGTGGTGGCTAGACGAACGCCGTATGAAGAAAGAAGAAGTCGCGGCGCACGTCGTCAACCTCGTGTGGAACGGTGTGCGGAACCTGCGCCCCGACCCGATCCTGCGGGTGAACGCCGATATGCGAGGTGGAGGGCGCGTGAGCCGATAAAGAGCGGTGCGCGGGTGGCGGCGTTTCCCCTCCTGAAGAGGCGGAGCCCACGATCCGCGCGTTCGTGCGAAAGGTGGGCTCCGCCTCGTGAAAGAAATCAGAATTCCATTCCCAGAGCTTCCATGCGCTCAGCGACGTAGTCCACGTCCTTGTCGCCTCGACCCGACAGGTTCGCAATGACGACCTGATCGGAGGGCAGGGAAGCCGCGAGCTTCATCGTGTAGCCGACGGCGTGCGAGGACTCAAGCGCCGGAATGATGCCTTCCGTGCGGCTCAGGGTGCTGAAAGCGTTCAGCGCCTCCATGTCGGAACAGGTCACGTAATTCACGCGCCCCATGTCCTTCAGCGCCGCGTGCTGCGGGCCCACGCCCGGGTAGTCGAGGCCGGAAGCAATGGAGTGAACGGGGGAGGGGCTGCCGTCCTCTTCCTGAAGCACCAGGGTGTGCATGCCGTGGAGCATGCCCATGCGGCCCTTCGTCATGGTCGCAGCGTGGCGGTGTCCTTCCAGACCCTCGCCCGAGGGCTCCACGCCGTACATCGAGACCTCTTCATCGTTCAGGAACGCGTCAAACAAGCCCAGGGCGTTGGAACCGCCGCCGACGCAGGCCACCAGGGCGTCGGGCAGGCGACCCTCGGCTTCCTGAATCTGGACGCGAGCTTCCTGGCCGACGACCGACTGGAAGTCACGAACCATCGAGGGGTACGGGTCGGGGCCGACCACGGAACCGATGGCGAAGAAGACATCCTCGTAGTCCTGTGCGTAGACGCCGAAAGCGGAGTCAACGGCTTCCTTCAGAGAACGGCCGCCCTCTTCCACGGCGACAACCTTCGCGCCGAGCAGGCGCATGCGGACAACGTTTGGATGCTGCTTGGCCACGTCGATGGCACCCATGTGGATTTCGCATTCGAGGCCGAGGAGGGCTGCGGCCGTGGCCAGGGCGACTCCGTGCTGGCCGGCGCCGGTTTCTGCGATGACCTTGCGCTTGCCCATGCGCTTGGCCAGGAGAACCTCGCCGAGGCAGTGGTTGATCTTGTGGGCGCCGGTGTGGTTGAGATCCTCTCGCTTGAGGTAGATCTTGGCACCGCCCATGTGGCGGGTGAGGTTTTCGGCGTAGTACAGCAGGGAGGGGCGGCCGACGTAGTTTGCCAGGAGCTCGCGGTACTCGGCCTGGAACTGCGGGTCGCGTGCGGCGACGGCGTAGGCCTCGCGGACTTCAGCGATGGGGGCGACGAGCTGGGGAGGGAGTTCCGCTCCGCCGTAGGAGCCGAAATAGCCGTTTTCGTCTGCGCGGTAGGTAGTCATGATGTTCTCTCTTTCCTTGGGGGGACGTGTGGTGTTGTCGGTGCTTCCCGTGGGAGAGATACAAAAAAATCGCCCCCTGGGGAGGCGATTGGGTGCAGCACGCGGGATCGCCTCGTTAGGCGATCCACCAGTTGTTGCGAAGCTGCTTGAACATGTGGCACACACTACCCGGCTTGCGAGGCGCGTGCAAGTCCGCGTGGTGTTCCCTCGGAAAATCCGCGCGTTGTGGGAGATCGGTGGGGGAGGAAGATGGTGAGGAGAGATGCCGAACGCTTTGCATGTATGGCACAATCGTCTGTGTCTTTCCGCCTTGGTGTAACGGCAGCACAGAGGTTTTTGGTGCCTTTAGTCTAGGTTCGAATCCTAGGGGCGGAGCGTGCGGGGGCAACAGCCCCACGTGTCTGCTGAAGTCACGAGGAGAAAAATGTCTGCTCCCACCGCTGTGATTGTTCTTGCTGCCGGGCAGGGGACGCGTATGAAGTCGTCCCTTCCGAAGGTCGTACACCCCGTTGCTGGCCTGTCGATGATCGGTCACGCTCTGCGCGCCGCCGACGGCACCTCCCCCGAACATCTGGTCGCTGTTGTACGTCACCAGCGTGACATCGTGGTGGAGGAAATTGAACGCGTCATGCCTCGTGCGTTGATCGCGGATCAGGACGATATTCCCGGAACCGGTCGAGCCGTCCAGTGTGCTCTGGAAGCTCTGGAGAAAGCTGGCCACGGCGTAGCGGGCACGGTTGTTGTGACCTATGGTGACGTCCCGATGCTGGGAACGGAAACCCTGTGTGAACTGGTGGCTCTTCACGAGGAACGTGGCTCAACGGTCACGATCCTGACCACTGAAGTGGACGACCCGACGGGCTACGGACGTATTGTTCGCGACCCGGAAAGTGGGGATGTGGCGCGCATCGTCGAACAGAAGGACGCAAGCCCGGAAGAAGCTCTCATTCGTGAGATCAATGCGGGAATCTATGCGTTCGATGGTGAATTTTTGCGCGAAGCTCTGCTGCATGTGGGAACCAATAACAGTCAGGGAGAGGTCTATCTGACCGATGTCCTGGCGCAGGCGTACAACGCGGATATGGTGACGACGGCAATGGTGTTGACGGATCCGTGGCAGGCTCAGGGGTGCAACGACCGCGTGCAGCTGGCTGAGCTGGGTGCGGAGATGAACCGACGTATTTGCGAGGCGCATATGCGTGCGGGCGTGAGCGTCGTTGACCCGGCTTCGACGTGGATTGAATGTGACGTGCAGATCGGGGCGGACACCGTGATTTACCCGAACACTGTCTTGCGAGGCGCAACGCAGGTGGGTGAAGAATGTGAGATCGGTCCCGGTACGACTCTGAAGTGCGCGCAGATTGGCGCAAGAAGCAGTCTCCCCGCTGTTTGGGGGAGTGACATCGTCGTCGCAGAAGATACGATGGTAGAGCCTTTCACTGTGATCGGTCGGTAAGAGGGAAACCGGCTGGCAGGTGGATGTGAGATTGGGAGGAACAACCGCATGAGCGGGTTGGTGACCAGCGGAGAAAAGCGTCTCGTTGTCGTATCCGGACGGGCTCACATTGAGCTTGCCCAGCAGGTGGGTGAAGAACTGGGGTGCGGAGTTTCTCCGATCACCGCCTATGACTTCGCCAGCGGCGAGACCTACGTGCGTTTCAACGAATCGGTGCGAGGTGCAGATGTCTTCGTTCTGCAGTCGCACACCGGTGACATTAACAAGTGGCTGATGGAACAGCTCCTGATGATTGACGCCGCAAAGCGAGCATCCGCTAAGCGCATCACCGCTGTTGCCCCCTACTACCCCTACGCGCGCCAGGATAAGAAACATCTGGGGCGCGAACCTATTTCTGCGCGCCTCGTGGCCGACCTGTTCAAGACCGCGGGTGCTGACCGCGTGATGAGCGTGGATCTGCACGCCTCGCAGGAACAGGGCTTCTTTGATGGGCCGGTCGATCACCTGTGGGCGATGCCTGTGCTGGTGGACTACGTGCGTACGCGCGTGGATCTGTCGAATGTCTGCATGGTGTCCCCGGATGCCGGTCGTATTCGTGTGGCGGAGAAGTGGTCGGCGAAGCTGGGTGGATGCCCCCTGGCCTTCGTCCACAAGACGCGTGACACGACGCGCCCGAATGTCGCGGTCGCAAACCGTGTGGTGGGTGAGGTCGTCGGAAAGCAGTGCGTCCTGGTGGATGACATGATCGATACCGCTGGAACGATTTCCGAAGCGGTGAAGGTGCTGTGGGATGCCGGTGCGGAGTCGGTGATCGTTGTTGCGACGCACGGCATCCTGTCTGATCCGGCTGCTCGTCGCCTGTCGGAGTGCGGCGCTACAGAGGTTGTGGTGACCGATACTCTTCCGATTACCCCGGAAAAGCGCTTTGATCACCTGACGATTTTGTCGATCGCTCCGCTGCTGGCGCGTGCGATCAAGGAAGTTTTCGACGACGGTTCCGTCACATCTTTGTTTGACGGGGTCGCGTAAGGAAGCTTTTTCACGCTATCCTGGGCGGGTTGCTCCGGCGAGGGTGGCGTCGCCACCGTGATCGACAGGGCCTCCTAGGGGATATGCCCCCGCGGATTCCTTGCGTCGGTGCGTGGAATACAAGATTGAAGGAGGCTCTGATGAGCAACCCGGCACTGGTTGCGGAAGTCCGCAACGAATTTGGTAAGGGCGCTGCCCGTCGCGCTCGTCGCGCAGGCAAGGTTCCCGGCGTGATCTACGGTCCTCAGGGTGACCCGATCCATGTGGATCTGCCCGGCCACGACCTCTTCCTGATCGTCCGTGACACCAAGAAGGCTCTCATTGACCTGACCCTGGATGGCAAGAAGCTCCTGGTTCAGGTGCAGGAAGTTCAGAAGCACCCGGTGACCCGTGTGCTGCTGCACGTCGATCTTCTGGTGAAGGAAGCCTGAGCTTTCTAAAACCGTGACTGTGGGCGCCTCCCAAAGGGGAGGCGCCCACAGTTTTTATTTCCCGCACTGCCGCTGTGTGAAGTGAGGGAGCTGCGTGTCTGTGTTCTGTATGCATGGCTGGAGTTGAGAGGGGGTGTGAGAAATCTGTGGATTGATCAGACTGTGCGCCAGTCCCTCATGGTGTGATGAGAGTCGCGCTCCTGTTATTTCCCCTGATCGCCGCAACCTGGCACAAAACCCCACAAACCTCCATACTTAAAACATGCGCGACCTCCACGTCATCATCCCCGCAGGCGGAGCTGGAACACGACTCTGGCCACTCTCCAGAGCAGAACGCCCGAAATTTCTCCTCGACCTCCTCGGAACAGGACGCTCCCTCCTCCAAGCAACCGTTGACCGCCTCGAGCCCGTCGCAGCCACCATCACCGTCGTCACTGGACAGGCGCACACTCCCGCCGTTCGCGCACAACTCCCCGAAGGCCAGCGCTACCAGGTCATCACCGAACCCAGCGGGCGAGACTCCATGGCCGCCATCGGCCTAGCCGCAGCCATCATCCGCGCGCGCCACGGCAACGACGCCCTCATTGGATCCTTTGCCGCCGACCACGCTATCGCCCACCCCGACGAACTCCTCCGATGCATCACCCAGGCTTGCGAAGCCGCTCGCGGCGGATACATCACCACCATCGGCATCACCCCCACCCGCGCTTCCATAGCATACGGCTACATTGCCCCGGGACAACCGCTGAACCTCGCTGGAACAGCACAACCCAACGAACCCGTCACTCACAGCGGGGGAGGACGCCTCGTCACACAATTCGTCGAAAAACCCGATACCGCCACCGCGCAGCGTTACCTCGCCCAGGGCTACCTCTGGAATGCCGGAATGTTCATCATGCGCGCGGGAACCCTCCTCGACCACCTCGAACGCCTCCACCCCGACATCGCAGAACACCTCGATGCCATCGCGGGCGCATGGGACACTCCCGAACGTGAAGCCGCCCTCGCGACGCACTGGGATGCCATTACCCGCATCGCCATCGACCACGCCATCGCCGAACCCGTCGCCGCAGACGGAGGAGTGGCCGTCGTCCCCAGCGGCGACCTCGGATGGACAGACATCGGAGACTTCGCCGCACTCCACACCATGACCGGAGATGGTGACGCCCTGCGCATCGACGCACCCGGAAACTACGTCCACTCCACCACCGGGCAAAAGATCGCCCTCCTCGGCGTCGAAGGCCTGAGCGTCATCGTCACCGACGACGCTATCCTCGTCACGTGCGAAGAACGCGCCCAAGACGTCAAACAGGTCGTCGACCACCTCAAAGCCCACGGGGAAACCTCACTGACCTGACGCTTGGCAGGAGTCGCGCCCCTGTGCCTCGCCCCTGCGAGGAAACGATGGGACACATAGGATGGACGTCTGACCCACCGGAGGAGAACCTGTGACACGACGCCTAGCCCTACCCGTTGCCACCGCCCTCATCCTCATGAGCGGATGCGCGGCAACAACCGGCACAGCCGCGCTTCCGACAAAACTCTGCGGAATCTCTGCAACCAGTGGATGGGCAGTTGACACCACGCAAACAGACACCGCGCGGGGATTGGCAGCAGCGGCCGAACACCTGGGGCTGGACGTCACCCGCGCCGACAGTGACAGCGCACACGCCGCAGAAACACTCGGAAGCCTGATTGGCAGCGGATGCACCGTGATCGTCGCAGAAGGCGCCGACATCGCACCCGCAATCACCGCGATCGCACGAGCACACAGCGATCGCAAATTCCTGCTCACCGACGCAGATGCGGGCACCGCCTCCGGTCAGCAGAAAACAACCGCCCCCGCGAACGTGAGCACCGTCCTCACCAAAGAAACCGATGCCGCATACCTCGCGGGATTCGCCGCCGCCGGCCTCACCACCACCGGAAACATCGCCGTCGTGAGCGGCATCGAAACCAGCGGACGCAAAGCCCTCATCGACGCCTTCGCTCAGGGAATCAGCGCCTACAACCAGGCCTACGGCACCTCAATCTCCCTGAAAGGCTGGGACAGTGCCCGAGGACGTGGAAGCTTCACCGGTCACGACAGCGCCGACTCACTCCGCGACGCAGCCGCGCGTGCATACGCCGACGGAAGCGACATTGTTCTTGCCGTCGCGGGGAGCGCGAACAGCGGTGTACGCGACGCCATCCAGGCCGCCGGAAACCAGCCGCTCCACCGCATGATCTGGGTGGGAGTGGGTGCCCCGGAAACCCCCGCGGAACTCGCCCCCATCATCACCTCGATCACCTCCACGGCAGCCACGCGCATTGACGAGGCAATCCGCGACCTCGCCGCAGGAAAAACCCCGACACAGCGTCCCACAGGGACACTGAAAAACCACGGAGTCACCCTGGGTGACTTCGGAGGCCACGCAGCCGCAATGTCCCCAGACCTCCTGGAAGCAGTGAACACACTGCGCGCAGAAATCGACAGCGGAACCTTGAAGATCGCCACCGTCTGGGATCCCCAGTCCTTCGGCGGAACGACTTACTGAACGCCCAGCGCGCGACGCATATCGGCAATCACCGCGCCCATACGTTCGCGAGCAAGACTCCGCACCCCCGCAAGATCTCCGTCCACAACGGGAACAACAACCTCGCAGTAACACTTCAACTTCGGTTCCGTCCCCGACGGGCGAACGATCACGCGATCACCCAGATCAGACACGAACAACATCCCATCCGTCGCCGGAAGATGCTGCCACCCCCGCGCCAAATCGACGACCGTGGACACGGGCGATCCCGCCAGCGCCGAGACTCCCTGCGAACGCAGACGCCCCATCATCCGAGCAATATCCGTCAGATCATCAACCCTGATCGTCAGCGGAGCAGTCGCATACACGCCGTGCTCCAACGCCAACTCATCCAACCGCTGCGTCACAGAACTGCCACTCTCGCTCAACAGAGCCGCATACGACGCCAGCAGCGCCGACGCAGAAATCCCGTCCTTATCGCGCACCAGCTGCGGGAACACACAAAACCCGATCGCTTCCTCGTAGCCGAAAACCATCCGAGGAGTGCGAGCAATCCACTTGAAGCCCGTGAGCGTCGTCGCGTGAGCAACGCCAGCAGACTCGGCAATTCGCGACAGAAGCCTCGACGACACAATCGAATTTGCGAGCACAGCAGAAGCCTCGCCCGCATAACGCGACGCAATGAAATCCCCGAGCAGCGCGCCGATCTCGTCACCCGACAGTTGACGCCACCCGCCCTCAACCGACGCATCGGGTACCGCCGCGCTGCAGCGATCCGCGTCGGGATCATTCGCCAGCACCAGGTCGGCGTCGAGGCGTCGAGCCTGTGCGAGAGCCGCATCCAACGCCCCGGGCTCTTCCGGGTTCGGGAAAGACACGGTCGGGAAGTCGGGATCCGGATCCTGCTGAGCCTGCACGGGGTGAATATCCGTGAACCCGACAGCGCGGAGCACCTCGTCCAGTACCGCACCACCCACGCCGTGCATCGCCGTTGTCACGAGGCGGAGGGAAGGTTTCGCGGAGAGGGAAGCTGCTGCGTCGTCTACGTGAAGCCTCGCCTGCGCGCTCTGCGTTCCCTGTGCGGTAGGTTCGATGAGCGCGATAACTGAGGCGGCCACCTGCTGAACGTACTCATCGACGATCGAGGAAGGCAGAGTCGCCCACCCCTCTGTCGCGCGCGGAATCGCACGTGCGGGCGGAGCCTGGCGCATCGCCTCGTAAATTCGCGAATCCCAGGGAGCGACGATCTGCACGTTCTGCCCCTCGTCGGAAACCGCACGCCCGCCGAGGTAAACCTTGTAGCCGTTGTCGCGCGCCGGATTGTGCGAGGCCGTCACCATCACCCCGGCATCGGCGCGGTAGGTGCGCAGAGCGTAGGCCAGAACCGGCGTCGGAGCCGGATGAGGCATGATGAGTGCCTCGCCGCCGGCAGCGGTGACGACAGCGGCCGTGTCACGCGCAAACTCATCGGAATGATGGCGGGCGTCAAAGCCGATCACCACGCGGAATCTCTCGCCCACGACCTCGCGCAGCACCTGAGACAGCCCGTAGGCCGCGCAGATGACGACCGCGCGATTCATGCGCCCAGGACCCGGCCCCATGGCGCCGCGCAGGCCGGCCGTCCCAAATGCCAAGGGGGCGGCGAAAGCGGACTGCAACTCCTGGAGGGCTGTGTCCGCCGCGCGACGCGATGCCTCGTCTCCCGCCGATCCCGCCGCGGACGTGTGCGCGCTCTCCAGGAGCGCGGCGAGCTGGGCGCGAGACGCCTCGTCCACGTCGTCCTCCATCCAGCGGAGTACGTGAGCTTCAAGGGCAGAATCAAGGGTCATGAAAACCTCCGGAGCCGGACGAGGGGCTGCGAGTAGAAAAGAACGGGTGCGGTGCCTCGACGGGCACCATTTTACGCCCGAGATGAGCGCAAACTGCGAGGGAAAGCGCGGAGCCGATAGGCTAGAAGAAACAGCGGAAAGGACCCCATGGACACCATGCACGTCACCCCGGACGAACTCACCGTGACTGACCCCGTTGCCCTCACCGCTGAACTCATTGACATTCCCTCGGAAAGCGGCAACGAACAGCGCATCGCGGACGCGGTGGAACGTGCACTGCGTGCCTGCGACCACCTGGAAGTCCTGCGCGACGGAGACGCCGTGCTCGCACGCACCACGCAGGGACGCCCCTCGCGCGTCCTCGTCGCCGGCCACCTCGACACCGTTCCCATCGCCGACAACGTCCCCCACACCTACCGCACCCGGGGGAAAGACCGCCTCCTCTGCGGGCGCGGAAGCGTCGACATGCTCGGAGGGGTCGCCGTCGCACTCCACGTGGCCTGCTCCCTCACGCACCCTACGCGGGACGTCACCTGGGTCTTCTACGATCACGAGGAAGTCCACGCGAGCCTCAACGGCCTGGGACGAATCGCCCGCACCCACCCCGAGTGGCTTCAGGCGGATCTGGCGCTCCTCGGCGAACCCACCGCCGCCCACATCGAAGGGGGCTGCAACGGAACCCTGCGCGTCCGCATCAGCGCTCAGGGAAAACCCGCGCACACCGCGCGCGCCTGGCGAGGAGATAACGCGATCCACGCCCTTGCTCCCGTCATCGCGGCGGTTGCCGCCTTCGGTCACCCCGAACGCCTCGTGGACGGACTCGCCTACACGGAGTCCCTGTCCGTTGTGGGCATCGGCGGCGGAGCGGGCGGAAACGTCGTTCCGGACAGTGCACACATGCTGGTCAACTACCGTTTTGCGCCGTGCATGACCGGCGATGAGGCGCTGCAGGTGATTCGCTCCCTCGTCAACGAGGCGCTGGGGGAGCGCGCGTCCCTGTGCACCATCGAAGTGGACGACTGTGCCGAAGGAGCGCGCCCCGGCTTGGCGGGGGAGTGCGCGAGCGAATTCGTGGAGGTCGCTCGGAAGGTGAGCGCAGAATCGGGGCACGAACTCACCGTCCATGCGAAACTGGGATGGACGGATGTCGCACGTTTTTCCGCCCTGGGGGTTCCCGCCCTCAACTATGGGCCGGGCGACCCTCTGCTGGCGCACACGCGAGAAGAACATGTGAATATTGCCGAAATTGAACGATGCGCGCGCACGCTGATGGCATGGTTGGGAGAGTCACGATGACGAACGACGAGCTTTCGCTTCACGAACGCGCTGCTCACGGCGGAGATTCCTACCGCCGCGGTCCCGTTCTGATGCGCGGTGAGCAAATTCCTGCGGAAACGTCGGATCGTCGCCTGCTGCGCCCGCCGACGCACGCGAACTGGCTGCACGAAGACCCGTGGCGCGTCCTGAGGATCCAAGCGGAATTCATCGACGGTTTCGAGGCACTTGCCGAAGTGGGACCGGCCATCTCCGTCTTCGGGTCGGCGCGCACTCCGACCAGTGACCCCGCGTGGGAAAAGGCCAGGCGTATCGGTCGCGGACTGGTGGAAGCGGGATATGCGGTGATTACCGGCGGAGGCCCGGGAATGATGGAAGCCGCCAACCGGGGAGCCTGGGAAGCGGGAGGAACATCCGTCGGCCTGGGGATTGAGCTTCCGCACGAGCAGGGAATGAACGAGTGGGTCAACCTGGGGGTGAACTTCCGCTACTTCTTTGCACGGAAAACAATGTTCGTGAAGTACTCCTCCGGTTTCATCGTCATGCCCGGCGGTTTTGGCACCATGGATGAGCTTTTCGAATCCCTGACCCTCGTGCAAACGGGGAAAGTCGATTCCTTCCCCATCGTCCTCGTGGGACGCTCCTACTGGGGTGGGCTGATGGACTGGATCCGAACCACAATGACCGACAGCGGGATGGTCTCCCAGGGGGATCACCAGCTGGTGCACCTCGTCGACGACCCCGACGAAGCCGTTCGCCTCGTCACCGTCCAGGGAACTTCCTGCTGATTTCCTGCGCAAAAATGCCCATATCGGGGTAGAATAGTCATGGTTTTCGCGTCCACCGCGGCGCACAGCAACAGGAGGGTGCACAACATGGCAGCCATGAAGCCCCGGACCGGTGACGGTCCCCTTGAAGCGACAAAAGAAGGTCGCGGCATCGTGATGCGTATTCCCAGCGAAGGCGGCGGCCGACTGGTCATCGAACTGACCCCGGATGAAGCAGCGGAACTCGCTGAAGCACTGTCGACAGCAATCTGATCTTCATCGCATAAGCGACATGTGAGCCCGGCACCTGCGGTGCCGGGCTCACTCCATTGAGGAATCAAAGAAAAAAGGTGGGTCATTCCCCACGCATCATGCTCCGTACCTCCTGGTGTTAGCCGCTGTGACCTGAGAAAATAATCGCCATGTGTCGTACAAAGACTTGTCTGTTTCACCGGCTGCTCGGACAGGGCGCCGGAAACACCGCATCAGCTCTGATCGCAACCGCAAGCATGGCTTTCCCCCTGCTTCCCGGCATGCCCCCCATGGCAGATACCCCCACCCCGCCTACCAGCGACGGATGGGAACAAACCCCGCAACACCTCGACGACTACGACGACCTGTATGGAACCGAGGCACCGGCAGACCTCAAACCCCTGAGCGCCTCGCCGACGGGAAGCGGCTTCCGTGCCGCGACGGCAGCGCGCTCCATCAACTACATCAGCGTCATGGTCGAATGGCCCGACGCAGACATGCAGGACATCCACCTCGACGACGACTACACCCGCAAAGCGGCGGACATGATCGCCGCAGACGGGGGACGAGTCATCACCCCCGAAGGGGAATACGACATCACCACGGTCAAGGAGTATTTCCGGAAATACTCCTACGGAAAACTGGACGTCAATATGAAGTTTTTCCCGCAGCAGGGCGGGAAAACAGTCTCCTACGTTTCCCGCAAGCCGCGAAGCTACTACCTGAAAAAGAGCGCAACTAACCCGGACGGCGTCACGCCCGACACCAAGGTGCAGCGCGAACTTGAACTGATCAACGAGATCACCGCAGCCGTTGCCCCGCAGCTGGAAGCCGCCTACTCCGCCGCCGACCTCGACACCAATAACGACGGCTACGTGGACGCCCTCTCCTTCTTCATCGAAGGCCCCTTCCTGGATCGCAGCGTTACCCGCGGAGACGTCCTGTGGTCACACAAAGCAAGCCTCGCGCTCAACACCCAGATCCACGGCAAACAGATTGCCGCCTACAACGTCAACAACGCCGGGGACTCCGCCTCGCCTGGAGGAATCTTCAGCCACACCCACACGCCGAGCCGACCCGGCACGACATTGGAAAACCTGAAGCTCAACCGCGCGACCTACTCGGTGCTCATCCACGAATTCCTGCACACGCTGGGACTCTTCGACCTGTACCGAGCCGGAGGACAGGGCGACCCCGTCGGCTTCTACGACATTATGGCCTACAACCTCCCCTCCACCCCGCAGGCCATGTTGGCTGTCCACACGCGTACCGCGCTGAGATGGGGAAACCAGATTCCCCTGGTACGAGGCAATGAGACCGTTCGCCTGAACAAGCCGGCCTACGCAGACCCCCGCGAAAAAGTCGCCTACCGCATCGACTCCCCGTTGAGCACTAACGAATACTTCATCGTCGAGTACTACCGTCAGGTAGCGCCCGGCCTGCGGAACCAGGGACGCAGTGACGGCTACATCATCTACCGAGTTTCCACAGCCGAGGGTCTGATCAACCTGGAAGGATCCCCCGCGGATCCCTCCAAAGACGGCGTCTTCATTTTCCGCCCCGGGGAAAACAGCAACGGTGAAGCCAACAGCGCCTCGCTCGCCCAGGCCGTACAGCCCGCAACCGTGGGCACCACATACGGCAAAACCCTGGAATCCACCGGGAGAGCATGGGACAAAGACAGCCTCTACTTCAGCGACGGACGCAATAGTGGAATCACCCTGGAAGTCGTCGGAAGCGGCACCGACTTCATCGACTTGAAGATCACCGCCCCCGAAACTCACGGCTCAGGAACAGCCGCAGACCCCTACCTGATTTCCACAGCAACCGAATGGGCCAACCTCGTGCGCGACGGCAAGCACGTGAAAGTCGTTGCAGATATTGACTTCACCGGCGTTGCTGTCACCCCCGCTGCCCTGCGTGAAGCAGTGATCGACGGAGATGGACACACCCTGAAGAACCTGACCATCACAGGAAACGGCCTCTTCGAAAGCCTCGATCGCACGATGATCAGCAACCTCACCCTCGATCACATCACCGTGAACGGCGTCTCCGAACACGCCGGTACCCTGGCGGCCGCGGTCTACGAAGGAACGCGAATCTCAGGCGTGCACGTCCTCAGCGGACAGGTCAACGCCGGCCCCGCCTCGCCCTACGGATTCCAAGGCGTCGGTGGACTGGTCGGAACGATCACCGGAGGAAGCATCGACCGCAGCTCAACGGCAGCTACGGTGAACGGCGGAAAGAACACCGGTGGCTTCATCGGCCTGGCTCAGGGCGGAACGATCACGAACAACGTCGCCAGCGGAGCGGTTACGAGCACCGGAAAGAAGGGCTCCTTCTACGGAAGCGCCCTGAGTTTCGGCTCCATGACCAACGACGCCACCTACACGGACAACGTCTACGTCATCCGCGAAGCCGGGCAACCCCGCGCTTCCCAGGCCGGAGACAAAGCCGGAATCTACGGAGTTGCCCTGCCCGACAGCGCAGCTATTGACATGACGGCGACGCCCACCCTGACGATCACTCCTCGCACCGAAGGTGTGAACGTGCCGGCGGTGACGGTCACCTCCGTGACCTCTGACCAGCCGAGCATTGCGGATGGACACGAGTGGACAGTGACCGGACACGCTGCCGGAAACGCCACCCTCACCTATGCGCTCACCCTGGGCGGCGCCTCGTGGAGCGCAACCCTCCCGGTGACGGTTACCGCGCCCACGCCGCCCACTATCCCGCTGACGGGGATCAGCCTGACGCCCACCCGCCTCGCCCTTACCGTCGGTGAAAACGGCACCCTGAACGTGACCTACACGCCGAACGACACCACCGACCCGAAGGACGTGGTCTGGACCTCCTCCCACGAGGATGTCGCCACGGTCACGGATGGTGTTGTCACCGCACACGCCCCGGGACGCGCGACCATTACCGCAACGGTGGGAAGCCACACGGCCATGACTCAGGTCGAGGTGCGACTGCCCGCAACCGACCTGCGTGTCGATAAGACCCGTGTGGAGCTGGAGCTGGAAGTCCCGAACACCTCGATGCCCGTCGCCTCGCTTCTGCCGGAAAACACCACCGACACCGCGAGCTACACCTGGGAATCTGCCAACCCCTCGGTGGCAACCGTTGACTCGACCGGTGTCATTACGGCCGTCGCACAGGGCACAACCACGGTGACGGTCACCGCTCACCTGAGCGAAAAGCCCCTGCCTGCCGGACGCAGCATGTGGGCGGGATATGCCTCCTACGCTCAGGGGGCAGAACGCACCCTGAGCGCCACCGTGGACGTCATCGTGACCGAACCGGCACCCACCCCCGTGCCCGTGGACAAATCCGCGCTCACCGAAGCCCTGCGTCTCCTGGACGGAAGTATCGACCAGGCGACCACTACGGATGGGATGACGGAGGACAGCGTTCGCGCCTACGAGGATGCTCTCGCACGTGCGCGGGCAGCAGCGGCTGCTGGACGCGCACTGGAAGCAGATGAGGCCGCAACCCGGGACGCGGTGAACACCCAGGCGGCAGCCGTCCAGGAAGCTCGTGATGCGCTGGTACAGGCGCGTCAGGGACTCACCCCGAAGCCGGTCAACCGGACTGCGCTGCAAGACGCCGTGCGCGACTTGGACGCATCGGTGAAACAACAGACCTCGACCGAAGGAATGACAGAGGAGAGTGTCCGCGCCTACGAGGAGGCTCTGGCACGTGCGCGCACCGCGCTGAATGACGCGCGTACGGTCGACGGCAATGAGTCAGCGACCCAGGATGAAGTGAACGCCCAGGCCGCTGCTGCCCGGGATGCTCTGAACGCCCTGGAAGACGCTCGCCGCGGACTCACGGTCAAACCCACGCCGAGCCCGACGCCGTCCCCCAGCGGGGAGCCGACCGTAGCACCCAGCGTGACGCCGGCACCTACGCCGACCACGACCCCGACTCCGGCGCCTCAGCCGACCAGCCAGCCGACGGCCACCTCGACACCTGCGCCACAGCCCACGACCGTTCCTCCGGTCGTTCCGCAGCCGACCGCGACCCCGACCCCGGCTCCGCAGCCCAGTGTGACGACTACGCCCGAGGGAACGGCTCAGCCCACGGTGAACCCCACCTCCCAGCCCACGAGCCAGCCGAGTGGAGAAACAAGCGCGCAACCGAGTGCGAACCCCGGTGACACGACCTCGCCCTCGGTGCAGCCCGGCTCTTCGCAGACCCCGGACGTATCTGCCTCCACCCAGTCGAATGGCGAAAACACCACCACAGCCTCGTCGGATTCTTCTGTTCGGGCGAACGGTGAGGGAGGAACGAGCGCCCAGGGTAGCCGAGACGGACATCGTTCACCCCTGGCGTGGACGGGAGCCGTCTTCCTGCCGGTGATCGCCCTAGTCGCTCTGCTGAGTGCTGCGGGACTTCTCCTGCTGATCCTCAAGCGCCGTCGCTCTCACGCAGAGAATGACGAGACCGGCGAGTGAATGCCAGCGCTGAGAAACAGTGAATAATGTGTGTGGGGTGGTTCAGATCTGAACCACCCCACACGTCTATGTCTTTCATACGCCCCGGACTCAGCGCGTGCCACACCCGAACGAAACGGGGAGAGGCGGGCTTGAGGGGGCAGCGCCTCGTCAGCGCTTCACGGCCACCAGAAGGCCATCGCCCACGGGCAACAGGCAGGGGAGGAACTCGTCCGACTCTCCCAGCACACGCACGGTCTCACGCATCACCACGGTCTCCGCGTCGCGGCGAGCCGGGTCGGCAACAGAATCGCCCCACAGCGCGTGGACGACCACGATCATGCCGCCAGGACGCAGTACCCGCATCGCGTGATCAAGGTAGGCGGGCAGTTCGGAAACCGCCCCGTCTACCACCATCATGTCGTAGCCGCGTGCCGCCATGCGAGGAAGAACGTCCAGTGCGCGCCCCGCGATCAGGCGAGCGCGCTGGCTCGGGATCCCTGCCGCAGCGAAAGCGCGACGTGCGTGCTTGTGGAACTCCGCCTCGTAATCGATGGTGGTGAGAACGCCGTCAGCGGCCATACCGCTGAGCAGCCACAGGCCGGACACCCCGGCTCCCGTTCCAACTTCCAGAACCGCACGCGCGCCGGAAGCGGCGGCCAGCATACGCAAAGCCGCGCCCGTCCCGGGAGAGACCGGGTGAGCGCCCAGATCGGTCGCTGCTTCACGTGCTTGGGCGAGAACCTCGTTTTCGGCGACGTACTCTTCGGCGTACACCCAACTCTGAGCTTTGTCGGCTGCCATGATTCCTCCCGGGTGAAGCAAAACCTGGTGTGATGCGGTCGGTGCTTAGCTTAGTGGGTGTGCGCCCGGGGGAAAAGAAAGCGCTCCGTGAAACGCGCAGATGGGCACGTTTCACGGAGCACCTGAGAGTCGAGTCTGTTCCCTCAGGAACGCACGGGCGAAACCCCCAGCGGACGACCCGCCAGGCCGCGCTTGTGTGCACTCAGGGACTCCGCAAGAGCGGTCAGCGCCTCAGCGGCGGGACCTTCCTTCACGGCCACGGGAGAACCTTCGTCCCCGCCCTCGCGCAGAGCAACATCCAGGGGGATCTGGGCGAGCAGGGGAACCTCGTAGCCGAGCTGAGCTGTCAGGCGAGAGGAAACCGACTGGCCGCCACCCGCGCCGAAGAGCTCAAAACGGGAGCCGTCGGGCTGGGGCAGGTACGACATGTTTTCCACTACGCCGATGACCTTCTGGTGGGTTTGCGAGGCAATCGACCCCGCGCGCTCCGCCACCTCAGCGGCCGCCACCTGCGGGGTGGTCACCACCAGAATCTCGGAGTTCGGCAGGAGCTGCGCCACCGAAATGGCGACGTCGCCCGTCCCCGGAGGCATGTCGATGAGTAGGACATCCAGGTCGCCCCAGAACACGTCCGCCAGGAACTGCTGAAGTGCGCGGTGCAGCATGGGGCCGCGCCACACGACGGCCTGGCCGTCGGGCACGAACATGCCGATGGATACGACCTTCACGCCTTCGGCTCCCACCGGGGGAATGATCATTCCGTCCAACACCTGCGGGTCGTGGTCAACGCCCAGCATGCGGGGGATGGAGAAGCCGTAGATGTCGGCATCCATGACGCCGACCTTCAGGCCGGAGTGGGCCATAGCGGCAGCCAGGTTCGCGGTCATCGAGGACTTGCCGACGCCACCCTTGCCAGAGGTCACTGCGATGACGCGGGTCAGGGAGCCGGGCTGGGCGAAGGGAATCTCGCGTTCGGGACGGCCACCGTTGAGCTTCTCGCGCAGAGCCTTCTTCTGGTCGTCGCTCATGACGCCCATGGTGACGTGGACGTTGTCGACGCCGTCGAGGGCACCGACCTTTGCCTGGACGTCTGCGGAAATAGTGTTGCGCAGAGGACAACCGGCGGTGGTGAGAAGAACGGTGACAGAGACGGAAGAGCCGTCAATGTCAATGGAATCCACCATATTGAGGTCGGTGATGGGGCGACGAATTTCGGGGTCGATGACGCCGGAAAGCGCGTCCATGACCTGCTCGTGAGTGACTGTCATGCCCCTCATCCTACGTTCTTCACGAGGCGGTGGCCGCGCGGGCGGGCAGTCTCACACTTGTGAGCGACTGAGGTCAGGCACACCTCAGTGCGCGTGGTGGTGCGGAAAAGAGAGGGAGTGCGGTGAGCGAATGGCGCGGGAGGGCAAGCTGGCGCTGCTACACATCTCCGAGCCCACGGGACCCTAGCAAGGAGCGGGG
>CAURIY010000014.1:0-37338 GCA_963525415.1 uncultured Actinomyces sp.
CCCACCCCCCCTCAGTCACCCCCGCCCCCCCCCCCCCACACCACCCACCTCCCCCCCCCCCGCCCCCCCCCGGCCCCCCCCCCACGCTCTGCATTCATGAGGCTCAGGCGAGAGAAATTTCAGGGAAAGGGGGAACGATGGGTCTTATCGCATGCGTGTGTGCCGGCATGCTGGGTGTGGGACTGTGGATTTATATCAATCTGCGTGCGCGTTCCCTGGATCGCCGAGATGGAGCTTTCCGCTCCTGGGTTCGTCCCGATGCCCACGGGGGATGGATCTCAGGTATCGGCATGTACGGTGTGGATACTCTGAGCTGGTACCGCCTGGTGGGGCTACGGACGCGCCCCCTTTACGTGCTTCCCCGCTACGGTTTAGAAGTTTCCGCCCCCATTCAGCGCTCAACCGACGGCTCCGTGGTGGAGGTGCGTTTGACCAGCGGAGATCAGCACATTGACATCGCTGTAGAGCCGCATACCTATAACGGGATTGTTTCCTGGGTGGAGTCCGGCCCTCCGCAGACACCACATATGTGAACCGCATATGTGAGCGCGCCGCCCCCGCGCCGTCCCTGTATCGCCCCCCGCTCAGCCCCCAGCGTCGCACTCCACACCGAACTTCGCGTCATCCGCACATCATCCCCGGTTGACATCGCGCCCGTACTCATAGAGTGCGCACAGTCTCGTGGGTCGCATCCCACGATTGAGCGAGTCCCGCCGCGCCGCTTTTCTGCGGCCTGCTAAAGTCGCTGCGTGCGTGTGATTATTGCTTCGTGCACGGTCGATTATTCCGGCCGTCTCTCAGCCCATCTGGATCAAGCCAAGCGCCTCATCATGGTGAAAGCAGACGGCTCGGTGCTCATCCACTCCGACGGAGGCTCCTACAAGCCCCTCAACTGGATGAACGCTCCCTGCACGATCACAACGGAGCAGCCCGAAGAAGGCGAAGAACTCGACGGCGTGACCGAGGTCTGGACGGTTCAGTCCTCGAAAGCCGACGACCGTCTGGTGATCCGCCTGCACGAAATCGTGTCGGATGTGAGCGAAGACTTCGGAGTTGATCCCGGCCTGGTGAAGGACGGCGTGGAAACCCACCTCCAGCAGCTCCTGGCCGAACAGGTTCCCCAGATTCTCGGAGACGGCTGGGAACTGGTACGACGTGAATATCCGACTCCGGTCGGCCCGGTCGACCTCATGGTGCGCGACCCTCAGGGTCGTCCCGTCGCGATTGAAGTCAAACGTCGCGGAGGAATGGACGGCGTCGATCAGCTTACGCGCTATCTGTCCCTGCTGGGACGCGACCCCCTTCTCGAGGGAATCCGCGGAATTTTCGCCGCTCAGGAAATCTCCAAGCAGGCGCGCACCCTGGCCGAGGACCGAGGTATCGACTGCCTCGTTCTGGACTACGACGCGATGCGCGGCTTCGACGATCCCGACTCGCGCCTGTTCTAAACTCCATTCCCACCACCCCACGGCCGGTGATGTGAGCTCAGAAAGGGAGACCCCTATGGCACTGCCCGATCCTTTACCTGTGGAGTTGTCGATCCTGCGGATCATCGCTCAGGGGTTGGTTCCCGAAACCGCGTGCGCGACGGTGACGGACGTGGCTGAACGCATGGGAGCGCTGCAAGGGCAGCTTCCCTCCGCCATCCCGCACGCCCTCATGCTGCGCACGCGCAACGCCACAGCAGACGATGTGACCGCGGCTTTCGACGAACGCCTCCTCGTGCGCTCCTGGCCGATGCGCGGCACACTCCACGTGACCACCGCCTGCGACCACCACTGGATACGCCGCGTCCTCCTACACCGCTACGCCTCGTATTTCCGTTCCTGGGATCGCGACGGGTTTGACGAGGCGGAGCGTGGGCGCGTGCGTTCGGCTCTCCGTGAGCGTGTGAGCGGGGGAGAAGCTCTCACTCGCGCTCAGGTTCTGGAGACACTGACGGATGCGAGGATTGAGCCGGTGGGCGCTCCCGAAAAATGGGCGAGGCGTGTCCTGATGTCGATGCACCTGGAGGGAGTGCTCGTTCAAGGTTCTGCTCGCGGTTGTGAGCACCTCATCACAGACGCGACAACTCTGGACAATCCCGAGGGACTCTATGACGGACGCCCGTGTGCTCATGGAGAAGAAGGACACGAGGTGGCGCTGAGCGAACTCGCACGTCGCTACATTTCCTCGCACGGTCCGGTGACGACCGAAGACTTTGCCCGCTGGACGGGTGTGACGTTGGGTGAAAGTACGCGAGCCTTCATTCATGCCGTCCGAGGGACGAGCACCCGAGATCATCGAGTAGTGGCCGCCCGATGGGATGAGGAGCATCGCTGGCTTGAGCCCATATCGGAACAGGGGAGCGCGGGAGAGGGGATTTCTTCTGCCCAGATGCGCGAAGCTCGTACTCTGCTCTACGTCCCGAATTTTCTCATTCACCGCACACCGGTAGATGAAAAAGACGCGCGCGGACTGTTCTTTCTTCCCTCGTTTGACGAACTGCACGTGGGCTACCGCAATCGCTCCTGCCTGACAGATCGCGAAGGAGAACTCGCGATCTGCCCCTCCAACAATGGGATGTTCCGCCCGCTGATCGTCGAAGGCGGACGACTGCGAGCCGTTGTCTTCCGAGGAGAAACCCTGTGGGTATCCCCTCCGTCTGCGCGTCTAGAACAGCGCGCACTACGGGAGCGCACCCGCTGGGACGAACGCCTCTGAGCGAGGCGTCGAGGAGAACGCAACGCGCCCTCCGCCTCGTGACGAAAAGAAAATAATGACCTGGAACGTGGACAAAAACGAAAGGTGCCACAATAGAGCCATGGCTACACAACATCGTGTTCACCGGGCTCGCCTCGTGCTGAGTGACCGGATTGTGGATGACGGCGTCGTCATCGAAAAAGACGGAATGATTCTGGCTGCCGGATGCGCGTGCAGCGTGGCTCAGAACCACCCCGAATACGCCGAGGACATCGAAGCAACGCCGCTGAGCGATGCCATGATCATCCCCGGCCTCATTGATGTCCACTGCCACGGGGGCGGAGGAGAATCCTTCCCCAACGCCGCAAACCGTGAGGAAGTGATGACGGCCGTCATGGAACACCGTCGCCACGGCACCACCTCGCTGGTCGCCTCGTGCGTGACGGCTGCTCCCGAGGTACTCATCGAGAAAGCGCGTCTCCTGGGCTCCCTGGCCGCAGAAGGCGAACTTGCGGGCGTCCACTTTGAAGGCCCCTTCGTCTCCCATGAGCGCAAGGGTGCGCAGGACGGCGCCTACATCATTGCTCCCGATCCGGAACTCACCGCGCAGCTCCTGGAAGCGGCCGGTGGGTACGCGGTCACCATGACCCTCGCCCCCGAAAAAGACGCGGCCTACGGTGAGGGATCCGTTGCGCAGACTCTGATCCGAGGCGGAGCGCTTCCCTCGTGGGGACACACGGATTCCGATCCGATCTCGGCGCGTGAGGCACTGGAATACTCGCGCGAGGAGCTGGCCAACGCCCCGCAGGTGCGCAGTGCCCACGCCACGGTTACGCACCTCTTCAACGGGATGCGTCCCCTCCACCACCGCGACCCCGGTCCCATCATGGAATTCATTTCCGACGCCTCGCGAGGCGGAGCCATCGTCGAGATGATCTGCGACGGTGTCCACTTGGATCCGGAACTCGTCCACACCGTCTACGAAACCGCCGGCCGCGACAGCTGCGTCCTCATCACCGACGCCATGGCGGCAGCGGGTATGGCCGATGGAAGCTACCAGCTCGGCCCGCAGGCCGTGACCGTTCAGGACGGTGTCGCCCGTCTGACCGAAGGTATGGCGATTGCCGGTGGCACTGCTCACCTGCTCGACTGCGTGCGTATTGCGGTTCAGAAGGGAAATATTCCCCTGGTCGATGCCGTCTACATGGCCAGCGCCCAGGGAGCCACTATCCTGGGAGATCCGACGGTGGGTGCCCTGGAAGAGGGCAAGCGCGCAGACTTCGTGTATGTGGATGAGGATCTGCGTCCCCTGCAGGTATGGCGACAAGGAGAACTCGTTCACTAATGGGAAAACGATCGGGGAAGAGACCCTGGGCGGCTCCTCACCGGAACCTCGATATGGGACGACTCGCATCCATGGCTCGTTCGGAAGAAGGGCCGGACGGGGGAACCTATCAGGTGCAATACCTGCGTGATGCTCAGAAATCCTATGTCTGCCCGGGGTGTCTTCACCCGATCACCCTCCACAGTGCGCACGTCGTCGTCTGGCCGGAAGACCGGCCCTATGGTTTGCCGACGGGCGTGGACGCACGTCGGCACTGGCACCCGGAATGCTGGAGGCGCAAACTGCGTCCCCGCTGAGGCGCTGCGTGAGGAGTGATGAGCGCTCAGACATGATGTGTCACACTCTGGCAGAGGCCGTATTTTCTGTGCGTTTTGTCAGTTTTCCTCGTAAAGTGGAGCTGTCTATTGTCACATCCCGATCTCGAGGAGAGAGCGAGTGGAGCAACTGAAGCGATACTCCGGTGCAGCGATTGCCGCTGCGCTGGCATGCGTGAGCCTGATTATCGGGATTCTTGCGATGACGGTGTGGAAGCCGGCACAGCAGATTCAAGCAGCCGTCACCCCCACACACCCCTACGTTGTGACCCGCGACGGCCTCTTCCAGTTGGAAGGTGGCAACGTCACGGTCAGCGCGGAAGCTCCCGGACATCAGGTGACCCTCGCCGTGGGAACTCCCAGCGATGTCCTCGGCTGGATCGGAGATTCCGCCTACACGGAGATCGTCGGTATTGCGGCAAACCGAACCGATCTCAAGACGGAAGAACACGAGGCATCTACGCCGACCCCTTCCGCCTCGCCGAGCGCGACCCCCGCAGCTGACGCAGCGGCCAGCCCGACCCCCACACCGGCCACCGATCCCGCCGGAAATGACATGTGGGTTCAGGAAGTGAGCGCTTCGGGGAACGCCAGTATGGAGCTGTCCCAGATTCCTTCCGGCCGCTCTATGGTGATTGCTGCCGACGGCGCCCCCCTGGTGAAGGTTACGGTGACTTGGCAGACTCCGCGTGCCAATGCACTGGCTGTGACCGCAATGATCCTGGCCGTCATTTTGGCCGTCGTGGCGGCGATTGCCGGATTCTTGCGCTGGCAGGTGGATCGGAAGCGCGCTGCACGTGCGGTGGCTCTGGAAGAACGCGCGCAGGCCGACCTGACGACGACGGCTCAATTTGATCCGAGCGAACTGTCCGCCTACGAAGAGAGCCTGGCGGATTCCGCAGAGGATACTCCCGCAGCCGACGAGGCTGACGAAGACGCTCGCGAAGAGGAGCGTGCGGATGACGAGGCTGCTGACGACCTCCTGTCCGTTGAGAACGAAACCTCCGACGAGGAAACTCTTGCTGCCGACGAACTCGACAGCGACAACGTCGATGATGCGCAGACCTCTGAGGACGCGGACGAAGCCGCTGAAAGCAGCGAATCACCCGTTGACGTCGATTTCGAGGCGGAGAACGAGAGCGACGAGCAGACGCAGGATACGCCCGAGGAGGCCGATTCCGAGGCCGACCCTGCCGACGAAGACGGATGCGACGCACACTCCGCCTCGTCCCCGCAGGACGACGAACCCGTCGACGCTGAGGAAGAGGCCGCACCCGTGCGCGGACGCCACGGGATTGCCAGCGACAACCCCGACCAGGATCCGCCGGAGCGCGTCCCCATGGATACCGGAATCATCGACCTGTCCTCCGTGCGTCCCGGTGCGGTTTTGCCGACGCGACGTGCGCTGCGCGAAGCCCGCGAGAAGGGCGAACGCCACCTGGTGGTCGATGGCCACGAATTCGATACGGGACTTATCCCGCAGGTGAAGCCCTCCGCGCCGCAGCAGGAGGACGCCCCCGCAGAAGAAACATCCGCGGGATCGTGGACCTCACTGGTCGGAGCCTGGCTCTCGCCCAAGCGGAAGGGGAAGCGATGAAACACCTGCGCCCTCTCTCGGCGTGCGCCGTTGCCCTGTTCCTGCTAACCGGATGCGGGGCAAGTGACGTCGTTGTTCAGCCCTCGACTCAACAGAGCGCCTCGGCCGGTCCCAACCTGGATGCCGAACGTATCCAGGCTGCTCTTGTGGAAATTCAGGCAACCGTGGATCAGGCAGATCAGAGCATGGATAGTGCTCTGCTGACCTCGCGCGTGGCCAACCCCGCCCTGCAGATGCGCACCGACCAGTACACGGTGGCCAAGGCCACCAGCGCCGCGGTTCCCGCGCTTGCACTGGCAGCCCAGAAGGTCACGGTCACCAACTCCGCGCAGTGGCCGCGTGCCGTGGTCAACGTGACTGAATCTCCCGATGGCAAACTGCCGGTCGTCGCCTTCTACGTCCAGGAAACCCCCCGTTCTCAGTACAAGCTGCAGAACTGGGCGCGTGTCCTCGGCGGAAGTACCCTGGCGTTCAGCGCGCTGGAAAAGGGCTCTGCCTTCCTGGGGGAAAACGCGACCGGATACGTGAAGACCCCGAAGGAAGCTCTCGAAGCCTACGTGGGAATGCTGAACTCCGGCACGGCGGGCAGCGACCTGTTCACGGCCGATGAGTTCGCTCGCATCTACCTGCAGGACGTGAAAACACTCAACGACGCGGTTCAGGCGGCCGGTAACGTCACCGCCCACGCGGAGATCAATTCCGCCTACCCGCTGGCCGGTGTCGCGACCGAGGACGGCTCCGCTCTGGTGGCCGCATCCTTCACCTACACCCTGACCTACCAGAGGACGGTCGCTCGCTCGACCATGCGTCTGGGTGGAACGACAGCCGCGGTCAGCGAAGGTAATGACGATACGGTCAAGGGCAAGGCAACTGCGACCTACGTGGCCACCGTGTTGCTCAATATCCCCGCGGCCGATCGTGGGGGAGCCATCTCCGTCGTGGGAGCTGAACGCACCCTGGGTTCTGTGGTGAAGGATGACGCCGCAGGAAACCCCGACTCCGCTCGCTGATACTGCGCCGAGAACTGCAAGGAAAAGACATGCCTTCCGAAAACGATTCTGCCCCCATGTCTCCCGCGGACTCCCGCGGAGCAATTGACCTGTCGGCGCATGCGGCCTCCGCCGGAACTCCGAGTGAAGCTACATCCCAGGCTGCCGCTCCGGCATCTGCCTATGTGGACGGGGGAGCGTACGCGGGAGCTACCGCTGGCGTCGCCGGGGGAGAACAGGGCACGTCGGGTGTTCCCCTGCTCGACATCCCGCTGATTCGTGCGGCAGGTGAGGCAGACTTCGAGACCGTGGCCGCGACTTCGCGTGCCCTTCCCGTTGTCATCGCCCTGTGGTCGGCACATTCGTTGGAATCCAAGCAGCTTGTTGCCACGATGGAAGGACTGGCGCGCGAATACGCGGGTGCCTTCCAGCTGGTGGAAATTGACGTGGACACCTCTCCTGCGGTTGCGCAGGCCTTCCAGGTTCAGTCTCTGCCCAGCGTGGTGGCTCTGGTAGGCGGGCGCCCGGTGCCCCTGTTCCAGGGCGCTGCCGTACGCGAACAGATCCTTCCCGTCCTGACGGAACTCCTGACAGCGGCGGGGCAGATGGGCGTTGCCGCACGTATTCGAGTGGCCGAAGAGGACACTGCCGCTCCGATTCCTGAAGAACACCTCGCACCCCTGCAGGCAGAAGAAAATGGGGACTACGAAGAGGCTGCGCGCCTGTGGGACAAGGTCATCGAGCTGAACCCGCGCGATGAGGATGCCAAGTCTCACGCGGCTCGCGTCCACCTGCTGCAGCGTGCGCAGGAAGTTGATGGTGCGGGGGACGGTGACCCGGCTGTGGCGGCAGATGCGGCATTTGCCGCAGGCCGCCAGCGGGAAGCCTTCACCATTCTTCTGGATCTCATTGCCGAGGCTCGTGGCGAAGAACGCGATGCCCTGCGTACGCGTTTGCTGGATCTCTTCCGTGTTGCTGGAAACACCGAAGAGGTGCGTGCTGCGCGCCTGTATTTGAGCACCCTGCTTATGGTCTGAAACCCGGCTCAAACCCGGCTACTCGAATATCCGGGCGGATGCGGCTCTCATGCGGGGGGCTGCTGTATTCCCGCAGGAATGGCTGGAATCGGCAGCTGGAGACGACAGCTGAAGGCAGCGACTGCAACCTTGAGCTGGAGAAATGGCGTGGGTCAACGACTGATGTGATTCCTGGTGAGATGTTGGGTGGGGGGGGGGGGGGGGGGGGGGGGGGGGCCCCCCCGCGCCCAAGCGGGGCGCGCGCGTGGGGGGGGCGCCCCCGGTGGGGGGGGGGGGCCGCGGGGGTGCCGGCCCCCCCCCCACCCAACATACGGCCGTAACCCCTATTTCGCGGAGCCACCCGGCTTTGCGAGTCTCAGCTTCGCAGATCCTCCTGCGTGGCTTCGCTTTCGGGAACCAGCCACACAGCACCCAGGGGCGGGATACGCAGCTCAGCCGAGCAGGGACGCCCATCCCAGGGGATGTCCTCGGCGATGACTGAGCCGATATTGAGCACGCCCGAACCACCGAAGGCCGGATCGTCAGTGTTGAGGACTTCGCGCCACTTCCCGGGGAACGGTAAGCCCACGCGGTATCCCTCGTGAGGATTGCCCGCAAAGTTCACAATGCACACCACGGTGTCGCGAGCCTCCTGCGAATCCCCCTTGCGTAGGTAAGAAATGAGATTCCGATCGCCGTCGGAGGCATTAATCCACTCAAAACCGGTGTGAGTGTCGTTCCACAGTGCGGGGCGCGTGGAGTATTCCTCGTTCAGGCGTGCCACCAGGGCGCCGAGTCCCGCGTGATCGGGGCGATCCCACAGCCACCAGTCCAGGGAGTAGGACTCGTTCCACTCCTGTTCCTGAGCGAACTCCTGTCCCATGAACAGCAGCTGCTTGCCCGGGTGAGACCACTGGTAGGCGTAGAGGGCGCGCAGCCCCGCCATCTTCTGCCAGTGGTCGCCCGGCATCTTGTTGATGAGGGAACCCTTCCCGTGGACGACCTCGTCGTGAGACAGGGGGAGGACGTAGTTCTCCGAGAAGGCGTAGACCAGGGAGAATGTCAGTTCACCGTGGTGCCAGCGGCGGTTCACGGGGTCTTCCGACAGGTAACGCAGGGTGTCGTTCATCCACCCCATGTTCCACTTCATGCCAAAGCCCAGGCCACCATCGGAGGTAGGCGCGGTGACCCCCGGCCAGGCGGTGGATTCTTCGGCAATCATGATGATCCCCGGGTGGGTGCGGTAGGCGGTTGCGTTGGCTTCCTGGAGGAAGGAAATTGCTTCGAGGTTCTCGCGCCCACCGTACTGGTTGGGACGCCACTGGCCGTCCTGACGCGAGTAATCCAGGTAGAGCATGGAGGCTACGGCATCGACCCGCAGGCCGTCGATGTGGAATTCGTCGAGCCAGTACAGGGCATTGGCCACCAGGAAGTTCCGCACTTCACGGCGACCGAAATTAAAGACGTAGGTTCCCCAGTCCGGGTGTTCTCCGCGCAGGGGATCGGGATCCTCGTACAGGGGAGTGCCGTCGAAACGCGCCAGTGCCCACGAGTCTTTCGGGAAGTGGGCGGGCACCCAGTCCAGGATCACGCCGATGCCTTCCTGGTGGAGGCGATCCACCAGATAGCGGAAATCGTCGGGGGTGCCGTAGCGTGAGGAAGGCGCGTAGTAGGAGGTCACCTGGTAGCCCCAGGAACCGCCGAAGGGATGTTCTGCCAGCGGCATGAACTCCACGTGGGTGAAGCCCATCTTCTTCACGTAGGGGATGAGCTCGTCTGCAAGTCCCCGGTAGCCCAGATCCTGTTTCCAGGAACCAGCGTGAACCTCGTAGATCGACATGGGGGAGGTGTGGGGATTGCGTGAGGTGCGCTCAGTCATCCAGGTGTCGTCGCCCCACGTGTGGTGCAGATCGGTGACGACGGACGCGGTTGCGGGCGGAATTTCCGTCGCGCGCGCCATGGGGTCGGCCTTTTGGAACCAGGATCCGTGACTTCCCTGGATTTCAAACTTGTAGCGCGCGCCCACGCCCACGCCGGGGATGAACAGTTCCCAGACGCCCGAGGCGCCCAGGGAACGCATGGCATGTCCGCTGCCGTCCCAGTAGTTGAAGTCGCCGACGACGCGCACAGCGCGAGCGTTCGGTGCCCACACAGCGAAAGCGACGCCTCGGACATCGCCCATTTCTCCCGTGTAGGAGGTGACGCGCGCGCCCAGAACCTCCCAGAGGCGCTCGTGGCGGCCTTCGGAAATGAGGTAGGTGTCCATCTCACCCAGGGTGGGTAGGAAACGGTAGGGGTCGTCTTTCAGGGCGCTGTTATCCCCGTAGGTGACGCGAATCCTGTAGTCGGGGATGATGTCCATGGGGAGGACGGCCACCCACACGCCCCCGTGCTCGTGCGTCGCCGGGAAGGAACCCTGCGCAGTGACGATCTCCACGGCATCCGCCAGGTGGTGCACGCTGCGGATGGTGACGTGACCGTCCGCGAGGTGTGCCCCCAGGATCTCGTGGGGGTGGTAGTGGCAGCCCGCAGCGACAGCGTCGAGCACATCGGGACTCACGGGAATGGGGCTCGCGTTCATGTCTGTTATCTTTCCATGTTTGTCACGGGGATGGGGCGGGTTGGAAGCGGCAATCTGCGCGGACGTCAGGGCAGGGGATCCACGGCCATGACGTGTCCGAGGCGCGTCCAGGGAGACAAACTCACCCAGGGTGTGGCTCCCCAGTCGTAGTGCTCGCCGTCGAGTTCGTCGACGACTCGGAAGGTCGAGCCCGTCAGGGGGATGCCGAGGGAACTGAGATCCAGATCGATGGTTCCTTCCACGGTGGCGTGCGGATCCAGGGAGATCACACAGATCACGGTGTCGGTGTGCCCGCTTTCCGTGAACTTGCCCGGCACCTGCTTGGAGAAGCAGATGAGGGACTCGTGGGAGGTCGGGTGGATAGTGAGGTTGTGGAGCTGGAGGAGCGCGGGGTGGCGTTCACGCGCGGCGTTGAGCAGGGTGAACAGTCGTGGGATTCCCGTGTGTTCCGCTTCTTCCCATTGACGAGGCCGGTATTCGTACTTTTCGTTGTCGTTCTGTTCCTCAAAACCGGGGCGCTGAACGTTTTCCACGAACTCGTAGCCGGAGTAGATGCCCCAGGTGGGGGCGCCGAGGGCGGCGAGCATCGCGCGGATTGCGAAGATCGCGGTTCCGCCGGTGGTCATCTGCGGTGTGAGAATATCGTGGGTGGTCGGCCAGAATGCCGGGCGCATGAGGTGAGCGGTTTCCTCGGAAAGCTCGACGAGGTAGTCCTCGATTTCTTCTTTGCGCGTGCGCCACGCGAAGTAGGTGTAGGACTGGTCGAAGCCCACGGCTCCCAGGGTGCGCATCATGGCGGGACGGGTGAAGGCTTCGGCCAGAAAAATGGTGCCCGGGTAGGCGGTGTGGAGCTCGTCGAGGAGCTTTTCCCAGAAGGGAATGGGTTTGGTGTGCGGGTTATCGACGCGGAAAATGGTGACGCCGTGCTCGATCCACAGGACGAACATGTCGCGGATGGCTTCGTAGATGCCCTCCGGGTCGTTGTCGAAGTTCAGGGGGTAGATGTCCTGGTATTTCTTCGGTGGGTTTTCCGCATAGGCGATGGTGCCGTCCGCTCGCTGGGTGAACCATTCGGGGTGTTCGCTCACCCACGGGTGGTCGGGGGAGCACTGGAGGGCGATGTCCAGGGCGACTTCGAGGTCGTTGCGGTGTGCTTCCTGCACGAAGTCATCAAAGTCGTCAAAGGTTCCCAGGTCGGGGTGGATCGCGTCGTGTCCGCCTTCGGGGGCGCCGATCCCGTAGGGGGATCCGGGGTCGCCGGGCAGCGCGGTCAGGGAATTGTTCTTTCCTTTGCGATGCGTGGTTCCGATGGGGTGGATGGGCGTCAGGTAGACGACGTTGAACCCCATGGAGGCGATGCGGGGAAGATCCTGTGCAGCACCCGCGAGTGTGCCCGAAACCCAGTGGCCGCGTGCGTCTTGGAATGCTCCACACGAGCGCGGGAAGATTTCATACCAGGATCCGGCCAGGGCGCGGGTGCGTGCCACGCTCAGGGGGTAGGCGCAGGTGGAACCGAAGAGGTCGCGCAGGGGATGCAGGCGGAAGACTTCGCGCACCTGGGAGGACAGTCCTGCGGACAGTCGCTGCTGGGCAGAGCGCGAGGTGTCGCGCAGGAGACGAGCGGCTTCAAGGAGTACCTGTTTGGCGCTGCGGGTGGGTTCGCTCTGGTGGGGGTTGGAGTGTGCTTCTCCGCGGGCGGCGCGTTCCATGAGGCGCGCGCCTTCTTCCAGCATGAGTTCAACGTCGACGTGGGCGTCGATTTTGACCGGGGCGTCGTGGCGCCAGGTGGCGTAGGGATCGGACCAGGTGTCGACGCGGAATGCCCAGTGCCCGGGGGCGTCGGCGCAGACCCATGCTTCGTAGCGGTCGAGTCCCGGCGCGATGTCGGTCATGCGGGTGCGCGAGTGGATGGCGCCGCTGGGGCGTATGAGGACAGCTTCTGCTGCGTAGGCGTCGTGGCCTTCGCGGAAGACCGTGGCGCGGATGGGGAACGGCTCGTTCTCTGTGGCCTTCGCGGGAAGGCTGCCGTCTTCAATGACGGGGAAGAGCTCGATTGCGGGGATCCTGGGAAGCAGAATGTGGCTCACGCCTCTATTCTACTGGATGGTTGCTTCGTCCGCGGAAACCTGAGGTGCGGAGGGGAGCGCGCGGTGCTGAGAGGGCAGGGCGATGAGCGAGACGGAGGACAGAAGGCGCAGAACGTTCCTCTGGGGTGGGGGAGAAACGCAACGGTGGTGCGGGCAAGAAGCCCGCACCACCGAAGAGTACGCCGGCGTATACCGTGCGAAAGATCAGTACTGCATATGGCTGAGCGAAGCCAGGAGAGCTGCACCAAACAGCAGGGAGAAGAGGATCGTGACCACGACGCCGATCAGCATGAGTGCCAGGAGGGCGCGTGCCCAGTTGCGGCGCGAGGGGGAGGTGGTGGAACCGAATGCCAGGACACACGTGTAGATAAAACCGACCACTGGAATAGCGCAGATGATCAGAGTGATCAGCCAAGAGCCGAAGGTCTCATCAGGGTTTTCCACAGGCTGAATGTAGGTCGGAGCCTGGCCGTACTGCTGGGGGTATTCGGGCTGAGGGGGATACGACATGAAGTGTCCTTTATGCATGGATGAATAGTGAAATGCAGTATAGCAGCGGAAAGTATTCGTTATAAATACACAACAAAAACGGCTGTGGGGGCGCTCTATGCAGCGCCCCCACAGCCGGTCATACGACAGAATCAGTAGACCATGTGCATCGCTTCGCGCACCTCAGCCAACGTGGCTTCGGCCTGCTCTGCGGCCTTCTCATTTCCGGCTCGCAGAACAGACAGCAGGTAGTCCGGGTTGGCAGACAGCTCGGCACGACGCTCACGAATGGGAGCCAGCATCGCGTTTAGGGCATCCGTGACGTAGGCCTTCAGGGCGCCGCCACCACCGTCACCAATGTGATCAGCAATGGCTTCTGGCGTTTCGCCACTGGCCAGGGAAGCCAGCATCAGAAGATTGGAGACCTCGGGGCGAGCCGCGGGATCGTAGGTGATGACGCGATCGGAATCCGTCTTCGCGCGCTTGAGAATACGAGCGGTCTCATCTGCGGTCATTGCCAACTCAATGGTGTTCCCACGGGACTTCGACATCTTCGTCCCGTCGGTTCCCAGCAGCAGGGGCACTTCCGACAGGAGGGCGTCGGGGCGCGGGAAAATCGGGCGCTTCGGATCCACGCGACCGTAACGCTTGTCGAAACGCTGCGCGATCAGACGCGTTTGTTCAATGTGCGGCAGCTGATCCTGTCCCACCGGCACCACATTCGCCTTGCAGAACAAGATGTCACACGCCTGGTGCACGGGGTAGGTCAGCATGAGACCACTCATCGCACGGCCATCGGTGGCCTCCAGCTCTGCCTTCACCGTGGGGTTGCGGTGCAGTTCAGATTCGGTCACCAGCGACAGGAAGGGCAGCATCAGCTGGTTGAGAGCCGGAATCGACGAGTGATTGAAAATCGTCGTGCGCTCGGGATCCAAGCCCACGGCAAGGTAGTCGGTCACCAGACCCAACACACGTTCCTGGATGGGGCCGACGGCATCGCGGTCGGTAATGACCTGATAGTCCGCCACCAAAACCCAGGTGTCCACTCCGCGCTCCTGGATGCGCACGCGATTGCGCAGAGTTCCGAAGTAGTGCCCCAAGTGCAGGCGGCCGGTCGGACGATCCCCGGTCAAAACGCGGAAGCGCGACGGATCCTGGTCGATCGCCTCGTCAATCTCAAGGGAACGCGTCAGCGAACGCTGCAAAGACGCATCGGAAGTGGAATGTTCAAGTGTTTCTTCGCTGGTAGTCACCCGCTCAGTCTACCGTGCTCGCACTCTCATAATCGAGGACGTCATCAGCAGGGTGGGACAGGAGCACCATCATGCTCAACGGCTCCAGAGAAATCGTGCTATCGGCCGCCAACGTCTGCAGGGAAGCGGGCAAAGTTTCTGCGTCCTCCAGCGACTGCACCCCGCCCTCGCTCGGAGAGGTCCACGCGGTATCCATCGCCACGACCCATCCCAGGCCGCGCGCACGAGGAAGAAGGATGTGACGATCCGTCGTCGTGCCGTTGACGATGATGAGCGCATCGCGGCTGCGCGTGGGAGTGCCCGAACGCAGCATCTGGAATACGCGGCTCTCCTGGCTGCCCCACACGTCTCCCACCATGCTCTCGGCATCGGAAGTCCACCAGCTGACGTCGGGGAAAGAATCCGAGGCACAGGGACGCCCCGTTGCAAAAGACATCGGACGTAACGCCGGGTGCGCCCTGCGCAGCGCGATCAACCACTGCGCGGTCGAGAACTGATCACGCTGGGACTCCGACAGAGCCCAATCCAACCAGGAGATCGGGCCGTCCTGGCAGTAGGCATTGTTATTGCCGTACTGCGTGCGCTGGAACTCATCTCCGGCCACCAGCATGGGAACACCAGCAGACACCAGAAGTGTGGCCAGGAGATTCCGCTGAGAACGCTGACGAGCGGGGGAGAGATCCTCTGCAAAGCCCGTGACATCCTGAACCTCGGGATCGGCGCCAATAATCGGCAGAGCCAGCGCCCCTTCCAGCCCGTGGTTCCACGAATGGTTGTTGTCGCTGCCGTCGCGATTTTCTTCCAGGTTCGCGAAATTGTGCTTGTGGTCGTAGGCCGTCAGATCGGCCAGGGTGAAACCGTCGTGAGCCGTCACAAAATTCACCGACGCGCGCGGACCTCGTAGATAGCCGACGCCGTGGCCAAAAAGATCCTGAGAACCCGACAGACGAGTCGCCAGATCATTTGCCCCGCGCGCGGGACGCCCCGCGGCCAACTCGCGCACATCGGACAGCCAAAATGCCCGGGACGCGTCGCGGAAACGATCGTTCCACTCGGAGAAAGGATCCGGGAAATTCCCTGTTTGCCAGCCGCCCAAGCCCACATCCCACGGCTCGGCGATCAGCTTGTCCACACTCAAATCCGGATCTGTTGACATCGCGATCAACAGGGGATGCATCGGGGTGTACCCCGTTGAAAAACGCCCCAAAGTCGCGGCCAAATCAAAACGGAACCCGTCAACACCCATCTCGCGCGACCAGTAGCGCAGGGAATCCAACACCATGCGGATCACCTGAGGATGATCCATATTGACGGTATTCCCCGTCCCCGTCGTATCAATAATCTGCGTGGGACGCTCATCGGTATGGCGGTAGTACAGGGGGGAATCAATGCCTCGCCAGCTCAGTGACGGCCCGGTATCCCCGCTCTCACAGGTGTGGTTGTAGACCACGTCCAAAATGACTTCAATGCCCGCCTGATGCAGGATCGACACCATTCCGCGGAACTCATCAATGACCCCCTGCGCCCCGCGCCCGCGAGAGGCCTCGGTCGCATAGGAAGGTTCGGGACTGAAGAACGACAGAGTGGAGTAGCCCCAGTAGTTCGTCAGGCCGCGCTCCAGTAGGAACGGCTCATCAGATTTCGCATGGACGGGCAGAAGCTCAACCGCGGTAATCCCCAAGCTCTGCAAATACTCCACACACGCCGGATGCGCGAGACCCGCATAGGTGCCTCGAAGCTCATCGGGAACACCGGGAAGATTCTTCGTGAACCCCTTAACGTGGAGCTCATAAATCACCGTCGTTTCCCACGGGGTACGAGGCTTGGGAGCAATATCAAAATGCGTATCCGTCACCACGCTGCGAGCGGTGAAGGGCGCCGAATCCACCAGAGACATTTCCAGGGGATAGGACGTGGGATACAGTTCCTCATCCACCTGATGTGCATACACCTCGGGACAGATATCCACAGTCCCCTCAATGCCTCGCCCGTAGGGATCGACCAGCAGCTTGTGAGGATTGTGCAGAAGAGCCGCATCCGGATCCCATGCGCCGTGCACGCGGAAACCGTAGCGAGTTCCTACGCCGTACCCGGGAATATGACCGTGCCACGTGCCGGCCACTGGCCCCAAGAGGCGATAGCGTTCTTCCCCCTCATCGGTGAAAATGCACATGTCGACCGCGTCGGCCTGCGTGGCCACCACGGACACATCCAGACCGCCGTCTCGCGCAAAAACTCCCGGTTGCTGAGGGGCAGGGTGGGGCGTGGTCACCGCATGAAAACGGTGCCGAGACTGAGACTGCACAACCCCTCCTGAAGACCATCGGTACACGAATGACATTCCCGCGCAGCACATACGGCGCGCGGGTAGAAACGGCGCCATCATATCTGATCAGCCCAGACGATCATTGTGTGCTCACAGACCCGAGGCGCCCGCTTCCTTCATCGAGTGAGGCACCCTCCGCTGTTCCTCCCAGCGTCTCTAGCCCCTTGCTGAGGGAGAATACGGCTCGCGACGAGGCGATGCTGGCACATTCGCCCTCCCCTCACCTTGGGAAACGGGAGAAGAGATAGAGCTGTCGATCCTTTCCGCTTCAGCGAACCTGCCCACCTCCTTGGGCGGAGAAGAACCCCGCACGCAGGAAACGTCAGGTGAACTTCCTCAGAGGAAGTCCGCCTCGCCCCCCATTTATTGAGTGAAGCCGCCCACGTGAGAAGAAGCAAAGCCCAGAAATATGGCACTCTGGAGTCATGAAAATAGTCGTGTGTGTGAAACACGTTCCCGACACCCAGTCGGAACGCCGCTTTGAAGACGGCCGCCTGGTGCGCGGAGAGGACGATGTCCTCAACGAACTGGACGAAAACGCCATTGAAGCAGCAGTCAGCCTCGTCGAAGAATACGGGGGAGAGGTCATCGCCCTGACCGTCGGCCCCGAAGACGCAGAAGACGCCGTCATGCGCGCCCTCCAAATGGGAGCCGACCGCGGAATCGTCATCAGCGACGACGCCCTCAAGGGCATCGACGCCCCCGGCACCGCCCGCGTCCTCGCGGCAGCGATCCGCACCCTGGAAGCAGACGCCCCCGTCGACATCATCCTCACGGGAATGTCTTCCCTGGACGCCATGACTTCCCTGGTTCCCGCTGCGCTCGCGGCACACACGCAGCGCCCGCTGCTGTCTCTGGCACATCGCGTTGAGGTGCAGGAGCAGAGCGTGGAGATTGAGCGGTCGATTGACGGCTACACCGATGTGCTCCGTGCGCAGATGCCCCTGGTGCTGTCGGTGACCGATCAGCTGAACGAGCCGCGTTACCCGGCGTTCGCCGCGATGAAGGCCGCGCGTTCCAAGCCTTTGGACGTGTGGAGCTGCGACGACCTGGAGGGACAGCTGGATACGTCCTCACTGGTCTCTTCCGTTGAGGTGATTGACGCTCAGCCGAATGAGCGCGCCGGACGCGGCACGATTATGACGGATTCGGGTGATGCCGGTGAACGCCTGGCTCGCTACCTGCTAGATGAGGTGAAGTGATATGCGGACACAACCCATCGTGATCCTCGCAGAGTATGACGAGGCTGGAGCGCCGACGGCAACGACCCTGCAGATGCTGACCTGTGCTCGTTCCTTGAGCGAGGCCGTTGTCGCTCTGATTGTGGCTCCCCCGCAGCGCTTAGAGGCCGTAGCTTCCCTGCCGGTGTGGGGCGAATATGGTGTGCACACCTGTCTGAGCGTGGACTGCGGCGAACGTAGCGTGCGTTCTTCTCAGGTGCTGGCGGATGCCTGCCGAGCAGCAGCCCAGCAGGTTGCCCCCGCAGCGATCCTCGTGCCCTCGACCTACGTGGGACGCGAAACCGCCGCTCGTCTGGCCGTGGCCTTCAACGGGCCGACGCTGGTGGACATCGCGGGAATCAACGACGACGGCACGCATTTTGTCGTGACGCGTTCGGCTCTGTCCGGATCGTGGACGACCGTTGTGCGCACTGCCGCCACCCCGGTGATCGCCGTGCGTCCCTCAATGTGCGAGGAAACCCCCGCCCAGCAGGCCACCGCCCCCGAGCGCGTCCCCGTGGACGTGGAGTGGAGCCAGGTGCGTGATGTTGAGGTGGTGTCCTCGCAGCCGCAGAACGCCGGCGGCCGAGTGTCCCTCACGGACGCTCGTACGGTGGTCGTGGGTGGTCGCGGAACCGAAGGCGATTTCTCTCTTGTCGAAGAACTTGCCGATGTTCTCGGCGGCGCGGTGGGCGCCACCCGCGTGGCAACCGATGAGGGCTGGGTGGATCACAGCCTGCAGATCGGCCAGACGGGTGCCTTCGTTTCGCCTCGCCTCTACATCGGTTTGGGCGTGTCCGGCGCGGTGCACCACACCGTGGGCATGCAGACTGCCGAACGTATTGTGGCGGTGTGCGACGACCCGGATGCTCCGATTTTTGAGATTGCAGACTTTGGCGTCGTGGGTGACCTCTTCGAGGTCGTCCCACAGGCGTTGGAGGTTCTGCGTGCTGAACTCTGAGCACGCACCTGCTCTGATTGCGCTGCCCCCTCATTAAATATTGACCGTGCACTGAACCCCGCGCGTGTGAGAACACGCGCGGGGCACTGTGCTCACTGCGAAGGAAACTACCGGAGTGCCCCACTACCTCGATCACGCGGCCTCGTCGCCGCTTGCCCCGGGTGTCCTGGACGCCTGGGTTGAGGCGCAGCACGCCCTGAGCAGTGTCCCCGGAAATCCCGCCGCCCTGCACGCGGGGGGACGCAGTGCGCGTCGCATGCTAGAGGACGCGCGCGAACGCATTGCCCACGCCCTGGGCGCGGAGCGCGCCGAGGTTGTGCTGACGTCGGGAGCAACGGAATCTGATGCTCTGGCCGTCGTGGGAGGTGCTCGCGGGGTACACGCGCGAGCCGCTGAACGCACCCATGTGTACGTCTCCGCCGTGGAGCACGACGCGGTCGGCGAGCAGGGGGGAGCGCTGGCCGCTCAGGGGCTGCGCCTGAAGCTTCTGCCGCTCAGCAGCGGGGGCGTCACCACGTGGACGCGCGATTTCCTGTGGGAGGCCGTCCCGCGTGCAGCGCTGTTCTCCCTGACGTGGGTGTGCTCGGAATTGGGGACCCTGCAACCCGTGGAAACCCTGGTGAGGGATGTTCACGAGGCAGTGGACGCGCAACGGGATATGCGTCCTTCCGCTGAGGGTGGGGACAGTACGCCGAATGAAACGCCAGGGGAAACCCCGGAGCACCTCGGGCAGAATGCTCAGGGAACTGTGCGGAGTACGACCGGCCCCTCTCGACCCCTCATCCACACGGACGCAGCCCAGGCCGTGGGATACCTTCCGGTGAATTTCCGCAACCTCGGAGTGGATCTCCTGTCCGTGGGAGGCCATAAGGTGGGTGCTCCTGTGGGGACGGGCGCCCTGCTGGTGCGCCGCGGGACTCCGCTGCTCACAGATCGCCCGGGCGGTGGACACGAGCGAGGGATCCGCTCGGGAACGCCCGATGTCGCCGGCGCCGTTGCCCTGGCTGTGGCCCTGGAAGTGGCGAATGAACGCCGCGCGGAACGTGTGACGCGCGCGGAGGTGCTGCGTGAACGTTTGTATGCCCAGCTTTCCCCCGAGGTGCGTCCCACGGTGAAGGCACAGGACGCCTCGTCGGCGATCATTCACCTGAGCGTGCCGACGCGTCACCCGGAAGCCCTCCTGTTGAGCATGGATATGGCGGGGGTGCACGTGTCTGCTGGCTCCGCATGCCACGCGGGAGTGACGCGCCCGTCGACCCTCGTGATGCGGATGGGACGCAGCGAGGATGAGGCGCTCGGGGTACTGCGCATCTCGACGGGTTACGACACGACCGCCGAGGACATCGATGCTTTTGCTCGCGCCCTTCCCGCGGCTATTCGCGCGGGGCAGGCGCTGGACGCACGTGACGAGTATGGGAAAGGACAATCATGAAGGTTTTGGCAGCTCTGTCCGGGGGAGTGGACTCCGCAGTTGCCGCGGCGAAAGCCGTTGAAGCCGGTCATGAGGTTGTGGGCGTCCACATGGCGTTGTCTTCGCAGCCGCAGGAATGTCGCATCGGCTCGCGCGGATGCTGCTCCGTGGAGGACGCGGCGGATGCTGCTCGCGCGGCCGAAATCATGGGGATTCCGTTCTACGTCTGGGATCTTGCCGAAGAATTTGAACAGACAGTGATCACGGACTTTGTGGAGCAGTACCGCGCGGGTCATACGCCCAATCCCTGTGTGCGCTGTAACGAGTTCGTGAAGTTCCAGGAGCTGGCGCAGCGTGCGCGCGCCCTGGGCTTTGACGCGGTGTGCACGGGGCACTACGCGCGCATCGTGCAGGGTGAGCACGGTCCGGAGCTGCACCGAGGGACGGATGAGAAGAAAGATCAGTCGTACGTTCTGGCGATCATGGGGGAGGAAGAACTGCCTCGCGTGATGTTCCCCCTGGGGGAAGCGCCGTCGAAGGCCTGGGTGCGCGCGGAAGCTGATCGCCTGGGCTTGGGCGTGTCGAATAAGCCAGATTCCTACGATATTTGTTTCATTCCGGACGGTGACACCCAGGGTTTTTTGAAGCGTCACCTGGGCGAGGCTCCCGGCCAGATCGTCACTCCCGAGGGGGAGGTTGTGGGGGAGCACGACGGCTATTGGAATTACACGGTGGGACAGCGCCGCGGCTTGAAACTGGGGAATCCTGCTGCTGACGGACGCCCGCGCTACGTGTTGGAGACGCGCCCGCAGACGAATGAGGTCGTGGTGGGTGCCTCGGAACTTCTGTCGATTTCAACGATTGAGTGTCAGGATCTCGTGTGGCTGGCCGCTGATGATGCGGGCGAGGTCGATGGGGAAGTGACCGCGGCTTTCGGCGATGCACTTGCCGGTCGCGCCCTGCACGAGGTGGATTCGCGGGTGTTGACCGTGCAGATTCGCGCGCACGGGGTTCCTTCGGTGGTGACGCACCTGGAGCGTCCGTCCTCCCTTTCGGGGGGCGAGGCGGAGCCGGCGTTGCGGGTGTGTCTGGCCTGCCCGATTCGCGGGGTTGCAGCCGGTCAGTCTCTGGTGCTGTATCGGGGGACTCGGGTGATTGCGGAAGCGACGATTTCGGGAACGAGCCGCTAACGATCTGCTGGCGGGGTGCTCGTGTGCTCCCGTGTGCATGTCCTGTGTGTGCGGGGGAGCTTGCCGAGGCAATCCCCATCCAGAGGGCTACACGGTATGCCCTACGCGCGTGTGGGTGCTACCTGTGAAGAGGCCTCGGCGCCGGGTACCTGGTACAGTGGTGGGCGCGCGCGAGTGGCGGAATTGGTAGACGCGCTGGATTTAGGTTCCAGTGTCTGATGACGTGTGGGTTCGAGTCCCATCTTGCGCACTCTGTGGTTCCACGACGGGATGTGGATCAGTGATGATGCTGCCGTGCGTGGGCTTTCCTCGTCGAATCGCTCTCGGGTGTTTTTGTCGTGTGTGCGGGAGCTGTGCTTTGCGCACCTGTGCCGTTGGGGGTACCGGTGATGAGGTGTTGTCGTGGGCTGTGCGCCCTCCTGTTGCCGCTGAGAGCCGACCTGGTTAGGCTCCCCTCTATGACACAATTGAGCGTTGGGCAGATCGCCCCCACTTTTTCTCTGGACACCACCGAAGGCACTCTCAGCCTGGATGATCTGCTTGCGCGGTGTGAACGAGGCGTAATCGTCTACTTCTATCCGAAGGCATCGACTCCCGGATGCACGAAGGAAGCCTGCGATTTCCGTGACCACCTGAACTCCCTGAAGGGCGCCGGCTATGAGGTGGTGGGGATCAGTGCCGACCAGATTCCCGCCCTAGAAAAATTTGCTGCGGCGCAAAGCCTGAACTTCCCCCTGGCCTCCGACCCCGATCATGCGGTTCTGGAAGCCTGGGGTGCCTGGGGCGAAAAGAAGAACTACGGCCGAATCTTCCAGGGCATTATTCGTTCGACGATCGTGCTCTCTCCGCAGGGACGTGTGGAGATGGCTCTATACAACGTGAAGGCGACGGGTCACGTGGCGCGTCTGCGTCGCGAACTGGGGCTCGATTGATCCGGGATGGTTTCGTGTCACAACATGCCAGGTTGTGACCTATAGCGGCTCTTCGCGTTTTAGCGGGGTGCGGGTGGATCCGTGAGGTCGCATCCCCTCGAATGTGAAACGGTGGCTCCGAGATGTGTTCCCGGAGCCACCGGTCTGTTATCCGAGTTTTTTAGAAACTGTGGGGGAAGGATGCAGAGGGGGTGATGCAACGCTGAACCACCCCCTCCACAGCCTGCGCCACAATGAGGAAGGGCTCTCGCAGATGCGAGACTCAGATGGTTTCGGTCTGAATTTCCGGATCGTAGAGGGGCGTGGGGGACGGGTGACGTTCCTCCGAAGAAGCGAATGCTTCCGCCGCACCGATGAGAGTGTGCAGATCGCGCTGCTCAACGAGCCACTGCGCGGGGGTGCTTCCGCCCAGAAGATCCAGGGGGCGCTGGAACCATGCGGCTGCGGTGAGCTGATCGACGCGGCCGCGAAGGCGTCCCAGGACGTCCGCCATATTGTCGACCACCGTGTGGTTCGCGTTGAGCTGCCACGTGGGGTAGTACCAGATGGAGGACGGGGACTGAACAGCCAAGATGCGGCTGGTGCGAACAGCTTTGTTGATGCCCTGACGGGAAATTCCCAGCCATGCGACGATATCGGCAGTGGCGCATACGGAGCCGACCAGTTCGTGGAGTCCGGGACGAGGATCGGTCATCGAACGAACCAGGTGCGTCGCCTGAAGGACGATCTCTGGGGTAATGACAGTCCTGCGGCGGGCACCGAGCTGTTGCTCAATGGACGCGAGCAGGTCTTTTTCAGAGGAGGTTAAGCGACGCATGGAAACTCCTGCGTTTGAGAAGGGCACAGGAACAGAAATCTGCTCTTGCCCATTGGCGCCGCCTCGGCAATGGGTGCGTCATGAGGGAATCGAACCCCCAACCCGCTGATTAAGAGTCAGCTGCTCTGCCAATTGAGCTAATGACGCTGGGTTTATGAAGTTAACAGTAATTGTAGCACTGTCAACAGTGCGTCATGAGGGAATCGAACCCCCAACCCGCTGATTAAGAGTCAGCTGCTCTGCCAATTGAGCTAATGACGCGTGTCAAGTGACAAAGAGAAACTGTAACAGCGTCATCTTGAGGAATGCAAATCTCAAAACATTCCCTGGGGTGTGAGATGCGCAAAAGAACGAGAAAATCCCTGATGCGGACAGAGTGTCGTCAACGCGCTAGGGTTCCTACTATGCGCGCACAGGACATGGTGAACGAGGATACGCGTCTCACACGAGAAAAGAGCGTGACCCAGGACTACCTCAAAATGATGTGGTCTGTGGAGGAACGCACGGGTGAAGGAGCCAGCGTCCTCGACCTCGCGCAAAAAATGGGCGTTGCCGCCTCCACCGCATCAGAAAAAGTCAAGCGCCTGGCAGAGCAGGGACTGATCACCCATCGTCCCTACCAGAAAGCCCATCTCACCGACGAGGGGCGTGCTCTGGCCATCGCCATGGTGCGCCGCCACAGAATTCTCGAAACCTACCTCCACGACCTCCTGGGCTTTGACTGGGATGAAGTCCACGAAGAAGCCGAAATCCTCGAACACGCAGTCTCCGACCGGCTCCTCGAACGCCTCAACCATGCCCTGGGGTACCCCACGCGAGACCCGCACGGAGATCCGATCCCCGCAGAAGATGGCAGTGTCCACCGGGTGACGACCATCCCCCTGAGTGATCTAACAGAAGGACAGGGAGGGCACGTCCTGCGCATCAGTGACGACGACCCTGAAATCCTGCGCTCCCTCGAACGCGTGGGAATCGGACTCGACGGGCATGTCACCGTCCTAGCCCGAACGGAGGACAATACACGCCTCCTATTGGATGAACGCGAGCTCATCCTCACACACGCCGAAATTTCAGCCCTCGAAATCGGAGACAGGCGTGACGGGGGAGCAGTTCCCTCACGCTGAGGGCGCCGGAACTTCTCGCGCCGAGCGTGCCAGAAGAAGATCGCCTTCCGGGGTGCCCGGCCTGAAATGCCCCTCACGCTGAGCGCACCGCCTCGTCGACCCGCGCCCGAGCGCAAAACGTGCACCAAAGCGCAGAGGATGCGTCCCTCTGCGATGGGCACATGTCCGTCAAAGCCGCACTTACGCGAGAGCGGGAGAACCCATCTGCGCGGGGACGTGCTCACCGTAGCCCCCGAGAAGGAGAGCGGAACGCACGCGCTCCATTGCCTCGTCAAGCGCAGAATCTGATGCGGGAGCAGCGTTCGACAGCAAGACGTCGGCCTCGGTGCGCAGCGGAATAACGTGTAGGTGCGTGTGCGGAACCTCGAAACCCGCAATCACCAAACCCGCACGAGGAACATCGAAAGCCTCCTCCTGCGCGCGGCCAATTGTGTGAGCCACCGTCATCAGGTGGGCGGCTTCCTCGGCGGACAGTGCAGTCCACGCGGGAACGGGGAAACGGGGAACTACCAGAACGTGACCGGGGGAGGTCGGCTCGATCGTCGCAAAAGCGACACACATCTCGTCCGCCCACACAAAACGACCCGGCCACACGCCGGAAATGATGTTTTCGAAAACAGTGCTCATGCGTCCATTCTCACGCCTGAACAGCGTTTCAGCCAGCGGCACACCCCCAGAACGCGGGCAGAAATGGTCTACCCTTGACATCATTCACATGACGTTCGTGTGCGCCCGTGCGCACGCCACCTCGAAAACGGGAGAACCATGAGCGAGAGCCCCACGTCCGAACCCACATTCCGCTACACCGCCGCCCTGGCCGGTGAAATCGAAACGAAGTGGCAAGACCTGTGGGATGAGCGCGGAACTTTCCACGCGGACAACCCCGTGGGCGACCTGGCCGGCGACCTCGCCCAGCGCCCCCCGTTCTTCCTCCTCGACATGTTCCCCTACCCCTCGGGTAAGGGACTGCACGTCGGACACCCCCTGGGCTACATCGCAACCGACACCGTCGCCCGCTTCCACCGCATGAACGGGGACAACGTCCTGTACACCATGGGCTACGACGCCTTCGGCCTGCCCGCCGAACAGTACGCAGTCCAAACCGGCCAGCACCCGCGCATCACGACGGAAGAAAACATCGCCAATATGCGCCGCCAGCTGCGTCGCCTGGGTCTGTCCTACGACCAGCGCCGCACCCTGGCCACCACCGACATCGACTACGTACGCTGGACGCAGTGGATCTTCCTCCAGGTCTTCAACTCCTGGTTCGACCCGGAAGCACCGCGCCGCGACGGACGAGGCCTGGGCGCCGCCCGCCCCGTCAGCGAACTGCGCGACAAGCTCGCATCCGGCACCGTGGCCATCCCCGACGCCATCGCGCAGGGACGCTCCTGGGATGAGCTGAGCGCCGTTGAGCAGGCCAAGGCCGTGGACTCCTACCGCCTGGCCTACATCAGCGAAGCCCCCGTGAACTGGTGCCCCGGACTGGGAACGGTTCTGGCCAACGAAGAAGTCACCGCCGACGGGCGCAGTGAACGCGGCAACTACCCCGTGTTCAAGCGCAACCTCCGCCAGTGGATGATGCGCATCACCGCCTACGGCGAGCGCCTGGCCGACGACCTGGACACCATCAACTGGCCGGACAAGGTGCGCACCATGCAGCGCAACTGGATCGGCCGTTCCGAAGGCGCGGAAGTGACCTTCTCCGTCACCGGTGAGGGTGTGAATGACGGCTCCATCGTCGTCTACACTACCCGCCCCGACACCCTCTTCGGATGCTCCTTCACCGTGCTCTCGCCCGAACACCCCCTGCTCGGGGGAAGCGTGCCGGGCGAGGCGGGCGACGCCTCGTTGCTTAACGTTCCCGCCGCCTGGCCGGAAGGAACCCGTGACGCCTGGACGGGCGGATACGCCACCCCCTCCGAAGCTGTTGCCGCCTACCGCGCGGCCGCCGCGGCCAAGACCCCGCAGGAACGCGCAGAAGACGCGGGAGAGAAAACCGGTGTCTTCACCGGCCTGTGGGCGCACAATCCCGTCAACGGTGTGCGCGTGCCCCTGTTCGTTGCCGACTACGTCCTCATGGACTACGGAACCGGCGCGATCATGGCCGTGCCCGCGCACGATGACCGCGACTGGGAGTTCGCGCGCCGCTTCGACCTCGACATCATCCGAACCATCGGTGATGCCGCAGACCCCTACGGACACGACCTCACCGAGAGCGCCTACACGGGCGACGGCGTGGCCGTGGACTCCGCTAACGACAGCATTTCCCTGAACGGACTCGACAAGGCGGCCGCGAAAGCCGCGATGACCGCCTGGCTGGAAGAACGCGGACTGGGACGCGGAGCCGTCACCTACCGCCTGCGTGACTGGCTCTTCTCCCGCCAGCGCTACTGGGGTGAACCCTTCCCGATCGTCTGGGATGAGGAGGGGATTGCCCACGCTCTTCCGGAAGAGATGCTGCCCGTTGAACTGCCGGAAATCACCGACTACTCGCCGCGCACCTTCGAACCGGAGGACGCGAACACCGAACCGGAAGCACCCCTGGGACGCGCCGAAGAATGGGTGAACGTTGAACTCGACCTGGGTGACGGCCTGAAGACCTACCGTCGCGAGACCAACACCATGCCCCAGTGGGCGGGCTCGTGCTGGTACGAAATGCGCTACACCGACCCGACGAACGCCCAGGCCTTCGCGGATGCGGAAAACCTCAACTACTGGATGGGGCCGCGCGAAGGCAAGGTCAGCGGCGGCACCGACCTGTACATCGGCGGCGTGGAACACGCGGTTCTGCACCTGCTGTACGCGCGTTTCTGGCAGAAGGTTCTCTTCGACCTCGGGTTTGTTCCGGACTCTGAGCCGTACCACACCCTGTTCAACCAGGGCTACGTCCAGGCATACGCCTACACGGACGCACGCGGCCAGTACGTCCCGGCCGATGAGGTCGAGGGCGACGAAAACACCGGCTTCACCTGGAAGGGACAGCCCGTCACCCGCGAATACGGGAAGATGGGCAAGTCCCTGAAGAACATCGTGACTCCGGACGAAATGTATGACGCCTACGGTGCCGATGTGTTCCGCGTTTACGAGATGAGCATGGGGCCGCTGGACGTGTCCCGCCCCTGGGAGACGCGCGCCGTCGTCGGCTCGCAGCGTTTCCTCCAACGCCTGTGGCGTAACGCCATTGATGAGACCACCGGCGAGCTGACGATTACCGAGGATGCGGCGGATGAGGAAACGCGCCGCCTCCTGGCTCGGACGATTGCTGACGTCACCGTGGAATACGAGAACCTGCGCGTGAACACGGCCATTGCCAAGCTCATCGTGCTCAACAACCACATCACGGGTCTGCAGGCCGTGCCGCGCGAGGTCATCGAACCCCTGGTGCTCATGGTCTCCCCGGTGGCTCCCCACATTGCGGAAGAACTCTGGCAGCGCCTGGGTCACAGCGAATCCCTGGCGCGCGTCCCCTTCCCCGTGGTCGAGGACGAGTCTTTGCTGGTCGACGACACGGTGACCGCAATCGTGCAGGCCAACGGCAAGGTACGTGCGCGCCTGGAGGTCTCTCCGTCGATTTCCGAAGACGATCTGCGTGAGCAGGCGCTGGCCGCCGCCCCGATTCAGCGTCTGCTGGACGGTCGCGAGCCGCTCAAGGTCATCGTGCGCGCCCCGCAGCTGGTCAACATCGTTCTCCCGAAGTGACCCATGCCTGAAGGAGATGCCGTTCATCGAATTGCCCACACCTTTTCCGCTCTTTTCGGGGGAAAAACGTGTGAGGTGACATCCCCCCAGGGGCGCTTCGCGTCCTCAGCTGCACGCATTGACCGCCACGCTCTGGTGGCGGTGCGAGCGGTGGGTAAGCACATGTTCGCCGCTTTTGCGCCGGCCGAGCGTGTGGCGCAGCTTCGCGAGGAGATTCGCCGCGCGGAAAGCGCGTACGACGAGGCACTGCGCGCAGATGCGCGTCAACGTGGGCGTCGCGCTCGCCTCCGTACGGAGGAACGAGGCGGAGTATCCCTTGATGAGCAAACTGCTGGTGCGCATGCTGATGGTGTGCATGCCGCGCCCGGCGCCTCGCCGGTCACGGACGCCCTGCTGGGGGAAGAACATCTGGGCGAGGCGGTGAAAGACCGCGTGCGCCTGGCCGTGGATGCGCGTGAGGTGTTGGTGGGTGCTTCTCCCGTGTGGGCGCATGAGAATTTTCCTCACGCGGAAGAACTCCAGTGGCTGCACATTCACTTGGGACTGTACGGTTCGTGGCGTTTTGACGCCGATGACCGCGTGTCCAGTGCGCCGCCCTCGATCGGTGCTCCCCGCACGAACTGGGTGGCCACGAAGGGGCACCGCCATGCGGCGCTCAAGTGGGCAAGCTACGCCGAGGACTCGCTCTACATTGAGGACAATTTGGCCTCGGGAGCCGTCCAAGGGGAGGGCGAGGAATGGCAGGCGCCCGACCCCGTGGGACAGGTGCGTGTGCGCGTGCTCTGCGAGAGTGCCGTGGCCGACGTAACCGGTCCTAATCGCTGCGAACTCATGACGGATGACGAACGTATGGCGGCGGAAGCAAAGTTGGGGCCGGATCCGCTGCAGGCGGGCGCCCCGACGAATCCGGAGCTGCGCGAACGTTTTGTGACCTCGATTCGCTCTCGCGGGCGCGCCGTGGGTGAGCTGATTATGGATCAGTCCCTGGTGGCGGGTGTGGGAAATATTTACCGCGCCGAGGCTCTGTATGTTGCGGGTATCTCTCCCATGCGTGCGGGGAATCGTCTGTCGGTTGCTCGCATCAACGCCCTGTGGGACACGATCTGTGAACTGATGAATCGCGGTTTGGCGATCGGCCGTATTGACACGATTCGCCCCGAGGATATTCCCGACCCGCTGCCGGAGGGGGACGAGGAATTGGCTCGCTGGTACGCCTACCACCGAACCGGGCGTCCCTGCCTGAAGTGCGGTGGGAAAATTGCGGAAAAGCTCATGCAGAATCGTCGTCTTTTCTGGTGCCCGACCTGCCAGAAGTAGCGGGGCGCCGGGGCGTTTGCCCTGTGTGTGCCGCGGGTATGCTGCGAGGCGTGTGGAAGGGCTGCCGCGCTGCGAGGTGTGCGGGAGTATTGCCCGCCCGTGCCTACGTGTGCGCTCGATGCACGCCCGCAGGTGTCGAGGCACCCGCGCGTGGAGTACGTACCCGTCCCGATAGGGGCGTGCGCGAGAAGGAGAATCTAGCGTTCCTCTTCCGCCTCTGATGCGAAAAGGTCGTAGAGGTGGGGGAGGTGTGGATTTTCCTCATCGATGCGCACGGCAATACTCGTCGCACCCCAGGAGGGACAGCGGCGCGCCACCTCTGCAACGAGCGCGGTCGCGATGCCTCGTCGTCGAAAATCCGGATCCACCATGAGGTCGATGACATGGGGGATGCCGCTGCTTTCTTCCATGGGAGGATCGAGGACGACGATGATGGCGGCGATGAGCGTCCCGTCGTGCCAGGCGCCGATCAGCGAGTTGTCGAGGGGCGTCCCGAAGACTCCGTCAAAGCACAGGCGCATTTCATCGGTTGCCTCCAGGAGAGTTTCCACCGTGGTAGGCATTCCGTAGGCGGCCAAAGACAAGAGCGCGAGGGCGGGAATATCGAAGCGCGTAAGGGTCGCGATTTCGTATTCCTCGGGGCGGGAACCTCGGGTGAGTGCCTCGAGCTGTGTGTGAAGAGTCCGCGTGTTCATGTCCCCACAGTATGTGAGCTACAGCACCTGTGAGAGGGGTGTGGGAGAGCGTGCAATTTTCGCCCCCAAGAGCCGGGAATATGGGCGTATCCAAGGAAAAACCCTGGTGCAGGCAGAGGGAAGTGTGGGAAAGTAGGGGTGTGTGGCGTTCGAGGTGGGAGTTGCGGGCGACAGCGATAAGGCGTTGGCTAGAGATCCACTGGTGACGAGTCGGTGCACCTCCTGTGCTGGAATTTCCGCGGGAAGCGCGCTTTGCCCAGACGGTGCTCAGATGTAGAGCGAGGGGTCGTCCTCCCAGCACTGCGGATCCACAATGAGGTCTTGGTCGGGTTCTTCCGCGACGCGCTTCGACTTGAGTTTCGCGGGAATTCCCAGGGCGACAGCGCAGTCGGGGACATCTTTGGTGACCACCGCGTTCGCGCCAATTTTGGCACCGTTTCCAATGGTGATGGGGCCGAGGACTTTTGCTCCGGCACCGATCATCACGTGGTTTCCGACGGTGGGGTGGCGCTTTCCGGGGGTCATGGAAACCCCACCCAGGGTGACGCCGTGGAAAATCACGACGTCCTCGCCCACAACGGCGGTCTGGCCGATCACCACGCCCGTTGCGTGGTCGATGAAAACGCGGCGTCCGATGGTGGCTTCCGGGTGAATGTCCACGCCGGTAAAGACGCGCGCCATAGACGACAGGATGCGTGCGGTGGTTTTAGCCCCGTGCTTCCACAGGGAGTGGGAGATGCGGTGAGTCCACAGGGCGTGGACTCCCGGATATGCTAGAGCGACTTCGAGGTTGGAGCGTGCCGCGGGGTCACGGCGACGCGCTGTCTGGAGGTCTTCCTTCAACAGACGGAACGCCCGGATGGGAGAGCCCATATTTCCTCCTGATGGCAGACCCGCACGGCGTGCGAGGTGTTTCGCTCTGGACGCGGATGCTCCGCGTCATTCCAGTGGTTGAAACGCCGTGTAGGCTGCGGATATTCCCAGTGGTGGCAGCAAGCCCCCTGTAGGGTAACAGCCCAGATGCGTGTGTGGCTGCGACATATGTCGCAGCCACACACATGAGCTCAGTCGCGCAGTCCCTCAAAGAGCGGGGTGGACAGGTAACGCTCGCCGGTGTCGGGCAGGACAGCCACGATGGTCTTTCCGGCATTCTCCGGGCGCGCCGCCACCTGGGCGGCCGCTGCCAGTGCGGCGCCGGAAGAAATACCCACGAGGAGGCCTTCTTCAGAGGCCGCGCGGCGTGCGGTGGCCAGAGCGGTCGGGGTATCGATGTCGATGATTTCGTCGACGACGGAGGGATCGTAGGTCTGGGCGACGAAGTTCGGTCCCAGTCCCTGGATGCCGTGCGGGGCGGGGCTTCCGCCGGTCAGCAGGGGAGACTCTGAAGGCTGGACGGCGATGACCTGGACGGAGGGCTTCTTCTCCTTGAGGACGCTGCCCACACCGGAGACGGTTCCACCGGTGCCGACGCCCGCAACCAGGATGTCGATTTCGCCGTCGGTGTCCGCCCAGATTTCTTCGGCGGTGGTGCGACGGTGAACCGCGGGGTTTGCGGGGTTGGTGAACTGGGAGGCGATGATGGAGCCGGGGCGCTTATCGCGAATGCGTTCTGCTTCTGCGACGGCTGCGCTCACGCCACCCTTGGGATCGGTGAGGACAAGCTCGGCACCGAAGGCGCGGATGAGCATGCGGCGTTCGATGCTCATGGAGGAGGGCATGACGATGACGACGGTGTAGCCGCGTGCTGCACCGACCATGGACAGTGCGACGCCCGTGTTGCCGGAGGTGGCTTCGATGATGGTGCCGCCGGGCTTCAGGGCGCCGGAGGCTTCTGCGGCGTCGATGATGGAGGCCGCGATGCGGTCTTTCACGGACGATGCGGGGTTGAAAGCTTCGACCTTGGCCAGAACCTGCGCCTGACCGGGGGCGATGCGGTTGATACGCACCAGGGGGGTGCGGCCGATGAGTTCAGTGACGTTGGATGCGATAGCGGACATGGGTGTCTCCTTGAAAAAATCAATGTTTCGGTGAATGCATGCGTGGGCGAACGGCGGCACGAGGTGCACCTACTGGAGCCGGTCGCCCTACAGACACATGTCGCACATACAGATGACTGCCACGAAAGTGGGTGCAGCAATTCCCGCGGAGGCGGAACGCGTCTGAGTCATCATGCCGTCCACTGTAGGGCGGTCGCCGTTATGCGTCCATTTCAACGAACTGTGTTCCCACATAGCGAAATGCGCATGCGCCAGAGGTGAGGTGAGCCATAAGGGTGTCGAATGTGGGAATGTCGTCGGGGGTGGCGCCGATCCGCAGGGTGACGTCGTGCCCCCAGACGGTGTCAAGGACGTGTGCCCCGGCGTGGCGAAGTTCGGCTTCGATGCGTCCGGCTTCGCTGATGGGGAGGGCGGCTTCGAGGACGTGGAGTTCGCTGCGAATAGATCGTGGGGCGAGGGCAAGGGTTTCGCTGACCGCGGTCGAGTAGGCGCGGACAAGGCCGCCGGCTCCCAAGAGGATGCCGCCGAAGTATCGGGTAACGACGGCTGTGACGTTCCAGGTGTTGCTCAGTCGGAGCGCTTCCAGCATGGGTGCTCCCGCGGTGCCGCTGGGTTCACCGTCGTCGCTGGAGTGCTGTGAGGGGGAGTGTCCGTCTTCGTGGATCATCCAGGCGGAGCAGTTGTGGCGTGCCTGGGGGTGCTCGCTTTTCACGCTGTCGATGAGTGCTCGCCCTTCGATCGGTGTGTCGGTTCGGGCAAGTGTAGTGATGAAGCGTGAGCGTTTGATCTCGATTTCGTGGGTGATGAGGGTGTCTCGTCGCAGTATCTGGAGTTCGCTCATGTGCTCCTCCTGTGTGTGGTGAGTGACGAGGCGGTGGCTGGGTGAGTGAGTGTGCGGGTGTGGCGCTCTGCGTGGGGGAGAGGCGCTCAGGGGTGAGTGTAGCGTGGGGAGCGGGAATGAGATGAGGATCGCATGGGAAAAATGTTGTGGATATCTTGTCTGGCGTGATGTCGTGCTAGAGTATTCGGGTTGCCGGAATTGGACGGAGTCTCTCTGCTGGGTTCCGGACGGATAGAAACGTTAGTACTGAGAAGAGGAGCGGTAGGGTCATGGCAGTTCCCAAGCGCAAGATGTCCCGAGCAAACACCCGCACTCGCCGGTCCGCATGGAAGGCCGATCTCACCGAGCTGAACACCATCAAGGTGGCTGGCCGTGAGGTGCGTGTTCCCCGCCGCCTGGCGAAGGCGTACAAGAACGGTCTGCTGGACGTCGAGGCCTGATCTCTTCGATCCGCAGTACAGCCCGGTGCTTACTCAAGCATCGGGCTTCTTGCTGTCCCCTGATGTCCAAAACCCACCGGGCAAACAGTGTGGCTTCCTTCTGCTTTCCCCTGAGTTTTCAAGGAAAAGTCATGGCGAAGTAGACAACGCAAAAATGCAAAACGGGACGATAGACACCTCTTTCCCAACACGCCGGGTCTACAAATGCAAGAAAGAGATGCACGCCTCGCGTGCGCATATCGTTCATGCCGATAGAAAAGACCCTCGTAATGACATGTGAGTCCTACGTCCGCCACGTCCGCACCCTCGCTCCCGGGGTCGCTGTCAGCGCCCTGGGAGTTCTCCTCGCTCTGGGAGTGCACCACTTCTGGCCGGCAGCCCCCGCGCTGCTGGTCGCCATCGTCCTGGGTATCGCCTTCCGCAACCTCGTTCCCATCCCGCAGGCCATGGAACCCGGACTGGCCTATTCGGCTAAACGCCTCCTGCGTATCGGCGTGGTGCTCCTGGGACTGCAACTGGTGCTTGCCGATATCCTCGCCCTGGGGTGGGGCATGATCGCCGTCGTCATTGCCGTGGTCGCCATCGGATTCTTCTCCGCCATGCTCATGGGGCGCGCTATGGGAGTTTCCCCCACGCAAACCGTTCTCATCGCGGGTGGCTTCTCCATCTGCGGAGCGGCTGCCGTCGCGGCCGTTGACGGTGTCGTGGGAGCCTCCGCTCGCCCCGCCTCCTCTTCTTCCGACGAGGCGAAGGATGGGAACGGCGGAAAAGCGCAGCTGAGCGGAGCGGAAGAAGTTGTCACCGCCGTCGCCCTGGTGGTTCTTTTCGGAACGATCTCAATTTTCCTCCTGCCCTTCCTTGCCCACCTCATGGGGCTGAGCGAGGTGGCGACAGGCATGTGGGCGGGAGCATCCGTTCACGAGGTTGCGCAGGTCGTGGCCATTGGCGGAGCGATTTCCGCTCCCGCGCTGTCCGCAGCGGTCATCATCAAGCTGGCGCGCGTTCTCATGCTGGCGCCGATGATGGCGGGCTTGGGCATCTGGAAACGCCGCAGGTCCCAGACCGATGAAACCCAGGGGAAGCAGCCTCCGCTTGTTCCCCTGTTCGTCGCAGGTTTTATTGCGATGGTGGCCGTGCGCTCCCTGGGGCTTGTTCCCGCGGGGATCCTCGAACCGGTCAAAATGGTGCAGACCGCTCTGCTGGGTGCAGCAATGTTTGCCCTGGGATGCGGAGTGAAGTTCTCCATGTTCAAGAGCGTGGGAGCCAAGCCCCTGCTGCTGGCCGTCTTTGCGACCGTCGTGGTCTACGTCGTCGGCTTGACCGGCGTTATGCTGGCCGGCTGAGGCCGACTACTCGGCTTCAATCACCGGCTCGGAAACGCGGAGCAACTCAATATCAATCCGATCCGGTATCAGTCTTCCACTGAGCATCCGACAGCTCACCCGCGTCACGTTGATGAGTGATTTCCCGACGCCCCAGCTCCAAAGCTGCTGCGCGCAAACGAGCCTCGTCCGTGCGCAGGATCGTCATGACTTCTTCCTCGTCCGAATCCGTATTCTGCAGCTTGTCGAGCTTGGCCTGGTATTCAACGCGGAGAGACTCAATGACGTCGGGGGAGGAGATCCCTTCTTCCTCAGCCAGGTGATTAAGCTCCGCCAACACCACGGTCACGCTCTTTTCGAGCGCGCGGGTACGCTCATCTTCCCGGACGGGATGGAGAGCGTCCGCGGGTGCCGGGCGTGCCTGCGCCCACGCAATCGTGTAGGGGAGGAGGATTCCCTGCACCAGGAGCGAGGTGAAAACCACCCCGGCAACGACAAACACAATCAGATCGCGTTCCTCGTAAGGGCTGTCGCCGAAAATGCTGGGAATCGATAGAGCCATCGCCAGGGAAATTGCTCCGCGGAATCCCGCAACCAGAGACACAATGCGCGTGCGGATATTCGTGCGACGCTGCTTTTGTTCCGAACGGCGATCCACCATACGAATACCAAAAATGATCGCGTGATGTCCGACGAAACGTGCTGCCACCATCGCTACGTAGATGACGGGAACCAAAATGAGACCACGAATGAGGTTCTCGTGCGACAGGGTGCCGACAATCTGGGGGATTTCGAATCCCACCAACAGGAAAAGTGCAGCGTTCAAGATAAACGTCATCATTGACCACAGCGGGAAAGCTACGATGCGGCTTCCCGGGGTGATCGACGAGGTTCCAAAACGGGAAACCAAAAGACCGCAGACAACGACCGCCAGGACACCGGACGCGTGAATTTCTTCAGCCAGGAAGAACGAGGTGAAGGGAACCATGAGGCGGGCAAGGTTCGCCAGCAGGGGGTCCTCCCGGAAAACATTCATACGCGTGAGAACCTTGACCACGAGTGCTCCCATGAGCGCGCCCACGGCACATCCCCCGACAAAGGAAATGAGGAAGCGAGACGTGACGCCCCAGGCGGTGACCTGTGTTCCGCCCTCGGCGATCTGGAGGGCGACAGCGAAAATCACCAGAGCGCTTCCGTCATTAATGAGTGACTCTGCTTGAAGGATCGTTTTCTGCTGCGAGGAGAGGTTCCCGCCGAGTGCAGAAACCGCCGTGGCATCCGTGGGGCCCAAACATGCGCCAATGAGGAGAGCAGCACCGGTGCTGAGCCCCGCAACGACCCCCGCGGCGGCAATCACGAGAGCCGTGATCACCACCAGAACAGTGGCGCTCAAAATAATGCCGCGCAGTGCTCGTTTCATCTGATTGAGAGAAACGGTCAGGGCTTCCCAGTACAGCAAGATGGGCAGAAAGATCGCCAGAACCACCTCGTGGGGGGGAGGCCGATGGGGCCGACGTGAGGAATGAAAGCTGCGGCGATGCCCACCAGGATGAGGACGACGGGGCCGATCAGGTGGAAACGGCGAGTGAGAGCCGAGCTGACGATGATCGCAATGCCCAAAACGATGACGACTTCAAGAGACACAGAGGGAGCCTTTACATCGGGTGAAGATGGGGGGAAATATCTACCTGTGCTACCTCTAGAGCGTTCTGTGAGCTGATCAACCTCATTTTGACCCCTGTCTGTCCGGTGACGCGCTGAAGGACGTTGAACGTTAAACGCGCTCTGAGATAAGAGCGGGACGACGTGGAGGTGTCTATGACACTGCACGAACTCGGACTGAACGCGGACACGATTTTCCGCCTATTTATCGGCATCCTCATCATTGTTGTTCACCTGAAGGTTGCCAATAAATCGAGTCTCGTGCAGTTCACTTCCATTGACTTCATCGGGAACTTCATCCTGGGTGGCATCATCTACAACCACACGATTTCGATGCTCAACTACATCGTGATGCTCCTGGCAACGATCATGATGATCGCCTTCCTCAACTACATTTCTGAAAACTTCCTTCCCGCCAGGTGCCTGGTACGAGGCGATGTCGTCCCGATCATCGAACACGGACAGTTCCGCTTGGATTCCGTTGGGCAACCTGACGCCAAGTTCGATCTCATCGACTTCATGTCGGTGGCACGCAGCAGGGGGATCTTCTCCGTCGAAGACATTGAGTTCGCACAAATCGAAACCAATGGTTCGATCACGGTTATCGAAAAGGGCAATGGACACCTCAACTACCTGCTGGTCAAAAGCGGCCAGATCTTCAGCGATCGGCTCGAACGCATCGGTCACAGCGAACAGTGGTTGCGTGATGAACTGGCCGAGGCCGGAATTGAACCCCTCGACGAGGTCTTCCTGGTCGAACTCAACAGTCGGCACAAGTTCTATATCGTCAAAACAGACGGAAGCAGCCTGACGACGACCGTCGCCATTAACGCCCCGTCGCACGGTAATGACGAAGACGCGCGTTCCCCCGTTGCTCCCGTTGAAGAACGCGAATCTGCCTCGTCAGAAGAAACGGCGGAAACTGAGGCGTCGCTCGACGAAAGCGCAGCGGAAGCTCGATAATCCCTCAGTGCTCAGTGCTCAGTGCTCAGTGCTCAGTGCTCAGTGCTCAGTGCTCAGTGCTCAGT
>CAURIY010000015.1:0-29544 GCA_963525415.1 uncultured Actinomyces sp.
GGGGGGGCCCCCCCCCCCCCCCCCCCCGGGGGGGGGGGGGGGGGGGGCCCCCCCCCCCCCCCCCCCCCACCCCACACGTGTATCTCTGAGGATCTATCGTCCCAGCTTCGACATGAGAGAAGAGGCCAGCGGCGACAATCCGGCAGCAGCCGCACACTTGAGGACATCCCCCAGCAGGAAGGGCACCAGGCCGACGCTCAGGAGCGCGCCCAGGGTCAGGGTCTTGCCTGCGAAGAAGAGAGCGAACCACAGGTAGGGCAGGCCGAAGGCAAAGAGAATGGCCGACGACGACAGGTACATGACAAAAGCCTTGACGGGCGTGCGATCCCATCCGGCTTCAGCGCAGCGACCCACGACCCATGCCCACACGATAAAGCCCAGAATGAAGCCGAAGCTCGGCTTTGCCAGAGCAGCAATACCGCCCGTCATATTCGAAAACCACGGAACCCCAGCCAGACCCAAAACCGCGTAGGAGGCCATGGAGGCTGCGCCTCGCCACGCCCCGAGGGAGGCGGCCACGAGCAGAACCCCCAGGGTCTGCCCGGTAATCGGAACCGGCCCCACGGGAATACTCAGCTGGGCGAGCACACCGACAACTGCTGCCCCCGCAAGGACAACAGCAGTTTGAAGAGCCGCACCCGACACCCCAGAACGGGTCGAAGCCAGGGAAGGGAACAGACGCTCAGCAAAAACAGGAGAAGACGACATGAGACAACCTTTCATACGAAATATTTCGGAGGGACGGGACACGAGCTAGGGGACAGTGAGAGCGACAAGCCCGTGGGCGTAGTCGCCGTCGTGAGACAGGGACAGCAGGAAACGTGCTCCCGGGAAATCGCGTTCGCAAGCCGCGGCCACATCCCCGTGCACGCGCAGTGCTGGGCGCTTCCAGGCGTCGCTGACCACCTCGATGGACGCAAAGACCTCAGGCGTATCCGCCAGCGGGGGAGGAAGCCCGTAGAGAGCAGACGACCACGCCTTCACCAGGGCCTCTTTCGCTGCCCACCGAGCCGCCAGGGACGCGACCTCATGGGGGGAACGCGCGGACTCGCGGCGCTCCCTCGGCGTGAAAACCCAGCGAAAAGCCGAAGGAGACTCCAGCTGCTCCGCAAATGAGGGGATGTGCACCAGATCGACTCCCACGGACACAACCCGCTGGGCAAGCAGTCCCTCCGCTCCTGCGGAGCAGGCGTCCAGCAGCCCCCGGGGCAGGCCGCCGGGAAAGGCCGGCGCCCCGGGGTGGGTGTCCCCGCGCATTCCGCCCGAGGACACCCGCACATCGTCCGACATGGGGACTCCCACCTCAGGCACGTCCCGCGTTCACGGAATCCCCGTGAGACGAGGCGGAGCCGGAGGGGGCGGGAAGCAGGTAGGTTCCCGCCTCGCCCAAGCGCGCCGACGCGTCAAGGAGCAGCGCAACCTCCGCCTCGTGAGCGCCGGAAGACGGAAGGCGACGCCCCTTGAGCTGCTCGAAGAGAGGAGCGCGACCCACCATGCCCGCCTCCAGGCGACGAGCACCCGAGACGAGGCGAGCGGTTGCACGCGCCCTGTAGGCGGCGAGATCGCCACCGCTGCGCAGGAGAGCATCCTCGAAGCACACCGGGTGGGCGAGAACCACCAGAGCCGCTACGTGCCCGAAGCCCAGCGACGTCAACGCCGCCGCCTTCACCGCACCCGCGCCCAGAGCAAGCGGGGAACGCAGCCACACCAAATCCGTGGCCTTCGGCTCAATTGCGGCATCCACGCAATCCAAAGACGCGTTGGCCGGAATATCGCCCGTACGCAAAACCTCCAGCAGACCCGCCACCTGGAACAGCGCGGCACCACCCTTCGCGTGACCCGTCAGGGTCTTTTGCGAAATGACGAAGAGCGGGTTGCCGACGGTACGACCCACGGCAGGCCACAGGCGCGAATGCAGCTCCGACTCATTCGGATCATTCGCATTCGTCGACGTGTCGTGCTTGGACACCACGCGCACATCGTCGGCCGACAGGCCGAGAGCAGAAAGCTCGCGCGCCAGGAGAGAGGAACGTCCGCCTCGTGCCGCACCCAGGGCGCCGATTCCGGGAGCCGGGATCGACGTGTGAGCGCCATCGGCGTAGCTGGCGGCGTGCGCCACCACCGCGAGGACGGGAAGACCCAGCTCGGCGGCAACCGACGCGCGTGCCAGCAGCACCGTGCCACCGCCCGCGGCCTCCACGAAGCCCGCACGGCGACGGTCATTCGCGCGAGAGTAGAAGCGCTCGTGGATGCCCTTGGCCGCCATCTCGGCCGAATTCGCGGTGGCGTTCATATCGCCGAAGCCCGTGAGGGATTCGACGGACACGTCGTCGATACCGCCGGCCACGACGAAGTCCGACTTGCCTAGGCGAATCTTGTCCGCGCCCTCTTCGATCGACACCGCAGCCGTTGCGCAGGCCGCCACCGGGTGAATCATCGAACCGTACCCGCCAATATAGGACTGCATGACGTGCGCAGCCACCACGTTGGGCAGAGCCTCCTGCAGGATGTCCTGCGGACGATCCTCCCCGAGGAAACGGCTGAGGAACACCTGGCGCAGCGACTCCATGCCACCGATACCCGTGCCCTGCGTGCTCGCCACATCCGCTGGGTGAACGGCCTGCAGCAGCTCCGCGGGAGAGAAGCCCGCAGACAGGAATGCATCCACCGTCGTCACCAGGTTCCACACGGCAATCCGATCCAAGCCGTCCAGCATCGACGCCGGGATGCCCCAGTTCGCCGGATCAAAGCCCGTGGGCAGCTGGCCGCCGACCGTACGCGTCAACGTGGCGCGCTTGGGCACGCGTGCCACGCTTCCCGCGCGCTTTGCGACCACCCATTCGCCGTCCTCACCCTCGCGGATCGTCGCGGCACCCGGATCTGCCAGGACAAAGTCCTCGGCCTCCTCACGGGTGGGAACAGTGAACTCAATGTCGCGGTTGAGGAAGACCGACGCCACGTCATTCGACCCCAGATCCACGAGAATCGAATCGTTGACGAAGGAACGCACGCCGCAGCGAGCCACCACCTCGTCACGGAAACGCTCATAGATATCGGTCTCATCCACGGGAGCACCCGAGGCGTCATACCAGCCGGGAGCGGGATCTTCCGCCCACGTCACGAGATTCATCATCCAGGCCAGTTCCAAAACGCCGGCAGCGGTCAGATCCACGTCGCCGCTGCGCTGGATCCCGAACTCGGCTTCGTGACGAGTACGGCCAGAACCCCACGCGCCCACCTCGCCGGTCCCCACGATGACGACCATGTCCTCCAGCGAGGCCGTCGCCTCGCCCAGGGCGAGGGAGTCGCGTCCCTCAGCAAGCGCGGGCTGCACGAGATTCGGCAGGGCAGAAATGAGCGTCGGTGCCTGCACGAGGCCGGGGTCGGAAGCGCTCGCGGCTGCACGCGCCGCTTCGGACAGCGCATCCTCACGAGCCTGAGCCGCCAGCTCCGACAGAGAAATGGACGCGGTGGCCAGGCCACCGGTCAAATCGACATCGAGGGGAGCCTTCAGGGCTTCCTCACGCGAATCCTGCGTGCACAGAGCCATGAGCTCCGTCGTGATCTCCTCGGGGGAGTAGACGTGAATTCCGGCTTCGCGCGCCGCGGGAACGAGGGCGTCGTTTCCGCTCATCAGGTGCGTTCCCGCAACCCAACCGATCCGAGCCTGAGCCAGGGTCACGTAGGCGGGCCACCCGGCCTCGCTCGACCACTTGGCGAGAATCGCGTCAAACGCGGCCTTCACCTCGCCGTAGGCGCCGTCCCCGCCGAAAGTTCCGCGGTTCGGGGAGCCGGGCAGAAGAACGTGGATGCGCGTGCCCTCATCTGCGCGCGAGGCCACCTGCGACAGGCGAGCAATCGTGTGTTCCACGCTCCACAGCAGCAGACGCGTCTGAACTTCCGCACCCTGCGCCACGTCGGCCAGAGAACCGCGCACGCTGGGGGCAGCGAAGGGGAAGAGGAGAGTGGGGGTGAGAGCCGGCTTGGTCACCAGAGTCTTTTCCCCGCGCGTCTCGCTCTGCTCCGTGGAAATCCAGTCCACGAGAGCATCGATATCCCGGTAGGAGGACAGGTTCGCGGGGACAAGCCACAGGCTCGACCCGGCGTGTGCGTGCTCGGCGTAGAGACGACGCGCGTAGTCCACGCGAGCGGGGGACAGACGCGAGGCCGTCATCACGACGGTGGCACTCTGCTCCAGGAGGGCAGCCACCAGAGAACCGGCAATAGAACCGGGAGCTGCGCCCGTCACCAGAGCGACCTCTCCGCTCAAACGCCCCACCTCGCTGGTCAGAGCACTCTGCGACGCCTCGCGGAAGGACTGGGCGACCTCACCGTTCGTCTGTGACGCCCACCAGGACGCCTGAGCGGACACGGTGGCACCGGCACCCACGAAACGACGCGGATCCACGCCCACCCCGGCAGCGCCGGCGCGTGCAAGTTCCTCGCGCGCATACGCCCAGCGGTCATCAAAGAGCACGGCTTGGCGCGCATCAAAGGCCGGAGTCACCGACTTCAGCCACCCGGATCCCAGTTCCGCATCCACGGCGGCCACCAGGGCAGACAGATCTTCGCTTTCCTCAACCTCCGGGGCAACCGACAGCCCTAGAGTTTCCGTGATCGTGCGAGCCAGGGCGGCAAATACGCCGTTCTCACCGGTCACCGTCTGAGCGAAAGCATCCAGAGCCGCAGAATCTACGACCCCGCCGGAGGACTGAGACGCCGAACCCATCGACACGGACACGCCCTCGCGGGCGGCCACAGACTGTACTGCGGCATCGATTAGCTCCTGCGCCTGAGCCTTCGATGCCACCGACGTCGGCAGCGTCCCCAGGGCGCCGCCGCGCACGGAATCTCCTTCGCGGCTGGCCAGAACAATCTCGGCCTCCACAGCGGGAACCCACGAGGCGGGCAGCGCCCACGCTCCCGTCACGCGATCGCGCACGGCAGCGGGCTTCAGACCGACACCGCCGAACAGGGCGCGCAGGCGTGTGCGCACCAGATCCGAGACGATCGGACCGAAGGGCGCGTAGGCGGGAGCAGCGGCGTTGGCGCGGGTGCGCAGCGTGGCCACATTGGCCTCCGCAGCCCCCTCGATCGACGCCACACCCAGTTCCGCGCTCATATCCATGAGCATCTGGTTACGGCGCGAGGACACCCCGTTCGTCAGCGTATCCGTCGTATCCGCATCCCCGATCTGGTCAATACGCAGCTTGGTCTGCAGCGCGAACAGCACCATGAGGGCGCGCGCCGCATCGAAAGCCAGCTCGCCGGCGGGAGCACCCGAAGCGGGCATGGGTGCGGGAAGAGCGGGCGCAGGAGCTGCGGCGGCCACCGCCTCCTCGCGCGCACCGTCCCCAGCGGGAAGGACGTCCACGGACGAGGCGTCCTCCGACTCGTCGGAAAGAGCGGACTCCAGCGGGGGAACGGACAGGGAATCCGAACACTGCAGTTCCGCCTCGTCACGCTGAACGTTGAGGACGCGCACCCGCGCATCGGAGTAGGTGGGAAGAGCGCAGGTCTTCGACGCCAGGTTCGCCAGGGTCGGAGCCGATGCCAGGCCGACCTCGACAATCTGCTCCACACCCAGACCCGCACGTGAACGCGGCGAGATGAGGAGCGCCTGGGTTTCAATCCACCGCACGGGGGAAGCAAACTGCCAGGACAGCAGCTCAATGAGGAGCAGACGCGCCGCAGCCTCGGGAGCCTCGGCGACGAGGGCTTCAAAACGCTGTCCGTCGGACAGCAGATCTCCGAGAACATGCGAGGGAACCACCGCACAGATGGACTCTGCGAAGTCGCGAGTGAGCTCGAAGGGGCGCGCCACGAGGTTCGGAATGTAGCGACCCACCAGGGTCTCGTAGTCGAGAACCTTGGGCAATGTCGCATCCAGGGTGCGGGCGAAGGCAGGAACGCCGTCGCACAGCACAGAGGAGTGGAAGGGCACGTCAATGCCGGGAATCTCCATGTACGGGGACTTGCCGCCCGCAGCCGCCGCGCGAGCCGATGCATCGGCGTTCAGCGCGGCAAGACCAGCGACGGTTCCCGCGACCGCGTACTGCTGGCCGTCCAGGTTGTAGTTCACAATCTCAATGAACTCCCCGCTGGCCTTCGCAACCGACGCCACGTAGTCGGTGACCTCGTCGGCACTCACACCGCACTGGTTGGGACGCAGCGCCCCCAGGCGGTAGTTGGAGCGCCCCTGAGCGTCGCGAGGAACCAGGGCGTGCATGGCGCTGCCACGCGAATACACGACATCGATGACCGCTTCGAGATCAAAGATCTTTGCGCACGAGGCCAGGGCCGTGTACTCGCCCAGAGAGTGACCCGCGTAGAAGGAAGCGGGAACAACCAGATCGTTTTCTTCCAGGCGAGCGGTCTGAGCGTAGGCCACGACCGCGAGCGCCACCTGGGTGAACTGCGTGAGGTTGAGGACGCCCTTGGGGTGGCGGAGCACCGTGGAACCGATGCGGATACTCGTCGGGTTTTCGTCGACAATCCGTGCGATGGAGAATCCCAGGTGGGAGCGGGTGTGGGCGTCGGCGCGCTCCCAGATGCTGCGCGCAGCCGGGCTTGCGGCTCGGTCGCTTGCTCCCATTCCCGCAGTCTGGATCCCCTGGCCGGGGTAGACGTAGGCGGTGCGGGGTGCGGCCAGGAGGCACTGGGCGCGGGATACGACGGCGTCACCGATGCGGCAGGTGACTTCCAGGGCGAGGCGTCCGCCGCCTGCGCGTCCCACGCGTTCCACGACGATGTCGATCTCGTCGCCCAGCTGCACCATGCCGTACATGGAGTAGGTCCAGCCTTCAATGTCGGCGGGGTTGGTGCGTCCCTGCGAAGCCAGGGCGAGGGTCTGGGCGGTGGCCGACAGCCACATGCCGTGGACGAGGGGCGCCTGCAGGCCGACGAGAGCCGCGGCGTGGGCGGAGGTGTGGATGGGGTTGTAGTCGCCCGACGCGATGGCGAAGGGGGTCATATTGGCCGGAGCCTGGACGTGGGTGCGGCGCAGGAACTTGCGCGGCGTGGAGGTCACGTCCTCGTCCTGGCCGCCCCAGCCGAGCACCTGGGAGGGCTGCGCCTGGGAGGTGATGCGGCCGCGGATGGCGAAACGCTCAATGAGTCGCGCCAGGCGGCGTCCTGTTCCTTCTGCGCCCTGTGCGTCCTCGCTCAGGGTGAGGAGCACGGTGACAATGCGGCCGGACGCGGACTCTTCCAGGGGAAGGGCTTCTGCGGTGACGTGGATGCGGCGGCTTGCGGAGGCAAGTTCCGCCAGGGGCACGTCGAGGCGCACGCAGTGGTCGAGGTGGACGGCGTTGAGCAGCCCCTCAATCACCGGATAGCCGTCGGGTAGCGACGCGGAGCCGAGAGCCGCGTAGATTGCCGGCCAGCACGGTCCCACGAGGGCGTCCGCGAGAGCGGAGGGAAGCTGCTCGTCCGCCGTGATTGCCGCGCCCGTAGCATCCAGGTGGGTGGCAAAGACATCGGGGGAGAGGGTGACGGTGTCGTGGACGAGACCGAAGGCCGTGCCCTCTGCGGGGCTGACCGTCGGCAGCGCAGTCAACTCATCCCCGCCCACCGAAGTGGAGCCGATGCCGGCGACCCCTGCGAGGAGCGCGTACACGGCCTCGGGTAGGCGCTGGCGGGAAACGACGGGGACAGCGCCCGTGTGAGCGTCGCGGGACACATCCACGGGGATGATGACTTCGCTCACTGCGTAGGGGTGTGCGCCGTCGAGGTGGTCCCAGTAGGTGTCGCAGCAGATGACGAGCTCGCACTCGTAGACTCCGCCATCCTTCGCATCCTTCGAGGATGCGTCGTCGGCGACGCGCACTCGGCAGGCCTGCTCGGGCAGGACGTGCGCGGGGTTGTCGATGAGGTGACCGTTCCAGAAAATGTGCGGTACCGCGCGAAGATACGAGGCGATGTCGTGTGCGCGCCCCAGGCGGGCAAACGCGGGGACAGCCTGTGCACCCGAGGCGCGAGCCTCGTCGATGCAGGCGGCTTCAAAGCGACCCAGGAGCTGTGCGACGGGTTCGTCGACACGGTCGATACCGGCGACGGACACCGGGCCGGGGATGACGCGCACGGCGTCTGCGCTGTAGCGGGCATCGTGAGACTGCCACAGGGTATCCATACCCCACCAGCGCGCCACGTCCGCATCAATGGCCGGAACGAACGGCATGGGCTTGTGGTGCTTACGGCACAGGGTGACAAACCACGCGGCATCGCGCGCACCCACCAGGGTGTGCTCAGCCTGCGGGTAGGCGTCCAGGAGACGCTCAAGGGCGGCGGGCGCCTCGTCGACGGATGCAAGGTCGGGGAAGAGCGTGGGGATCTGACCGTGGTCTTCCGCGCACAGGCGTGCTTCCACGCGGTGCAGGAGGTCGAGGAAACGATCCGGCCACGTCGGATCTGTCCACGGGTAGGACAGCTCCACGAAACGGGACACCCACTGGGCGTAGGTCATGTCTTCAATGTCCCCGAAGTAGGGCTTCGCGGTGGCGTTCAGCGCCTCGATGATCTCCGAACGGCGCGTACGCACCTGCTCCGCATCCGAACCGACCTCCGCGAGGAGACGCGAGCAACGGGCGGAAGCGTTGGCCACCTCGTACATGTCGGCGTGCAGGTGCGACAGACCCGAGGTCATCCCCCCGCGTACCTTCCCCTGGCCGACCCAGCCGCCGTCGGCATCGGTGGACACACCGGGCGTGTCCACCAGGAGCTGCTTGACCTGCGGGGAAGTCTTCGCTTCCAGGGTGGTCATGGCGGCGGTGCCCACGAGGATGCCGTCCACCGGCATGAGAACACCGAAGGACTCCAGCGCCCAGCGTCCCGACAGGTAGCGTGCGGCCGCTTCGGGGGTGCCGATGCCGCCGCCCACGCACAGGACGACGTTTGCGCGCTCGCGGATGTCGGCGTAGGTGCTTCCCAGCAGGTCTGACAGGTTCTCCCACGAGTGGTGGCCGCCGGCGTGACCGTCCTCGACCTGCATGATGATGGGGGTCGAGGGGGAGGCGTCAGCAATGGCGAGCACCGCGCGGATCTGGTCGACGGTTCCCGGCTTGAAACAGATGTAGGGGAAGCCGTCGGCGTGGAGCTGTTCAATGAGTTCGAGGGCTTCGTCCACTTCGGGGATTCCGGCGGAGACGGTGACACCGTTGATGGGGGCGCCGGCCGTGCGCGCCTTGGATACGATCTTCTGCGTGCCGAACTGGAGGTTCCACATGAAGCGGTCGAAGAACATGGAGTTGAACTGGGCGCTGCGACCGGGGGTCAGGCGCGCGACGAGGCCGTCTTTGTTGTGCGCGAAGACTTCCGGCGAGTACTGGCCACCTCCGGCCATTTCTGCCCAGTAACCGGCGTTGGCCGCGGCGGCCACGATTTCGGGATCGACGGTGGTCGGGGTCATGCCGGCCAAGATGATGGGGGAGTTACCGGTCAGGCGCGTGAACGCGGTGTCGATCACGACCTCGCCGGTGGGCAGTTCCACGAGGCGCGGCGCGTACTCTTCCCACGAGGCGGAGGGGGGCAGGGATGCTCCAGGCGCGGTGAGTGCGTCGCGCAGGGCGGCGGAGGATGCGTCGGCGTAGATCAGGCACTGACCGGCCACGAGGGGGGCGGTGGCGGTGCGCAGCGCAGCTCCCGGTCCCATGGACAGCAGGACGGGGGTGGCGTCTCCCGCGCTTTCCTGGGCGTGGGAGAGGGCGGCGCTGAGGGCCTCCGGCCAGTCGCAGGGGGACACGGTGATCGCCGTGATGATCTCGTGCGCACGAGGCAGATTCAGCCCGCAGGCGTTCACCCAGCGCTGCGTTTCCTCACCGGCTTCAGCGAGCACGGGATTGTGGAAGGGCGCGGCGACGGGCAGAACGTCGAAAACGGGCTGAACGGGGGTTCCGCCTCGTTCCTTACGGACGAGGGAGGCGTTGTGTGCCTCGGCTCCGCTGGCAATGATGCGGCGCACGCGCTCCAGGTGAGCGGGCGAACCCGACAGGGTGAAGGCCTGCGCGCCGTTACGCAACGCCACTACCACGTCACAGGTCGTATCCTGTGCGCGCGCCGCGTCCAACGCCTCGTCAATGGCGGGACGACACACGCCGCGAACGGAGAGCATCCGCGACTGCGTGCGCTCACCCTCCAGGTGACGCACCTCGCGGGAAATGGCGGCGCCCAGGGCGAGGGACAGAGCCAGGACATCGACGAGGCTCTCGTGGGCGGAATCGGTGAGGGCGCGCGCCACCTCGACACCGAGGGTGCCCTGAGAATGACCGGCGCAGGCGTCAACGTCGATGCGGACACCGGCCTCCAGGAGCTGCTCGGTGGCGGCAATCTGCGCCAGCACGATCGCGGGCATGGACACGGCGGGCGTGACATCGAGGTCACTGCGGGGAGCATCCGCTCGACTCAGCAGGACGTCAAGGCGTTCGGGAGCGCCGCTCACCGCGGTCGCCACCTCGCGGGCAACGGGGGAGAGGCGTGCGCGAGCCGCGGCCAGCAGGGATTCCAGGCGCGTGTTTGAGCCGTCGCGCACGGCGTCAGCGAGAGCCTGCTGCCAGGCGCTGGCCTGACCCGAGTAGAGAAGTCCAACGGGAGCGGAGAAAAGGGAGGAAACGGGGGAAGTCATGAACAAGCCTTTCAAGAAAACGGGAGGTCACCAAGTCTGAGGGGGAGACTTACAGGGGAGGGTTGGAGCCGCTGCGCTGCTGACGCTCAGCGCGACGCTTCGTGGACAGCAGCGAGAGGGACGACACGATGACCTCGCGGGTCTCCTCGGGGGAAATGAGTGCGTCGAGTTCTCCGATCTGGAGGGAAAGATTGGGGCTGACCGACTGATTGGCGTAGGCCTCTTCGAGGCGTCGACGCATTTCCTTCAGGTCTTTGCCTTCCTTCTTGGCGGCCGCGAGTTCCTTGCGGTACACGATGTTGACCGCGCCCTCGGATCCCATGACAGCGATTTCTGCGCCCGGCCAGGCGACGTTGATATCCGCGCCCATCGCTTTCGACCCCATGACGATGTAGGCGCCGCCGTAGGCCTTGCGCACAATGACCGTCACCAGAGGAACGGTGGCCGTCGAATAGGCGGTGATCATCTTGGCGCCGCGACGAATAATGCCCGCGCGTTCCTGCTCGGTGCCCGGACGGTAGCCGGGCACGTCCACGAGGGTGACGACGGGCAGTCCGAAGGCGTTGCAGAACTGGACGAAACGCGAAGCCTTCTCCGAGGCGTTGACGTCGAGTGTTCCGGCATCCACCATCGACTGATTGGCGACGATTCCAACGCTTCGCCCGTCGAAGGCCGCCAGACCCACGATGATGGAGGACGCGAAATACTCCTGAATCTGGAGGAATTCCCCGTGATCCACGAGGTGTTCGATGACATCCACCATGTCGTAGGCCTGCTTGGAGTTCACGGGAACCAGAGAACCCACGGCGGAGAAACGCTCGGCGTCCTCGGGGGTGGGAACGTAGGCGAAACGCGGGGGAACGTCGTCGCAGGAGGAGGGAAGGTAGGACAGGAGGGCACGCGCGTAGTCGATGGCGTCGTCCTCGTCCTCGGCCATGTAGTGCGCGACGCCGGTGATGGAGGAGTGCAGCTCAGCTCCGCCCAGCTGGGAGCTGGTGACCTCTTCGCCGGTGACGGCTTTGACGACCTCGGGACCGGTGACGAACATGAAGGAGGAATGCTTCGTCATGATGACGAAATCCGTCAGCGCCGGTCCATACACGGCTCCGCCCGCACACGGACCCAAGATGAGAGAAATCTGGGGGATGAGGCCGGACAGTTCGCAGGACTTTTTAAAGATGCGTCCGTACTGAGCCAGTGCGGCCACGCCTTCTTGGATGCGCGCCCCGCCCGAGTCCAACATGCAGATCAGGGGGATCCGCATGGCTTCGGCCTGCTCCATGAGGTGCACAATTTTCGTTCCCTCCACCTGCCCGAGGGTTCCGCCTCGCACGGAAAAATCCTGGGCGTACAGGGCGACGCTGCGCCCGTCGATGGTGGCAAACCCGGTGATTACACCGGAACCGAGGTACCCCTCGTCAACGTCACCGCCCATGAAACGGTTGATTTCCCGGAAGGACCCCTCATCGACGAGGGCGGCAATGCGTTCGCGCGCCGTCTGCTTGCCCTTGTCGTGCTGGACTTTCCGCGCGCGTTCTTCCGCTTCGTCGGTCAGGGAATGAACGTGGCTGCTGAAAGCCTCGCGGTCTTTTGCCGGAGGCTTCTCGCCCTGGAAAACGCGGGCGATTCGCGCTTTTGCGCGTCCGATCAGTGACGGGCTCATTCCTCATCCTTTCCGTGGTCAACCGTGAGCAGCACCTGGCCGGTGGACACGGACTGACCGACTTCCACATCCAGGGATGCAACGGTTCCCGACACCCCCGCGTACAGGGGTTGTTCCATCTTCATGGCTTCAATGACGAGCACCAGATCCCCCTCATTCACCCGGTCGCCGACCTGTACGGGGATGCGGGTGACGGTGGCCTGCATGGGGGCAGTGAGGGCGCCGGGATCTGCGCTCAGGCTGCGTGCGCCGCTGCGTCGTCCGCGTCGCACCACCTGCGTGGGGGCATCCTGCGCGGGCGAGGCGCCGGCGGAGAAAAGCCCCGAGGGCAGGCGCAGTCGGTGGCGTTTCCCGTCGATTTCAATATCGACGGTGAGGGCGTCCTGCGCGGGCGAGGCGGTGGTCGCTGATGCGCTTCCCGTTCCTTCCGCTGTCTGTCCGCCGCCGAGGGAGGCTTCCAGGGAACGCAGTACCTCCGGGGACAGGTAGCTGCCCTCCAGCCAGCGCGTGTGGATTCGGCCGTCCCCGGCGGTGAAATCCTCGTCGTTCAAAATGAGGGAGTACAGGGGAGAGGAGTGGGCGACTCCCTCAATCTGGAGTTCGTTGAGCGCGCGCAGCGCGCGGGCGATGGCCTGGGGGCGCGTGGGCGCGGTGACGATGATTTTCGCGATGAGGGAGTCAAAAGCCGTGGGAATGCTTTCCCCGGGAGCCAGAGCCGCGTCGAGGCGAATACCGGGACCGGCCGGCCAGACGAGGCGCTGCAGGGTTCCGCCGCTGGGCATCAGACCCCGCGCGGGATCCTCGCTGGTGATGCGCAACTGGATGCTGCATCCGCGCACCTGCGTGTGCTCACCGACGAAATCGTCCAGGTGTGCTCCGCTGGCCACCGCCAGCTGGAGAGCGACCAGGTCGGTGCCGGTCACTTCTTCCGTCACCGTGTGCTCCACCTGGAGACGGGGATTGACTTCCAAGAAGTAGGGGGTGCCGTCGGCGTCCACGAGGAATTCGCAGGTTCCGGCGCCCACGTAGCCGACCTCGTCAAAGAGGGCGCGCGACCACGAGTGCAACAGGTGAAGGGTGTGCTCGCTGAGGGCGGGAGCCGGAGCTTCTTCAATGAGCTTTTGGTTCCGGCGCTGCACGGAGCAATCGCGGGTGGAGGCCAGCCAGAAGAACCCGTGAGAATCGCGCAGACACTGAGTTTCGATGTGGCGAGCCCCCACGAGGCGCTTCTCCAGGAAAGACTGGCCGAAGGCGCCGGATGCGCGCAGGTCGGCGTCGGCACTCAGACCGCGGTCTTTCATCAGGGCGTGAACCGCGTCCTCGTCCGCGCACTCGATGATGCCGCGCCCGCCGCCACCCGCAGGATCCTTCAGAAGAATTGGGTATCCGGCTGCGCGCCCGAACTCGAGGATCTCCTGAACGCAGGACGGGGGAGTGTCCGTCCCGGGAATGACGCCCACGCCGATGCGCTGAGCGAGTTCACGTGCCTGAGCCTTATCTCCCAGGGCGTGAATGACCTCGGGAGCCGGCCCCACCCAGGTGATCCCCGCCTCGCGTACGCGACGCGCAAAGTCCGCGTTTTCTGAAAGGAAGCCGTATCCGGGGTGCAGAGCCTCTGCGCCGCTGCGCTGCGCGATCTCCAGCAGAGCATCCGCATTCATGTAGGTGTCTGCGGAGGTTTCACCCGGGAGGTTGTAGGCCTCGTCGGCCAGAGCCGTCCACGCCGAGCCGCGATCGGGGTCTGCGTACACCGCGATGCTGCGCACCCCCAGTTCCGAGGCAGTGCGGAATACGCGCGCCGCAATTTCGCCCCTATTGGCCACGAGAAGGGAAGAAGGATGCGGAAATACCTGAGAAAACAACACGTCAGTCCTCCGGGGTCAACGACATATCGGCGGCAGAAAAAGACAGAAGAGCGTCCTCGGTGCGAACCAGCGCGTATCCGCGATCATCAATGCCCACCATCGTTCCGTGGACGACGGGGGAGTCGCTTCCGTCCATCGCGCTGACGCGCACGGGGCGCCCCACGGTGGACAGGTGAGAGGAGAATTCCTCGCGAACGGACACGGAAGAATAGGCCGAGGCAGACCACGCGGAGACGCGCGCATCCAGGGCGCTGGCCCACGTCGCGGTGACGGCATCGCACGAGGGAAGGGGATCCACACCGGAACAGGCGAGCGACGTCGCATGTGCAGTTGCCAGCTCATCGGCGGCAGTGGAGACGTTGAGCCCCACACCGCACGCCACGTCCACCCACGCAGATTCCGCGTGACCATCAGAGGTGGGAGCCAGGACGGTTGCGAGAATCCCCGCGACCTTACGCCCTCGAATCTCCACATCATTCGGCCACTTCACAGCCACATCACCGCAGAGAGAAGGACACAGCTGTTCCAGGGCATCTAGAACCGACAGGGCGCTGAGCGCTGTCAACCAGTGCGCGCTGTCCACATGCTGACGGGGAAGCCGCACCACGACGCTGCTGAGGGAAGACGTACCGAGGGGAGCCACCCACTGTCGCGTTCCGCGCCCGCGCCCAGCCGACTGGAAATCTGCGCTCACCTGGAAGAGGACGCCTGCGCCTCGCGACGAAAAAAGCGGAAGGAGACACTCTGCCTCGCTGTGTGTGGAATCAACGCGGGGGGAGTGGAAACGCTGAACCGGCACGACACCCCCTCACATTCAACTCGACGCGGACGACGTTCGGTGAGAAACACCTCGCCTCCCCGCGTGCACTGGACACACTGCGAGCACGCAGTGGAATGCTGCGACCGTAAAAACGTCGAGCATCCCCCCTCAAATACAGCGATGTATGCCCGGACGATTTATTGGAGAAAAACACTGGAATTACAACGAAAAACACCGGTGATGTGAAAAGGAAAGAGCGACGAAAAAGCCCGGAGGATACACATACGTATGTGTATGAGAAACGCGCGAAAGATCCTCACGCTGCCAGAAAACGAGCGCCCCGCACACCCGGGTGGGCAGGGAATCGGAGCCGGCGTGAGAGCGGGGCTACTACGCGTAAAGCGAGGCAACCACCTAGGATAGAAAGGCACATCACCGGCCAGAACCCAGGAGGAACCGTGGCAGACGACGCACGCGTACGCAAAGTGGAAGACCGCATCCAACAGACCGTGGCCTCGCTTCTGGGGCGACGCATCAAAGACCCCCGCCTGGGATTCGTCACCATCACCGACGTCCGCGTCACCGGCGACCTGCAGCACGCCTCCATCTTCTACACGGTCTTCGGCGGAGACGACGAACGCGCGGGCACCGCACGCGCCTTCGAATCCGCCAAGGGACTCATCCGCTCCGAGGTCGGACAGGCACTGGGAATCCGCCTGACCCCCACCCTCGAATTCATCCCCGACGCCCTGCCGGAAACCGCGGCCTCGCTGGAAAACGCGCTCGCGGCCGCGCGCGCAAAGGATGAGGAAATCGCTCGCGTTGCCCAGGGCGCCTCCTACGCGGGCGACGCCGACCCCTACCGTCACGACGACGAGGACGAGGAAGCGGGCGACGAGGACGACGCGCAGGACTGACGCGTTGCGCCCTCGCGGCCCTCGCCTCGTCTCTCCCGCTACACCTCCCGCACTCTTCAGGTGAAAGGTTCCTTCCGTGGCACGACGAGTGGATGAACCCACCCCCGGAATTTTGGTCATCAACAAGCCGTCGGGAATGACCAGTCACGACGTGGTCTCGCGCGTGCGCAGACTGGGTCGCACCCGCAAAGTGGGGCACGCGGGGACACTCGACCCCATGGCCACCGGCGTCCTCGTTATTGGCGTGGGCAAGGCAACGCGCCTCCTCACCTGGGTGAGCGGGCACTCGAAGGGATACGAGGCGACCGTCCGTTTGGGCGTCACCACCTCTACCGAGGACGCGGAAGGCGAGGCGACCTCCCTGCGAGGTGCGCGTGAGATCAACGCAGGGGAGTGGGAAGCGGCGATGGCATCGCTGCGGGGCGAAATTATGCAGATTCCCTCCGCGGTGAGCGCCATCAAGATCGACGGCAAACGAGCCTACGCGCGCGTACGAGACGGGGAAACGGTTGAGATCCCCGCCCGGCCGGTGACCATTTTTTCCTTGGAAACCGTGGGGGAGATGTGCGCGGGCGAGGCGGAATACCCCTTCCCCCGCTCCGAGATCGAGGGAGAAGAGGCGGCGGAGCTCCGCGAACATCCGCTGGCCGCCGAGGAGAACACCCCCGCGGGAGAGCGCGTGCGCGTTCCCGTCATCGATGTTGATATCCGTGTGGAATGCTCCTCGGGGACGTACGTGCGGGCACTCGCACGCGACCTGGGAGAAGCACTCGGGTGCGGTGCACACCTGACGGCGCTGAGACGCACCCACATCGAAAACTTCACCCTGGAATCCGCCCGCAGCCTCGAAACCCTTATGGAAGATGAGAGGCAGGCCAACGACGGGGGACAGGACTACGCGCTTCCCCTGATGAGTCTGGACGAGGCGACGCTGCGCATGTTCCCCCCACTGCACCTCAACGAGCAGGAAACAGAAAAATTCCGCCACGGAAACGCTCCCCTTCGTCGGGGCGACGACTACCGCCTTCTGCGCGAGGCGGCGGGTGAAGACCCGCTGGCGGTCGTGGGCGCAGACGGAGCAGTCAAGGGGTTGGCGCGCTGCGAACAGGGGAAAATCCGAACCGTCCTCGTCTTCTGACGTGAGGATGCCCACCGTAATTGTTGTCCCCGCGCTTTTGCTGCAATGATCGTGAGGTCGCAGGTACGAGCTTCGTTGCCCTCCCTGCGTGCCCGTCGTCTTTGGAGAGGATCACCCATGAACATCTGGCGAACGCTCAGCGATATTCCGTCGGATACGCGCAGCGTGGTCACCATCGGCAACTTTGACGGCATGCACGTCGGACACCGCAAGGTCATCGCCACCGCCGTGTCGCGCGCGAAAGTGCGCGGGCTGGCCGCCGTTGCCTGCACCTTTGACCCGCATCCGCGCCAGGTGCACGCCCCCGAATCTGGACTCCAGCTCATCTCGCCCCTGCGCGACCGTCTGGACGCCATGGCAGCCACCGGACTGGATGCCACATTCGTTATCCACTACGACGAGGCGCTGTACTCCCTGACCGCCGAAGAATTCGTTGTCCGCTACCTCGTGGACGCCCTGGGTGCGGCGGAAGTTGTAGTCGGCGCAGACTTCCGCTTCGGACAGGGAAACTCGGGAACAATCGACACCCTGCGCGAACTGGGACGCACCTACGGCTTCGACGTCGTCATGGTGACCGATATCGAAGCCCCCGAAGGACGACGCTGGTCCTCCTCATGGGTGCGCGAACTCCTCGCGCAGGGAGACGTCACCGGGGCGGCTCGCGTCCTGGGACACCTGCACCGCATTCGCGGCACCGTCGAACACGGCTTCAAGCGGGGGCGCGAACTGGGATTCCCCACGGCGAACCTGTGCCACGACATTGAAGGAGTTGTCCCCGGGGACGGCGTCTACGCCGGATGGGTCGTGCGCTACATTCCGGGAACGAATGCCGGAGAGTTTCTGCCTGCCGCAATCTCCGTGGGAACGAATCCGCAGTTTGACGGGGAACAGCGCACCGTCGAAGCCCACGTCCTGGGGCGCAGCGACCTCAACCTCTATGGAGAAAATATCTCCGTCATGTTTGTGTCCCGGATTCGCCCCATGGAAACCTTTGATTCCCTGGATGACTTGCTGGATCGGATGGATGACGATCTGCGAGCTACGGCCTCGGTTTTGGGGATCGGGGTTGCGGGGCGCGTGAATCCCCAGGACGTTACCGCCCGCTAAAGTCTGCTCACTGCTCACTGCTCACTGCTCACTGCCTCCCGCTCTGTGCGCCGCGGGAGGAAGCGCGAGGCGAATGGTGACTGCCCACGGGAGCTGCGCCTCGCTAATGGTGGGGTATCTCACCGCCGCGATGGGGGAGCAGGGGGAAAGCCACCTCGTCACGAGATCGGGCACGATGCTATCCTTGAACAGCCGTCATGTCGGCCACGGATACCAAGCGCAGGGAAGTGCCCTGCCGCTCCGTGCAACGAGAACAAAGGAGAAGCCTGTGCCGCTGAGCAAGGACGTCAAGGATCAGATCATTGCCGAATACGCCACCCATGAGGGCGACACCGGCTCCCCCGAGGTCCAGATCGCGCTGCTGACCCGCCGCATCAAGGACCTGACCGAGCACTTCAAGATGCATAAGCACGACCACCACTCCCGTCGTGGTCTGCTGCTGCTGGTGGGTCGTCGTCGTCGCCTCCTCGGCTACCTCGCCGATGTGGACATCGAACGCTACCGTTCGCTGATCGAACGACTGGGCCTGCGCCGCTGACCCAATGCCGGCCCGATTCCTCAAGGAGTCGGGCCGGTTCACTACGTATGGGGGACATGCCCCGAGGGACTCACAAGGATCACCTCATTTCGCATCCATACGAAATGCGAGCCCTCACCCATGTCACTACTGAAGAACGGCGTACCGTACGCGGTTTTCGACAGTGGCTTACGGATCACCCGCCCGAAAGAAACGGGGACAGGGATGAGGCCGTGGGCTTCGATCGAAGGCCGACGCGGACGCCACCGACGCGCACAGCGCACCACATAAGGAGAAACACTCATGATGGAAGGTGACGACATCGTCTCGGCAGAGGCGATCATCGACAACGGTCGTTTCGGCACCCGCACCGTCCGCTTCGAAACCGGACGCCTGGCCAAGCAGGCCGCAGGTAGCGCCATGGCCTACCTGGATGATGACACCGCAATCCTGTCTGCCACCACCGTGGGCAAGACCCCGAAGGATCAGTTCGACTTCTTCCCGCTGACCGTGGACGTCGAAGAGCGCTCCTACGCCGCCGGCCGCATCCCCGGCTCCTTCTTCCGCCGCGAAGGCCGTCCCGGCACCGAAGCAATCCTCGCTGCCCGCCTCATCGACCGCCCGCTGCGCCCCGGCTTCAAGAAGGGACTGCGCAACGAGGTGCAGGTCGTTGAAACCGTGCTCTCCGCACACCCCAACGACGCCTACGACGTGCTGGCTATCAATGCGGCCTCCATGTCCACCCAGATCGCCGGCCTGCCCTTCTCCGGCCCCATCGCCGGTACCCGCCTGGCTCTCATCGACGACCAGTGGGTGGCATTCCCGCGCTGGTCGGAAATGGAACGCTCCGTCTTTAACATCGTCGTCGCCGGCCGCATTGTGGTAGCCGAAGACGGTACCGAAGACGTCGCCATCATGATGGTGGAAGCCGGCGGCGGCGAAAACGAATGGGATCTCATCCAGGGTGGAGCCATGGCTCCCACCGAAGATGTCGTGGCCGACGGCCTGGAAGCCGCCAAGCCCTTCATCCGCGCCCTGTGCGAGGCACAGCTCAAGGTGGCTGCCACCGCCTCGAAGGAAACCGCTGAATTCCCTCTGTTCTTCGACTACACCGACGAACAGTACGCCGCCGTGGAGAACTGGGTGGGCGATAAGCTCGCCGCCGCCCTGCTGACCGAAGGCAAGCTGGCACGCGACGAAGCAGTGGACGCCGTGAAGGCCAAGATGCTCGAAGCCCTGGCCGCCGACTGGCCGGAAAACGAGAAGGAACTGCGCGCCGCATTCCGCTCCCTCGAAAAGCAGACGATCCGCAACCGCACCCTGCGCGAAGAAATCCGCATGGACGGCCGTACGCCTCGCCAGATCCGCTCCCTGTCCGCAGAGGTCGAGGTTCTGCCCCGCGTGCACGGCTCCGCCCTGTTCCAGCGCGGCGAAACCCAGATCCTGGGTGTGACGACCCTGGCCATGCTCCGCATGGAACAGCAGCTGGACAACCTGTCGCCGATCACGGCCAAGCGCTACATGCACCAGTACAACTTCCCGCCCTTCTCCACCGGTGAAACCGGTCGTGTGGGCTCCCCGAAGCGCCGCGAAATCGGCCACGGCGACCTGGCCGAGCGTGCCCTGAAGCCCGTGCTGCCCTCGCGCGAAGAATTCCCCTACGCGATCCGTCAGGTCTCCGAAGCTCTCGGATCCAACGGCTCCACCTCGATGGGCTCCGTCTGCGCCTCGACCCTGTCGCTGCTGCAGGCAGGTGTGCCGCTGCGCGCCCCCGTCGCCGGTATCGCCATGGGTCTCATGACCGGTGAAGTGGACGGCGTCCAGAAGGCTCTGACCCTGACCGACATCCTCGGTGCAGAAGACGGCTTCGGCGACATGGACTTCAAGGTTGCCGGTACCCGCGACTTCATCACCGCCCTCCAGCTGGACACCAAGCTCGACGGCATTGACTCCCAGGTGCTGCGCGGCGCGCTGGCACAGGCTCGCGAAGCTCGACTGGCCATCCTCGATCTCATCGACCAGGCCATCGACGCTCCCGACGAGATGAGCCCCTACGCTCCTCGCATCATCACCGTCCAGGTGCCCGTCGACAAGATCGGTGAGGTCATCGGCCCCAAGGGCAAGATGATCAACCAGATCCAGGAAGACACCGGCGCAGAACTCACCATCGAGGACGATGGCACGGTGTACATCGGTGCCTCCACCGGCGAAGCCGCAGAAGCCGCTCGCGCCCTGGTGAACCAGATCGCGAACCCGCAGATGCCCGAGGTCGGCGAGCGCTTCGTGGGAACCGTCGTTAAGACGACTTCCTTCGGTGCTTTCGTCTCCCTGACCCCCGGCAAGGACGGCCTCCTGCACATCTCGCAGGTGCGTCGCCTGGTCGGCGGCAAGCGCATCGACTCTGTTGAGGACGTCCTGCAGGTTGGTCAGCAGGTCGAGGTCGAGATCAACGAGATCGGCGACCGCGGCAAGCTGAGCCTGCACGCCGTCATCGACGGTGAAACCGGTGAGCTGGAAGTGGAAAACGAACAGCCCCGTCGCCCCCGTGATCGCAGCGAACGCCGTGACCGCAGCGAGCGTCGCGAACGCCGTCCGCGCACCCGTACCCGTCGTCACCACGACGATGAGGGCGCTGCCGAAGGCGAAGAGTGAGTCACGTGCTCAGCTGAGTTGAAAACGCGGCTTCCGAGCTGACAGAGCGATGTCCGCCTCGGTGTCCACTGGACACCGAGGCGGACATTCATATGTGCGCGACGGGAGTCGTCGAAGTATTCAGCGCGCTTTCGCCTACTCCTCGGGAGTTGCTGAACGCATGAGGAGCAGTGCTGGAATACCCGCCAGAAGGGCAATCGCCGCGGCGTAGTAGGCCGGAGCAAGCTGCTGCCCGGTTTCCTGAATGAGCCACGTGACCACGGTGGGGGTGATTCCACCGAACAAAACAGCGGCAATGTTGTAGCCAATAGCCATGCCGGAATAGCGGTAGCGCGCCCCAAACTGTGCGGGAACCGAGCTGGCCGCCACCGCACTCCACGCGGCCGCCGGAGCCGCCAGCAGTGCCGTCGCCGCAATGAGCACCAGCGATGAGGACTGCGCGGAGGACACCTGCCCAACAATCGCATAACCGGGAATCGTCAGCGCCAAAGTCGCCACGAGGATCATGACGAATGAGCGGCGATGTCCCCAGCGGTCGGCCGCAATGCCCGCGCACGGCGTCGCAATAATCGCCGCCAACGCCGCAACAACCCCCAGATAGAGGGCGTGAGTCGATCGCCCACCCACAACCTCCACATAGGTCGGCAGATAGGTGATCGTCAGGTAGTAGGTGGCTGATCCGACGGTCGAAATCAGGAAAGACACGCATATTCCCCGCTTCTCGTAGGCCAGAGCTGCGCGCACCGGCGAGGGTGCCTTCGTGCGCGGCGATGCGAGGGGGATGCGCGCTTTCGGGGACGAGGCGGAGGGTGCCTCGTGAGAAAGGGGAGCGGTGTGCGAGGCGACGCCCCGGGAGAGGGAGGTCTCGCCTGCGGGGGAAGTGTCGGTGGGCAGCTGGGCGTTCTCGGACTGTACCTGCAAGAACGCGGGGCTTTCCACCATGAAACGACGCAGGGGAATCATCGTCAAGGCCAGGAGGGAACCTACGACAAAGGGGATGCGCCATCCCCAGGCATTGAGTGCGTCCTCGCCCAAGATTAGTCCCGTGAGAGCGCTGGTGCCCACCGCCAGGAGAGCGCCCACTTCGGAGTTAGCGGCCGCCCACGAGGCCGCCAGGGAACGGCGGTTTGCGGGGGCACTTTCGGTCAGGTATACCATGATGCCCGTGTATTCGCCGCCGACGGAAAAACCGGCGAGGCAGCGCAGAACGAGAATCGCGACCCCGCCCCACATGCCGGTGGTCTGATAGCTGGGAACCATGGCAATGCCTCCCAGGGAGATGGCCATGAGGATCGCGGAGGATACGAGAGCGTAGGTGCGTCCCCGGGTATCTCCGATATTCCCAAAGAAGATTGCTCCCAGGGGGCGGAACAGGAAGCCGGCCGCTCCCGTCGCCAACACGATGAGCAAAGAGGTGTTGCTCTCCGGGAAGAACGCGTGCGACATCGGCATCGACAGGTAGAAGAACAGAGAAAAGTCGAACCACTCAATGACGGTGCCGGATGCGGCTACCAGCATCGATAGGCGGCGCCTGAGAGCGGATGCCTTCTGGGAGGAGGGGAGGGAGGAACGGGAAAAGTCACGGTGATCTGGCTGGCGCCTCATGGTGTCGAGTCTATGGCGGTGGGACGCTTCTCGCGCGCGCAAGGGAGGACTGAAGGGGTGTGAGGCGAGGACGATGTATGCGTGAAAACTGCTCTTATGCGGGGGAGTGCTGCTGACCTGCGGTTCTGCTGTGCGAGCCCGAGGGAAAGGGGTTTTTGGGAGCTGTATCACCTTGAGAGGCTCAAGTTTTTGACGTTAGCCTAACCATAAGGCTCCTTATGGGGTGATCCTTAACATCGCGAAAAATTCAGGAATTTGGCATGTTGCGCACCCCAACACGTGCCCTCATTGCGGTGGGAAGCACCACCGCGCTCACCATGAGCCACCTCAGCGGTGGAACCCTGCCCACCTGGGCTGACCCCGCGCACGCCGCAGGAGATAACGAACACCCCAGCTCCGCCTCGTTGGAACTGAGCGTTCTGAGTGAGCGCGAAACGGCGGGGGGAGAGCGCGACGAATGACTCCGTGCGCACGCAGGGGCAGAGTGCCCCCTCAGTGAGTACCACGGGGCCGCGAGGTGAGATCTTCACCTGGAATATTCCGGCCACCGGTGCAACCCTGCGCGTTGAGGCGCGCGACGCCACCCTGCTGACCGTCAGCGACCTGCTAACGGTGGTGGGGGAGGAGAGCCCTCAGCCCACGCCGCAGCCTTCGGATACTCCGACCCCGACTCCGTCCTCGATGGAGGAGCCTTCCACTCCGACGGACACCCCCACGCCGAGTGTCGAACCGACGAATGAGGCCACGTCTGCGGCAGAGAGCGGATCACCTTCGGTCGAGGCAACCCCCGGTGAGGGAACCTCCACCGGAGGAAGCCAGCCGTCGACTGAGGGGAATGACTCGTCTGAGCAGGCGGGAACGTCCTCGGATCAGGGACGAGGCGGAGCCTCCTCGGCGGGTGCGGCCTCCTCGCGCTCGCGTGTCCTTTCCTAGACGGGAACGACCGCCGGTGTTCTGGCGGGCAGTGCGCTGGCGATGATGGCCTTCGGAGGTCTTCTTCTGGTGCGGCGACGTTCGCAGGAAGGATGATGCCACAGCCGTCGTCTGTACGACGGTGAGATGAAAAAGCTGCGGTGTGCGTGTGTGTACCGAAGCTTTTTCTATGGGAAGAGATGCATGAAAAAGAAGAAGAAAAATCTATATGAGCGTTTGTGCAGTGCGGGTCGCGAGAAATGCACATGCCTCCTGAGTGATGCTACTCACATTGTGTGAGGTGTAACTTATGTCAAAAGCTCATGAATGGGAGAGGGGGAATTTGTGACGAAAATCGTCTAAAAACTGCTTGAGGAAGCCCTGGGTCTAAGGGCCTGGATTGTTCTGTAGGCGCTTGTTAGCGTTGCGCACGTGGACCGGTTGGGAACGCTGGCACCTTTCCTCCAGACGAGTGAAAAAATTGCCGCTTTGTTCACCGCCCCAGTGGCGGACTCCGGCACGGATGAAAAGTATTTTTGGACGACGTTAGTCCGTCGTCATCTGGTTCCACATTCCTTTTCAATTCAGCACTTCCTTTCCCTATGGGGAGAAAGGTCAACAGCATGTTGAGTTTCCTGAAAAAGGAGATGAAGGTCAGCGAACTGAGCGCAGGCCACCGCATCTTCCTTCTGATCCTGGTGTCGATGGGTAGCTCCATCATCTACTCGCCCGCATACCTGCAGTACGTCTTCGACAAGCCGCTGGGCGAGGCACTCGTGGCCTCCGGTGCCTCCGATGCCGCCAACATCCAGACCAACATGGGTCTGCTCCTGGCCGCCTACTCCTGGACCGCTCTGATCTGCTACCTGCCCTCCGGCATCGTCGCAGACCGCATCCGCGTGCGTACCCTGGGCTGGGTGGGCTTCGTCCTGACCGCCCTCCTGACCTTCGCCTACGCAGCGTTCCCCTCATTCACCCTGCTGCTCGCCATCTTCGTGGCTATGGGCATCACCACCATCCTCATCTGGTGGGGCATCCGCTTCAAGCTCGTGCGACTGATCTCCGCCGAAGAGGAATACTCCCGCAACATCGGCCTGTCCTACGGCATCTACGGTGCAGCCGGCCTCGTCATGGGTCTGTTCAACACCTGGCTCGTGGGCTACCTCGGCTCCACCGGCGTTGTCCCCATGCGCGCCCTGCTGAGCGTCCTCGGTGGCGTCATCCTGGTTCTCGGTATCCTCTCCTTCCTCTTCATCCCGAAGTTTGAAGGCGAACTCACCTCCGGTGGCGAAGGCGGATTCGACGTTAAGTCCCTGGGACGCGTCCTCTCCAACCCCGTTGTGTGGCTCTCCGCTCTCACCCTGTTCTTCGTGTACTTCTACTACACTGGTGTCAACCAGACCACCGGCTACATGAACAAGGTCATGCACGCTGACGAAAACGTCGTCAATGTCATGGGCGTGATCCGTACCTACGGTGTCACCCTGCTCTCCGGTCCGATCTTCGGCTTCCTGGCTCTCAAGGCCAAGTCCCCCTCGAAGGTCATCGTCGTCGGCTCCCTGGCCGTCGCAGCCGGCATCGCCTCCTTCGTCTTCATGCCCGCCGATCCGACCAAGGCTGTTCTGGCCGCCGTCATCGTGATCCTCCTCGGCTTCCTGGCCAACGGCACCTTCGGCGTCGTCTCCAGCCAGCTGACCGAAGGTAAGGTGCCGCTCTCGGTCTTCGGAACCGCCACCGGCCTCCTGTCCGTGGTTGGCTTCCTGCCCGACACCTTCTCCTACATCTGGTTCGGCGCCATCCGTGACGCCAACCCGGATAACCAGCAGGCCGCATTCGATCAGATCTTCTGGATCCTGTCCGGAAGCGCCGTCATCGCCGCCGTGTGCGCCGCCGCCCTTATCGTGGTGATCGCACGCCAGAAGGCTGCCGGCAAGATCGAAGCCTGATTGACCATCCCCTGAGGAGAACACCATGGCACACAAGTACAACGTCCCCGCGATGTGGAGCGAACAGATGGGGCAGGCCGTCGCCAAGCAGAATGAGCTGGCCGCAGACGCCTACTCCACCGACCAGACCCTCGTCGAAATGCGCGAGGGATACCGCACGGAACGCGCCTTCTGGAATGACGGCGGCCCCGAAATGGCCGCCGTCACCGACCACCAGGTGCCGACCCGTCACGGTGATGTCCGTGTGCGCCACTACGTTCCCGAAGGAGCCGCCACTCCGTCGCCGTGGATCGTCTTTATCCACGGCGGCGGGTGGATGGTCGGCGATGTCGATACCCACGATCGCATCGTCCGTACCCTCGCCTCGCTGACCGGCTCCGTTGCCGTCAGCATCGACTACACGCTTTCCCCCGAGGCGCAGTACCCGCGCCCCATCCAAGAATGTGCGGACGTTGTCGCCCACATCATCGATCACGCCGAGGCGTGGGGGATCGACCCCGACGACGTCTCCTTCGCAGGAGATAGTGCCGGCGGCAACATGAGCTTCGGCACCATGCTCTACCTGCGCGATGTCGAAAAGAAACCCCTGAGCGTCCGCGCCATGATGGCCTTCTACGGTGCCTACGGTCTGCGCGACTCCATGTCCATGCGCCTGCTGGGCGGAGCCTGGGACGGCCTGACCGAAAAGGACTACGCCACCTACCTCGCGGCCTACATGTCCGACCTGGATCTTGTATCCGACCCCTACTTCAATATCCTGTCGAACGACCTGACCGGCATTGCCCCCTGCTTCCTGGTTGCCGCAGGCCTCGACCCCCTCAAAGACGACACCCGCTGCATGGACGCACTGCTGGACATCTGCGGTATCGAGCATGAGTTCGTTGAATACCCGCAGGTCATTCACGGCTTTCTCCACCACTCCAAGATGGTGGACGACACCATGGATGCCATGCGACGTGCAGCGGACTTCTACCGGGCGCACCCGACACCGACGCGAGTGACCACCCCGGAAAACAACTGAGAAAACCCAACCCTCCTGAAGAAAGTGGAATGACAATGGATTTTTCGCTGTCTGAAGATCAGCAACTCATGGTGGACGGCTTCACCGAGCTGATGCGTTCACGCCCCTGGGAAAAGTACTTCCAGGAATGCGACGAGACCTCGACCTACCCGGAGGAATGGACCTCTGCGATCTGTGAACTGGGCTTCGACCAGATCCTCCTCCCCGAAGAAAACGGTGGCCTCGGAGCTGACTGGCGCACCCTGACCGCAGCCTACGAAGCTCTCGGCCGTGAAGGTGGCCCCACCTACGTTCTCTACCAGCTTCCCTGCTGGGACACCGTCCTGCGCGAAGGCACCGAAGAACAGAAGGAAAAGATCCTCTCCTTCGTCGGTAGCGGCAAGCAGATGCTCAACTACGCCATGACCGAACCCAGCGCAGGATCCTCCTGGGACGACATGCGCACCACCTACACCCGTCGTGACGGCAAGGTCTACCTCAACGGACACAAGACCTTCATCACCTCCTCCAAGTACGCCCCCTACCTGGTGGTTATGGCACGCGACGCCGACAACATGGACGTCTACTCCGAGTGGTTCGTCGACATGTCCCTGCCGGGCATCACCAAGGAACCCCTGCACAAGCTCGGCCTGCGCATGGACTCCTGCTGTGACGTCTACTTCGACAACGTGGAACTGCGCGAAGAAGACCTCTTCGGCACCGAAGGCAACGGCTTCCGCCGCGGCGTGGCCGACTTCGACCTCGAACGCTTCCTGGTGGCTCTGACCAACTACGGACAGGCCTACTGCGCATTCGAAGACGCCGCCAAGTACGCCAACCAGCGTATCCAGGGTGGCCAGGCCATCGCGCGTCACCAGCTCATCCAGCTGAAGTTCGCCGACATGAAGGTCAAGCTCACCAACATGCGCAACATGCTCTACGAAATCGCATGGAAGCACGACACCGACCAGCTGGGCCGCGGCGACTGCTCCATGGCCAAGTACTACTGCGCACACGCCGCATTCGAGGTCGTGGACGACGCCCTCCAGGTGCTGGCAGGCGTGGGCATCACCGGTGAACACCGCGTGCAGCGCATGTACCGCGACCTGCGCGTGGACCGCGTCTCCGGCGGCACTGACGAAATGATGATCCTGACCGCCGGTCGCGCGGCCCTCAAGGACTACCGCTGAGCGACCCCGAGGAGCATCATCATGACTCTGGCAACCGAAAAGCCCTCATACGGCAACCTTGACGGCCTCAAGGTCGTCTACTCCGCCGTGGAAATCGCCGTCCCCACCGCATGCGAAATCATGTCCGAATGGGGCGCAGACGTCACGTGGATTGAGAACACCTACACCGGTGACTCCGTCCGCGACACCCAGTACGTCAAGGAAATGGAACGTCGCAACCAGCGCTCCATCTCCATGAACCCCTTCACCGACGAGGGCAAGGAAATCATCCGCGCCCTGGTTAAGGATGCCGATATCTTCATCGAATCCTCCAAGGGGCCGGTGTGGGCTCGCAAGGGCATCACCGACGAATTCCTCTGGGAAATCAACCCCAAGCTGGTCATCGTCCACGTCTCCGGCTTCGGCCACGTGGGCGACCCCAAGCGCGTGCACTCCGCCGCCTACGACCTCACCGTGCAGGACTACTCCGGCTACGTGTACCAGAACGGTACTCCGGAGCAGGCGATGACGGCCGCCCCCTACACGGGCGACTACTTCAACTCCCTCATGGTGATCTCCTCCGCACTGGCCGCGGTCTTCCGCGCACAGCGCACGGGAGAAGGCGAATCCGTGGATGTCGCCATGTACGAAACCATGATGCGCGTGGGTGCGTACTACATGATCGACTACCTCAACAAGGGAGTCCTCTACCCGCGTGCGGGCGCTCGTCACCAGAACCTGTGTGCGATCGGCCAGTACAAGTGCAAGGACGGCATCATCGGCCTGTGCGTCTACGGTGTCCCCCAGAACAAGTACCTGCTCGAAACCATCGGCCTGGGCGACCTGTGGGGAACCGAGGAATACCCCGAGGACACCTCCGCCCTGTGGCTGGACGGCCCCAAGGCGCAGCTCATCGAAGAAAAGCTCGAGGAATACCTCCTCACCCAGAGCGCAGACGACGTGGAAGCAGACTTTGTTGTCCACAAGATTGCCGCTCAGAAGTGCTTGACCTTCGATGACATCCTCGCTGAAGAACACACCAAGCTGCGTGAGAACTTCATCGAATGGGAAAACCGCGAAGGCGAGACCATCAAGGGTCTGAACACCGTTCCGCGCTTTGCCAAGCGCCCCGGTGGCTTCTGGCGTCCGATGCCCGCACTGGGCGAAGACACCCGCGATGTCCTGCGTCGTTCGGGCTTCTCCGATGACGACATCGCGCGCTTTGAAGCTGCAGGTGCGATTAAGTTCGCTGACGAGGACTGACAGAGCGTGAATTTCGAAGGAACACTGGAGGCAGGCGCCAACCTGCGCGACACCTGGGACGAGATTGTGCGTGCCCACGCGGATCGTGAATTCCTCATCTTTGAGGACGTGTGCGAAAACTGCGTAACCACCCACACCTACGCCCAGGCCGATCGCCAGATTGCTCGCTACGCGAACGCGTTTGACGCCGCGGGCATCCGCCCCGGCGACCGCGTCGTCGTCTACCTTCCCAACAGCGTCGAATTTGTTGAATGCCTGCTCGCGCTGGCCTTCATCGGCGTCGTCGTCGTTCCTTTGGATACGAAAGCAACTGCTTTCGAATGTGTCAGCCACATTCAGGTCAGCCAGGCGCGCGCGGTGGTGGTGTCGCGGGTCCCCGCCCGCCCGGGCGGGCCGGCCAAGTGGGTGAGTG
>CAURIY010000016.1:0-28563 GCA_963525415.1 uncultured Actinomyces sp.
ACACAACAACACACGGCCCCCTCAAACACACACGTTTGAGGGGGCCAAACAACACACACGGGCAAGACAAACACACAAACAACACCCACAAACAACACCAACCACCCAACAAACACACAACACGCAACAAGCGCACGCGATAAGTACACACGCAGACAACACACAAAAACCACAAGCAACAACGCGCGCACAACAAACACACAACAACACGCGGCAACAACGCGTGTTCTCGTGAAGGAAATAACACCGAAAACCGTGCAAGGGTTGACTCTAGTCCCTCTTTTTCCCTGATCGGCCGTGGCATCCTTGTCGGGTGAATCAGAACGAAGAGACCTCGACACCCGCCCGTCCCGGCGAAGGATCCCTCACCATGCACCGCATGGTGGCGCACGATCGCCTCTCCTATCAGTCACGTATCGTTTTGCGACTGGGGCAGATGCTTCTTTCAGCCGGCGCATCCGCTTACCGAGTAAAAGCCTCTATGCAGACCCTGGCAAAAGCCGTGGGAATCGAAGAACACCAAGCACAGGTGACCTTCACGGAAATTATCGCCACCGCCTACGCGAACGGTACTTTCCGAACGGAACTCGCTGAACAGCGCGCCCTCGGTGTGAACGCAGATCGCATCGACCACCTCAACAACTACGTGGCCTCCCTGGAAGGCCAGCGCGTCCAGGTGGAGGACGTCGATCGCGAACTGGATCGCATCGAGAAGATCAAGCCTCTGTACGGATGGCTGGCAAACGCCCTGGCTTCTGGCTTGGCCTGCGCCGCCTTCGCCTTCCTCAACGCCGGGGGATGGGTGGAGTGCTCCGTCGTCGCAATCGCCTCGTTCTTCGGGCAGTTCCTGCGTCGACAGATGGTCAAGCGCCACATGAACCACTTCGGCGTCTGGATGGTCTGCGGCGCCGTTGCAGCCTTCATCTACATCACCTGTGTTGCCCTTGCTCAGCGTTTCTTGAACATCGACCCGACGCACCAGGCAGGGTTCATTTCAGCGCTCCTCTTCCTGGTTCCGGGCTTCCCCCTGGTGACCGGCATTATCGATCTCGTTCGTCAGGACTTCCAGGGCGGTATCGCCCGCCTCGTCTACGTGTTCATGCTGGTCCTCAGCGCGGGCGTGGCCGTGTGGACGGTCTCCGAGGCCTTCAACTGGTCGGTGACTCCCGCCTACGCCGTTCAGCTCTCGCCCTGGCTTCTCTACGCCCTGCGTTTCTTCACGAGCTACGTTGCGGCCTTTGGCTTCGCCATGCTCTTCAATTCGCCCTACCGCGTGTGCGCTGTGGCAGCCCTCATCGGTGCGCTCATCAACACGGGGCGTCTCGCTCTGGTGGGTCTGCTCCACGTCCCGGTTCCCGCGGCGGTGGGTCTTGCCGCACTGGCCGCAGGTCTCCTGGCAACTTTCTTTGCCGGACGCACGCGCTTCTCGCGAGTGACCCTGTCGGTTCCCGCCGTGGTCATCATGATTCCCGGTGTGCCCCTCTACCGTTCGCTGACCTACCTGAACAACGGCAACATTAACGATGCGCTGGCACAGCTTTTCACCGTGCTCTTCACGATCACCGCTATCGGTATCGGCTTGGCAATTTCCCGTATGGTTACGGACAAGGATTGGCTGATGGAGCGCCCGATGGGAGTTCCGAAGCTCGCGCAGTGATTGAGTGATGTTCTCCTGACATGTCACGTGAGTGACGAGGCAGAGCCTGGGGGAGTGGGGATCTTTCCCCTCGGGTTCTTGGGAGATACAGATGAAAAGTTGGGGGCGCTTCACGTGAGTGAAGCGCCCCCCAACGGCATAGAAAGGGATGAACCTGCAGCGTGGATTACAGGCCGCCGATCACCTGGGCGACGAGGATCTTGCCGATCATGGCGACCGGGTAGACCAGGGCGTATCCGAGAGCGACGCGAGCATCCATGTTGGTCTGAGCATTCGCGAATGCCAGAACTGCGGGCTGGGTCTGAGAACCAGCCAGCAGACCGGAGAGGCGTGTGCCGCCCATCTTGAAGCCCCAGCGCATTGCGCAGTAGAGGCCGATAGCCATAATGCTGGTCATCAGAATGCCCAGGAGCAGGATCTTGATCCAGGTTCCAGACGCGAAAGCCGTAGAAATCTGGCCACCGGCATTGGCGCCGGCCTGTGCGAGGAAGATCAGGAGGCCGATTTCTGCCAGAACCTGAGCCGCGGTTACGGGGATTGCTGTGACGAAGGTGCCGATGCGTCCCAGGCGTCCAAAGACGAGGCCGACCAGCAGGGTTCCGGCGGCGGATCCGATGCTGAAGTAGTCACCGCTGGGGGTGAAGATTCGCAGCTCACCGATGAGGATACCCAGAGCCATGCCCAAACCCAGGGCAATGGGGTTGAGGTCTGAGAGGCCTCGTGTGGAGTCTCCGAAGAACTTCGTGATCTCCTTCATGCGTCCAAAGGGTGCGACCACGCGTACGCTGTCACCCTTTTGGATGACCAGGTCGGGGGTGGCAATGATGTCGATGTCGCCTCGACGGACTCGTGAAATTGTTGCGGAGAAACGCTCAATGATGTTGAGATCTTCGACTTTGTGTCCGGCAATTGACGGGTTGGACACCATGATGCGGCGGAAGTCCAGGTAGGAGCGATCCTCGGCCAGGGCGTGAGAAGAGGTGTGACCCAGCTCGTGGGTGAGCTGTTCGAGGACTTCTATGGAACCGACGACCGCAATGAGGTCGCCTCGGTGGAGGACATCCTCGTCGACGGGGGTGACAACGGGACCGTCTTCTCCGCGACGCAGGCGCGAGAACACAACGCCGGAGTCGTAGATGCGTCGCATCTGGCTGATGGTGGGGGTCGCTTCCTGATCCACGCGAATGGTGCGGTTGACCAGAGGGCTGGGGATGTCCGTGTCGCGTTTGCCGTAGGACAGGGCTGCTGCGGCGGCGATCATCATGCCGATAACGCCGAAGAGGTAGGAAATGGAGTAGCCCACTGTTGCGAGTTCGACGTTCCCACTGGAGTTGCCTGCGGCCGCCAGTGCGGGGGTGTTGGTCAGGGCGCCGGCGAAAGTACCGGCGATGAGGGCGGTTTCCATTCCCATAGCGCGGCCAACCATGACGCCTGCTCCTGCGGTGAGGATGTACAGGGCGACCATGGCGAAGATAGGGCCGATAGCTGTTTTGAGGTTATGGAAGAAGGAACCTCCGGCGTTCACGCCGATGGAGAATGCGAAGAGAGCCAGTCCCAGGGTGCCGAGCTGAGGGGCGATTTTGAGGTGAATTCCGTACACCTCGGCTCCTGCAGCGAGGGAGATCGCGAGGAAGAGGACGGCAGCTGCTCCAAGTCCCACGCCTTTGATTTTGACGTGGCCGAGAGCCATACCTGCGCCGATCAAGAGGAACAAGAAGAGCACAGGTTGGTGTTCGAGCAATGAGAAGAAAGATGCCATAGTCAACGCTCCGTTGCCATTGTGTATAACTCTCCCAGTATCTCCGAAAGATGAGGCTGAGAGATAGAGAAAAGCAGAAAAAGGACAAAAGTACGGAGGCATCGGTTGTCTGTTCACATGCTGCGTGCTGTTGCGTGGGACTAACGACGCAGATGTTGATACATCAACAGGTGGGGAGAGGCGGATCAGGAGAGACTCGCTCGCGAGGAGAGACGTTCGGAACGACGTCAATGTGCGCTGTGGGGGAGAATGCGAAAAGCCATTGGCGCGTGTGATCTCCTGAAAGGCGAGGCGCAATATGTTCTTCTCGCGAGAGGGATATGAGGAATGAGATGGATGTGTGGCATGAGCGAATGGACGATGCAGGCGCGAGAAATAGAAATGAACTGAGGGTGCGGTGCGGGGGGGAGAGACGGGTATTGCGTGTGATCTCCTCGAGAGGCGAGGCAGGGTGATGTGGGGAGCCCACAGAAACGGCCGTCGATATGTCAGCAGTTGGGAAACCGGGGGAGAACGGAATGAAAGAAGGACAGGCGTCCAGGAAACAGCTGACGATCCAGAAGAAACAGTCAGCGTGGCGTGGGGACGAGGCTCCCTGTGCTCTCGTGACGCCTCTCGAACTATGAGACAGGGAGGTGTTCGAGAAAACGAAAGAATACGGTTAAGTCCGTGATCAACCTTCGCATTCAGGGAATTATCGTCTCGGTTATCGTACCGAGGCGTGCGATTCCTACCGTGTGAAAGTTGGATGGATCGCACGCCTTGTCCCCACGCTTACCCAGCGGAGGGGGCTTTTTTATGCGATCGACCCAACCGAGAGGACCTCTGAGCGATGACCACGCAGAATCAGCCGCAGACAATGACCGGTGCAGCCGCCATTGTCGCCACCCTTGAAGCCCTCGGCGTCACCGATGTATTCGGAATGCCCGGAGGCGCCATCCTGCCCACCTACGATCCCCTGATGAGCTCCTCCCTGCGCCACATCCTCGTGCGCCACGAACAGGGAGCCGGGCACGCCGCTCAGGGCTACGCGCTCGCCACAGGAAAAGTCGGTGTCGCCCTGGTGACCTCCGGTCCCGGTGCAACCAACACCCTCACCGCGCTGGCCGACGCAAATATGGACTCCGTCCCGATCGTGGTCATTTCAGGACAGGTGGGCGCGCACCTCATCGGTACTGACGCCTTCCAGGAAGCCGACATCGTCGGCGCATCCATGCCCCTGGCCAAGCACTCTTTCCTGGTCACCGACGCACGTGAAATTCCGGTGCGTATCGCAGAGGCCTTCCACCTGGCCGCAACCGGACGCCCCGGCCCCGTCCTGGTGGACATCACCCGCTCCGCGCAGGTGCAAGAATTTGACTTCGAATGGCCGGTCGTCATGGATCTGCCCGGCTACCATCCGGCAGGTAAACCCCACCGCGGCCAGGTGCAGCAGGCCGCGCGCGAACTTGCCCAAGCGCAAGCTCCCGTGTTCTACGTCGGCGGTGGCCTCGTGCGTGCGAACGCAAGCGACCTGCTCAAAGAACTGGTTGCTCTCACCGACGCTCCCGTCGTGACGACCCTCCCCGCGCGAGGCGCCTTCCCGGACTCCGACTCCCACAACCTCGGCATGCCCGGAATGCACGGTACGGTTCCCGCGGTGGGTGCCCTGCAGCGCGCCGACCTCGTCGTGGCACTCGGTGCGCGCTTCGATGACCGCGTCACCGGCAAACTCGACTCCTTCGCCTCGCGCGCCCGCATTGTCCACGTGGACATCGACGCCGCAGAAATCTCCAAGAACCGCGTTGCTGACGTGCCGATTGTCGGAGACCTGGCACTGACCCTCCGCACCCTCGTGGATGAAATGCCGGCAGCCCACGCCGAATACGGAAAGCCCGACCTGTCCGGATGGTGGCGCTACCTGAACCGCCTGCGCGACAAGTACCCGCTGGGCTGGGCACCCACGACCGACGGAAAGATGGCGCCCCAGGAAGTGATTCAGCGCCTTTCTGAGCGTGTGGGCTCGGACGCCGTCTACGTCACTGGTGTGGGACAGCACCAGATGTGGGCTGCACAGTTCGTCCAGTACGAGAACCCCCGTCACTTCATCTCCTCCTGCGGCCTGGGCACTATGGGATATTGCGTGCCCGCAGCCATGGGCGCGCAGGTTGGTGTCCCCGAACGCGTGGTGTGGGCAATTGACGGTGACGGTTCCTTCCAGATGACCAATCAGGAACTTGCAACCTGCACGATCGACAACATTCCGATCAAGGTCGCGCTCATCAACAACTCTGTGCTGGGAATGGTGCGCCAGTGGCAAACCCTGTTCTACGGGGAGCGCTACTCCAACACGATCCTTAACCCGGACGACGGCGAGCAGATCCCCAACTTCGAGATGCTGGCTCAGGCCTACGGAATGGCAGCACGTACTGTGCGCAGCATTGACGAAGTGGACGAGGCAATCGATTGGGCAATGTCGATCAACGATCGCCCAGTGCTCATCGACTTCCGCGTCTCGAAGGACGCGATGGTGTGGCCGATGGTCTCTGCTGGTGTGTCCAACGATGAGATCCGCTACGCCCGTGACATGGCGCCCGAATGGGAAGAGGAGGAGAACTGATGGGAATGATGCACACCCTGTCCGTGCTGGTGGAAAACAAGCCGGGTGTTCTGACCCGAGTGTCCGCCCTTTTTGCCCGACGCGCCTTCAACATCAAATCCCTGACCGTGGGTGAAACTGAGGTTCCGACGATTTCGCGTATGACGATTATTGTCGAAGCCGAAGAACAGCCCATTGAACAGGTCACCAAGCAACTTAATAAGCTGGTGAATGTTCTGAAGGTTGTGGAACTCGAACCCGAAGCAAGCGTGGAACGCCGACTGCTGTTGATTAAGGTTCAGGCCGATGAAAGCCGACGAACCGGAGTCCTCCAGGTGGTGGATCTCTTCCGCGCACACGTCGTTGACGTGCAAACCGAAACGGTGGTCATTGAGTCCATCGGTTCGGCTCCCAAGCTCGACGCCCTGCGCCGTGCACTTGAACCCTATGGAATCACCGAAATCGTCCAATCGGGCGCCGTGGCGATCGGCCGTGGATCTCGCTCGATGACGGATCAACTCAAGGAGAAATGACAATGGCTGAAATCATCTACGACGACGGCGCTGACCTGTCGCTCATTCAGTCCAAGAAGGTCGCCATCATCGGCTACGGTTCCCAGGGACACGCGCACGCCCTGAATCTCAAGGATTCCGGCGTGGACGTCGTGGTGGGTCTGCGCCCCGGCTCCTCCTCGTGGGAAAAGGCCGAAGCCGCAGGACTGGCAGTGGCCGACATCCCCCAGGCTGTGGCCGCCGCTGACGTGGTGATGATCCTGGTTCCGGATCAGTACCAGCGCACCGTGTACGCCGAGCAGATCGCCCCGAACCTCAAGCCGGACGCAGCTCTCTTCTTCGCTCACGGCTTCAACATCCGTTACGGTTACATCGCCCCCGAGGCCGGCCACGACATCTGCATGGTCGCCCCCAAGGGCCCCGGCCACACCGTGCGCCGTCAGTTCCAGGACGGGCGAGGCGTTCCCGCCCTGGTCTGCGTGGAGCAGGACGCTTCCGGTCAGGCACTGGAACTGGCACTGTCCTACGCCAAGGCCATCGGCGGCACTCGTGCGGGCGTCATTCGGACGACCTTCGCCGAGGAAACCGAAACCGACCTCTTCGGCGAGCAGGCCGTGCTCTGCGGTGGCGTCTCCCAGCTCATCCAGTACGGCTTTGAAACCCTGGTGGAAGCCGGATACAAGCCGGAAATGGCCTACTTCGAGGTGTGCCACGAACTGAAGCTCATCGTGGATCTCATCAACGAAGGTGGCATCACCAAGCAGCGCTGGTCGTGCTCGGACACCGCTGAATACGGCGACTATGTGTCGGGTCCGCGCGTGGTGACCCCCGCAGCCAAGGAAGGCATGAAGGCTGTCCTCGCCGACATCCAGGACGGCACCTTTGCTCGTCGCTTCATTGAAGACCAGGACAACGGCGCACTGGAGTTCAAGGCTCTGCGCGCCAAGGGCGAAGGCCACCCGATCGAAGCCGTGGGTAAGGAACTGCGCGCGAAGTTCGGTTGGAGCCAGACCGATGCCGACTACACGGATGGTTCTGCAGCCCGCTGAGCGAGTCCGCGCGCGTGCCGGCGCTCCCACGAGGGACGCATCACGGAGGCGCGCAGAGAAATGGGGGCGCCCCCCCTCAAGGTGGCCGCCACATGCATATACGAGTGGGGAATGAGTTAGCGTCGGGCTACCTGCGCAGTTGCAAGGAATACCGGGTAGTCACGCCCCGACTTCGAAATCGTCATCACCGTGGAGACGAGGACATTCTGGCAGCCACATTCGCAGAGCAACTGCTCAACGAGAGCACGTTCGGTGCCGTGATGAGCCGGAACAATATCCCCGTCAGCATGGTAGGAACCGTCGTCCGCATCCATATCCGCCAGAGCAACCCAGCCCCCCGGCCGCACTCGCTCCACAAGCGCGCGGATCACCGAGCGCTGATTCTCCATATGATGCAGAGCCATCAGCGACACAATGGCGTCATACTCCGGGGAGGGAATTTCGCTGACCCACTGCTCCGCGTCACAGAACAGGGCATCCATGCGATCATTCAGGCCGGCATCCGCAATGTTGCGGTGAGCAACTTCCAACATTCCCTGAGACGTGTCACCCAGACTCACGTGATCGGCATGGGAGGACAGAGCCAGCCCCAGCAGCCCCGTCCCAGAACCGATATCGAGCCAGCGACCTCCCGAAGGGAGTCGTCGCATTATTTCCGAGGCGACGGTGCGTGCGCGTTCCCCGCGTGCGGGAGAAGAATCCCACTGCTCCGCGTGGGCATCGAACGGAGAATCGGGCGTAGGAGAAGATGAAAACATGGGAACAGTGTATAGGTGCCTGTTTCTGCGAGTAATCGACAAGAGAACGCCAGGGAAGGAGGACGTGGGCGTGTGGCTGGGGACGCCTGTCTAGGGTGTGCTGCCCGCTTGGGGCGTGAGGTGTGGAACGAAGAAGAGAAATGACAGCATCGAAAAGGAAAGGGGCGCGTGGGGAGGAATAGCGCAGGGGGATGTCCGCCTCGTCGGGGAAAAGGATCCGCATGGCGGACGTTTCCGCGCACGCAGACGTAGCTCAGCACACTGGATGTATGCGCACGATCAAATTGGCCGTGATTCCCGGCGATGGTATTGGAAAAGAAATTGTCCCCGAAGGTCTGAAAGTTCTTCGTGCCGCCCTGCGCGGCAGCGATACACACCTCGAGGAAATTCCTTTCGACCTGGGCGCTCAGCGCTGGCATCGCACGGGGGAAACCCTCACCGATGAGGATCTCGCGGCGATCCGCGAGTGCGACGCGATCCTGCTGGGTGCGGTGGGCGACCCGTCCGTGCCCGCGGGAATCCTCGAACGCGGACTGCTGCTCAAACTCCGCTTCTCCCTCGACCACTACGTGAACCTCCGCCCCTCCGTGTACTACCCGGGAGTTCCCAGCCCCCTGAAAGAACCGGGTGATATTGACTTCGTGGTGGTGCGCGAAGGAACCGAAGGTCTCTACATCGGCAACGGTGGCGCCCTGCGCGTGGGAACCCCGCAGGAAATTGCGAACGAGGTTTCGGTCAATACCGCGTTCGGCGTGGAGCGCGTTGTGCGCTACGCCTTCGAGCAGGCGGCGGCGCGCCGTGGCAAGCTCACGCTGGTGCACAAGCGCAATGTGCTTGTGCACGCGGGCGATCTGTGGATGCGCACCGTGGAGCGCATCGGAAGCGAGTATCCGCAGGTTGTCACCGACTACTGCCATATTGACGCGGCAACGATCTACATGGTGACCGACCCGCAGCGCTTCGACGTCATCGTCACCGACAACCTCTTCGGCGACATCCTCACCGATGAGGCGGGTGCGGTGACCGGCGGAATCGGCCTGTCTGCCTCGGGAAACATCAACCCGGAAGGTGCCTTCCCCTCGATGTTCGAGCCGGTGCACGGCAGTGCCCCCGACATTGCGGGACAGGGGATTGCCGACCCGACGGCAACCATCGCCTCCGTTGCGCTCCTGCTCTCGCACATGGGGTACGAGGCGGAGGCTGCGCGGGTGCAGGACGCGATCCGCGCGGATATGGAGGTGCGCGCCGAGGCCGCGGCCAGCGGGCAGCCGTTGGTGCGTTCAACCGAGCAGGTGGGCGAGGCAATCTGTGCGCGAGTGGAGACTCTTCGCTGAGAAGACAGTTTCCCTTGGTGTGATGTGTGGGCGAGGCCGTGATCGGGTCTCGCCCACACGTGTACGTAGACGATGAGGGGTCGGTTCATCCCCGCGCGTGCGGGGGAGTTTCGCCCACACGTGTACGTAGACGATTGTGGCGGAGAAGGCCCAGAGGTGGCTCGGAGTCTCTGCCTGCATTAAGGAGGGAGCACGCCCGCGTGAGCGTAAGCGCGCCCGGCGCGCCCTGGAAGGAAGAACCGGGAAAAGGAAGAAACGGAAAAGGGCAGAAGAAGAGCGTGTGGGTGCTGCGCCTCGTGAAGGAGAGAACAAGGGTCACATAACGGAATGAACGCGCGGGTGAGGGACGTCGGTTCTATCCTGAATCGGTACTCGACCAGTCAGGAGACTCCAATGGATACTCAGTGGGAACCTCGAACAGAGCTTGAACGCCTGGCAGCACCTCCCGTTGCCGCAGCCGACGCCCTGGCAGGGCGTTTCCCCGTAGTCGAAGGAGTGCGCCTGGCCAGCGACGAAGACTACACCCAGGCGATGGAAGCCCTCGCCTTCGGGCGCCGCATGACCGACCACATGGCGCATATGCGCTGGACTCCCGAACAGGGATGGCACGACCGCGGAATCGTCGAATACGGGGCGCTCGGCCTGGAACCCGCCGCGGCAGTCCTGCACTACGGGCAGTCCGTCTTCGAAGGCATCAAGGCCTACCGTCACGCCGACGGCTCCGTGTGGACATTCCGTCCGACCTTCAATGCCGCGCGCATCAACCACTCCGCCCACCGCCTGGCTATGCCTGAGATGGAACGCGAAGACTTCGTCGCCTCCCTGGTGGACTACGTGCGCGCAGACGAACGCTGGGTGCCCTCCGCTGACGGAGCCTCCCTCTACATGCGCCCCTTCATGTTCGCCTCCGAAGCATTCCTCGGGGTGCATGCCGCCGGAGTGATCGACTACTACGTCATCGGTTCTCCCGTCGGCCCCTACTTCTCCGTGGATGGGCCGGGGGTGGCCATCTGGGTGGTCAAGGGGTATCACCGTGCGGGTCCCGGCGGAACCGGCAGCGCGAAAGCCGGAGGAAACTACGCGGCCTCGCTCCTGCCGCAGATGGAAGCCGCTTCGCGTGGCTTTGACCAGGTGTGCTTCCTGGATACCTACGAGGAACGCTACCTGGAAGAACTGGGCGGCATGAACGTCTTCGTCGTCATGGCAGACGGAAGCGTGCGTACCCCGGAACTGTCGGGCGTCATTTTGGAGGGTGGCACCCGCGGAGCCATTATCCGCCTGCTGCACGACCGCGGTGTGCAGGTGCGCGAAGAACACATCGCCCTGGATGCCCTGGTCGAGGAGATCCAGCGCGGGGACGTCGCAGAAATCTTTGCCTGTGGAACGGCCGCAGTGGTGACGCCGATCGGCCGTCTGGCTGGAGAAGACTTTGACTGCACTCTGCCGGTGGGGGAGGTGACCCGGTCGATCCGAGAGGAACTCACCGGAATCCAGACGGGGAAGCGTCCCGATCCCTACGGCTGGATGTATCGCTTGGTCTGAACACCCCCCCGGGAAGCGAACGAATGTCACGAGCCGCCGCGCACATGTGCGCGGCGGCTCTGCTGTGGGAACTCGTGCTTGCGCAAGATGAGCGTTCACGTGCGGTGATGGATGCCTCGGCTGACTGTCAGGAGGCAGCGCTGCCCCGGGTGAGGTCTATCTCAAAGAGAGACCTAGTGGAAAGTCTGTGCAACTAAGCATAACCTTAGAATGTGGTCTGCAGTGGCCGCACTCTGCCTGCAGAATGCACCAGATATCAATGTGAGGAGACAACGGTGGGAGAAACCCGTACGTCACAGCAACGCGAGGGACGTACCCCTTCGCGGGCGCTGAAGAATACAACCGCCTGCATCGGAGCCGGAGCGCTGCTCCTCTCCCTGATGCCGATGGCATACAACGCAGCCCTCGCCGACGACACCCACACGGTGTCGAATGCGAGCTTCGACTGGAGCGTGAACGAAGAGTCCATCGGCTTCGCCCCCTTCGGCGGATGTCACTTCCTGTCCGCGGGCATGGCCAGCAACGCTCAGTGGACTGAAACCAGCGGCCAGCTGCGCGCAACAGACGGCAACGTGTCCGTCCTGAAGCCCGACGCCAGCGGCACACCCACCGCGATCACCTGGGCCAACAAGTGCCAGAATCGCAACGGACAGACTCTCTCCGCATCGGCCAACCCCAGGACCAGCGAAGAATTCATGCGCTTCAGCGCGGGAAGTGGTGAAGCCAGCCCCGCAACGAACTCCGCGCACATCGAATGGATCGGATCCGCTACGGTCGTCTACTACGGCGGCCTCGCCTTCTTCAGCATCTCGAACCCGGTTCTCGACGTGGTGAATGGCGTGGGTAAGCTGACCGCAACCCTCAGCGGCTACGGCGCCAACATGTCGAACCCCTTCGGCCCGAAGACCCCCATCGCTGACACCACGGCCACCCTGGCAGAGTTCACCAACGTCACCGTGAGCAACAACGGTGCGGGAACCACGATCTCCCTGCCGACCACCTACGTCGGCACCGAGCTGCCCGCGGGAACCGTGAAAAACGGTGGTCCACAGGCTTCCAAGACCTCGGAAAATGAAGCCTACTGGGGCTCCTTCCCCGCGAGCTTCGTGAAGTTCCAGGATCAGACGGGTCTGCACAGCTACTTCTACACCAGTGGGGGAGCGGCTGACCCCAGAAAGCCCGCGCTGCCGCTCAGCCTGACCTACACCCTGACGGAAAAGGTGCTCCCGGCACCCGCAGCACCCGCCAAGCCGAGCATCGCCTCGTCCGCGCGTGACGCCGCAACCGTCACCTGGACGGCACCCACTTCCACCGGCACCTCGCCGGTCACCGGCTACACCGTGACCCTGACCGCCTCCGACGGCTCGACGGTTGCCCCTGCCAGTGTGGACGCCTCCACCCTGTCACACACCTTCACCGGCCTCAAGCCCGGCGTGAGCTACACGGCGACCGTCGTCGCCACCAGCGCCGTGGGCAACAGCCCGGCCTCGGATGCCTCCGATGCAGTGACCCCGAACCCGAACCCCGACACCCTGGTTCTGACCTCCACCCCGGCTGACAACCTCGACCCGGCTGTTGCTCAGAACCTGACCGTGACCGGAAGCGGCTACACCGGTGGTGCAGCCGATAACGGCGTCTACGTCTTCGTCTACGACACCAGCAAGTGGACTCCCGGAACTTTGCCGGAAAACGTAATGAACTTCATCGGCTCGTTGCCCGCTAAGCAGCAGGTGCAAAAAGCTCAGGTTGTGAACGGTGCCTTCAGCACGACCCTCAGCATTCCGGCAGGCACGCTGGAATCGGGCAAGACCTACGCCGTGGGAACCATGGCAGCACACCGCCTGGCACTCACCGACCGTCGCCTGGACAAGTCCACGCCCCTGACGCTGGACACCTCCACAGCTCCGGCAGCCCCCGCGGCTCCGACGGCAACGGCACCGAATACCTCCAGCGTGAAAGCCACCTGGACGGCTCCCGCTGACAACGGCTCCGCAATCACCAGCTACGTGGTGACCCTGAAGGACGCCAATGGTGTAGTGGCTACCGAAACCGTGCTGGCTCCCGCCTCCGAATACACCTTCACCGCAGGAATTCAGCCGGGAATGGCCTACACCGTGACCGTCGCAGCAGCGAACGCCAAGGGCACTTCTGCCGCCTCCGACGCCTCTGCAGCAGTGACCCCGAACCCGAACCCCGCGTCCGACTTCGGCTTCACCGCGACCGGCACGGAGAACATTGATCCCACCGCCACCACCACGGTGACCGTCACCGGACACGGCTACACCGGTGGAGCCGTGCAGAACGGGATCTACGCCTTCATCTACGAGCAGGGTAAGTGGGCACCCGGACAGGCTCCCAGCGGCCATGACTTCGCGGTTGCTGGAGTGCCGGTGAGTCCCGCAGCGGATGGCAGCTTCACCGCCTCCATCCCCGTTGCCGCCAACAAGCTGGATCCCACCAAGACCTACTTCGTGGGCACCATGGCCAGCGGCCTCCTGTCGATGACGGATCGTCGCGTGGACAGCACCACTTCCACCGCGCTGACCTTCGTCGCTCCGACGCCGACGCCGACCACGGCTCCGACGCCGACGCCGACCACGGCTCCGACGGTGGCACCGACGACGGCACCCACCACAGCGCCGACGACCCAGCCGACGGTGGCACCGACCACGGCGCCAACCACCGCGCCGACCGCTCAGCCCACGGTGGCACCGACCACGGCGCCCACCACCGCGCCGACGGTTGCTCCCACCACGGCACCCACCGCCTCGCCGGTAGTGACGGCCGTTCCCACGACCGCTCCCACCGCGGATGCTCTGCCCACCGCGGATGTTCCTTCCGTGACCCCCAGCGCAGAGACCACCTCTCCCGAAGCCACAATGCCCGGAGGAAAGAACGCCCCCAAGGGCAAGGTGGCTTCGCAGGGTAAGGGTCTGGCCATGACCGGTGCCCAGCTGGCACCCCTGGCAGGCGCAGCACTCCTGAGCCTGCTGGCCGGAGGCGCAGCAGTCATCGCTCAGCGTCGTAACGAACGCTGATCCACCCGTGTGTGGCTCCGGACGGAAACGTCCGGAGCCACACACGACTGTTTCCCCTCAAGGACACCGAATTCGTGTTTTCTTCCGCCTCATCATTAAGAGTCAGGCGCTCACGCACCTGCGCGACTGCTGCTGTGATCGCCCTGGCTCTGAGCGCCTGCGCGAATATTGGAACAGCCCAGAGCAGTGGTGAAGCTTCCTCATGTCGCGCAGTGGCCGCAACGACGCAGCCTCAACCCCCGCAGCTTCCCGACAAAACCGCAGGCGATCTCCCGAACCCGCGCACCCTGACCGGTTCCACGACCGCCTACACGCGCCAGGCGCACATCACCCCGATCTCCGACACTCCCACGGACAGCCAGCAACTGCCCGTGACCGTCCACAGCTCCGACGGAGTCGACCAGATGGTCACCGATACCACCCGCATCCTGGCTCTCAACCAAAACGGAGGCATCGCCGCCGCCGTCATCGGCCTGGGATTCGGATGCAACCTCGTGGGACGCGATACTTCCACGTCCTACCCCGGTTACGAAAACCTGCCGAAAGTAACGCAAAACGGGCATGAGCTCAACGCGGAAGCCATTCTCGCGCTCAAACCCACACTGATCCTTACCGATACCTCCATCGGCCCCTACGACGTGCAGATGCAGCTGCGCGAAGCCGGAATTCCCGTGGTCTTCCTGCCGGTGTCCTCCACCGCGGGTATCGGAGGGGTGAGCGCAGAAATCCGCTCCGTCGCACGAGCGCTCGGCGTGGAAAAACTCGGCGACCAACTGGCGACCCGCACCGTGAAAGAAATCAACCTCACCGTTGAGAAAATTTCCCACATGGCGCCCGAAAACTACGCGGATCGCCCCCGCGCGGTCTTCCTCTACGTCCGAGGAAAATCCGTCTACTACTGGTTCGGACAGGGCTCGGGAGCCGACTCCCTCATCAGCGCCATATCCGCAGCCGACGTCGCCAGCGAAGTCGGCTTTACCGGGATGACCCCGACGAACGCCGAAGCCCTCGTTCAAGCAGCCCCGGACGTCATCATCACCATGACCCTGGGGGTGGCTTCCACCGGTGGAATCGACGAAGTTCTCTCCCTCCCGGGTATCCAAGAAACGCCCGCGGGGAAAAACCGCCGCATCATCGACATGAGTGACTACGAAGTGATGAGCTTCGGGCCGAGAACCGCGGAAGTTCTGGCCGCCCTCGCAACGGCGATCTACGATCCCGATGAGGCCTACCAGCCGGAAACTCCTCCGGAAGCCATCGCCCAACGCCTGCACGAAATCACAGAAAAGACACGACAATGACCACTACCGCCACGCTCCCTCGACACCGAGGCCGGGTCATTGCCCTCACCGCACTCGTCCTCTTCTGCCTGATGATCGTCCTGGTCGTCGTCTCGGCCATGCTCGGACAGCTGGTTGTTCCCCCGGAAGAAGTCCTCGGCTCCATCCTGCACAAGGTCGGCATCGACTGGCTGCCCCTCCCCACACACGAACACGGGGATGACGCCCTGTGGAATGTTCGCTTCCCCCGAATCGCCATGAGCATGGTGGTCGGAGCCTCACTGGCCGTGGCCGGAACCGTCATGCAGGGTGTCTTCGGCAACCCGCTGGCAGAACCGGGAACGGTGGGGGTGTCCTCCGGAGCGGCGGTAGGCGCCTCGCTCACCATTTTGCTGGGCACCCCGATCCTCGGCACCATGACGACCCCCGCGGCGGCCTTCCTCTGCGGTCTGGCCACGACGCTGGCGGTTTACGCCCTGGCCAGGAGAGATGGGAAAACAGAAGTCGTCACGCTGATCCTCACCGGTGTTGCCGTCAACGCGATCGCGGGCGCTGCGATCTCCTTCATCCTCTTTTCCTCACCGACCTCAGCGCGTGAACAGATCGTGTTCTGGCAAATGGGAAGCCTCAACGGTTCGCGCTGGCACCAGTTCTTCATCGTCGCCCCCATCTGCCTGATCGGCGTGGCAGCGGCCGTGTTCATGGCTCGCCAGCTCGACCTGCTCTCCCTGGGAGACCGCGCCGCGCGTCACGTGGGTGTGGACGTGGAACGCCTGCGTTTCTGGGCGATGGTGGTCGTTGCCCTCCTGGTGAGTGCCGCCGTGGCTTTCGCTGGAATTATCGCCTTCGTCGGCCTGGTTGTTCCCCACCTGCTGCGCATGATCATCGGCCCGGGACATCGTGCCCTCATCCCGATGAACGCCCTGGGAGGAACCGTCCTCATGCTGGGAGCAGACTTTGCTGCGCGCACCCTCATCCAGTTCGCCGATCTCCCCATCGGGATGCTGACCTCCCTGGTCGGTGGCCCCTTCTTCTTCTATCTCCTGCGCCGCTCGCGCACTCGTTCGGGAGGATGGGCCTGATGCATACTCCGTGGACCCCCGCAGCGACCGCCCCCCAGATGCCCACGCCGGGTGAGGTCGTCATGGCCGCCCAGTCCGTGAGCGTCACCATTGACTCTCACGAGATCCTCCGCGACGTCTCCCTGGAAGTGCGGGCAGGAGAAGTCCTGGCACTCATCGGCCCCAACGGCGCAGGTAAATCCACGCTCTTGTCCGCCATGACCGGCGACCTGCCGACGACCACCGGACGTGTCCTGCTTGACGGAGAACCCCTCGAACACTGGACGCACACGGAACGCGCGATGCGCCGAGCCGTCCTCCTGCAAAAGGTTGATATTTCCTTCCCCTTCACCGTTCGCGAAGTTGTCGAAATGGGGCGTGCTCCCTGGGCGGGAACCCCGCAGGAAGACGACAGCGACGCCATCGTCGACTCCTGTCTGTGGATGACCCAGACGGATACTTTGAGCGAACGCACCTACACCTCGCTCTCCGGTGGAGAACGAGGCAGAGCGGCTCTCGCGCGCGTCCTCGCGCAGTCGTGCCCCGTCCTCCTTCTGGACGAACCGACGGCTGCGATGGATATTCGCCACCAGGAACTTGTGCTTCAACTGGCCAGGCGCTACGCGCAGTCGGGCTGTGCCGTGGTGATCGTCGTTCATGCGCTGGACGTGGCTGCGGCCTACGCTGACCGTATTGCTCTCCTCGCGGGAGGTCGTATGAACTGCGTGGGCACTCCCGAGCAGGTGCTCACCGCCGAACGCCTCAGCGAGGTCTACGAGTATCCCGTCGACGTCATCACCCACCCGGTCACGGGTGCCCCCATCGTGATTCCTGTCCGTACCTTAGCCACCTCGAAAGAAGACAACTGATGACCAGCAGAGTGCCCTTCGCCTCGTCGATGAAGCGCCAGGGAGTTGCCGTGCTTTCGGCTCTTGCCCTGGGACTGGGACTTGTGAGTGCCCCGCTTCCCGCCCACGCGGCTGGAACGCTGACGGTGAGTACCCCGCAGAGTGGTGTCGCGGAAAACGGTGCGACGACGGTGACGGTCAGCGGAAGCGGCTACCAGTCGATCCAGGGCGGATTCGGTGGAATTTACGTCCTCTTCGGCTGGGTTTCTGACCCGAACGGAGGCAGCTGGAAGCCTTCCAACGGCGGTGCGACGGGTGAAACCTACCGCTACGCCTACGACGATGAAACGAACCCGCAGGGCTACCAGTCGCTGGTGGCTTTCCCGGGGTCGGCCACCGGGTATGCGGCCAATGGCGGCCAGATCGGAGCCGACGGCACGTGGAGTACCACGCTGATCATCCCGGGTGCGAAGTTCACGTCCTACGACCGTAATGGGAACCCCACCGAGGTGGACTGCATGCAGGTGCAGTGCGGGGTGTTCACCATTGGTGCGCACGGTGTGGTGAACGCGAATAATGAGACTTTTACCCCCGTGAGCTTCGTTGCGGGTGCGACAGCTGAAGAGGCTGCTCCCACTGAGGCCGCCACCCAAGACGCCGCGGCTCCGGCTCCCGCCCAGAGCGCGGCGGGGAACAGCGCTTCTGCTGCAACGGCTTCGCGCCCCGCTACGGCGGTGCCCGCCGCACCCGCGGCATACTCCGAAAGTGTTTCCCTGAGTTGGTCGTCACTCCTGTGGATCATCGCCTCGATCCTGGCCGGAGTCACCCTCATGATTGTGGCCGCCGGATGGGGTGGATACCTCGCCGTGAAGGCCATCATCCTGGGTGTGCACCCGGCCTCCCTGGAACGCGAACGCGCTCGTCGCCAGCTCAAAGCAGATCGTGTTCGCGTCGCCGCAGAAAAACGTCGAGCGGCCTACCTCGCCAAGCACGGACTGAGCGATGACGAATCCTCCGCACCTGCGCCTCGCGCATCCGCCCTGGGGCGCATGGACGAGGAAGGCCGCGCGCAGGAAACGCAGGTCATGCCCGCCCTTCCCGGAAATATTCGTTCCTTCTACGAGGCGGAGGGTGCCTCGCCCGCATCCGCAGCGGAAAGCGCGGGGGAAGGAACCTCCCCGGAGGACGCCCCGCTGGAGGATGCAACCCAGACGATTCCCGCTGTACGAGAAAACGGCTGCGCTGAAGAACACCGCGAGACGGATCCGATGAGCGGTCAGGAGAACTTCCGATGACGCGCCTCGAACGATGCGCACGAGCGCTCTGCGTTTTCTCCGGATCCGTTGCCCTGGCTGCGGGCGGGGTCTCCGTCCTGACCGCGCCCCCGGCTCAGGCGGCAAGCTCGGTTACCGACGCCGTCGTTGAGTGGGGGATTAACCCCGAATCCGGTGGTGGTGCCTACTTCGGAGGCTGCAACTTCCTGTCTGCCGGAACCGCGGGTGATACCGGCGGCGGCGTGTGGAGCGCGGCCAACGGGGGAGAGAACTTCTATTCGGCACAGGACGGAGCAGTCTCCATCCTCAAACCGGACTCCTCCGGCACCCTGGTGCCCGCAACGTGGCAGAACAAGTGCCTGAACCGTTTTGGGCACGCTGTGAAAGCAACCGGTTTGACCATGCAGGTCACCGATGTGTCCGGAGCCCAGGTCAGCGAACCCTCCTACTCTGAAAATATCGTGCGGATGAGCGGCGGAACGGGAACTCTTGATCCCGCAACGAACTCTGCGCGCATCCAGTGGAGGGGATCCTTCACGGTCGCCTACTACGGGGGACTGACCTACTGGAGCGTGACCGACCCGGTGCTCACCCTGGAAAACGGAAGAGGAACGCTGGTCGCCACTGCCTCGGGCTACGCCTCGTCGAAGGAAGACCTGACACAGTGGTCGCGCGTCGCGCCCCAGGAAATCCACCTGGCAGATATTGACGGCGCAACGGTGAGTGCCGACGGCATCGACATCACCCCCGCTTACCTGGGAGTCGTCGCACCGGAAGACCCCAGCGGATCCTTCGCGCAGGTTCCGCTCAGCTCCGATAACGCCGCATGGTGGGGATCCTTCCCCGAATCCTGGGTGAACTTCGCCTACCAAACGGGACAGGCCTCCTACTGGTACACGACCGGAGGTGGTGCGGGAAGTATCCAGGAACGCAAGGTTGCCTCGCCGATCCGCATCTCCGCAACCCCTCAGGTGACGCCTGCGACGCCGAGCGCCTCGCCCACACCCGAGGCGACTTCCACCCCGCCCGCGCCCAGCGTGAGCGCGTCGCCCACGACGGAACCGACGCCTTCCGTACCGACCTTGCCCACACCCGCTCCCACCCCCGCAACGCCGCAGCCCGGCACCTCCGGGGGAGGGGAGAGCGTCCTGAGCGGTGCCACCCTGCGCTGGGGGATGAACCAGGAAAGCAACTCGCAGGCCTACTTCGGGGGATGCAACTTCCTGTCAGCCGGCCGTGCCCGCAACACCGGGGGTGGCGTGCCCTGGACGGAAGATGTCTACGCGGGACAGTCGGGCAATGTCAGCATCGTGAAGGCCGACCTGTCCGGTGGCTGGCAGCAGGCAAGGTGGGCGAATAAGTGCCTGGATGCCGCAGGAAACCCCGTGTCGCTGCGCAGCCCGGACTCACACACGAACTCCCAGGTCGTCATCGAACAGGGAACGGGACGTGTGGGAGCCGACGGCAGCCTGGATCTGTCGTGGCAGGGCTCTTGGACGGTCGCCTACTACGGGGGACTGACCTACTGGAGCGTGAATAACCCGAAGCTGCACGTGGACGCCTCCGGGCGCGGTGCGCTGACGGCCACCCTGTCGGGCTATGGGGCGGATATGACGAACCTGTCCTCGTGGACGACCCTGGATGAACGCGAGGTGACCCTGGCAGATTTCGACGGTATTGACGTGCGCCAGGCTCTCCTTGCCGGTGGCTTCACGCAGACGCCGCGCTACGTTGGCGTGGCCGTCAATACCGACGGTGCGATGAGGCCGCAGGCGCCGCGCACCGCGGACAATGCCCCCTACTGGGGTTCGTTCCCGCAGTCTTTCGTGGACTACCAGGTGAAGACCGGTCAGTCTTCCTACTGGTTTACCTCGGGGCTGCGTGACCAGTCGAAGGTTGCCCTGCCGGTGACGGTGGGTTACAGCGCGAGCTACGCGCAGCCCGTCTCGAATACCTCCGGTGTGAGTGCACCCCAGCAGGGGAGCGCTTCTGCTGCTCTGCCTCGCGCTGCTGCCCCGCAGACGAAGGCGAGCGCGCGCCCGACGCAGAAGGCGGTGGCGCGCAACGCCCAGCAGGCTGCATCGGGTGACCTGAACGGAGAGGTGCAGGCGGTGTCGGCTCCGCTTCCTCAGCGCTCTGCTGTGTCGGATAGCGCCCTGCGTATTGCGTGCGCGTCGGGCGGTGTTGCGCTTGCCAGCGGAATGCCGTTGCTGCTGGCCTGGTTGCTGCGTCGTCGCCTGGGATTGGATCCCGCGCAATACGTGTGATGGTGCTGGAAAGAAGAGGAAACACCCGGGAGTTGTGTGATTTTACAATCATGAGATGACGCGCTGTCACTTCTTCGCTAAGGTGATCCTTAGTTACATGGGAAAGAAGGAGGAGGCATGGAACGCGTTCCCGTCATTGCGCTGACCTGGGCTTCATCACTCTCACTGGCATTCGTCTATGTCATGGTGGGTCAAGGACTCGACCAGCTCCTCAGCGGGCAACCCCTCACCGTTACCTGGTGGGCGCTCATCGGAGCAGTCCTGTCTGGCCTGACCGCCTGGACAGCTAGCCGTATGAGCGGAAACCGCCTGGCTGACATGGAAGGCGATATCCGTCAGGGAATCGTCCGCCACATCTTTGCGCTCGGCTCCTCCGAACGTACACGTGAACGCGCAGGACGTATCGTCAACAGTGCAACGGACGGAGTCGAGCGCTCCGCCACCTACAAGGCGACCTTCATCGCCCCCATGATCGCCTCCCTGGCCACCCCCGCGGTCGTCCTCCTGATCGTGGGCATCGCCATCGACCCCATTGCCGCACTGTGCATGGTTATCGCCATCCCCCTGGTTCCTGCCTCGGTCATGGCCTTCCAGGCCGCATTCAAGCCCGTCTCGCGCCGCTACCGCGGAGCCTCGCGCAAACTGGCCGCACAGGAACTCGACGCAATCCAGGGCCTGTCCGCACTCGTCCTCATGAACGCCGGCAAGCGCATGGGACACAAGCTGGCTGGAGAATCCGAAAACGTGCGCCAGCACGTCATGCGTTACCTCGCGGGCAACCAGCTGGTTCTGCTCTTCGTCGACTCCATCTTCTCCCTCGGCATGATCACCGGGGCAGCGGCACTTGCGCTGTGGCGCTACGACGCCAGAGCCATCAGCGCCGGCCAAGGACTCGCGCTCCTCCTGCTCTCCTCCATCATGCTCGACCCCCTCGACCGCATCGGCCAGTTCTTCTACATCGGCATGGGTGGAATCGCAGCAACCCGAGAAATCAAGCGCTTCACCTCGCAAACCCCCGAAGTCACCGACCCGGACAACGCCCAGATCCCCGGCGAACTTCCCGCCCCCGGAACCCTCGGCGTCGAGGACGTGACCTTCGGATACGAGGAAAACCTCGACATCCTCACCGACGCCTCACTCCAGGTCGCACCCGGAGAACACGTCGTCCTCACCGGCGCATCCGGTGCAGGAAAATCCACCGTCTCCGCTCTCATTCAGGCGCACCGACGCCCCCGAGCAGGACGCGTCACCATCGATGGCATCGACATCGCCCAAGCGCCGCTGGCATGGGTGCACTCCCGACTGGCAGTCGTCGAACAGACGACCTACCTCTTCTCGGCCACCCTGCGCGACAACCTCCTCATCGCGCGCCCCGACGCCACCGACGACGAACTGCTCGTCGCCCTGCGCACCGCCCACCTGTCCGACCTCCTTGAGCGCCTGCCCGAAGGCCTGGACACCCGCGTGGGCGAACACGGAATGTCCCTATCCGGCGGTGAAGCACAGCGCGTCGCCATCGCCCGAGCATTCCTCAAAGAAGCTGACATTCTCATCCTCGACGAACCCACGGCACACGTGGATCTGGACAGCGAACGCGCCATCCTCGAGGCCATCGCCGACATCGCCCACGACCGCACCACGCTGACGATCTCCCACCGACAGGCCACGATCGCCCACGCTGACCGCCGCGTCGAACTCGCGGAAGGACGCATCGCATGACCCAGTACACCGCCTCGAACGAACGCATGAGCCGCATGCACCTGACGCGCAGGCTTCTCGACGTCGCCCGCCCCGTCCTCCCTCCGCTCGTGATCTCCATGATCTGCCGACTGGCGGCACTCCTCGTGGGAATCGCCCTCTTCGGACTGGGTGGATGGGCGCTCGCAACCCGCGCCTCCGGAGAACCCACCTGGACGCTCACCACCCTGGTGGTTGTCCTCGTGATCCTCTCCCTGGCCAAAGGCGTCCTGCGCTATCTCGAACAGTTCAGCGGACACTGGGTGGCCTTCCGCTCCCTGGCTCTTCTGCGCAACTACTTCTACGACCGCCTCGAACCGCAGGCTCCCTCGCGCACCATCGGCCAGGACTCCGGCGACGTCCTGTCCCGCGTGACCAAGGACGTCGACCGCATCGAAGTCTTCTTCGCGCACACCCTGGCTCCCGGAACGACCGCAATCCTCGCGCCCGTGATCGTCGTGGGCTACCTGGGCGTGGCGGTCAGCCCCGTTGCAGCCCTCACTCTCATTCCCTTCCTCATCCTGGTGGGCGCCGTCGTGCCCCGCGTCGGCGCACGTAGCTCCGACCGCGCCGCACGCGACCTGCGTCGCCTGCGCGGCGAGCTCTCCCACCACGTCACGGACTCCGTTCAGGGCGTGCGAGAAGTCGTCGCCTTCGGCTACGAGAAGAAGCGCCTGCGTGAGATGGCCGAATACGAACTGGGCATCGCCTCGGGAATTCGCACCATCTGGAATGCCATCGCCGCACGTCGCGGCCTCAACCAGGCACTCCTCGGCTCCGCCGTCATCACGATGCTCGCCGTTCTGTCGCACCAGTACTACGAGGGCGCCGTGAGCGTCGGCCAGATCGGCCTGGCACTGGGTGTGGCTCTGGCGTCCTTCGCCCCCGTGCTGGCCGTCGAAGACTTCGCCGCAGACCTCGACCAGGCCTACGCCTCCGCTCAGCGCGTCTTTGAAATCACCGACCGCGACTCCCAGGTGCTCGACCCTGAAAACCCCGTCTCCTGCGACGGAAAGGGCGACATCACCCTGGAGAACGTTTCCTTCGCCTACCCCTCAGCACGTAGCGACGCACGCCGTCCCACCGTGCTCCACGACTTGAGCTTCACCGCGCCCGCCGGAAAAGTCACGGCCATCGTCGGTGCCTCCGGAAGTGGCAAGTCCACGGTCGCCGCACTCGTGGATCGTATGTGGGATGTGGACGGAGGACGTGTTGCCCTGGGCGGAGTGAATGTCCGCGACATCACCCAGGAACAGCTGCATGAACTCGTGGCCTACGCCCCGCAGCGCCCCTACCTCTTCAACGACACCGTGCGCGCCAACCTCCTCATGGCACGCCCGGACGCGAGCGATGACGAACTCCTGCGCGTGTGCGAACAGGTCGGCCTGTCCCAGTGGTTGGAGACCGAACCCGACGGCCTGGACACCCGCGTGGGTGAAATGGGAGAACGGCTGTCCGGTGGCCAGCGCCAGCGCGTGGCACTCGGACGCGCCCTGCTGCGTCGCTCGCCGGTCATCATCCTGGACGAAGCCACCTCGCAGCTCGATACCGTGACGGAAGCCCACGTGCTCGACGGTATCCGCCGCGCAACGGAAGGCTCCACGCTGCTGGTGATCGCCCACCGTATCTCGACGGTGCGCGACGCCGACCAGATCCTCGTCATGGATCGCGGACGCCTGGTAGAAAGTGGAACCTACGACGACCTCATGGCACGAGGCGGAGCGCTGGCAACGCTCGTCGCCCGCGAAGCGCTGGGGGAAGGGGAGAACGACCCCTCCGCCTCGTGAGAGCCGCGTGTCACGTCCGCGTGCAATGAATGCGAAGCGGGGGTGGTGACGGAAGAAATTCCCGTCACCACCCCCGCTTTCTGCCTAAGATGAGAACGCATGTGCACAGTGAAGGATCGTGGGAAGGACGCGCCCGGCATGGAACGCCTCACCGGATGGCGCAAATTTGACGACTGGGGGTCGCAGAACGCAATTTCTGACTTCCTCGGCGAAACACCCGGACGGGCAATTTCTGAAATATGGTTCGGAGACCACCCCGACGGGCCGACGCTCCTGGCCGACGGGAAGAAACTGGCCGACCTGATCGCCTCCGATCCCAAGGGAACTCTGGGATCGGGAATCCTCTACGCTTTTGGATCCTCCCTGCCCTTCCTCATGAAGATCATCGCCCCGGAGGAAACCCTCTCCCTTCAAGTGCACCCCACGAAAGAAATTGCGCGCGAAGGTTTCCTCCGAGAAGAAGTCCTCAACATTCCGCGCGACGATCACGCACGCAGCTACCGGGACATGAACCACAAACCCGAAATGCTGTACGCCCTCACAGACTTTGAAGCACTCATCGGCTTCCGAGTTCCCCGGAAAGCCCGCAGACTGCTGGACGGACTGGACGGAGAACTCGCGCATCTGCTGCGCCGCCGCCTGCAGCTGTCGACGGTGCGCGGAGGGCTGCGCTCCCTTGCGGCCTGGGTATTCGACGAAGACTCACCCGTCACCCCCGAACTCATGACCGAGTTTGCCGCGGCCTGCGGTAAGCGTTTGGAGGAGGGAACCTCTCCGTCGGTTCGCACGGATCGCCTTATGGTGGAACTCGCCCAGCTCCATGGCGGAGACCCGGGAATCATCTTGGCCTTCCTCATGAACCCCGTCTCCCTGCGCGCGGGAGAGGCGGCCTATATTCCGCCGCGCCAAATCCACGCCTACCAGCGGGGACTGGGGATCGAGGTCATGGCCTCATGCGACAACGTCATCCGAGCGGGGCTGACCCGCAAGCACGTGGACAGCGCGCAGCTGGTGGAAATCGCGGAGTTCTCCGCGCTGCCGCCCGTGCGTGTGGCTCCCGAACATCCCACGGAGACCAGCGACCGTTTTTTGGCTCCCGCGCAGGAATTTGAACTGACGGTGACGAAGGTGAGGACCGCCGACCAGTGGGTGGAGGTGCCCGGAGAAGGACCGCGAATTCTCATCGTGGGAGACGGAGACCTTCAGCTGCGTACGGGCTCCTCCCAGTGCTCTCTGAGCAGGGGAGAGGCCGTGTTCGTGGCGGCCAGTGAACACGAACTCAGCGCCTCGGGAGACGGCCAGCTGGTGCAGTGCGCCGCCCCCTGAGATGTGCTGTCGCGCCCACAGGCGGCGCACAGGATGACCACAGGCCTCCCTCTGGAAGGCCTCCTACGGTCGGAGCATGACAGATTTTCTTTCCCCTCTGGTCGATGCGCTGGTCTCCCTGGTGTCCCTGTGGGGCGCTCCCGGAGTCGCACTTGCGGTCGCCCTCGAAAACCTCTTCCCACCCATCCCCAGCGAAGTGATCCTGCCCGCAGCGGGGTTTGCCGCCGCATCGGGCTCGATGAGCGTCGTCGCGGCCATCGTCTGGGCTTCGCTCGGTTCTCTGGTGGGTGCACTGGCTCTGTACGGGCTGGGAGCAGCGTGGGGACGTGAGCGATTCCGCCGCGTGACCGCTCGGGTTCCGGGACTGTCCCTCGACGATATTGACCGTGCAGAAGACTGGCTGGCGCGCAGGGGGAGGGCAGCGGTCTTCCTGGGGCGTCTCGTTCCCGTCGTTCGCTCACTGATTTCTCTTCCCGCGGGGATCGAACGCATGCCCCTGGGGGTTTTCGCCCTGTACACGACGGCGGGGAGCGCCGTGTGGAACAGCCTCCTGGTGGGTGCTGGATACGCGTTGGGTTCTCGGTGGAACGAGGTGGAGGTTTGGATTTCGCGCTACCAGACGTTCGTATTTCTCGCCGCTGGGATCGCCCTGGCGCTGTGGGTGACCACCCGTGTTCGCGACCGACGAAAAGCGCGGAACCGCCACGAAAATGAGCGAAACGCCACGTCCACTGTATGACTTAGAGCCGCACTGTCAGAAAAGTGCGTCCTAGGCTAGAACGCAGACAGATCGACAGAAAGGCCAGCAGTGAGTCGGCAGCTTCGCTCAGCGACATCAACTCAGGGACGGAACATGGCGGGGGCGCGCGCCCTCTGGCGTGCCACCGGCATGGGAGACGATGATTTCGGCAAGCCGATTATTGCGGTCGTCAACTCCTTCACCGAATTCGTTCCCGGACACGTCCACCTGCGCGACGTGGGTCGTATCGTCGCCCAGTCCATCGTCGAAGCAGGTGGTGTGGCCAAAGAATTCAACACCATCGCAGTGGACGACGGTATTGCCATGGGGCACGGGGGCATGCTCTACTCCCTGCCCTCGCGCGAAGTGATCGCAGACTCCGTCGAATACATGGTCAACGCGCACTGCGCCGACGCCATGGTCTGCATTTCCAACTGCGACAAGATCACCCCCGGCATGCTGATCGCTGCCATGCGCCTGAACATCCCCGTGGTCTTCGTCTCCGGCGGCCCTATGGAAGCGGGGAAGAACATCGATCCCTCGACGATCGTGGGACCGGCGCACACGGGACACGGCAACCTCGTCACGGTCATGAATGCGACCGCCAACGACTCCATCAGCGACGACGCACTGCTCCAACTGGAAAAGCTCGCCTGCCCGACCTGTGGATCCTGCTCCGGCATGTTCACCGCAAACTCCATGAACTGCCTGACGGAAGCCCTGGGTCTGTCCCTGCCGGGCAACGGCTCGACCCTGGCCACCCACGTAGCACGCCGCGCCCTCTTCGAACAGGCCGGATCCCTCATTGTGGATCTGTGCCACCGCTACTACGACAACGAGGACGACTCCGTCCTCCCGCGCTCCATCGCCACGCAGGACGCCTTCTGGAACGCCATGACCCTGGACATGGCCATGGGTGGTTCCTCCAACACCGTGCTGCACCTGCTGGCTACCGCACACGAAGCCGGAGTGGACTTCGACCTGTCCGACATTGCACAACTGGGACAGTCCGTTCCCTGCCTGTCAAAGGTCGCCCCCAACCACAACGACTACCACATGGAAGACGTCCACCGCGCCGGCGGTATTCCCCGTCTGCTCGGGGAACTTGACCGCGGCGGCTACCTGCGCCACACCGTCCACTCCGTCCACTCTCCCTCACTGGAGGAGTGGCTGGGACAGTGGGATCCGCGCAGCGAACAGGTGACGGAACGCGCCCTGCAGCTGTGGAGTGCCGCCCCCGGAAACGTGCGCACCACCGAACCCTTCTCGACGGACAACCGCTGGGTGTCCCTCGACCTGGATACCGACAACGGATGCGTACGCGACCTCGACCACGCCTACACCGCAAACGGCGGCCTGACCGTCCTCTACGGAAACCTGGCACCCGAAGGCGCCATCATTAAATCCGCGGGCATCGATCCCGAGCTCTTCCACTTCGAAGGCCGCGCCCGCATCATGGAGTCCCAGGAAGAAGCCATCGAGAAAATCCTCGACAAAACCGTCGAAGCCGGCGACGTCGTGGTCATCCGCTACGAAGGGCCGGCCGGAGGCCCCGGTATGCAGGAAATGCTCTACCCGACGTCCTTCATCAAGGGGCGAGGCCTGGGCAAAGCCTGCGCCCTCATCACTGATGGCCGTTTCTCCGGTGGAACCTCCGGTATTTCCGTCGGCCACATCTCGCCCGAAGCCGCAGACGGTGGCCCGATCGGCCTCCTGGAAGACGGCGACCGCATCATCATCGACGTCAACGAGGGACTGCTCCAGGTGGATGTCAGCGACGAAGAACTGGAACGTCGCCGCGCAGCCCAAGAACAGCGCGAGAACCCCTGGACGCCGCTGACGCGTGAACGCCCGGTCTCCGTTGCCCTCCAGCTGTATGCGGCAACGGCTCTGTCGGCCTCCCACGGGGCGGCACGCGACCTGGGACGCCTGCGCAGACACTGAGAACTACAGCGATGTGGGGTGGGGGGGGGGACCACCGCGGCACCCCCCCCCCCCACCAGGATATCAGAGGGTA
>CAURIY010000017.1:0-26282 GCA_963525415.1 uncultured Actinomyces sp.
AAAAAACCTCATTGGGATGACGTTTGACAACCGGTCCCCCCTCATCAACCCACTTACCGTCCGGACCCACAGTTGGGGGGTGACAGGCTCTAGCCTGTCACCCCCCAACAACACCCCAGTGGTCACGCGCACAGCGGCGCGTGAGCAGCACAGGGGATATCAGTCTCGCGGCTTTTCGCGCATCTCCCAGGTCTCAATGATGTCGCCTTCGGCGATGTCCTTGTAGCCCAAGGTGATACCGCATTCGAAGCCTTCGCGAACTTCGGTCACGTCGTCCTTTTCGCGGCGCAGCGAGGCGATCTCGAGGTTGTCGGCGACCACCACACCATCGCGCACCAGGCGTGCCTTCGTGCCGCGCTTGATGGTGCCGGAGCGAATGATCGAACCTGCGATGTTGCCAAACTTGCCGGAACGGAACACCTGACGGATTTCTGCACTTCCCAGAGCCACCTCTTCATAGATGGGCTTGAGCATGCCCTTGAGGGCTGCTTCCACGTCGTCGAGTGCCGAGTAGATGACGTTGTAGTACTTGATCTCGACGCCTTCGGCATCGGCCAGTTCCTGCACGCGTTCTGCCGGGCGCACGTTGAACGCGATGATCACCGCGTTGTCCACCGTTGCCAGGTTGACGTCGTTCTGCGTAATCGCACCAACACCGCGGTGGATGATACGCAGCGCAACTTCTTCGCCCACATCGATGCGCAGCAGCGAGTCTTCCAGGGCTTCCACGGCACCGGACACGTCGCCCTTGATGACGAGGTTGAGGGTGTCGACTTCGCCTTCCTTGAGAACCTTGTCGAAGTCCTCCAGGGAGACGCGCTTACGACGCTTCGCGAGCAGAGCCTGACGCTCCGCTGCCTCGCGCTTATCAGCGATCTGACGTGCCGTACGGTCATCGGGTGCCACCAGGAAGGCGTCGCCTGCGCGCGGCACCGAAGTCAGACCCAGCACCTGGACGGGACGCGACGGAGCCGCCGAGTCCACGTCGTTGCCGTGCTCGTCGAACATGGCACGGACGCGGCCGTGAGCCGAACCCACAACCAGAGCGTCACCGATACGCAGGGTTCCGCGCTGCACCAGCATCGTGGCCACCGCGCCGCGTCCCTTATCCAGATTCGCTTCGATGGCGATACCGCGTGCATCGGTGTTCGGGTTGGCCGACAGATCCAGAGAAGCGTCTGCGGTCAACAGGACGGCTTCCAGAAGCTCGCGGATTCCCTTGCGCTGCTTAGCGGAGATGTCCACGAACATGACGTCGCCGCCGTATTCTTCTGCGACGAGGCCGTATTCGGTGAGCTGGGCGCGGATCTTGTCCGGGTTTGCCCCGTCCTTATCGATCTTGTTGACAGCAACAACGATCGGGACGCCAGCGGCCTGGGCGTGGTTGATCGCTTCCACGGTCTGAGGCATCACACCGTCATCGGCCGCAACCACGAGGATCGCGATATCGGTGACCTGCGCGCCACGGGCACGCATAGCGGTGAAGGCCTCGTGACCGGGGGTGTCGATGAAGGTGATCGGACGCTTGGCGCCTTCGTGCTCCACAGACACCTGGTAGGCACCGATGTGCTGGGTGATGCCGCCGTGTTCGGTGTCCACCACGTCGGTATGACGGATGGCGTCCAGCAGCTTGGTCTTACCGTGGTCGACGTGACCCATGACGGTTACGACCGGAGGACGCGGCTGGAGGTGTTCCGTGTCGTCGAGTTCTTCGGCTTCGAGGTCGATGTCAAAGGACTCGAGCAGTTCACGGTCTTCATCCTCGGGCGAGACGACGCGCACGTCGTATCCCAGTTCCGCGCCCAGTGCTTCGAAGGTGTCCTGATCCAGGGACTGCGTGGCGGTTGCCATTTCGCCCAGATGGAACAGAACGGTCACCAGTGCTGCGGGGTTGACGTTGATCTTTTCCGCGAAGTCCGCGAGGGACGCACCCTGGCGGATACGGATCTGCTGTCCGTCACCGCGAGGAATCTGGACGCCGCCGATGATCGGTGCGTTCTGCTGTTCGAATTCTTGACGCTTCGCACGCTTGGACTTGCGTCCGCGCTGGTTGCGGCCACCGCCGCCACCGCGACCGAATGCACCCGGTGTCGCACCGCGGCCACCGCCGCGGCCACCGCGAGGCGGAGCGAATCCGTTTCCGGTGTTGGCTCCTGCGCCTGCTCCGGGGGCGTTACCGCCACCGGGACGAGCGGTTCCGCGTCCGCGTCCGCCGCCGCGAGGACGATCGCCTGCAGGAGCGGAGGGGCGCGCAAAGTTTGCCTGGCCGGGCATCATGCCGGGGTTCGGACGTGGCCCTCCGGAACGAGGTGCTCCGCCCTGTCCTCCCTGGCCACCCTGACGGCCACCGGGGCGGGGAGCGTCGGAACGACGCCCCTGACCACCCTGGCGTGCGGGGCGTTCAGAAGAGCTGGCAGCGTTGGCGCCGGGGCGTCCACCACCCTGACGCGGTCCGGGGCGAGGACCGCCGGAACCGCCGGGGCGTGGCATTCCCTGGCTCGAGGCGTAGGGGTTGTTACCCGGACGCGGCCCCTGAGGACGGGGAGCGGCGGGGCGTGCAGCCCCCGGCTTCGGGGCTGCGGAGGGACGAGGCGCACGGGGTGCCGGCGCGGGAGCAGAGCCTTCGTCTGAGAAGACCGGGGCGTCTGCTGCGGAAGCCTGCGGAGCGCGCGCGCCGGGCTTCGGTGCGGACGCAGCGGAAGGTTTGTCCTGAGATGCCGGGGATGCTGCAGTTTCGGGCGCGGAGGGCGCAACTGCGGCGGGTGAGGGGGCAGCGGCCTTGGGCGCTGCGGGTTTCTTCGGTGCAGGCGCCGGCTTTGCTGCCGGGGCGGCCGCGGGAGCCTGCGCCGCGAAGTGTTCGCGGGCGTCCCGCGCGACGGGGGGTTCGAGTGCGGATGAGGACGCCTTCACGTATTCGCCCTTATCGCGCAGATAGGTCAGCAGTTCTTTGCTGGTGATTCCGAGCTCTTTGGCGAGCTCGTGGACACGCAACTTTGCCACATTTCTCCTGTTCGGGGAGCGCCCCCGGACAGGGGCGCGTCACTGTTCTTGCTGGCAGCTCATCGCTGGGTACTCATCGGGTGCCCATGGGCTTCCAACCCGCTTTCGTGTTCTCGTTGTCCGACGCAAGGTGCGCCGCTGACTGTGCAATCTCCTCTAAACGCGCCCACACCTCGTCCCCCTCATGGTGAGAGAGTCGGAGTGCGCGGATGATGGCTCGCGTGCGGCGAGCCCGTGCGAGGCAACTCGGATCCGGGTGGATCCACGCGCCTCGTCCCGGGAGACTGCGCCCGGGGTCTACACGTGCAGCCCCGGTTGGTGTCGCGACAATGCGGATCAGATCCGCACGTCGCCCCTGTTTCCCACACCCCACGCAGGTACGAACGGGACCGTCATAAGATTCAACGGTTCCGCCAGACTGCGCATGGTGTGCCACACCATCCAGCTTAGCTGAGCGTTTCGCTTTCCTCGCCCTGCTGCTGTGAGCGAATGATCACGTCATCGGGCACGGAGGAACGCGAAGCCAGTCCTTCTTCACCGCTTTCCGTGTCGGAGTGGATGTCGATGTGGTAGCCGGTCAGGCGCGCAGCAAGTCGAGCGTTCTGCCCTTCCTTACCGATGGCCAGGGATAGCTGGAAATCGGGAACAATGGCCGTTGCCGTGCGGTTTTCCACGGAGTGGACGACCACGCGCGCCACGCGCGCAGGCGACAGGGAGTTGGCGACAAAACGCCCCGGATCTTCCGACCAGTCGACGATGTCGATCTTTTCGCCGCCGAGTTCGGTCATGACGCTGCGCACGCGTGCACCCATGGGGCCGATGCAGGCGCCCTTGGCGTTGATTCCTTCGCGCGTTCCCACGACGGCGATCTTCGTACGGTGTCCCGCTTCTCGGGCAATGGCCTTGATCTGCACCAGTCCCTGCTGAATTTCGGGAACTTCGCGTTCAAACAGTCCCTGCACAAGAGCCGGGTGCGTACGCGACAGGGTGATGCGGGCGCCGCGTTCGGTGCGCTCAACGGAGACGATCAGCGCGCGGATACGCGTTCCGTGCGTGTACTGCTCTCCGGGAACCTTTTCAGAATCCGGAAGGATCGCCTCGAAATCGTCAGCGAGCTTGACCACGGTGATGCGCGTATCGCGTGCCTGCTGGATGACGCCGGTAACGATCTGGCCGGTACGTCCGGCGAAATCACCGAGAACGCGCTGGTCGTCGGCGTCACGCAGACGCTGCATAATGACCGAACGCGCGGTGCTCTGCGCGATGCGACCAAAGTTCTTGGGGGTGTCATCGAATTCGCCGATGGGGTTGCCCTCATCGTCTTCTTCTGTTGCCATGACGGTGACGCGACCGGTGCGCTTATCAATTTCAATACGCGCCTTGGAGATGGCTCCGGGGATGTTGTGGTAGGCCTTGAGCAGCGCTTCTTCAATCGCATCCACGAGGGTATTCAGGGACACACCCTTCTCGTGTTCCACCATCCGCAGTGCAGTCATATCGATTTCCATAGCGTGCCTCACTCCCCGAATCCGAAGTCCACGCGTGCGCGGGCTTTCTTCATCTCGTCATATGTAATTGTCTGGTTTTCACCGTTGATTTCTACCGTCACGCCATCTGCTTCAACCGAGAGAACTCGGCCATCCAGGGTGCGTCCATCACGGGTTTTGACGTGCGCCAGTCCCCCGATTTGGCGTCGCCAATGCGCGGGCTTCAACAGTTCGCGTTCAGCTCCGGGCGTGGAAATTTCAAGGAGGTACTCCGTTTCGATGGGATCCGCGCTATCCATTGCAGCGGAGATTTCTCGCGAAATATCCGCAAGCTGCTCGGATCCGATACGGGGCTGTCCTTCGGGTTCTTCCACGGTGATGCGCACGAGGGTCGTTTTTCCCTGTTTGAGCAGGCGCACAGCGTCGAGTTCCAGCCCGGCGCCCGAGATCATCGGGGTGAGCAGGTCTGCGATCTGTGCTTCGATACGGTCGGTTGACACGTTTCCTCCTCGGGTGGCGACACGGTAGTCCCTGTCATCGTACCTGTTCTTTTCTCATGAAATGATGGTCAGGTGTCTTTTCCCGCGCATGATTTCCGTCCTGTTTCCGCACTGACGTCCTCCCGCAGGCATCGTCGGGCGAGGCGTTACGGCGTCCTCGCCCTCGTCGTCCCCGCTCTGTGGGCACTCGCGGGGTGCGGGGTGCACCTGGAGTCTGCCACCCCTTCACTCCCGGAGTTGTCGGGTTTCGCCGTGGTGCGCGATTCCGTCGCTCGTACGGAGTCTGCCGCTCTTTCCCGCGCGACCGCTCTTGCGGACAGCGCCACGGAGTGCAAGTCCTGCCGCGCGCTTTTCACTTCTGTGGCGACCGCCTCGCGCGAGCGTCTCGCTCAGGTGGGAGGAGTGTGGGATCCGTGGGAGGGCCGTGAAGTTTCTGCGGATGCTCCTCAGCCGCGGGCGGTTGCTGATGCTCCCGTGGATGTTCGTGAGTTTGCTGCGTGGCTTGCCGCGAGCGCCCGTCGTGATCTTGTTGCGGTGGCAGATCCCGCGGTGGCCTCCCGCGATCAGGCGGTGACGGTGGCGTCTGTGGCGTTGGCGCGATATGCGCAGGCGTTGCGTCTTGCGGATGAGCTGAATTTTTCTGTGGACGAGGCGTCTGCTTCGGTGGGTCGGGAAGCGCAGCGGGTGGCCGCGTTGTTCCCCGGGGAGGCTCTGCCCGCGTGGGTGATTGTTCCTTCGTCTGTGTCGTGGGATCTGCCAGAGAGCAGCTCATCGACGTTGTGGGCGGATCAGCCTGAGGTGGGCGAGGCGATGCGCCGCTGGGATTGCATTGCTCAGTCATTGCCTCGTGCGCAGGTGGTGGAGGAACGCGTGTCGTCGGCAGCTTCGGCGGCGAATGATCTTTTGCGTCGTGTGGACGAGGCGTCTGCGCGGGGTGGTGCGGATCGTCGTGAGTTGCGGTGTTCTTTCCCCGCATCGTCGGCTGAGGACTATGCGCGTGGCCTTTTGGAAGCGGATTTCGCGTTGATGGGTGCGGCATCTTCTCAGCCGGTTGCCCAGGGGGTGCGTCTTTTGGGTGCGCGTTCAGCGTGGGAGGACGTGCGTACGTGGCGGACGTTTGCTCCGGAGTTTTTCGCGCGCAGCGTGATGGCTCCCGCCGCACAGTAAAGACGATGGGCGTTGTCCCGCTTTTTCCGCGTAGGCTGAGGGCATGACTGCACTCCCCCAGGATCTTCGTTCTTTTCTTCCGTCCACGGATGCTGCGTGTCCGGCTGAGCTTCTGGACGACGGACGGTGGATTGTTGCGGGAACCTATGCCCTCATCGTCGTGAGCTCTCAGGGCGTCGTCGATTCTGGCATGTGGTACGAGGTTCAGACGATCCGGTGGGAAGGGGAACGCCGGCGGGCAATCATTTCCTGGGTGGATCCTCAGCGCCTTCCCCTGGTTGTTCACACCGTGAGCGAGGATCTTGCCTCGTGGATGCAGATCGTCACCGCGCGCGTAGAGCGCACGCAGGTTCTCGCGCGTTCACTACGCGACGAGATCACCGGAACCTCCATTGTGGTGCAGATTCGTCGCCGCGAGGACGGCGCACTCTTTTCCGTTGTGACCGCTTCCGGCGCTCTCAGCCCCGAAGGGGAGGCATCTGCTTTCGCATGCGAACGTATCTTGCGCGAGGAAGTGGGCTTGGACGAGCTCCTCTGATCCCCTGTGAAGAGCACATAGCGGAACGCGCTGGTTCACACACTGTCACGCTCTCAGCTGTGGCGATCCCAGATTCATTCGGGCTTTTTGAGGAGGAGACTCCTCGGAGAGCACTTACTGCCCGCGTTCTGTGAAGTGCTGACGCAGCTGTTCGACGCGCATCAGCTCACGGAACGTCTCCTGATAGGCGGGGTCATCTTCGCTGAGGCGGCGCAGAGCCGAATGGGCATCCGCCGTGCGTCTGGTCAGATCCATGCGCACGAGTGCAGCCATCACCCCGCGGCAGTAGGAGCGCATTCCGTCCTCGCGGTCTTGCGCCAGAGGAGCGACGGCAAGTTCTGTCACCACGGCTGCCAGTTCGGGGAGCATCATCGCTTGAATGTCCTCGACAAAGCGGCGAGTTGCCGCGCGTTCAGCCTGCTCCCCCGTTCCCATGTTCTGCTCAGCCTGGCGCAGCAGCTGGACGAAATGATCCAGTCCCCCCACTGCGCGAATCGCGTCGTGCACAGCGCGGTAGGACGGAACCGCGAAGGCCTGGGGTGAAAGTTCCTCAAAACCTGAGCCCACCAGGTCAAAGGGGTGCTGCATGAGCGCTTCCAATGCCTGACGTTCCACCCGCACCACGGGATCCTCCGGTCCCGAGCGGCGGGGCGGCGGGGCGAAAGACGCACCATTTTCCGGGCGCGTGCTCTGCGGCGCATTCCCCTCGCGCGCGGATGAGCGAACCGCACGCTCCACCTCGCCGATGTCCATCCCCAGCCAGCCGGCGAGGGAACGCGTGTACTCGCGGCGAAGCGCGCGATCTCGGATGCGCGCAACCACGGGAGCTGACGTTCGCAAGGCCGCGACCCGTCCCTCCGCGGTTCGCAGGTCCACTTGGGCGAGGACGGAGCGGATGACAAATTCGAAAAGCGGCGTGCGCGAGGCGATGAGTGCCAGAACCGCGGCGTTTCCGCGCGCCATCCGCAGGTCGCAGGGATCCATACCGCTCTGTTCGACCGCGACGAAGGTCTGCGCGGCAAAACTCTGGTCGGCGTTGAAGGCCTTCAACGCCGCTTTCTGGCCGGCGGCGTCGCCGTCGAAGGTGAAGATTACTTCCCCGCCTCGGGCACGGCCACTGCTGAGAACCACGCCCGCCGCGGCGTCGGCGCTGTCGCCCAGCAGTCGGCGCACGATCTTGACGTGTTCCTCACCGAAAGCGGTGCCGCAGGTCGCTACGGCGCAGGGCTCGCCGGCGATGTGGGCGGCCATGACGTCGGTGTAGCCTTCCACAATGACGATACGACGTTCGCGGGCAATGCTCTTTTTCGCCAGATCCAGGCCGTAGAGCACCTGGGATTTGCGGTAGATCGGGGTTTCCGGGGTGTTGAGGTATTTCGGGGACTCTTTGTCGCTGTCATCCAGGCGGCGGGCACCGAAACCCACGGTTGCGCCCGTGATATCGCGGATCGGCCACATCAGGCGGCCGCGGAAACGGTCATAGATACCGCGGCTTCCCTGTGAGGCTAAACCGGCGATCTGGATTTCCTGATCCGTGAAGCCCTTCGACCGCAGGTGGTGGGTCAGGGCGTTCCAGGAGTTCGGGGAGTAGCCGATCCCGAAATGGCGGCAGTCGTGTTCGCTGAACCCTCGGTTTGCCAGGAATAGGCGACCGGCATGGGCTTCGGGGGAGGCCAACTGCGCCTGGTAAAACTCTTCTGCCACGCGGTGTGCGTCGAGGAGGCGCTGGCGTTTACCCGGTTCTTCTGAGCGACGCGGAGCGCTGCCCGCCTCGTATCGCACTGTGATTCCGGCGCGCAACGCCAGGGCTTCGACGGCCTCCGTAAACGGCAGGTGGTCGACTTTCTGAATAAACGAGATGACGTCGCCGCTTTCGCCGCATCCGAAGCAGTGCCACAAGCCCATGGAAGGGCGGACGTGGAAGGACGGCGTTCGTTCGTCGTGGAACGGGCATAGACCCTTCAACGAGTCGACACCCGCGGAGCGCAGGGCGACTCGTTCGCCGACGATATCCTCAATTTTTGAGGCATCTCGTACGGCGACGATGTCCTCTTTGAGGATGAGTCCAGCCATGGGGCTAGTCTAGCGCGAGGCGGAGGGGCACGTCCCTCGGGATTCCCCTTGTCACAGTTGCGTGGAGAGCATTCCGCACAGGCGCGCATGCCAGCGGGAAGCGGACATGTCCGTCAGCGATGCGATCTGGTCGATCACCACGCGCATCCGTCCCCGCTCGTCTGCGACTTCCCTCCATGCGGCAGCAAAAATCGGTTCGAGTTCTTCCGCTCCCCTGTCCATGAGGACGGCGAAGAGGTCGTTGAGGAGCGTGCGCTGCTGGTAGTACACGGGTTCACTCTCGCGGGGGCTCATCACGTAGTGGACGGCCATTCCCTTGAGAACCTGAATTTCCGCGCGCGTATCGGTCGGGACAACCAGGGACGCACGGTATCGCCCAAGCGGTCCGTCTCCTGCAATCTCCCGCGTCGCCTCGACTGTCGCGGTCGAAAAACGTCCGATCAGTTCGCTGGTGAGGTCTTTCAGGTGAGCGAGATCCGCATACGAGCCGCTGAAGGACGACATCCAGGCGGGCAGCGCCACGAGGCGTTCCAGCGCGCGCATGAGATCGTGCTCTGACACGCCCTCTCCGTACCAGCTCAGGGTCGAATCGAGGATTCCCCGTACCTGGTCGTCATCCATCAGGTGCGTGAAGTCAAGTTTCCCGGTTGCGACCGCGTCTTCCACGTCGTGCACGGAATAGGCGATGTCATCTGACAGATCCATGATCTGGGCTTCCAGGCAGGTTTTCCCCACCGGGGCACCGTCGCGCATCCACTCGAAAGTCGCGCGGTCGTCCTCGTACACGGAGTATTTCCGCAGGGATTTGTCCCGGTTCGGCCCCTCCCCCTTTGCCCAGGGATATTTACAGATGGCGTCCAGGGTCGCGCGGGTCAGGTTGAGGCCCGCTGAAGAGCCGTCATCCCCGACGATCTTGGGTTCCAGGCGGCTGACCAAACGCAGTGTCTGAGCGTTGCCTTCAAAGCCGCCGATCTGCTCGGCCAGGGCGTCCAGGGCGCGTTCTCCGTTGTGTCCGAAGGGTGGGTGACCCAGGTCGTGGGAAAGGCAGGCGGCGTCCACGACATCCGGGTCGGCTCCCAGTTCTTTGCCGAGTTCGCGTCCGACCTGGGCGACTTCCAGGGAGTGGGTAAGGCGCGTGCGCACAAAGTCGTCGGAGGCCGGTCCCAGAACCTGCGTTTTTTCTCCGAGGCGTCGCAGCCCGGCGGAGTGGAGGACGCGCGCGCGGTCGCGTTCAAAATCTGTGCGGAAGGTGGATTTGGCGGCTTCTTGTACGTAGCGGTCGCAATCCGCGTACACGTAGGGACTCATCCACAGTGCTTGCCCCTCACCACGCTGTGTCCCTTGGAACGCCATGTGTTGTCCTTTCCTTTTCTGGGATAAGCCTAATAGGAGCCGGCTCCACGCGGGTACTGCCTCGCCCGGAGGGGTAACGGCGAGGCACCCCTCCGATCAGCGGACAAGGGACGAGAAAGTCCCACCCGACGAGGAAGAAAACAAAGAACCCGCACCCGCTGGGGAAGAAACGAGGCGCCCCTCCCCCTCGGGAGCGACGCCTCGTCTGTCGTCTAGGTCAGCGGGCCGCTTACTGCACGCCCACGATGTCCGTCACGAACACCAGGGTGTCTCCACCGGCAATGCCAGCCTGCGGGACTCCACGGTCGCCGTAGCCGTAGTCGGAGGGGATCGACAGGAGAACGCGCGAACCCACGCGGTGTCCCAGGAGCCCTTCATCCCATCCGCGGATGACCATGCCCACGCCGATCTGGAAGGTCAGAGCCTGGCCGCGGTCATAAGAATTGTCGAAAACGTTGCCGTTCCAGACCTGCCCGAGGTAGTGGCAGTGGATCGTGTCGCCCGCTTCCACAACCTGCCCGTCGCCCTCGTGCAGGACTTCCACCAAGAGTTCCGGGGATGCCTGAGGAGCGGTGAACTCCAGGGAAGGCTTACGGCCAAAATCGCCGTTGACAACGATGTTTTCCATCAATCATTCTCCTTGTTAATCGCCGGTTGCGGCGAGAGGTCGGTTATTCAGTGGCACGTTCCGCATTCAAGATCATCGAGATGATGCGGAGGATTTCCGTGTACATCCACACGACGGTCACCATCATGCCGAATGCACACCTCCAGGCGTAGACGGAGGGCACTCCCTGTTCAACACCGACCTTGATCGCATCAAAATCTTGGATCAGGCACATCGCGGCGAGAACAACGGCGATCAGCCCCACGACAACTCCCAGCGGAATCCCCATGAATGTTGCCTGACCGACGTTCCCCACCAGGCCGAGCCCCTGCAGGATCCCCACCAGCAGACGCGACACCAGAAGACCAATCATCCCCACAACGGTGATCAGCAGCAAACGAGGAGAATTCCTGACCTTCCCGGAGGAGAAAAGGATCAGCATCAGACCAAAGACCATGAGAGTCGCAATCACTGCCTGCGAGACAATCCCCGGGTACTTGAGTTCCATGAACAGGGAAACCGTGCCAAGAGCCATGCCTTCTGCCGCGGCGTAGGCGATCACCGCCCAGGGGCGAACCTTCTGGGAGAAGGAATTCACCAGCACCAGAACGAATGCGGCAATCACACCGATACTCATAAACGCCAGCGCCCACAGCGGGTAGTAGAAGCACATCATCCACGAGGTGGCAGCTGCCGCCAGGAGGATGGCGAAGCAGATACCCGTCTTGACAAGGACGTCGTCGTAGGTCATACGGCCGCGGTCAACAGCATCTGCGACGGGGCTCTGGTATGCCTGCTCCAGTCCCTCGTATGCGCGCTGATCGTAGCTGGGTTGACTCGGCACCCCCTGTCCATAGGGAGAACGCGGGTCGTAAGCGCTGGGAGCGGTGGGAGCCGCACCGGGGGCGGCAGCATCCCCGTTCATCGGCTGGTATCCCGGCATGGTCGGATATCCAGCGGGGGTCGTTGTCCACTCTTTTTCGAGGCGGCTAAAAACTGGGTTCGCCATTTCAGTGCCTTTCATTCGCGCAAGGCTTTGCCCTGCGTGCGGCCACATAATCTGTACGTCCGCGGTACCCCCAGTCGGGTTCGAACCGACACTCGGCGGATTTTAAGTCCGCTGCCTCTGCCAATTGGGCTATGGGGGCGACGAGGCGCCGCCAGCCCCGGGGATGGCGGCCTACTCCTCTATGGTACCTTCCAGCCCGGACACCAGCGCGGCCGCTGTCCGAACTTTCAAGGATTTTCAGAGCATCGACAGGGCAATTCCGTCCAAAATGTCATGCTCGGACGTCACGACGTGATCGATGAGATGCCCCTTTTCTGCTGCACGCCGCACGACGCGTTCGATCACGCGCTCCCAGATGAGAGCACCCGCCGCGATCACGTCTGCCCGCCCCTCCGGCATGAACCCCAGAGCTGCTTTAATCGCCAGCGGCTGATCCAGCATAAAGCGCACGGAGCGCTGGATTTCTTCGCACGTCAGCACGGCACCATCAATCTTCTCCGGCTGGTACGAGGTGAGTCCCAGGGCGTGTGCGGTCACCGTCGTCACGGTCCCGGCAACGCCCACCAGGGTGCGCACCCGCGTGAGATCCACGTGTTCTTCCGCGGCGTCCAGCTGGGCGTCAATCCACTCTGCTGCCTGCTGTTCGACGCCTCGCGGAATCCCCTGATCGCTGGCACAGTGCGCGAAGAACTTTTCGGTCACGCGCACGGATCCCATGTCGATGGAGTACGCCTCGTCAATCGCGTGAGTGCCGATGACCAGTTCGGTGGAGCCGCCGCCGATATCCACCACCAGGAGGGGGCGTTCTTCCTGGGCACCCACGCCGGAGGTTGCGCCGCTGAAGGAGAGGGAGGCCTCTTCTGTCCCGGGGATGACTTCGGGTGCGATCCCAAGGATGTCGGTTACTCCGTCGATGAGTTCCGCGCGGTTTCTCGCATCGCGCATGGCGGAAGTGGCGACGAATCGGATTTTTTCAGCTCCGAGGTTGTCGAGCATACGTCGGTATTCGCCGACGGCGTCCAAGGTGCGGGCGATTGCTTCTGCGGACAGCATTCCCGTGCGGTCGACACCCTGTCCCAGACGGACAATGCGCATCTGTCGCGTCAGGTCGTGGAGACGAGGGGTGCCGTCGTCGGTGGTCACATCTGCGACCAGGAGGCGGATGGAGTTTGTCCCGCAGTCAATTGCTGCCACTCGTGTCATTCCGTCATTGTCCTTTTCTCAGCTGGGGATTCGCCGTGCTCTTCCTGGAGGCGGGCTGGGGACCGCGTAGTCACGAGGCACCCGCACGTTCGCGGGTGATCGTCGTTACGCCTCGTCTGCGCACACACGCCGTCCAGGTCAGCGGTGGTTCTGCGCGGGCGAGCGAGGCGGGAGGGACAGGTCAGCAGGAGCAGCGCTCCGAATCCCACAGTCCTCGTTCTTTCAGGAGATCCAGGGCGCGATCACCCACCGGATTCACTCCGTGCCCAGCCGCGAGAGCATGCCCGACGAGGGCATGGAGGCACTTGACGCGGGTGGGCATTCCTCCGGCTGAAACTCCGTCGATTTCCGGAACATCCCCCAGGGAGCGTCGCGCCTCAATATAGGCCTGGTGGGCGCGTTCGTAGGCTTGGGCGACCTCGGGTTCTTCCTGGAGCCAGGCGTTCAGGGTCTCCATGGTTTTTTCTGCTTCAAGCGTGGAGCAACCGCGCACAATCGGCGGGCAGGTGAGGTAGTAGGTCGTGGGGAACGGGGTTCCGTCTTCCAAGCGAGGAGCCGTCACGACCACTGTGGGGCGGCCGCAGACGCAGCGCGCACCGATGCCGACGACTCCGCGGGGGACGCGGTCGAGCTGTTCGCGCAGGGTGTCGATATCGGCATCGGTTGCCGGGGTCATCCCCGCAGGTGTGTCGGTCATGGTTCTCTCCAGTTGAAGCGGCTTCTTGAGCTATTTTAGCGGTTCCCTCCCCACTGTTCTCCGAGCGGGACGATCATCGCCTCGTGCTACTCACAGCGCGCGGGGCACAATATGACGCACGCGAACACAACGCCTATCTCCCCCGGCACTGTCGCTGGCTCTTTACTTACCGTGCCATCCGCGAACGCGAATCCTATCCCTGAGCGGAAGAGTCGGCGGCGGGGCTCTGCTGCTCGGAATTTTCCGAGGCCGGTGCGGGTGTGGCGTTACTCGACTGCTGGTCGGGCGCAGTTGAGGGGCTCTCGGTTGCGGCGGGCACGTGACTTTCCGTTGTCGCGCTCAGACGCGTTCCCGTCGGGTGATCAGCTTCGGTCGCGGTCAGAGCCAAGATGTTCACCCAGGGACGAGCAGGCCCCTGGTCGCGCGTAGAGGCCAGCTGCACCTGATCCTGGTATCCGGGGCCGGGATCGAGAACGGAGTACTGGGTTTCCCCCTTCTTCACATATCCCAGTCGTTCACGCGCCTGCGAAGCCACGTATTCTGGGTTCGACCACAGGTCGAGTTTGTCGCGCATCTCCTGGTTGTTGGCGCGGACTTCTTCCACGCGCGCTTGAATTGCCCTGTATTCCTGCTCCTGGTGCCACCACTGGTAGATCGACGGGATGAGCATGAGCGCAAGGATGACAGCAAGCAGCCCAATTCCCAGGAAGCGCACGGATACTTCGAGTCCTCCGACGACGAAGGATTTCCCGTCGGCGACGCGCTGGTCGCGTTCTTTGGCACGCGCGGCGTCTCGTTCGCGTTGCTTGCGTCGCTCTTCGCGTCGTCGCGCCGTCGCGGACGAGGTGGAGGGGGATGTACGCGGTGTCGTGCGCGCAAAGACGCGCTTTTCTCGCGTTGAGGACGAGGCAGAGCGCGGGGGGTGCGCTGCGGGCGCGGGAGAGGTGGAAGAGTTCTCTTCACCTTCAGAGGATTCTGTGTTCGCCGTGTCAGCTGTAGAGAAAGGCTGGATTCCGCGCGAAGCCTCGGATCGTGAAGAGGGGCGCGCGTTTCTCCCCGCACTGATCGGACGTCGGGGGGTGCCGGGGCGTCCGCGTCGAGGATGATGAGCCATGTGCTCCATGGTGCCGTCTGAGGCCCCTGTGTCCTCTCAGTCGGCTCGGCATGTCCCGACAATTGCGTGCTCGTTTTCTCACATCCGTGACGCATGGTGGAGCTTTCCGCACTGAAAACTGCATGCGTGGAACGTATGGAACGCACGCGATGCTACAGGTCGGCTGCATGCAGTGGGGGCGCAATCTCACGAGTGAGATTGCGCCCCCAACAGCTCAGTGCAGACTCCTCAGATGAGGAGGTTTCCCTCTACTTCTCAGAAAGAAGCGCGGGGGAAGGAGCTGCGGCCTGCGTACACGGCTGCATCCTGGAGGTCGTCCTCGATGCGGAGCAGCTGGTTGTACTTGGCCACTCGCTCGGAGCGAGCCGGTGCACCGGTCTTGATCTGGCCGGAGTTGGTGGCAACGGCGAGATCGGCGATGGTGGTGTCTTCGGTTTCGCCGGAGCGGTGCGAGGTCATCGAACGGTAGCCGTTGCGGTGTGCTTCCTCGACGGCCTGGAGGGTCTCGGTGAGGGAGCCGATCTGGTTGAGCTTGACCAGCAGCGCGTTGGCGGCGTGCAGGTCGATGCCCTTGCGCAGACGCTCGGGGTTGGTGACAAAGAGGTCGTCACCGACGAGCTGCACGCGGTCACCGATCTGAGCGGTCAGGGATGCCCATGCGTCCCATTCGTCTTCGGACAACGGGTCTTCGATGGAGACCAGCGGGTAGTCCGAGATGAGCTTCTCGTAGTAGGAGACCATGTAATCGGTCGAGCGGCCTTCGCCTTCGAACTGGTACAGGCCGTCCTTGAAGAATTCGGTGGAGGCAACGTCCAGAGCCAGAGCCACGTCCTGTCCGGGCTTGAAGCCGGCCTTTTCGATGGCTTCGATGATGAGGTCGAGGGCTGCGGCGTTGGAGGACAGGTTCGGGGCGAAGCCACCTTCATCACCGAGGCCGGTGGACAGTCCGCGTTCCTTGATGACGGCCTTGAGGACGTGGTAGACCTCTGCGCCCCAGCGGAGGGCATCACGGAAGGTCGGGGCGCCCAGGGGAGCAATCATGAATTCCTGGATGTCCACGTTGGTGTCTGCGTGAGAACCACCGTTGAGGATGTTCATCATCGGGACGGGAAGGACGTGGGCGTTGGGGCCGCCAAGGTAGCGGTAGAGGGGCAGGCCAGCGGAGTCTGCTGCAGCCTGAGCAACGGCCAGGGAGACGCCGAGGATGGCGTTGGCGCCCAGCTTGCCCTTGTTGGGGGTGCCGTCGAGTTCGATCATCAGTTCATCGATGTTGCGCTGTTCGCATGCTTCTTCACCGATGAGCTCGGGGGCGATAATTTCGGTCACAGCGGCAACTGCGTCCTGAACGCCCTTGCCCTGGTAGCGTCCCTTGTCACCGTCGCGGCGTTCGACTGCTTCGAACGCACCGGTGGAAGCGCCGGAAGGAACTGCTGCGCGCGCAAAGACACCGTCTTCAAGGACAACCTCGACCTCAACGGTGGGGTTACCGCGGGAGTCCAGGATTTCGCGTGCGCCGACTGCTTCAATGATTGCCACGTCAATTCTCCAATCGATCAACTACGTGACTGTTGTCAGTGATAACGCTAGTACAGGCAGGGCGCGCGCGGCATCCCCGCACAGCATTTTTCTCAATATCTCACCTCTGCTTCTCCCCTTCCCTCAGCGGAAAAGCGACATTAGTCCCCACGCGACTCCCGCTTTCGCGACTCTCGTAGGCGATGCGTCACACTCAAACGCGAAGAGCCCCGTAATCCATCGGATTTCCCTCCCGAAGCTCCCCGCACATACGAAAGCGCCGGCGGAGTTTCTCCGCCGGCGCCCGCGCGATCTGTGTGTTTACTGGCGTCCATTTCCCATCGGGGCAGCCGGAGACTCGCTCAGGCGCACAACGTCACCGAAGAGACTCATCTGAGTTTCGCCGGTCTGCTGGTTCACGGCTCCGTAGCGCGGGTTCACCTGAACATCGGGATTCGCATTCATATGCTGCAGGCGCTGTCCCAGTTCCTGCATCTGTTCCGGGCTGAGCTGAAGCTGCGAAATCTTGGTGCGCACGGCCAGGTAACGCATGAAATCGGTCATCACCGGTCCCAGATCCGCACTCGGGGCTTTGAGCCGACCCGACGCAACAAGGGTCGACACCTGTTCGGCAACGTCAGCATCACTGACCGTCACTCCCAGGTCTTTACCGAGGGTGATGATGTTCTGCACCTGGGGCATCAGCCACACGAGCTGCGCGGGAGCAACCTTTTGACCCGACATCGAGGCGTACTGTTCAACCCCCTGAGCGATCTGTGCATCGGTGTAGCTCTGTCCCCCAACGGAAACAGCGGTACCGGGATGCGCTGTGCACGCGCCCAACAGCAGAGCAGCAGTTGCCGCCATCAGGAATGCGCGGCGCCCACGAATCGACATCATATGTTCCTCCATGCGTTTTTCTCTGAGTTTAACCCACGGAAAGGTCTCCCCTTTCCCCGGCTCCGCCTCGTCGATTGCTCTCTTAGTTCTACGCGAGACTTTCCGGAAGGAGAATCTTAGTGACCAGCTGCTCCACCCACTCCACGAGGGCTTCGTCGCTGAGCGGCACCCCTCCAATGCGCGCGGTGCGCGGCAGGGGAACCAGCACCTGACGCACGGCCGCTTTGATCACCGACCCCGGGTGCAGGCGCTTGAGGCGCATGGCCGCGGAATCTCGCAGTTCCACGGGGTGTACCCGCAGGTACTGCCCCTGCGTGATAATTTCGTCGATCCCGCGCGCACGCAGCATTTCCCGCAGGCGCGCGATGGCGAACAGCAGATCGACTTCTCGTGGAATCGGCCCGTAGCGATCCTGCAATTCTTCGCGCAGATCGCGTTCGGCTTCCGGCGAGGCGACCGCCGCGATTTTCCCGTAGACCTCCAGACGCAGGCGCTCCCCCACCACGTAGCTGTCGGGGATGTGTGCGTCGACGGCCAGATCCAGTCGCACGTCTTTTTTCTCAGGGGCTTTCTGTGATCGGAAGCCGGCAACGGCATCGGCAACCATCCGCACGTAGAGGTCGAATCCCACCCCTTCGATATGGCCGGATTGGGCGCCACCCAGAAGGTTGCCTGCTCCACGAATTTCCAGGTCGCGCTGCGCCACGGCTAGGCCGGATCCCAGGTCGGAGTTTTCGGCAATGGTTTTGAGGCGTTCGTGCGCGGTTTCGCTCAGTGTCCGATCGCCGGGGTAGAAGAAGTAGGCGTAGGCGCGTTCGCGGCTGCGTCCCACTCGTCCGCGGAGCTGGTGAAGCTGCGACAGGCCGAAGGTATCTGCACGATCCACGATCAGTGTGTTGGCGTTGGAAATATCCAAACCGGTTTCGACGATGGTGGTGCACACGAGGACGTCAAAGTCGTGGTTCCAGAAGTCAACGATGACGCTTTCCAGCTGGTGCTCGGAGAGTTTTCCGTGCGCCACGCGGATGCGCGCTTCGGGGACGAGTTCGGCCAGGTGCGCGGCCACGCTGTTGATGGATTCCACGCGGTTGTGGACGTAGAAGACCTGGCCGTCACGCAGGAGTTCTCGGCGAATTGCTGCGCTCACCTGGGCGTCGGTGTAGGCGCCGACAAAGGTGAGGACGGGCTGTCGTTCTTCCGGCGGGGTCTGCAGGATCGACATTTCCCGAATTCCCGCAACCGCCATTTCGAGGGTGCGCGGGATGGGGGTTGCCGACATGGAGAGCACGTCGACATCCGTGCGCAGGGCTTTGAGGGTTTCCTTGTGTTCGACGCCAAAACGCTGTTCTTCGTCAATGACGACGAGTCCCAGGTTTTTGAAGGAGACGGCTCCCGTCAGCAGGGAGTGGGTGCCGATAACCAGGTCAATTCCGCCGCTCGCCAGCCCTGCGCGCACTTTTTCGGCTTCCTTCGGGGTAGAGAAGCGCGACAGTGTGCCAATGGTGACGGGGAATCCGGCGTAGCGTTCTGCGAAGGTTTCCGCGTGCTGCTGCACCAGGAGCGTGGTGGGGACAAGAACTGCAACCTGTTTACCGTCCTGAATAGCCTTAAAAGCTGCTCGGACAGCAATTTCGGTTTTGCCGTAGCCCACATCGCCGGTGAGGAGACGATCCATAGGGGTCGGCTTCTCCATATCGGCTTTCACTTCATCAATCGTCACCAGCTGATCGGGAGTTTCCACGTAAGGGAAGGCATCTTCCAGTTCCCGCTGCCAGGGAGTATCCGGAGAAAACGCGTGCCCCTGAGTCGCTTGGCGTGCCGCGTAGAGACGCACCAGTTCCTGTGCAATTTCCTTGACAGCTTTACGGGCTTTCGCCTTGGTTTTCTCCCAATCCGCTCCCCCCATGCGGGTCAGCGTGGGCTGATCAGAACCCGTGTATTTGGAAATTTGATCCAGGGAGCTAGTGGGAATGAAGAGACGATCACCGGGCTGGCCGCGTTTGGACGGGGCGTATTCGATCACCAGATAGTCGCGCGTGACCGCGCTTTCTCCCTGTCCCACGGTTCGGGAGGCCAGTTCGATAAAACGACCAATGCCGTGCTGTTCGTGGACGATGTAGTCGCCCGCATGCAGGGTCAGCGGGTCGATGCCTTTGCGGCGGCGGGAGGGCATTTTTCGCACATCTCGCGTCGTTGTTCCGGCACGTCCCGTCAGGTCTGTTTCAGTCAGCAGCGCCAGTTTGAGGTCGGGAGCGACAAATCCCTTCCCTGCTTGGGCTGTGGTCACGTGAACCACGCCCGTTTCCGGCAGGTCGTCGAGGCTTGCAACCAGGCGTGTGGGGACTCCAGCGTCGGTGAGGATGGAGAGCATCCGTCGAGCAGGACCCGATCCTTCGGTGGTCACCAGCAGGCGCCACTGCGCGTGCGACAGCTCCGTGAGATCTGCGATTGCTCGCGTCAGGTCGCCGCGGTAGGGGCGGACGTCACGCATGCCGACGGAGACCAGGTTCTGGGAGACGAGGCGCGAGTGGACTTCTCGCTGGAGGAGGGCACGAATGGGGGCGTCACCTGCATCGGAGGCGGCCTCCTCCCCTTCCTCACTCAGTCCTTCTGCCAGTTCTGCGGGCGGGAGCGCCGTCAGCTGCCACCAGGCGCGGGCACTTTTCTCCCAGATGTCATCCAGGTTGAGGAAGGAAGCTTCCCCCGCTTCCAGGGGAACCTGCCCACCCGAGGCGGCCATCGACCATGCGGCGGCAACAAATTCGTCAGTTGTGGCCACGAGATCGCTGGCTCGCGCATGGACGCGTTCCGGGTCTGCCATGAGAACCGGTGAGTCCGCGGGGATCAGATCGATCAGACGATCCATGCCTTCGGCCAGCACCGGAGCCAGGGATTCGATACCGGGTGCGGGGATTCCTTCCGCCGCGAGTTCAAGGATTTCTGCGGCTCCGGGCAGGCGCGTGGCAGCCTGGCGGGCGCGGGCGCGTACCGCGTCGTTGAACAGCAGTTCACGACATGCCACCGCCCACAGTCCACCCCGGGCTTCGTCCAAAGTGCGCTGATCGGCAACGGAAAACATACGAATGTCATCGACTTCGTCTCCCCACAGTTCCAGACGCACGGGGTGTGCTTCCTGGGGAGGAAAGACGTCCAGAATCCCACCGCGCACACTGAACTGACCGCGGCGTTCCACCATGTCGACGCGTTCGTATCCCAACTCGCGCAGACGCTGTGCGAGCTCGGGGAGATCGACGATGTCCCCGCGCCGAATCCGGACGGGTTCATGTTCGGCGATTCCACGGATGATCGGTTGCAGGAGAGCACGAATGGGGACGACAACTGCGCGGAGCGCACCGGAGTGTTCATCTCCCTGCTCGGGATGCACCAAGCGACGAAGCACGGAAATGCGCTGAGCCATCGTGTCCGCTTGGGGGGAGAGGCGTTCGTGCGGGAGGGTCTCCCACGCGGGGAACACCTCGACGCCGTCGCACCAGGAACGCAGCGCGGCCGCGCAGGATTCCGCTTCGCGTCCCGTTGCTGTCACGAGAATAACGGGAGCGGGCTCTTCCTGTGCGAGAGCAGCGACGAGGGGGATACGCGCGCCCGCGGGGATCACAGCTGTTCCGCTGTGTCGCGTACGGACGGACAGGAGTGTCTGCTCGACGGCGGGGTCGTCGAGGATGAGGGGAAGAAGCCCCGTCAGTTTCGCCATTCCTCAGGCTCCCTGGGCGGTGTGCAGGCGCTGCTGCGTTTCCGCAAATCCGCGCATCACCACGTCCTGCACGACATCCGCGGCTTCTTCGACCGTGACCTCAATGTCGGTCATTGCTTTCGCGGGGATACGCGCGAGGACGAAATCCGCCGCATCCATGCGCCCCGGCGGACGGCCGATCCCCATGCGCAGGCGATGGTAGTCGCGTGTTCCCAGTACCTGGGAGATGGATTTCAGGCCGTTGTGGCCGCCTTCTCCCCCACCGGTTTTGAGGCGAAGGGAGTGTTCGGGCAGATCAAGTTCGTCATGGATGACCAGGAGGTGGTCGGGGGCGATGTCCAAGAACTTGGCGAGACGTCCCACCGGCCCGCCCGAGGTGTTCATATAGGAATCCGATACGGCGATGATCGCGCGAGGTCCCGGTACCCCGCCGGGGAGAACACCCATGCGGATGTCGGCCGTGTGGGTTCCCGAACGGTGAGAGTTCAGGGTGACTCCCGCACGCGCGGCAAGGGCATCGATCACCATGTGACCGACGTTGTGGCGCGTATGCGCGTATTCAAGTCCAGGATTTCCCAGTCCGACAATGAGCCACGGGTGCGTAGAAGTCATGTATTGATTGTGCCATCCCACCCGGACATCTGCGTTTTTTCAGGGAGTTCTCACACCAGTCGTCCGGCCGGAGCACCCGGCGTGGCCACGATGAATGCGGGTGCGTCGAATCCCTGCTCGCTGTATGCCTGCGCGACGGCGCGAGCGGTTTCCTCCAGAGCGTCGGCGTCCACCAGAGCGATCGCGCTCCCTCCGAATCCACCGCCCGTCATGCGTGCCCCGTAGGCTCCTGCTCGGCGAGCCGCGTCTACCGCGACATCGAGTTCCGGGCAGCTCACCTCGTAGTCGTCCCTCAGGGAGTCGTGGGAGTCGTTCATCAGGGCGCCGGCGATACGCAGACGCTCCCCCTCCAGCACTCCCTGCCCCATGAGGTCAATGAAGGCGCGGGTTCGCGCAATTTCTGACACCACGTGCCGCGTCCTCTTCCGCAACTGTTCCGTAGGCAGGAGGCGCATCGCCTCGTCAAAATCCTCCACTTCTTCGAGCAGAGAAACCCCCACAATCTCAGCGGCTTCTTCACAGTCCGCGCGACGCGCACCGTACTGGCCATCGGCTAAAGAATGCGCGGCGCGCGTGTCGATCACCAGGAGAGCAAGCCCCCACGCGGACAGATCAAAGGGAATCTGGCGGGTCGACATATCGCGGCAGTCCAACGCCAGCGCGTACCCTTCGCGGCAACGCAGCGAGGCGGTCTGATCCAGTCCCCCGGTATTCGCTCCGGCGATCTCGTTTTCTGCGCGTCGTGCCGCGTCAACAAGGATGCTGCGTCCTTCGTCATTCGGTTCCGCGACCGTGCCCGCAAGCCCGAGGTGCGCAACCTCGTCCAGAGCAACGGCCATCGCACATTCGAGAGCGGCGGACGAGGAAAGCCCTCCCCCTCGCGGGACGCAGGAATACAGGGCGGCATCGAATCCTGGGAGGGGACCGTATCCGGCCTGTTCGAGCGCCCAGGCGACACCGGCGAGGTAGGCCGACCAGTTGCCGATTTCTCCGTCAGTTCCCACCGGCCCGATGGAATCCAGTGACATGTCATTGACCTCGTCACGGGTTTGCGGGGATACCAAGCGGACGCGTCGATCTTCGCGAGGCGTCAGCGCCAGGTAGGCGCGGTGCGGGAGGGCGATGGGCAGGCACGCTCCCCCGTTGTAGTCAACGTGTTCCCCAATGACGTTGACGCGTCCGGGCGCAGACCAGACCTCGGTGGCCTCATATCCGTAGGTTTCACGGAAAAGTTCGCGTGCGCCTCGTTCTCCTTCGTCGGCGCTGAGGGCGGGGAGCCAGGTAAGTTCCACTGCAATCACTTCCTTGTGGTGTCACGTCATCGTGTGCATCTCTCCCGCCAGTGTACACAGGAGGAATCACTCACGTAGCCCCCACGTCCTCGCTTCTTCCACGAGTTCGAGGCAGAGCGACGTTTTCCGCACAAGCGACGCAGGTGCTCCCCACTCACCCACAGCCTCGCCCGCCCTCTGTGCCCGCACGCACCACACTTCCCATGAGCCACCCACCAGGCAGATGCCTCGCCCCACCTCCGCGCGCAGAGACCTTCCCCGGACATGCACCCCCTCCACAAACCTGTACGATAGGTCGGTCAGAGTCCCCCACCCCAGGCGGTTCCATGTATCTCCCCGAGCGCACTTCCGGCCAAGAATGGCTGGGCGTCGTGATCGCGATACCCGAACCCTGGGTCAGTGCACTCACCGACATCCGCGTTCAGCTGGGAGATCCTCAGGGACACAAAGTTCCCGCACACATCACGATCATCCCCCCGACCCCCGTGGACATCGACGCCCGCGAGGACGTGATCCATCACCTGCGCGCCGTCGCCTCGCAGCACAGTGCTTTCCGCATCACTCTGGGAGAACCGGGAACTTTCCGCCCTATTTCCCCGGTCGCTTTCCTCGATCTGGCCGAGGGCGCTCGCGAATGCGAAATGCTCGCCGAGGATCTGCGCTCCGGCCCCCTCGATTTCGACGCGCGATTCCCCTACCACCCGCACGTCACGCTGGCGCAGAACGTCAGCGACGAGGTGATTGATCGTGCGCTTGAAATCGGCAACGCGGGCGAGGCGTCCTGGGTCGTCCCGGGCTTCCGCCTCGATCGCGTCGACGAAAGTGGGCTCTATTCTTCGATGGCGCTTTTCGATTTCGAAAGCAACTAATCCCGGAGCGTCTTTCCGGGGGCGTCTTTCTATCGGCGCGCCACGTACCGGCAAAGATCACCCCCCGGCACACACGCCACTCCCTCATCGCACGTGCGTATATATTCCGCCCCCTGCACAGGACCGCCACGATACCTGCACACCTCACCCACCGCAGCGCATACCCAACCTGGCGCCGGACGTACCCCAGCGTTGGGGAACCCGTGCGAATTCCCCAACCACTGCCTCGTCACGCGAGGTCGTACACCACGCTCAACGGCGCGTGATCGCTGAAACGCTGATCGTAGGAAGCCGCTCGCCCCACCTCAACGCTGCGCGCCCGCTCGGCAAGACCCGGAGTCACGTACTGATAGTCGATGCGCCACCCCGCATTGTTATCAAAGGCCTGACCGCGCCATGACCACCAGGTGTAGGGGCCTTGCACCTCCCCGGAAAGATCGCGCGTAATATCGTGCCACCCCTGCGCAACCCACTGATCGAGGAAGGCAATTTCCTCATCGAGCACACCGGCGCGCTTATTGTGATTCGGCGTCCAATTCTTGATATCCGCCCTCGAGCGCACCACGTTGAAATCACCGGCCACCACGACCTGCTGCCCACCCTGGCGAGAGGCTTCCAGCAGCTCGCTCATACGCGCGCCGATACGCGGCAGGTGCGCCATTTTCGCCTCCTGCTTCGGAGTGTCCTTCTCCCCGGAGTGGAAGTACGCCGACACCACGGTCAGCGGCGCCCCGCCCAGGTCGACACTCGTTTCCACCCAGCGCCCCGAATCCACGTCGCTTTCGGCATCGTCCAGAACGGTGCGCGGCTCGCCAATGAACGCCCCGCGATCCCTGTGAACCGCGATCGCCACACCCGCGCGCCCTTTGATGCGGCAGGGAACGACGGTGGTGTCCCACTCCGAGCCGAGCAGATCGGTAGCGATCTGCTCGTCCGCGCGCACTTCCTGCATGAGCAGGGCGTGGGGAGCGGCCTCCTCCAGCCATTCCATCAGTCCCTTTTTCGCGGCGGCACGAATGCCGTTGAGGTTCACGGTGGTAATGGTTGCGCTCATGCGTATCTCTCTTTTCATTGACGAGGCGGTGTGTGCGTCATGAGCATACGGCGAGGTGAGCGTTTCCTCCACACGTCGCCCCCTGAACGCTACTAGAGTGGAGGGGACGCATCGCACCGCATGCGCACACTCAATGGAAAGACCACGAGAATGACGCATCAGGATCACCGCCCCTCCCCTTCTGCGTGTTCCCCCGATAGCGGGAACACCCCCATCCACGGCGGGCATTCTCACAGCCCCTCATCCGGACACACCCATTCCGGTCACGCGCATTCGCACGAAGGCGAGCATTCCCACGCTCACGGGGGGCACACTCATTCGCACGCACACGCCTCACGGGGGCGTTTGGCTGCGGCGCTCGCGGTGACGGCAACGATCTTGACGGTTGAGCTTGTGGCGGCGTTCCTCTCCGGGTCGCTGTCATTGGCTGCGGATGCCGGGCATATGGCCGTCGATTCTTCCGGCCTGGTTGTTGCTCTGTGCGCCGCACACCTCATGGCACGTCCGCGCGATGATCGCCATACGTGGGGGTGGGCTCGTTCCGAGGTTTTGGCTGCTTCTCTTCAGGCGGGCATGTTGATCGTGATCTGCGCGGTGGTGATCTGGGAAGGAATTGAGCGCCTGCTTCATCCCCACGAGGTAGAGGCGCTTCCCATGCTGCTCGTGGGTGTTGTCGGCCTGGTGGCGAACGGTATTTCTCTGCTCATTTTGATGGGGGGACGCGACGAGTCGCTCAACATGAAAGCGGCCTTTTTGGAGGTGGCCAACGATGCGCTGGGCTCGTGTGCCGTGATCGCTGCTGCTCTCATCGCCTGGTTGACCGGGTGGGTGGGAGCCGATGCGGTGGCCTCCCTGGTGATTGCCGCGTTTATGGCGCCCCGGGCTCTGTCTCTTCTGCGAACCAGTATCGGCGTGCTCATGGAGAAGGTTCCCGAGGAACTGGATCTGTCTGAAGTCCGTATGCATGTCCTGGAAGTTCCCGGGGTTGAGGGGATTCACGACCTGCACGTCAGTACGGTGTCCACGGGGTTGGTGTCCCTGACCGCTCACATCATGGTGGTTCCCACTCTGACAGCTGCCGAGAGGGATTCCCTGGTTCATGCTCTGGGCGAGTGCGTGCACAGTCATTTCCCCATCACGATCGATCACGCAACCTTCCAGCTGGAGTCTCAGCAGCACGCGGCTCACGAGCGCCTGCGTCACTAATACAGACGAGAGACACGCTCTTCAGCGGGACGTCTCTTCAGCAGAAGCAGGAGGAACCTCAGCGGAAGCGGGGAAGAGGATTCCCTGGAAATCTCTACCGATACTCTGATTCCGGAGTGGGTGCGCATGCCCGCATTACGTGGAAGATCAAAAATCTACAGGTCTAAACACGGGGGTTGGTATGCCTGCCGCCGCTCTCAACGCTGGTCGCCGCTGGTATCCAGCCGCACGTACAGAACCCGAGACACTGACAGTTCTCCATGCGGGGTGGGGGGGGGGGGGGGGGGGGGCCCCCCCCCCCCCCCAAGCGAAAGAAACCCGCACAAGAGACCCGGGGTAGGGGCCGGAACCGATAAAAATACACGCGCCCCCCA
>CAURIY010000018.1:0-26160 GCA_963525415.1 uncultured Actinomyces sp.
TTCACTGCCCGGCGGCTGCGGGGCACGGCAAAGACCGCTGGAACCACAAAACCAACCCCACGCCAACGAAAACCGGGGGGGCCCCCAGCCGTCAGGAGTGCGCCCTTCCGACATCTGAAAGCTCAGACGCTCAATTCACAGCGCCGATCAGGTACCCGAACGGGTAGGCGCCGGAGTCGAACCGGTGCCCGGCTGAGCGCCCTGCGACACGTACACGGTCACGCTCGACCCCTGAGGGACCTTCTGCCCGTCACCCGGAGTCATGCCCGTGACAACACCGGCAGCAGCATTGCGGTTGTACTGCTGAACAATCGTCACACGCAGCCCCAGCTCCTCCAGAGCAGAAGCAACCGTCTGGTAATACTGACCCGTCAGATCGCGCGGAATCACCACGTCACCCGTTGCGATCACCAGTGTTACGGCATCACCGCGCTTCACCTCCGAGCCGGACACCGGATCGGTCCGCACAATACGATTCGCCGGAGCTGTCGGATCGTCAGCCGTCAACACGTTCCCCACGGTCAGACCCTTCTGGGTCAGAGCCTCACGCGCCTGATCCTGAGTCATCCCGGACACGTCCGGAACATTGACCTTCTCCGAACCGGAGGACACGTAGCCGGTTACCGTAGAACCGGACTTCACCTTCGAACCAAACGACGGATTCGTCTTGGCGATCTTGCCCTTCTCCACGTCCTCGGAGGCCACCTGCTGATCGGACAAAGCCCACTTCAAACCGAGCTTCTCCACGGCAGCCTTCGCCTCATCCGGCGACATTCCCTTGAGATTGTCCGGAATCGACACGGAAGCAGGCCCCGCCGACAGGATCGCGGTTACGCGAGATCCCGACTTCACCTGGCTTCCACCCGGAGGATTCGTGCTGACCACGCTCCCCGCGGGAACCGTCTCCGATTCCACCGGCTGATCAGCCAGCGCCCACTCCAAACCGGTGTTCTTAATCGCCGACATGGCTTCGGCCTGGGTCATCCCCACAACGTTGGGAACGTCCACAGTGGCCTTTGTCGTCCCATTGTTGGTCAGCACCCACCCCAAGCCGGCAACGGCGATAGCAAGCAGTGCCACGATGGCCACAATGATCGGAATCGACTTCTTTTTCTTCTGCTCGTCCACGTCGGCCGCCGCACGCGTGCGCGACAGGGTCGTCGTAGCCGTCGGTGTGTGAACGGACGGCGGAGGAGACGGCAGCGGAGGAAGCGTCGTGGTGACCGCGGTATTCCCCGGCGTGGGGGTCAGCTGCTGCCACACGGCGGTCGCCGGAGCGTTCACCTCTGCCCCGTGCATTGCGCGGAGCAGATCGGCCTTCATTGCCGCCGCCGAAGAGTAGCGATCGTCGCGATTCTTCGCCAGAGCCTTGAGGACCACACGATCCATAGCCTCGGGAATATCGGAGGCGATGGATGATGGAACGGGGGGAAGCTGCTGGACGTGCTGGTAGGCCACTGCCACCGCGGAATCCCCGGTAAACGGAGGCTGCCCCGTCAAAAGCTCAAAAAGCAGCACACCCGCCGAATACAGATCCGAACGAGCATCCACCTGCTCGCCGCGCGCCTGCTCGGGAGAAAGATACTGGGCGGTTCCCACCACGGCGTTCGTCTGCGTCATCGTCGCCTGAGAATCAGTGACCGCACGCGCGATACCGAAATCCATAACCTTGACTTCGCCCTTGGTCGTCAGCATGACGTTGCCCGGCTTAATGTCGCGGTGAATGAGCCCCGCGGCGTGCGAGTACTCCAGGGCGGAGAGCACCCCGGCAACGATGTTTCCCGCCTCGTGAATGGGGAACGCACCCGCGCCGTCGGAGAGCAGATCCTTCACGGGGCGACCCTCGACGTACTCCATGACAATGTAGGGCACGGACACGCTCTGCCCGTCGGGCATCATCTGGGGTTCCTCGCCCGTGTCGTAGACAGCCACGATATTCGGGTGATTGAGCGAGGCCGCAGACTGCGCTTCGCGACGGAATCGCGCCTGGAACACGGAATCGCGCGCCAGGTCGATGCGTAGCGTCTTAATTGCCACAATCCGGGACAGGCGCGTATCAAAGCCCAAATGGACTTCGGCCATGCCTCCGCGGCCGATGAGCGAACGCACCTCGTAACGTCCCCCTAGAAGATGAGGGATGGACTCAGCCATGTCGTAACCTCCTCATTGAGTGGAACGTACACTTCACTGGCGGAAGTGAACATCCCAAACCTGTTCTGGATAGTAGCAAGAGCAATCAGGATCAGGGTCAAAACGATCAGGGTAATCACAACCCACTTGCCGATCGTTTCCCCTCGGGTGGGCTGCGGCGCCACCACGGAACGGTTGTATTTCGAGCGCACCGTGGGCGCAGTCAGCGGCAGACGAATATCCTCGCGGATCTCGCGCCACGGGAAGCGGCGCGTAGACGATGACACCGCGTCCCTGCGTTCCTCCACTGCGTGCGCGTGTTCCGAGGGGGATTGCGCGTCTCTTTCGTTGCGACGAGGCGCAGCGGCGTGGGTGGGGGAAGTGCGGGAGGTCGCCTCGCGATGAGACGAGGCGGAGTGCGCGGGTGCGGAAGCCGTGGCAGCGGAAGCGGCGGGTGCCTCGTCGCTGCCCATGCGATGCCACGCGGGAAGGTGACGCTCCGAGCGCGGCTGCGGAATGCGCGTGCGCGACGACAGGGACGGGCGAGACGCGCGTTCCTCCACGTCAACCGGGGCGAGCATCTCATCGGGAAGAGAACGCTGCGGGGTGTGACGAACGGGCGGAACCGCAGGCTGCGCGGCGGTTTCCGGCTGATCGGCCACCCCCTCGGGAAGAGGAAGAGGACGGGGCGACAGGGAAATCCCTAAAGCCTGCCCAGCGGCTACCAACTCGCGCACCAGGGCAGCACCCGACTCGGGACGCTGAGACGGAGTCTTCTCCAACAGGTGCATGATGACGTCCGCCAAGGGGGCGGGAACCGTCGAAGGAAGCGGAGGAACCGGGTCATTGACGTGGGAGAACGCAATATCCACCTGGGACTCCCCGGTAAAGGGGCGGCGCCCAGAAGCCGCTTCATACGCGATCACGCCCAGGGCGTAGAGGTCGCCCAACGATGTCGCTTTCTCACCCATGGCCTGCTCGGGCGGCAAATACTGGGCGGTGCCCATCACCATGCCCGCAGCCGTCAGCTCCACCTGGCTGTCCGTGCGCGAAATCCCGAAGTCCGTCAGCTTTACCATGCCGTCCTCACGCACCAGGACGTTGGCGGGCTTAATGTCGCGGTGAACCACACCGGCCTGAGCGGCCGCCCCCAAAGCCATGGCGATCTGCATGAGAACCGGCATCAGATACTCCGGAGCAATTACCGAATTCCCGCGGAGATAATCCGTCAGGGGACGACCTTCGACCAGCTCCATGATGATCCACCCGCGCCCGTTCTCCTCACCGGAATCCAGGACGTTTGCGATATTCGGGTGCTCCACGCTCATCGCATTGCGCGCCTCCAGGCGCAGGCGCGACAGGGACAATTCCTGACCCGACAGCTCGGGACGCAGCACCTTGGCGGCGACAGTGCGGCCGCTGACGCGATCGCGCGCCTTCCAGACTTCACCCATTCCGCCCTGCGCAATGTGAGAGAGCAGCGTGTAGCGTCCCCCCAGGAGGTGGCCGGTCATCGTGGGACGAGGCGTCGATGCGGAAGAATCAGTCACTTCAGCCCCGCTTCCAGAAGAGCACGAGCAATGGGGCCGGCGTCGCTTCCCCCGTGAGGAACTGGAACGCGGTCATCGCCCTCAACCAGGACGGCGAAAGCAATGGTCGGACGATCGGCGGGAGCAAAGCCCACAGCCCACGCGTTGGCGCGGTTCGACCCATCGCCCACTTCGGCAGTTCCGGTCTTCGCCGCAACAGAAACGCCCGGAAGAGCCATCGTAGTTCCGGTGCCGTAGGGCTGATCCACAACCCCCTGCATCATGCGCGTGAGCTGCTGAGCGATCTCCGGCTTCACCTTCTGTCCTAGGGGTGAAGGGGTCGCAGAAGAACGCACCTGCAGGTCGCCGTCAACGATCTGCTCAATGAGGTAGGGGTTCATCATCTGACCGTTTTTCGCGATCGTCTGAGCAACCATCGCCATTTCCAGGGGCGTAGCCTTCACGGAGAACTGGCCGATAGACGACATCGCCAACTGAGCGGCATCGGTTTTCTCAGGGAAAATCGAGGGCGTCACGGTCAAGGGAATCTTCTGAGTCGACCCGAATTCAAAACGGTTGGCCACATCGGCCATATCCGCGTGCGTGAGCTTTTCACTGGCCAGAATGAAGGTCGTATTGCAGGAACGCGCGAAGGCCTCGGCAAGAGAGGGCTTCCCGGAACCGCAGTCCGTGGACTCGATATTCGACACGGACGTTACCGTTCCCGGAAGAACCGTCGACACCGGCGAATCCATGGGGGTGTCCGGCTGAGCCACGCCCTTTTCCAGGAGAGCAATCGTCGTCAGAATCTTGAACGAGGAGCCGGGAGCGTAGAGGTCGCCGGCGATCGCACGGTTGTACAGGGGACGACCCGGGTCGTTGAGCAGGGCGTTGTAGGCGTCATTGGCTGCCGCAGAGTCGAAAGCTGCCAGCTGGTTCGGGTCGTAGCTCGGGGACGAGTAGAGCGCCAAGATCGCACCCGTCTGCGCGTTGAGAGCAACGACGGCTCCGCGTCGATTCCCCAGCTTTTCCGCCGCGATCTTTTGCATCTGCGGGTTGATGGTTAGTACCACGCCGCCGCCCTGGCGATTGGCGCCCGTGAACAGGTTGCGCAGGCGCTGAGCCAAAAGAGCCTGCGACTGGCCGTCGAGGATGTCCTCCGCTGCCGCTTCCATTCCCGTCGACTGGGAGAAAGCCGCAGAAAAGTATCCGGTCAGTGCCGCGTACAGAGGGCCGTCCGCGTACGAACGCTGGAAACGAGATGAGCCATCGACCTTCTGGGAAGAGGCGATAGCTGTGCCGTCCACGATGATGGGGCCGCGATCCGTTTCCGCCGCATGCAAAATCGTGCGCTGATTGCGTGCGTCCGCATTTAGCTCCGGAGCCTGGAACACCTGGTTATTCGTCAAAATGAGGCCGAGAGCCGCAAAAAGTAGCAACACCACGACAAAAAGTCGGCGAATCTGAGTATTCATGCGCGCTCCTTACCCGCTCCACGCGAAACGGCAGTGGCCTCCATGGGAGGAAGCGTCACCGAGGTCGCGGCATGATCCGATGCCGTGTCCTGACGAGACGAGGCGGAAGCCCCCACGGCGGGCAGGTTACCCGTCGTCCACGGGGTCACCGCCGCGGGACGACGAGCAGCATCCGACACGCGGATGAGCAGAGCAATGGCCAACCACGACGACACCATGGAGGAGCCGCCGGCCGCCAGGAAGGGAGCCGTCAAACCGGTCAGAGGAATCAGGCGCGTGATCCCACCCAACACAACGAACAGCTGGAGGGCAAAAGAAAAACTCAAACCCGTTGCCAGGAGCTTCCCGAAGCCGTCGCGCACGCCGATAGCTGCGCGCATGCCTCGTTCAATGAGGATCAGGTAGAGCACCAGGATGGCTGCCATCCCGGTGATACCGAGTTCCTCAGCGAAAGACGACAGGATGAAATCCGAGTTCGCCAGGGGAACGAGCTGCGGATAGCCGCGACCCCACCCGGTTCCCATCAGGCCGCCGGAGGCTTGGCCGAACAGACCCTGCACCAGCTGGAAAGACCCGGCTCCCTGGGTGTAGACCTCGTCATCCAGGGCGTGCAGCCACACGTGGAAACGTGCCTGCACGTGGCTAAACGCCTGGATCGCGATGAGCACTGCGGGCGTAAACATGACGAACCCGATGAGCAGCCAAGAGACGCGATTCGTGGCGACGTACAGCATGGCGACAAACAGGCCGAAGAACAGCAGAGAGGTTCCCAGGTCACGCTGCAGCACCAAAATGGCGATGCCGATCAGCCAGACCACGAGGATCGGGCCCAGGTCGCGAGCGCGCGGCAGACGCAACCCGAGGAACTTGGAGCCGCCGACGGTTAGCGTGTCGCGATGCGTCACCAGGTAGCCGGCAAAGAAGGCGGCCAGGGTGATCTTCACGAGCTCCCCCGGCTGCAGCGACAGCGGGCCGAGATGAATCCACACGCGCGCACCAAAAGTCTCGCGCCCCAGCCCCGGTACCATCGGCAGGAGCAGAAGAATCAGAGAAATAAGCCCCGACGTGTAGGTATAGCGGCGCAGTGCACGATGGTCGCGCACCATGAGGAGGGTGGCGGCGGCAGCAGCCACGGCCACACCGACAAACATGAGCTGACGCAACCCCACCGTCGGCATCGATAGCGCCTCGTAGGACAGATCCAAACGATAGATCATCGCCAGACCAAGACCCGTGAGGGCAACCGCAATGGGCAGGATTACGGGATCGGCGTAGGGAGCCAGAATGTGCACGCCGATCTCTGCGACCACTGCGACCGCCACGAGGATGAGGATGTGACGACCGAGGTTGGCAGGCAGCTCGCCCGTGCGATTGAGCGACGTGAGGACGTATCCTCCGATTCCCACTGCCAGAGCAATGAGCATCAGAATCATTTCGAGGACACGCCTAGGGCGAACCGGAGCAATAGAAACGGTTGCCACTAGCTCTCCCGTCCCGCGGTTTCAGGCGCCACAGGCAGACCCTGCATGCGAGCAGGAGAAATGGAAGAAGAAGTCGTTGTCCCGGCTCCGGTGGATTCGGGGGCGGGCGCAGATCCCGCGGGAGGTGTTGCCGTAGCAGACGGTGCCGTCGCAGGATCCTCGGCCATCTGCGCGCGAGCACGCACATTCGCCTTGAGGGTCGCGACGTAGCTGTCGATATCGGCGCGCGAGGAACGCACCACGGGTTCGGTCAGGCGCTGACGATCTACCTCAGCGAGCTGATCGAGTTTCACATCCGTGATCTCTACGGCGTGCGAGAGCTTCCACGAGCCAATGGACTGAGGAATCCCCTGGTGGATGACGACGTAACCGTTCTGGCCGATCACGTAGTACTGGGTTTGCGACCACGTCCACCCCAGCCACGCAGCCCCCACGCACACCAGCGTCATGAGGAAAGTGACAACGGGGAAAACCCAGGTGCGGCGCGGACGTTCGTCTTCCGCCTCGTCCTCCTCGCTCGTCGCGTACGAGGTGGAGGATGCGTTGGGCGCACCGGTGGGGGTGTGCGCGGACAGGGCAGCTGCCTTTGCGGCTGCGCCTCCGCCTCCTCGGGTGGGCGCACTGCGATCCACGGCGGCCGCCCCCACGACCTGGGGTGCGACGGGGACAACCGTCCCTTGGGGCACGATATCGGCCACAACACAGGTCACGTTATCGGGGCCGCCCGCCAGGAGAGCCAGGCGAATCAGTTCTTCCGCGCATTCGCCGGGATCGCTGATCTCGGCCAGAATATGCGCGATGGTTTCCGCGGACACCACGCCGGACAGGCCGTCGGAACACAGCAGCCACCGGTCACCGATCACGGCCTCACGCATTGTCTCATCCGGCGTCACATCCGCCTGAGAATCACCCAGGATCCGCAAAACGACGTTGCGCTGCGGATGGTGTTCCGCCTCGTCGGGGGTAATCTGCCCCGAATCCACCAGGTACTGCACGAAGGAGTGATCCGTCGTCACCTGGGTGAGGGTGTTTCCCCGCAAAACGTAGGCGCGAGAATCCCCGATGTGAACCATCGCGAGCTTATTCCCCGAACGCATGAGGGCGATGCAGGTGGTGCCCAGACCCGCGAGCTCCGGGTCGCGCTGAGAACGATCGGACAGTTCCTCGTGCGCGTCCATGAGAGCGGTGCGCAGCAGGGGAAGCAGCGAATCGGCCGGATGCGAATCGATATCCAGCGGAACCAGGTGGGCGACGGCCACGGAGGACGCGATATCGCCACCCGCGGGGCCACCCATCCCATCGGCAAGGATCAGCAGGTTCGTTCCGGCATAGCCGGAATCCTGGTTGTTCTGGCGAACCAGCCCGACGTCTGAGCGGGCGGCGCAACGGAATTCCACGGGAGTTGATGCCATGTCACTTCACCAGTTCAAGGGTGGTTTGTCCGACACGAACAATTTCTCCGGGCATGAGAACTCGGGGCTGAGTCAGGCGCTCGTCATCCACGAAGGTTCCGTTGCGTGAACCGAGATCCTCAATCCACCACTGTCCGTTCGAGGGCGACAGACGGGCGTGTTGCGATGAGGCGTACTCGTCTTCGAGGACGAGGGTGGCCGACGGGGAACGACCGACGACGATGGGGGACGCCCCCAGGGGCAGGAGGGTGCCCACCAGGGGGCCTCCGGTGATCAGAAGATTGTGGGGCGAGGCGCTGGTTTCGGCTCGCTGGGATTCCTTGCGACGGCGATCGGCTTTCTTGCGGCCTTTTCCGCGGGGAGTGACCACTGTGCCGAAGATGTCACGGCGCAGAGTGGACACGGCTCCCAGCACCAGGAACCACAGCAGAGCGAGGTATCCCAGGCGGAAAAGTGTGAAAGTCAGATCGGTCGTCATTGAGCCCCCTCGGTTTCGGGGTGAGTCCAGAAGAGGATTCTGGTGCGACCGATGGTGATCTGGTTCCCGTCCAGCAGGGTCGCGGCATCGATACGGTGTCCTTCGACGAAGGTGCCGTTGGTGGATCCCAGGTCGGTGGCAATGACGCCCGTCGGGGTGATGCGCAATTCGAGGTGGCGGCGGGAGACGCCGGAATCTGCGACGACGATATCGGCTTCGGTTCCTCGGCCGAGGACGGTGACCGGTTCGGTCAGCAGCCACTTGTCGCCGTCAACGTCAATGATCGGGTGTTCCGGCGAGGGCGCGGAGGCGGTGGCGGGCGCGGCGGCTCCGCGTTCGTTCGAGGCTTCCACCTGGAGTTGGCCGGTGAATTCGTCGCTGTCAGCTTCAAAAGTGACGCTCACCGGCCCCAGGAGCACGTATCCCTGGGCTGCGGCGTGTTCGGTGGCCTGCTGGGCGAATTCGTCTGCGAGAACCGCGAGGTCGGCGCCCAGGTGATCCATGTCGGACGTGGCCATGCGGATGACGAAGCGATTGGGGGCGATGGAGCGTTCGGGGGAGACTTCTTGGATGTGGTCTTCCATGGCGCGGCGCACCGCGGAATTCACGTCAACCGCTTTAATTCCCGAACGGAAGACACGCGAAAACACGCCGTTGACGCCGCGTTCTACGGCGTTTTCAAAACGGTCGAAGATGCTCATGTCTGCGCTCCCGGTTGATCTCTCGTGTTTACGGTTCAGCATGTGCGAACACGCCTACCGACAGTATTTTACCGGTGGGAGCCAAAAAGCGGGCAATTTGTCAGCTGGTCAGACCGGTTTTACAGCTCTTTCTCAGCTGAGAGCGCACCCGGAGTGGGGCGTTCAGACGAGAACGGAACCCCTCAGTGGACGGCAAAGCGGGTGGGTGTGTTGCCGTGTGTGAGGGGCTGGAAATATACGGTGCCCTCTGGCTCGGAAGCGAGCCAGAGGGCACGAAGGTCAGGAAATCACGACGGCAGTTCCATTGGCGACGGCCACCAGCATGCTCCCGTCTGAGCCGGTGGTGAAGTAGTCCACCCTCGCTCCGATGACGGCGTTTGCGCCCATTACTTGCGCGCGCTGAGCCATCTCATTGAGGGCATCCGTGTGGGCCTGCTGGAGTTCTTGCTCGTAGGAAGCCGAACGGCCGCCGACCATGTTGCGGAAGCCCGCGGCAATGTCCTTGAACATGTTGACGCCGTTGACTGCTTCGCCGCTCACGACGCCCAGGTACTGCTGGACGGGGTGGTCTTCGACGCTGTTGGTGGTCACGATCAGCATGAGGTCTCCTCTTCCTGATGGATGATGGTCAGAAATCCCAGTCTTCGTCTTCGGTGTCGACGATTTCGCCGATCACATAGGACGAGCCGGAGCCGGAGAAGAAGTCGTGGTTCTCGTCGGCGTTCGGGGACAGGGCGGCGAGGATTGCCGGGTTCACGTTGGTGGCATCGGCCGGGAACATCGCCTCGTAGCCGAGGTTCATCAGCGCCTTGTTGGCGTTGTAGCGCAGGAACTTCTTCACGTCCTCCGTCAGACCCAGCGGATCGTAGAGATCTTCGGTGTACTGTTCTTCGTTTTCGTACAGTTCGAAGAGCAGGTCGAAGGTGTAGTCCTTGAGTTCCTGCTGGCGTTCCGGCGTGGATTCGTTGACGGCCAGCTGGTACTTGTAGCCGATGTAGTAGCCGTGCACGGCCTCGTCGCGAATGATCAGACGGATGAGGTCGGCGGTGTTCGTCAGCTTGGCGTGGCTCGACCAGTACATCGGAGCGTAGAAGCCCGAGTAGAAGAGGAACGATTCCAGCATGGTCGAGGCGACCTTACGCTTTTCGGGGTCGTCGCCCTCGTAGTAGGACTTGACGATCTCCGCCTTGCGCTGGAGCGCGGCGTTTTCGGTCGACCAGCGGAAGGACTCGTTGATTTCTTCCGTGGACAGCAGCGTGGAGAAGATCGACGAGTAGGACTTCGCGTGGACGGATTCCATGAAGGCAATGTTCGTCAGCACTGCTTCTTCGTGGGGGGTGCGCGCGTCGGGGAGGAGGCTGACTGCGCCCACCGTTCCCTGCAGGGTGTCCAGCAGGGTCAGGCCGGTGAATACGCGGTTCGTCATCAGCTGTTCTTCGGGGCGCAGCGTCTTCCACGAGGCGATGTCGTTGGACAGCGGCACTTTTTCCGGCAGCCAGAAGTTACCGGTGAGACGATCCCACACTTCGAGGTCTTTGTCGTCCTCGATGCGGTTCCAGTTGATAGCTTCGAATACGGGTTCAGTCACGGTGTCTCCTGAGGTCAGTAACCGATATCGGGGGTGCAGCTGTTGGCTAGCACAGGTATGTCGTAAGCCTAGCGCCCCGCGTGCCTCCCGCGCGTGGGGCGCGGCGTGGAGGAGGGTTTCGAGAAACGCTCCTCCAGATGGAGGGGTGATGGGGTGAGCGGGGAGTCGGGCGAGTGGGTGCTTGGAGCGAGTGGGGTGCTCCGCCTCGTCAGTGACGAGGCGGAGGGAGGGTGAGCGGACAGGCGCGGTGTACGTCAGTCGTGGAGGAGGGAGAGCAGGTGGTCAACGACGTGGTCTCCGGAGGCGCGCAGGCCATCGTGCTGGTATTCGTTGGTCACCCAGGTGCGTGCGCCGATGAGGGAGGCGGTTTCGCACGAAAGTTCGACGGGAACAAACATGTCCTCGAAGTAGATGGCCGCCGCCACGGGAATGCGGTTCTGACGCAGAACGTCGGGCAGGTAGACGGCAGGCCAGTCGGTGCGCGTGGCCAACTCATCGGTGGTGCCGGCCAGGGGAGCGAGGGCGGGATCCTCGTCAAAGAAGGAACGCATCATGTGCTCGCCCGTCAGATAGAACGGCTCTGACAGGTCACGCGGGTCGGCGTCGGGGTGGAAGCCGGGGGTCTCGTGGGCGAGGCGATCCGCTGACCAGTTGGTTGCGCGCCCCGCGAGCTGCGGGGTAGCCCCCGCATAGATGGACTCGTGGAGGACGCCGTACATGGGGACCATAGAGATGTGTCCCGCAAGTTCGGAAAGGAATTCTTCGCTGAGACGACGCTGACCGCCGACGGTGACCCACGGCCCTTCCAGCAAGTAGTGGAGGACGTCGGTGGCGGTCGTGGTTCCCAGGCTCATGCCGATCATGCGCAGGCGCGAGGGGGTGAGGCGTTCTCCCGTGGGGAGAAGCTCCTCGGTTTGGGTCAGGTGGTGGGCGATGTCGCGCACGGTGCGCTCATCGTTCGGGTAGCGCTCGAAGTAGACGCGGTTGCGCGCAGCTGTTGCCCTGTAGGTCAGGCGGTAAATGTCATCGATGTCGACCAGACCCGGGAGACCACCGGTGACGAGGCAGGCTTCCAACCCTTCGGGGGCGAGAGACAGGTAGGACATGGTGATGAATCCGCCGTAGCTTTGCCCCAGGGTGGTCCACGGCTTGCCGCCGGTGATGTGCTGTCGCAGCATTTCGGCGTCGCGCACGATCTGATCCTGACGGAAGAAGGTCAGTGCGTGGGCGCGCTCAGCGTCGGTGGCGTAGAGGCCGGAGGTCACCAGCGCCTGAGTGTCCATGCGCGTGGACTGGCCGGTGCCTCGCTGATCGAGGAGGACGAGGCGGTAGTCCTTGAGCAGGCGTCCCAGCCAGCCGTCGCGGAAATCGCCCGGACGCGGGGATTTTCCGCCCGGACCACCCTGGAGGAAGAGGAGATGAGGGAGGTTCTCGCCGCCGGGACGGATGATTTCGCGGGCGAAAATTTCAATGCTGGGATTGTCGTTTCCGAGCGGACGAGAGTGATCCAGGGGAACGTCCAGGCGGTGTTCGTGGACGGTGCAGGAGTGCTGGATATAGGTCTGAGTGCGCATGAACTCAGGGTAGAGCATGGGGTGGACAGTTGGAACGTTTCTAGACCAGGGAGAGGAGAGTGACGTAGGTTCCCGTGCCGACGAGCATGCTGAGGAACATTTTCCGTTTGCTCAACAGGTGCGTGACGACAGTTGCTGCTGCCGCAACGAGTGCTGCCCAGGCGTGTGACGGAACAGCGAGAGCGGACGAACGCAGCGTTGCGACCGCCAGCACCATGAGAATCCCCGTGGGAAGCCAGCGCCCCATGTTCTGAACAAACGCGGACTCGCGCAGCGGCTCCAATGTGGCAAAAGGCAGGGCACGCAGGGCGAAATCGATGACAAAAACCAATGCCAGAACAGCAAGAAGATAGGGCAGTGAGGGAGTCAATGTGAGGTGCCTCTCGCCAGTTTTCCTGTCTCAGACATAAAGGAAGATTGGCAAACGAGGTGCCGCACGCACAGGAGGAGAACGAACCCCGTGAGGGAGGCAATGAGTAGCTGCCCGGGGATAAGAACCCACGAAACAGCCAGGGATAGGCCGGCCAGCAGCAGCGAGGGGATTTCCTGCCGGCTGCGTGCGGCATCCAACGCCAGGGTGATAAACATGGCGCACAGTGCGAATTCCAGCCCTTCGATGCGGAAGGGCAGGGACGTGCCGATGGCTAACCCCAGGAGCCCTGACATCACCCAAGTCGCCTGGAACATGACCTGCATGGTGAGCAGTTTGAGTCCGGTCCATTCCGAGGGGTAGGTGACGGACAGGGCGTAGGCCTCGTCGACGAGGGCGTACATCGAGTACAGGCGTTGTCCGCGCCCGCGCACCAGGTGCAGGGGGAAGGAGAAGGCGTAGAACAGATGGCGCGAATTCACGAGGAACGTGGCGACGGCAATGGTGAGGAGCGGGGTGCCCACCGAGGCCAGTGACACCATGAGGAGTTCCGCTGACCCGGAATAGGCGGCCATGGACAGGCCGGGCGCCATCCACCAGGGCAGTCCCGATTGCGCGACGAGCATCCCGAAGGGGATTCCCAGGGGGACGTAGCCGAGCGCCGCGGGCAGGGTGCGCAGTAGCGCCGCACGTATCTGTGTGCTGCGCGCGTCCGCGGGGGGTGCTTCGGGAACTTCCGATGCCGGGGAGGGGAGGGTGCTCATGGTGCTTCTATTGCGCCCTTAGAACGCGGTGCTTTGGTGATGCACGAGGCGGAGCGCCGTTGCGTGGGGAGCGTTGCCTACGGGGGAGAGGGCATCCGCAGGGGAGGGCGCGCTCGCGGATTGTGCCTCGTGCGTGGAGGACGGGGTGGGCGATGTCGCATCAGAGGCAGCGAGAACCCAGACACTGGTTTCGCGGGCGCGTCCCGCGCGATCCCCATCTCCCCAGGAGGAGGTGTAGGTGACGAGCCAGGCATCGCGGCCCAGGGGGGTGACCTCTGGCGCGGAGTAGGTGTATTCCGCGGGAGAACTTCCCATGAGGGTGTCTGCGGCAAAACCGTTATGCCAGACGCGGCGGCATCCGGGTGCGGCGAGACCGTCGAGAGTCGCGCGGTTGCCGCTACGCCACGCGGCAATGAACGCGTGTTCAGCGTCGATGACCGCGCGGATACCCACCTCACCCCCGGCGTGCGTGGCGGGTGACGAGGCGGATCCCGAGGAATGGGGAGCATCTGTCGTCGCGGGGGAGGACGTATCTGCGGAGTGCACCTCATGGGCGATGGAAGTTTGCGCCTCGGGCGCAGGAGAGGTGGAGGATGTCGAAGCCTCGCGCGCGGAAAGCGGGGCGGCGGAAGACGCCGCGGGTGACGGTCGCTCGGAAAAACCGGGGCCGCCACGTGGGATTCGTCCCTCCTGGTAGGCCTGGGCGCACTCGCGGGCACGGTCGTCGGCACGCTCATTCAACGGGTGCCCCGCGTGCCCCTTCACCCATTCAAACGTGACGTGACGCCCCCGGATCTCCCTGTCGAGCTCTTGGATGAGCTCCAGGTTCTTAATCGGTTTTTTATCGGCCTTCGTCCAGCCGCGTTTTTTCCACCCGGCCATCCACTTGGAGATGACGTTAATGGCGTACTGGGAGTCCGCCTGAATATGCAGGTGTTCACTGGCCAGACCGGCCTCGCGCGTGGCCACCAGCAGTTGAAGAACAGCGGTGAGCTCCCCGAGGTTATTCGTTCCCTCAGCCCACCCGCCGGCGTCCCAACAGTCATCGGAAACCACCCACGCCCAACCGGAAGGGCCCGGGTTTCCCAGGGAGGAACCGTCAGCAGCAGCCGTAATCGTCATGCGTCCATCGTAAAGGGATGGATGGACAGCTGAGGGCGCACGGGTGGCATGACGGAGAATTTCTGATGCCGGAGATCCTCGCGTGCTACTCGCATATACCAACCTGACCGAGGACAAACGCAAACTCTTCCGCACGCGCCTCCCAGCGTCCTTCACGCCCGCTGCGACCCCCGTGGCCGGCCACCATCTCCGTACGCACAAGCACGGGATGTTCACGCGAATCCGAGGCCGTGGCCTCCCGCAGGCGCTGCACCCACTTCAGAGGCTCCACGAAGAACACGCGCGTGTCATTGAGGGACGTCGTCGCCATCACGGCCGGATAGTGCACGCCGTCCACCACGTTCTCATACGGTGTATAACTGCGCATCAGCCGATAGATCTCAGCATCCTCAATGGGATTCCCCCACTCTTCCCACTCCCCGACAGTCAGGGGAAGGGAGGGATCCAAAATCGTCGTAAGTGCATCCACAAAAGGCACCCCGGCCAGAATCGCGCGGAAACGCTGAGGAGCCATATTGGTGACCGCACCCATGAGGAGGCCGCCCGCGGAACGGCCCTCAGCAATCAGACGAGAATCAGCCACCCAACCGGAGGAAATCAGCTCGTCGGCAACATCCACAAAATCAGTGAACGTATGGGTTTTCACCCGCTTCTTTCCGTCCTCATACCAGGCGCGCCCCATCTCACCGCCCCCTCGGACATGAGCGATCGCGTGGACAACACCCCGAGCCAGAGCCGGCAGACGCAGCACATCGAATTCCGCGTCAAAACTCACCTCATACGAGCCGTAGCCGTGCAGCCATCCGGGGTTTGACCCATCGGGCTGCACATTGCAACGACGTACCAGGGTCACCGGAATATCGGTATGCCCATCCCGAGCGCGCACCCACACGCGCTCTTCCCGATACTGAGACGGATCCCAGCCGGGCACCTCCAGGGTTTTCAGAACGCGCCGCTCCCCCGTGTGCACATGGATTTCTTCCACGGTCGGCGGAACCGTCACACTCTGGTGCTCCACGCGCAGCAGGGGATCATCAAAGCGCCCCGCGGGAACCGGCATGATGGTGCGCACCGGAGAAACCACGTCCACCCTGCGCCCCGAACCCCACACTCGGGCGCACTCCTCGGCAGACAGCATAGGAGCAGATACCTCCACGGCCGTACGTGTCCCGCGGAAAGGCACCTCACGGAGACGATATTCCACCTGAGAAAGCGACGCGGAACGCAGCGAGAGAACACAAAAATCCCGATACGCCTCAACGTCGAGAATCCGCTCACCGGGCTCCGCCTCGCGAATGGGAATCCACGTGGATTCGGGCGCGATCGGCAACGCGACATGCGCGTCGGCGGAGGAGGACCTGAGCCCATCCCCGAAAGAACCCGCTGCGGGTAGGGGAGGAAGAGCGTTCAGCGCGCGATGCCCCAGAACATCCGAGATCGCAGTCGCATCCAGGGGTGCCACTGCGAGCGTCCCCTCGGGAGACGAGGCGGTGTGCACAATCAGCAGGTGATCGCCGGCCGGCTCCACGCCCACCATCACCCCGTCGCGTCGCCCCGTCAGAGGAATCGGCGCCACCTCGGGCAGATGCGGCAACCACAACCAGGCTTCGCCCGTTGTCGTCGACGTCGAATGAATAATCACGTGCTCGGGATCATTCGACGGAGAAAACCACAGGTCAAACCCCTCGTCCGCTTCCTCCAAGAGGAGCACGTCCTCCTGTACGGAAGTTCCCACCCGGTGCAGCCACAGCTGAAACTGGCGCCACGCATCATCAACCCGCGTGTAGATCACCGAAGACGAATCCGCCGACCAGGCCACGCCATACCCGGCGTCCATGACCTGCTCATCCACAATCTCACCGGTATCGGCATCCTGAATAACCCACGTCCAGCGCTCATCCCCCGCGAGGTCACGCGCCCACGCGATCCAGCGCCCCGTCGGACTGGGAGTCAACCCCGTCAAACGGAAAAACTCCTGCTCCTGCGCCCACATGTTTTCATCCACCAGGAGTTGCTCACCGGGATGCGGAACCCCGGGGGCAAGAAACGGAGCAGGTTCCTCACCAGTTACGGGAACGCGGTGATGCGTCGGGTAGGACAGCCCCTCTTCCCAGCGGTGGAAATACCACCAGTTGCCGTGACGCACGGGCACGGACACATCGGTCAACGTCGTGTGAGAACGAAACTCCTCAACCAGGCGAGAGGCAAACTTCTGCGTGGGCGCACACACCTCGTCCGCCCACGCGTTCTCCGCACGCACGTGCGCCAGAACTTCCTCACTGTCCTGATCGCGCAACCAATCCCACGGGTCATCGACATGCTCCCCGTGGATGTCGCGCACCCGGTACCCGTAGCGCTTCTGGGCACGAGGCGGACGGGGAAGACCACCCTCCTCTTCCCTTCTCCCCTCGAACGTACCCTCGACGACGCCCTCGGAACCAGCGGGCGAAGGAAGCGGGAAAGCGCGAGGGCGCTCCGCCTCGTCGGAAGAAAAGGAGGAATCGGGGGAAGGAAGGATGTCGCTCATATCTTTACGCTAACGCAGGTGGCGGACAGCTCAGGACAGAACCGTTAAAATCACACCTTGTGACGGAGGAACACGCGGGCACAGCCCCCACAGTGATGGACAAAATTCGCGCATGGGTCACGGAATTCATACAGTTCGGGCTCGTTGGCGCGACCGCGTTCATCGTCGACGCGGGACTGTTTAACCTCCTGCAATACGGTCCCGGTCAGCTTTTGGGGGGACACCCGAACACGGCAAACGCCTGCGCTGCGATCACCGCGACCTTCTACTCGTGGATGATGAACCGCCTGTGGACCTACCGCGGGCGTACCCAGAAAAATGCGGGACGCGAAGCCTTCCTCTTTTTCTTTGCGAATCTCTGCGGCATCGGCATCACCCAGTTCTGCCTGCTGTTCACCCACCACATCCTCGGGCTCCATTCGGCGCTCGCGGACAATATCGCCGCCTACGTCGTCGGTTTTGCTCTGGGGACGGCCTTCCGCTTCGTGTTCTACCACTACGTCGTGTTCACGGGTGGGCGCGGCGAACAACACGAAGGCTGAGTTTTCCCCCGATCATCGGCGAACCGTGTGTCCGTAGGTGTCGTCATCTGTAGGCGCCGTCGGCGTGCGAGCCGTGAGTGTCATGGTGCGACACATGCCTCGTACTTCTCATCAGATGAAATGCCGATGAGCGGCTGTGCATGACCCGACGTAGGCTCGCAGGGTGAACGCGTTGACACATATTGATGACACGGCACTGGTCTTTGAGGGCGGCGGAATGCGCGGAGCCTACACGGCGGGTGTCGTTACCATCCTCCTGGACGAAGGCATTGATTTTCCCCACGTTTCAGGGATTTCTGCCGGCTCGTCGCACGTGGCCAACTACGTTTCTCGCGACAGTGCGCGCGCCCACGACACCTTTACCGTGGTCGCAGAAAACCCCGATTTCGGCGGATTCTCCCACTGGGTCGCAGGACGCGGCCTGTTCAACGTGGAGCATATCTACCGGGATATTGCGCGTCCCGACGGCGACAGCCCCTTCAACCTGGAATCCTTCCACGCAAACGAGGCGCAGGTGCGCATCGGAGCGTTTAACGCCACCCGCGCAGAGCCCGTGTGGTTCACGAAAGACGACATGCCGACCGTCGATGACGTGGGACGATGCGTGCGCGCCTCGTCAACCCTTCCCCTCCTCATGCCGCCGGTCATCATCGATGACGAGGTGTACGTGGACGGCGCCCTGGGATACAACGGCGGAATTCCCCTGGATGCGCCGATGCACGACGGCTACCGGAAGTTTTTCGTTGTGCTCACCCGCCCCCGCTCCTACGTGAAGGGCGCGGCGCGCCCCGGCGTGAAGGCGGCGTTGCGCGCGGCTTTCCCCGAACTCCCCTCCATTGCCGAGGCAGTGGCGCGACGCACGGATCGCTACAATGCGGCGCGCCGCCGAGTATTTGACCTGGAAGCGCGCGGGCAGGCCTACGTCTTCACCCCGGATGCGATTGACGTGTCGAAGAGTGAAATGCGCGTGGATCGCCTTGAAGCGGCCTACGAGGCGGGGCGCGCTCAAGCGCAGCGCGAACTTCCCCGCTGGAAATCCTTCCTCAGAATGTGACGAGGCGGAAGCCTGGGGACATGACGACAAAAACCCGGTGGGGGTGGTGCGCGTTTTGCACCACCCCCACCGGGCGAGCACCCGACCGATCCGTCAGCGTGCCCCTGAATGAGCTATTTACTCGGTGGCCAGAGCCTCAGACGGACTGACCTTGGCGGCCCTGCGACCCGGAAGCCACGAGGACACCAGGGCGCTGAGGATCGCGATCACCAGCACGGCACCCAGCTGCCACCACGGGATCGTCAGAATCGGCGTGATATTTCGCAGCGGCAGGGATAGCAATCCCACCCATCCGAAGAGGATGCCGAAAGCAGTGCCCACAACCGCGCCCGTGATCGACATGAACAGGGCCTCCAGAGCCAGCAGGTTCTTCATCTGGCGGCGCGTGAGTCCCAGTGCCCGCAGCAGGCCGTTTTCTCGGGTGCGTTCGGCAACCGACAGGGACAGGGTGTTACTCACGCCGACCAGAGCCACGACCACGGACACACCCAACAGGGCAACCAGAGCCAGGAGCATGCCGTCAATGACCTTGGTGTAGATTTCGCGTTCAAAAGCCGCGCCACCCACAGTGAGGTGAGAATCCAGCTTCGTGATCGCCTTCTGCAGGTCGGTGCTCTGCGTGCCGTCCTTCATGCGAAGGACAACGCTGGACAGGGTGCTCGTGGAACTCAGAGAGTTCAGGGTGGAACGCGACACGACGACGCGATTCTGTCCCTGCATGGTGGGCACGTATTCGGCGGTGAGATCCCGGCACTTCTGTGCCCCATCGCTGGTCGCGCACACGTGGAGGGTGCGACCCTTGAGTTCCTCTGACCCCACCTGAACGCGGTCATCGGCCAGGGGCGTGATCGGGGAGTGCGCAACCCGAGAGTAATCGGGCTGTCCTTCCAGGACGAACATCACTTCACCGTTGAACGGGATGTCGAGTCCGTCGACCGTGATCGTTCCCATCGTGGCGTAGATGTTCTCGCTGGCCTCGACGCCGTCGGTGTGCGTGATCTTCTGGGCAAGATCCGCGGAGATCTCCTTCTCGCTGGTCGTGACGTAGGCGTCGACGGGACGAGCCTTATCCAGGTGAGAGGTGAGGGTGGTGCGCAGGGAGGAAGCGCCGACCATCATGGTGACCACCAGGGTGACACCGATGACAATGGCCGTTCCTGTTGCCGCGGTACGACCCGGGTTGCGCAGGACATTCCCGCGAGCCATACGCGATAGCATTCCCGGCCACAGGCGCCCGAGGGCTGCGGTCATGTACGGCATGAGAACCGAGCAGAGGAACAGCAGACCCAGGAGAGTGAGGAGAGCCCCTCCGAAAGCGCCCAGGAAGTGCGATCTTTCAGATTCCATACGCAGCGAGACAATGATGGCAGCGCCACCAACGATGGACAGCAGGAGAGAGAACACCAGGCGAACTAGGCTCATGGAACGAGCCTGTGTTCCGGATTCATTCACCGGTTGGAGGGCGGCCATCGGAGAGACACGAGAAACGGAGAGTGCGGGACGCAGACCGACCAGCAGGGTGAAGAGGGTGCCGAACAGCCACACGCCTCCGATTGCGGTCGGGGACAGCAGGGTGAGCGCTTCCACGTAGGAGGTGGTCACTCCGACGAAGCGAAGCGCACCCGTGCCCAGGAGAGCGCCGATGATGACACCCAGGAGGGAGGAGATCGCTCCGATTGCGAGGGCTTCCAGGGTGACGAGGCGACGCACCTGCGCGCCCGTCGAGCCCAGGGTGCGCAGCAGGGCGAGTTCGCGCCTGCGCTGCTGGAGCACCACCTTGAAGGTGGAGGACACGACGATAGCGGCCACGAGTGCAGCAATTCCGGGGAAGGTGAGCATCATCGCGGTGACCGCGGCGATTCCGACGGTAGCATGCTTGAGGTCGCGTTCCACGTCCGCAGCAACCGTTGTCACGGTGACCCCCGGAATGTCGGTCAGGGCATCGGACACCGTGGTTGCCCACTTCTTTTGAGCCTCCTCGCTGGGGTTTCCGTGGGCGAGCGCAGATTCGGTGGTCGCCACAAGGAACTTTGAGGATACGAGAGACGTGTTGGGAATTAGGGGGCTGTCCGTGCGGATCGCGCCTGTGGGAAGATCGAGACTCACGTAGGGAGTGTCAAAAAATCCGGTGACGCGAACGGTCGTGTAGTCCGCATCAGATCCCAGGGGGCGCGCCTGAATCTTGTCTCCGACTTTGAGGCCAAAGCCCGTCAGGAATGCGGAGGGCAGGGTGATGTCAGTGCTTTTCTCCGGGAGGGTTCCCGTGGTGACCTTCGGCTGGTGGAAGGGCTCGGGGCTCATCGTCTCCACGAAGGCGTTGGCGCGTTCTCCGTGAACCGTGATCTCCAGCATGACGTGAGCCTGGGAGTTGAGGGCGCGCACGCCGGGCAGGGCGCGAATCGTCGACTTCGCCTTTGTCGCTGTAGCAACAAAATCTTCGTAGGCTTGTGATTCCTGAGGTTTCAGAGAAACCGATACGGTTCCTCCCTCATAGGTGTTGTAGACCCCCTTCTGAAGGCTGGTCGTCAGACCACCCATCACAACCAGGGTAATGAGGATGAATGCGGTGGAGATCAGGACGGCAAGACCGGTCGCGACATAGCGGCGACCATGGGTGCGCAGGTTCGCGCGCAACAGCGTGGAATTGGTGCTCATGGGATGCTCTCGTTTCAACGCAGGGATGCGGCGAGAAGGTCCTCGCTCGGGGAACGCAGGTCGGAGACGATACGTCCGTCCCTGCACACGAGGACTCGATCTGCGAACTGTGCGGCGTGCATATCGTGAGTGACCATGATGACGCTCTGTCCCAGTTCGTTGACGGCGCGACGCAGCAGATCCAGAACCTCATTAGACGAACGGGAGTCGAGATTACCCGTCGGTTCATCGGCGACGATCACCGCGGGCTGAGACATGAGGGCGCGAGCCACGGCGACGCGCTGCTGCTGACCACCGGACATTTCCGAGGGGCGGTGCGTCAGACGCTCACGCAGACCCAGGGAATCGACAATCATGTCGAACCACTGCGGGTCGGGTTTCTGGCCGGCCAGCTGCAGCGGCAGCAGAATGTTGGAGCGCGCGTCCAGAGTGGGCACGAGGTTGAAGCTCTGGAAGACGAATCCGATTCGGTCACGGCGCAGGCGCGTGAGGTCGGCATCTTTCAGCAGGGTGATGTCGGTGTTTTCAACGTACACCGAGCCTGCATTCGGGTTGTCGAGTCCTGCCAGAACGTGCAGCATGGTCGATTTACCGGAGCCAGACGGCCCCATGATGGCGGTGAATTCACCGCGTGCGAATTCCACATCCACGGCATCCAATGCCACGACTGTGGTATCGCCGGAGCCGTAAATTTTGGAGACCTGTGAGAGGCGAACGACGGGAGAAGATGTGTTGTCCATGCCTTCTATATTTCCAGCCTCCCGGGACGCCCTCTATGGGGGAATCCCCCCGTTACCCCCTGATTGCCCCCCGGGGGCGGTGGGGTCTTTGTCTGATTCCGCTCGGTTTGTGGTCCCCTGAATGAGTGGCGAGGCACCCGCTCAGTTGTGAGGATTTCCACCGCTATTCCGTGGTGGGGTTGCGCGAAGAGAAAGGTGTCGCAGATGACGAAATGCACCTCCCCGAGGTGCCCTGAGCGACCCGGTGTCCCCTGGGGTATGGGGGGAGAACGTCGGGGGCGTGATGGACATGCCGCCGCACGAGGCGTTGAACCTCGCTGAGGCTGCGAGGCTGAGCGTGATGCCGAACGCCTCATCGCGCGGGGTACTGAAAGGAGCCACGGCCTCGTAAGAAACGCGAATTACCGTCGCCCGATCCATGGCTTCAGGCTCAGGTGCCGGAAGTCAGACGCAGCACCCGATAGCGATTGAGCGCCGCCCCCACATCCACCAGGCGTGGCCGCACCAAGAACGCGGGGAACTCCCGCGCCCCAAACTTCACGACGGCATCCAAGCCCTCAGAATTCATCGTGCGTTCCAGGCGCTTGAGAAGCTCCACCGCGGAAGCCCCCGCAGCCTGCTCCAACAGGCCGCGCACCAGCCACGCGATCATCTCCGTCTGACCGGGATCCACGATCTGCTCAATATCGCTCACGTCCACGTTCTGACGATCCAGGAGGAAAGAATCCACCCCCTGCGCTTTCGTCTTGGGACGATCCGCGCGAGGAACCTTCACGGGGCACCGCGGCTGCGCCTCGCCAATCCCCGAAAGGTCGCCGCGCTCACGCGGCATCGACGCCGCCACCTCGCGTGCGCGAGCAGTCGCATCTACGCAACGGTACGAATCCAACATGAGGACGCGATCGGCTACGTCCAAGTAGTCGCCCGACCCGCCCATCACGAGGATCGTTGACGTCCCGCGCTCGGTGAATAGGGCACGCACGCGATCCACCAGCGGAGTGATCGGCTCCTTGTCGGCGGCCACCAGTGCGCGCATGCGCGTATCGCGGATCAGGAGGTTTGTTGCGGACGTGTCCTCGTCGATCAGGAGGAGTGGGCACCCCAGCTCCACGGCCTCCATGATGGACGCGGCCTGCGAGGTTGAACCAGAGGCGTTATCCGTGGAAAAACGGGAGGTGTCGGCGCCGCCCGGCAGGTGGCTGATGAACGCGGACACGTCCACGCTTGTCACGGCGCGACCGTCGGCTGCGCGCACCTTCATGGCGTCGGGGGTCGTGGCCACCAGCTCGCGCCCATCCCCCGGAATGTGCGCGTATACGCCGCGCTGGAGTGCGCCCAGAAGTGTGGACTTCCCGTGGTAGCCGCCGCCCGCAATGACGGTGACTCCCGGTTCGATGGCCATGCCCGCAACCTCGCCCGCGTGGGGCAGGGTGACGGTGGCGCGCAGGGTATCGGGCGAGGCGAAGGGCAGTGCATCGTCCAGGGGACGCTGGGAGATCCCCGAGCGACGCGCGAGCACCGATCCGTTGGCAACAAACGCTACCCACCCGCGTTCTGCTAGCTCAGCCTGGAGTGCGCAGTAGTCCTCGTAGATGGCGATGTGGTGAGCCAACTCCTCGCGAGCGCGCTGCGCCTGCTCACTGTCGGTACGGAAATCGAGGGTGTCCATGACGACGTCGGGAATATCGACATCGAAAATCTCCGCGGCGCGTCGCCCCATAATGGTGCGCCCGCGCGCGGGCATCTCCACCTGGAAACGCACTTCCACGCGGTCGGGCATGACGGTGCAGGAAGAACGCTGGAGGATTTCCTGCCCGGTGCGCGCAATGGCGAGGGGCTGGGCGCCTCGTTCGCGGATGGCGCGGGCGAACGCGCGGGCAAGGTAGTCGGCGGTGGCGATGCGCGCATCTCGCGAGGCGATGGCCGCTTCCGGCAACCCCATGCGTTGGGGGGTAGAAATGGCGCGCACGCCCGACGGCGGGGCGTAGGGGTCGGCTTGGACGCGGTCAATGGCGAGGGAGAAATCGCCGTAATCCCAGTCTCCGATGACAGATTTGTAGGCGCCGTAGGGGCGACCATCCAGGGCGTCGAGAGCGCGGATGAGCTGCTCGTCATTTCCGCTGCGGCGACGAACGGGCTGGTCGTCGCGGTGAGGGCGTCCTGTGCGCGAGCCGCGGGTGTCGTATGAACTGCGCGAGGAATCCTCGCTGCGAGGGGAACGGTGGAAAGTCATCGGTGTCCTTGGGGGCGGGCGGCGCGAAGCTCAGAGCAGAGGGAGGAGGAGTTTGACCCAGAAGAATCCCCACCCCAGCATGTAGAGGAATTGGAGGATAATTGCCGCAATGTTCAGGGCGCGCGCCAGGTAGGCCGTGCTCATGTACTCGTGTGGGATGTGCGCGCGGATGGCGCCTTTCAGCCCCATGATGCTGATGATCAGTCCAGCGATGGCGCACAGAAAGCCGAGGAAAGGAATGAAGAGGCCGACCAGCGAGAGGACGCTGGCGAAGATCGCGCGAGTGCGCATCTTCGACAGCGATGCGGGTGAGGGGGCATTTCCCGGCACGGTGGGCGCATAGGGGTCAATCGATGGGGAAACGGGCGGGACACCGTACTGCGGTGCCGGGGTGCCATAGGGCTGTGTCTGTCCCGGAGCTGTGGGAGCAGCGTAGGGAGAAGCCGGTGTCGACGCCGGGGCGAGAGTCTGTGCGTAGGTGAAGGCCGGTTGACCGGAGGCGGGCGCCGGGTGCGGTGTGGGAGCTGCCGCAAAAGAAGCGGGTGTTGCACCGGGATGAGCTGCCCCAGGAGCGGGTGCTCCCGGGTAGGAAGCAGGCGGGGTGAAAGGATTTCCGGGCGCAGATGCTGCGGGAGAGGCGGACGGCGGAGGAAATGCCGGTTCACCCGACGGGGGAGCAAACGGAGACGGAACTGTTCCCTGCACCAGAGGCGCAGCGGATGCGTTCCCGTGCAGAGTAGCGGTGTCCTGCGGAGGGACTCCAGGGGTGTCCGGGGTTCCATGAGGAGTGGACTCGGGCTGCTCAGGTGTGGGAACAGGGGGGTTCGACATGGATCCTCGCTCGGTGTCATCTGGCCTCAACCCCTCCATCATAGGGAATGGCGGAGAGAGCGCGGGAGATATGTTCTCCAGTGAATGAGTAGACATATTTTATTGACATTATTTGAGAAAGAAGGACGCAATTTCTTTTAAAGATCCAATGGAGAGAGCTGTGTGAAGGGTGATCCTTCTCGCGTCACTGCTGACGCTGATCTTGCGGGGGGCTTGTACAGAAGCTTTCGACACAACACAGTGAATGGGGAAACATTATGGCAACTCCTCCGACGACCGCCTCGACTGGCCGGAAGGGAGCCAAGCTGGCACGCGCGGGCACAGACACCCTGATGCTTCTTGTGGGAGCAGTGTTCTGGGACTTGCCGGTCCGCTCAGTAAGAAGCGCCGCCAGGACTGAAAGAGAACGAATACTCCTGAGGGGTACACCCCCCCCACACATATGAGATGCGCGCGAGCGTTTCCCGCATCTCGCTGAGAGAAGACGAGCTCTCTTCCCTAAAAGACGTGTTCCCTGAAAGATGAACCCTATGTTCATCTTTCAGGGAACACAGCTGCTGAGATGGCAGACTCAGTAGCCCTCGCCCTGAGCCGCGATCGCTAGGACAGGGTGTCGATAAGCTCTACACCGTTGGCATCCTGGTGCCACGGGGAACCGTACTGGGAAACCAGAATGAGGATGCCCTCGATAAATCCCCACAGGCCAGCCAAACCGAGAGTCATCAGCGTGGCAATGATCTGCACAATACCTCGGGTCGTCTTCCCCAAGTAGAAGTTGTGAATCCCGATCGAGCCGAAGAAAATCCCGAGAAGACCCGCAATGATCTTCGACTTCTGGGTGTAGTAGGGAGCCTGCCCGTACTGGGGAGGGACACCGCCCTGCTGGTACTGCCCCTGCTGGTACTGAGGAGTGCCGTAGGGAGCCTGCTGTGCCTGCTGGTATTGCCCCTGCTG
>CAURIY010000019.1:0-24279 GCA_963525415.1 uncultured Actinomyces sp.
CAAGGGCCGGCGGTGTCCGGGGGGGGGGGCCCCCCCCCCCGCCCCCCCCCCCCCCCCCCCACGCCTCGAACAATCAGGTGCTCACACAAGACAAAACCCTGAGAACATGGTGAGATTGAACCAATGAACCCGAGGGAAGGACAGGGGAATGAGCGAACACGCATGGACGCGCGTCGAAGGCATGATGATCGGCACAGAATGTGACCCCCACGCCGTCGCAACCCAACTCGCAGAACGCGGAATACTCGCACAACTCGAATGGTTCGACTCCACCCCGCAACTCCTCGGCCTCAACATCGCCCTCGCAGATGGACGCATCGCCTGCCTGAAAGCCGGTGAACACGCCGCCACCCCAGGCCCCACCCCCGCCGAACTTGCAGAAGAACTTGCTGTCCTCTTCGACGCAGAAGTGCGCATTGGACACGAACGCTACGACTCCCTGCCCGACGGAGAGTCCCCCCTTGCCGACGTCCTCCCCAGCGAAGCCGACCTAGTCTTCGACGATGAACTCCCCGTCCGCCTCGTCGAAATCGGGCGCACCCCCGCATCCTCCGTCCCCCTGCTCGCGGCCCTCGAAGGCGTCGACATCGCCGACATCGACCTGGACGACAATTACCGCGCGCTCCTCGCCGAAATCTCCGACGACAAAGCCGGATGGAACTTCGGCGACCTCCCCCTGGTCACCCTCTCCATGCACGACGGCGACCTCCACCTCTTCCTCGTCACCGACGATCACCTCGAAAACGTCGTCGCACACAACTGGGGCATGACCGTCCTCCTCGTCCCCGGAGGCTACGACTCCGTTGAGGACGCGCCCAGCGACATCATCGACCTGGTTGGTGACCGCCCCGACCTCGAAGAAATTGCCGCCTACCTCCCACAAGCCGACACCCAAGCACTTGTCGACGCTCAATCCGCACACGGAGACGCCGCCGTCTACGCCGTCGTCAACGCCCTGGGACTGCCCCAAAGCATCGCCCACTTCCTCCTGGGGCGCTCAAGCCTCGACGAAGTTGAGGGGGCAACACTCCACTATGCGCGTGGAATCTCCAACGCCATCGGTCGCAGCGTCGACATCATGCTGGCCGCCCAAGAACGCCGCGAGATGAAGATTGTCACCCTCTACAGGAAAACCCTCGCAGAACGCCCCTGGGTTATTTTCGGAGCAGCTGCGCTCGAAAGCGTCGCAGGAGCAGCCCTCCTCCGTTACTGCCTGAAAACACCGTCGCCGCGTTCCGGCGGACGCATCGCAGCCGGCATTACCGGCGGACTCCTCCTGGCAGACGGCTGCGCGCAAGCCCTCATCGCCGGCATCGTGCGACGCCAACTCTCTGACGAACAGAGCGCATAGTCGAGGGGACGATAGCCCCTCCGCCGCAACGCCTCGTACACGTCGCCGCCTCACATACCGTGAGGCGGCGACGGTTCTTCCAATACAGACTGCTACGGCGAAACCTCGCACCACGCGGGTCAAGCGCACACAGCCAGGCAGCGCTTCGCTTTACACACGCGCCAACGCCTCACGAGGAAAATCCTGCGGAACGTCCGTGAAAATCCCCGACACGCCCCACGAGGCCAGCTCACGCGCACGCTCCACGTCGTTCACCGTCCACACATTCACCTCAAAACCGGCCTCGCGCATCTGTGCGACATCCTCGCTAGTCAACCCCTCATTCTCCGGGTGAATCGCCGTGCAGCCCAGCTCAGACGCCATGCGCCACTGACCCGAACGCACCACATCGCGCGTGCACAAGCCCCCCAAAGCAATATGTGGGAACTGCGCATGGAAAGCCGCAAGAAGCTCCGGATCAAACGAGGACACAATCAAACGCTCAGGATCAGCCAAAGACTGTAGAGCAACCCCCACATTCTCCAGGAGAGTATCCCGACGCTCCCCGGCCGGACACGGCTTCAACTCCACATTCAGACCCATGCGACTCCCATTCGCAAAGGACACCACATCGGCCAACTCCGGGATCCGCTCAAAACGATACGTCGGAGAAAACCACGCGCCCGCATCCAAACGGCGCAGCTCCGAATACCCCCAGTTCTCCCAACGACCCGAACTATTCGTCGTGCGATCCACCGTGTCATCGTGAATGACAATCAGCGTCCCATCCGCCATCACCCCGAGATCTAATTCGCACCAACGCGCGCCGATCTCCGCGGCCTTCGCAAAAGCTGCAATCGTGTTCTCCGGCGCCAGAGACGACGCTCCACGGTGAGCAAAAATACGAGGAAAATCAGACATGGTGCACTCCACGCGACGACGACAAGAACACAACGATCATACGAGGCTCAATACCCCGTCCGCCTCGTCACTCCTCAAAATAATCCGCTACGGGAATCAGACCCAACCCCGGAACGAAACGCATTGCCGGACGCGCAGGCTCCGCCTCGTCCCCAGGACGCTCGTCTGCGCGCCCATGCATCCCATCAATCCCCAAACGATTCCGACGACGCAACTCCTCCGGATCCTCCGCATCCAAAGTCTCCATCGCCACGTCCTGCGCGCTCTCGGACGGCTCCGCCATCAAAGCCGGATCCAAGAGCATCGCCTCATCGCGCTTCGTCGGAAGCACGCTCTCCACATAGGAACGAATGACGTCCTGCTGCGGCAAATCGTGACCCGCTTCCTGCGTGAGGAACCAGCGGTGATCCAAATACTCGTGAAAAATCTGCGCCGGCTCCAACTTCGCCGCCAACGACGGAGGAACCGCGGCAATCACCGGCTCAAAAACCTCACTCAACCACTCGTGAGCGGCAATCTCCACGGGCACGCGACGACGCCCCGACATCGCACGATACGTCTCAATATCGTTGAGCATGCGCTGCGCCTGATTCTCGCCCACATCCATCCCCGTCAAACGCATGAGCTTGCGATGATGATGCCCGGCATCCACCACCTTCGGTGTGATGACAATATGCGTCCCATCCAAATCAGACGTCATATGCAGCTCACCCACGTTAAAGCCCAAATCATTCAGGCGGCGGATGCGCTCCTGCACCTTCCACTTCTGGTCGGCGCCGATAGTTTCCGAAGCCGTCAGTTCGCGCCACAAATCGTTATAACGCGTGCGAATCCGGTTCCCCACTTCAATCGGATCCTCCTCCGACGGGAAGAACGCCCCCGCCTGAAGATCCATGAGCTCCCCGATAATGTTCGTCCGCGCAAGATCCACGTCATACGCGCGCTGCCCATCGGTCAACTCCGGGTGCAATTCCCCCGTCTCTGCGTCCACAAGGTACGCGGAAAACGAGCCGGCATCCCGGCGGAACAGCGTATTCGACAGGGACACATCGCCCCAGTAAAAACCCAGAAGATGCAGGCGCACCAGGAGAACAGCCAGGGCGTCAATGAGACGCGTCGCCGTGTCCGGAGTCATGTGCTGGCTAAAAAGTGCGCGATAGGGGAGAGAAAACTGCAGGTGCTCGGTGACGAGAACTGCCGCGAGTTCCTCGCCGCGCGCATCACGCCTCCCACTGATTACCGCCGTCGGCACAACAGAAGGAGCCTCCAGTCGAGACAGGTCACGCAGCATCTCATACTCGTGATAGGCGACGCTCTCCCCGATTTCCTTCACGGCAATCACGCGATCAGACAGATTCACGAAGCGCACCACGTGTCGGGAAATTCCGCGCGGCAGAGCAGCGAGGATATCCGACGGCCACTCCGCCAGGGGAAGCTCCCAGGGGAGGTCGAGCAGAGCGGGGTCAACGGTTGCCGCAGTGATCTCCAAGGCGTGAGGCATGAGGGTATTGTCGCATTTCCACACGCAGGGGGAAACAGGGAGAAGCAAAGTGACGGCGGGTGCGCTGGGTGACGCATTGGGGACGAGGCGTAGCGCGAGCTTGCGGGAAAGAGTGCAGGGGAGTGAGGTGCGAGGTGGAAATACTTCCCCCGGTTCTCGGGAGAACCGGGGGAAAGAGGAAGCGATGCGCCGGCAGTGATTACAGTGCCTCGAGCAATGCGGCCGGGGAAGCAGCAGGGAGAACCCTCATCTTCCGAGGCGCGCGATAAACGCCCGGCATGCGATCAACGCCGGGAGACGATCACTCGGGCAGGCGCACGCCGGTGGAAGCCGAGAAGTTGTGCTGCTGTCCTGCGATGATGCGCGTGTGGATGACACCGCCGCGAGCCGGAGCAGTGCGCGGAGGAACGCGGACGATCAGCTGCTCGCCCTTGCTTTCAGCGCCCGAACCCAGGCCGTGGCCTTCGGACGCGCCGGCGAGGTGACCGTACACGTAGGCATCCGAGCCGAGTTCCTCAACGAAATCCACCTCGATCGGAATGGTGTTCTCGGTTTCAGCGGACACCACTTCCAGACCCTCGGGACGGAAACCGATGGTGATCTTGCCGCCGTCTTCCTCGGTGAGAGCCGCCAGAGTGGCCTCCGACAGGGGGATCTCCGCCGGGCCGAGCTTTGCCACGTTGCCCACGACGTCGAAACGCCCCAGGTTCATGGCGGGAGAGCCAATGAAGCCTGCGACAAAGTCGTTGGCCGGACGCTCGTACATTTCCTGCGGGGTGCCGACCTGCTGCAGCAGACCGTTGTTGAGCACCGCAATACGATCACCCATGGTCAGAGCTTCCGTCTGATCGTGGGTCACGTACACGGTGGTGACGCCCAGCTCACGCTGCAGGGACGCGATCTGCGTGCGGGTCTGCACGCGCAGCTTCGCATCCAGGTTCGACAGGGGCTCATCCATGAGGAACACCTGAGGCTTACGGACAATGGCGCGACCCATGGCCACACGCTGACGCTGACCGCCGGACAGAGCCTTCGGCTTACGCTCCAAGTAGGGCTCCAGGTCGAGGATACGAGCGGCCTCATCCACGCGCTTACGAATTTCTTCCTTCGGGGTGCCCGCGATCTTCAGAGCGAAACCCATGTTCTCGCGCACCGTCATGTGCGGGTACAGGGCGTAGTTCTGGAACACCATTGCGATATCGCGGTTCTTCGGCTGGACATCCGTCACGTCCTTGTCGCCGATGAAAATGCGGCCGGAGTTCACGTCCTCCAAGCCGGCGAGCATACGCAGAGACGTGGACTTGCCGCAGCCCGAGGGGCCGACGAGCACCAGGAATTCGCCATCTGCAATTTCAAGATCCAGCTGATCCACAGCGGGCTTGTCGCTGCCCGGGTAGATACGGGTGGCCTTATCAAAGGTTACTGTTGCCATTATTGTTCCTCCACCGGCAGGTACGTGCCGGACGATCCGTTGTAGAGATGATGTGGTGGCAGCCGCGTCTCCGTTGCCGCCGTGCGCCGCCCCGCGGGAGCCGAGCAGCAACACGCCCTCAACCTATCACCCTGATCCTCCATTTGTCTGCACCGTTCGATACCCTGAACACGTGCATACAGGGGACAACGTCGGCGGATACCGACTGCTCAAACGCCTCGGAACCGGAGGAGCCGCCACGGTCTGGCTTGCCAGCGACGAGGCGGGGGAGCGGGTTGCCCTCAAACTCCTCCACCCGGCGCTCGCCGCCACCGAAGAAGCCCGCGCACGCCTCCTGCGCGAAACACGCACAGTGAACGCCGTCCTCGGAAACGGCGTCGCCCACATCGTCGACATCGAAGTCGACGCCACCCAACCCTTCGTCGTCAGCGAGTACATCCCCGGCCCCTCCCTCGCAGAACTCCTCACGCGAGGCTTCGTCGAACCTCGAGGAGTCGCCGCCCTGGCCGCCGCGCTCGCGGACACCATTACCCGCGTCCACGACGCCAAAATCGTGCACCGCGACATCAAACCCTCAAATATCATCTGCTCCGCCCGCGGCCCGGTTCTCATCGACTTCGGAATCGCGATGAGCGAAGAGGACGAACACTTCACCTCCACCGGCCTGATCTCTGGAACCGCCGGCTATACCGCGCCAGAACTCCTGCGCGGAGGCACCGCCTCGCCGGCCAGTGACTGGTGGGCGTGGCATGCGACCCTCCTGAGCGCCCTCACCGGACGACCTCCCTACGGGAAAGGGGAATCTCGGGCGGTACTCATGCGCGTCATGGAAGGCCAGCCCGACGTTCGAGGGCTGCCCGAGGATCTCGCCTCGCCGCTGCTCCGCGCACTCCACCCGGATCCAGCGCTCCGCCCCTCACACGACGAGACCGTCGACGCCCTTCTGGACGTCACCGACTGGGCGCCCGACGACCACTGGGAGAACATACACTGGGGAGAGCTTCTCTCTCCCCATTCCTCCCCGCGCATCCTGGCGGATATCGACGCGATCAGCGCCGAGGCAGAGCACACCGCCCTCCTGTCGTCCGCGAACGATCGACGAGGCGAAGCCCGAGACAGCGCCACACGCCTCCTTCCCGGACAGTGGGGGGAAGAATCCCACCTCACGACGCCTCGTTCATTGGACGAAGAGCCGCCCACCGTCGTGTACGCGGGAGACGACGACATGCGCACAACGCTGATGGCGGATTACCCCCCGGGTGAAGAGGAAACCTGGGAGGAAACGGAATACATCCCCTCCCATACGTCGCCCACCCCACACCCGGGAGGGGCGCCGGAGCGCACCCGCTACCTCCCCCAGAAACTTCCCCCACAGCCTCGCGAGACATACCCTGCGGGCGACACCCACCCCCGCGCGCAATTCCCCGACGAAACCGCGCCCCTGCCCTTCCCGCCCCCCGCGCCCGGAGGCTACGGGATGAACGGTGCGGGTGCCTCGTCCCTGCAGGGGATGATGGACGGACGTTCCCCCTACGGGAGTGGGATGAGCGCGCCGGGCACCTCACCCATGGGGGGAGCCGCACCCGCGGGACTCCCTCCCGCGTCCCTAACGCCCGCGCTGCCCTACACTCCCCGCTACCCGCGGGTTTCGCACGCAACAGGAATCGCGCTGAGCGCCTTCGCCGCCATGCTGATCCCCTTCGGAGGAGCGGTTGGAACGGGACTCATCCTGCTGGGAATGACTGTCCTCACTACCGTCGGAGCCGCCGTGCGATGGCGCGAACGCAGGCGTTGGCGAGCCGGGACGAAACGCGGCGGAGACACCCCCGCGATGCTGGTCATGTCTCCCCTCCTCGCGCTGCGTTCCCTCCTCGCGCTGATCCCGGGTCTGGCTCTGGGAGGTGCGCTGGTCGCAAGCCAATGGTTCTTACTTGTGCGTGGAAGCTGGGCGCAGTGGGGGCTGTCCCCCGACCTGCCGCCACTCAATACACCCGCGGGAACACCGGAATGGACGTGGCCGGCGGACGTCGCCAGCGCCTCGTCACTCCTGCTGAGCACCGACCGATGGCTCCACTACCCCGTGTGGGTTGCGCTGCTGTGGGCGATGACGTGGATTCTGCTCGTCGTGTGCTGGGTGACTCCGACGTCACGCGGTCTGCGCGAAGGAGTGGGTGCGCTGACCTCCGTTGTGCTGGAACCGCTGTGGGCGCGCGTCCTGTTTGTCGGCATTACGGCGGTCATCGTGGTGGGAACGGGGATTCTCATCGGAGTGCCTTGGCTCATATAACGCTACGAATTCGTTGAAAGTCGCTACGCTGTGAAGGCAACCTGAAAAGGAAGGGAGACAGATGGCACAGGGCTCGAAGGATGCCGTCCGCGCAAAGGCTCAGCAGATGCGTGAACAGCAGGCTCGCGCAGACAAGCGCATGCGCAACATTATTATCGGCGTCGTCACCGTGGTGGTGGTCGCCATCATCGCCGCCGTCACCGTCGTTATTCTCAACGAATCGCGCGCCAAGCAGGCAGTCAACGGCGCAGACCCCGCGTCGGTGCTCGGCTCCTACGCCCAGGGAGCGCCGATCATCCTGTCCCACAAGGGTATTGGGCAAAAAGACGACTCCCTGCCGACCGTCACCGAATACTACGACTACTCGTGCCACATCTGCGCCGACGTTGATGGACGCATGGGGAACCAGCTGTCCCAGGGCGCGATTGACGGAAAGTACAACGTGGAGTACCGCTCCGTTGAAACCGTCAAGATGAAGTACCAGTACGCTGCTACCACTGCCTCGCTTATCGTCGCCCAGAAGGCACCGAACCAGTGGGTGAGCTTCCACCACGCGCTGATGAAGTACTTCGATGAACAGTACAAGGCGGGGAACGGCACCGTCGTTCAGGATCTGCAGAAGTCTGCCGCCCAGGTGAAGAAGCTCGCGGAAGGCGTGGGCGTGCCCGCAGACGTTGTCGCCTCCTTCCCGGAGAATGCCGCCGACGACTACCTGAAGAAGGCGTCCGACACCTGGCTGGCTGAAACCTACGAAGGACGCGACCCCAAGCGTCTGGGAACCCCCGAGTTCATTGCGAACAACAAGAAGGTCATCACCCTGGCGGGAACCACCGGTGATGAGCTTGTTTCTTCCGTGACCGCAGCACTGGGACAGTAAGTTTTCTCAGAAGACCAAAAAGTGTGGCCTCGCCCCTGTGGCGAGGCCACACTTCTGTGTGTGCGGGCGTTGCGCGTGGGCTGTGCGTGAGAGAGTGCGAGGCGGTGCTTGCGTGGGAAGTTGAAGGAGTGTGGGGAGTGTGACCGGTTGCGCCCGACTGTGGTTTCGCAGCCGGGCGCAACTCATGGCACACTATTGGGGTCGCCACCTTAGCTCAGTTGGTAGAGCACCCGCCTTGTAAGCGGACGGTCGTCGGTTCGAGTCCGACAGGTGGCTCCATCTGTAGAAAAACTCTCGACTCGCATGATCGATCTGAGCTGGTGAAAATTCAGCGAGATATCGATCGTGGAAAATAGGTTTCTGAGCTACTGCGCGAAAGAAGCACCTGAAACACGAGCGTATCGAAGATGCTCCATGCAGTGAGACAATGGAGCGTGCTGCATTTTGAAAGTGACTACCTTGAGGGGGCTCACCCCCACATCCTGCGCCGTCTCACGGACACCAACCTGGAACAAACCCCCGGCTACGGCACCGACGAATACTGCGAGTCTGCGCGACACAAAATCCGCGAAGCCTGCGGAACCCCCGACGCAGACGTGCACTTCCTGGTCGGAGGAACCCAGACCAACACCCTGACAATCCGCGCCATGCTGCGACCCCACGAAGGCGTCCTCTCAGCAGAAAGCGGACACATCGCCACCCACGAAGCCGGCGCCATCGAAGCAAGCGGACACAAAGTCCTCCCCCTTCCCCACAGCGAAGGAAAAATTGCTGCATCTGACGTCCGCACCTACATGCAGCGCTTCCACGACGAAGGCGGCCACGAACACATCGTCACCCCCGGGATGGTCTACATCTCACAACCCACCGAATACGGCACCCTCTACAGCCTCAGCGAGCTGGAAGAACTGTCCGACGTGTGCCGCACCTACTCCCTCCCCCTCTTCGCTGACGGCGCGCGTCTCGGATACGCCCTGGCCACACCCGAAAACGACGTCACTCTGCCCGACCTTGCGCGCCTCGTTGACGTCTTCTACATCGGAGGAACCAAAGTCGGCGCCCTCTTCGGAGAAGCACTCGTCTTCCCTTCAGGCGTCGCCGTTCCCGGACTGCGCTCCATCATCAAACAAAACGGAGCACTCCTGGCGAAGGGGCGTCTCCTGGGCATCCAATTCGATGCCCTGTTCACCGACCGCCTCTACTCGCGTATCGCAGCAAACGCGGTACGCCTGGCGCGCAAACTCCGAGAAGGCTTAGAAGCCCAGGGGTACGAGGCCGTGGTGTCCTCCCCGACCAACCAGCAGTTCGTCGTCTTCGACGCCTCCACTCTCAAACGAATCCAGGGGAAAGTGGCGTACACCGAATGGGAACGCCTGCGCGGAGGAAGCAAAGTGGTGCGCCTGGTCACCAGCTGGGCGACACGAGAAGAAGACGTCGACGCCCTACTCGAACTGGTGTCCTTCAGCTGACGAAGCCCCCTCAGGGGAGCTGCCAGTTCACGGGCGGCGCCCCCTGCTCACCCAACGCAGCATTCGCTCGACTAAAGGGACGCGACCCAAAGAAGCCCCGCCTCGCCGACAGGGGCGAAGGATGCGCGGACGCAATAATCGGAATATCCCCGAGGGCGGGAGCAAGACTCTGTGCGTCGCGCCCCCACAGGATTGCCACCAGTGGAAGGGGACGCCCGGCCTCGTCGCGACGAGACACCAGCGCGTCGATCGCGCACTGCGTCACCTCCTCCCAGCCCATGCCGCGGTGAGACCCCGCCTCGCCGGGACGCACCGTCAACACCCTGTTGAGCAGGCACACGCCCTCGCGCGACCAGGGAGTGAGGTCGCCGCTGGAGGGTTGCGGAACTCCCAGATCGCTGGTCAGCTCCTGGAAAATATTCGACAGTGAACGGGGGAGCGGAACCCCCGGAGCAACAGAAAAACTCAAACCCATCGCGTGACCCGGTGTCGGATAGGGATCCTGACCCACAATGAGAACCTTGACCTGATCCAACGGGTAGGTGAAGGCGCGCAACACATCGTGGCCGGCGGGAAGAAAACCGTGACCTTCTGCGATTTCCTGGCGGAGCGTGCGCCCGAGGCGATGAATGGTCTCCTCGACGGGGGCGAGTGCCTGCGCCCACGAGGGGTCGACGATCTCGCGAAGCGGCCGGGGGGAATCGGTGAATTCTGAGTCTGTCACGCCTCCAGGGTAGCGGGTTGTTTCTGCGGCCAGATGCGAGGCGGTGCGTGTGTGGGGATCGAGGGATGTGCGTGAGGGGGGGCGACGTCCCTCGTTGAGCGCGAGGGAAAATGTGGCGCGCCCTGATGATGAGTGCGCGAATCGGAGTCTTTTTCGTTAGTCTGTGCTCGTGAGCTCTCAGTACCCCAAAGATGAATTTGATCGCGCCGGCGAAGATATGCCGATCGGCATGCACCGCGCACAGCCGTCCAAATGGAAGGCTGTCTGGCCTTTCCTTGCGCTGCTGGTCATTGTGCCGCTGGCAGGGTGGGGACTGAGCTACATCTTGACCTCCCGCGGCGTCGTGACCCCCACGACCGTCGCCTCTGTCGCGTCGAGCGTGACCTCGACCGCTTCCGCAAGCGAATCGCCTTCTCCGTCCGCTACGGCAACCACTGAGACGCCGACGCCGAGCCCGACCGCTTCGGAAACCCCCTCTGCTTCGCCGTCGCCCACGATTCCCGTCCGCCACAGCGCCAAGGTGTCGGTGCTCAACGGAACAGGCGTGCAGGGACTGGCCGCTCAGAAGGTCAGTAAACTGGCCGCTGAAGGCTTTGACGGCGCCACCGCCGCGAACGCTCGCGGATGGGATACCAAGGTGTCGACCGTGTACTACTCGGATCCGCTGCTGGAGTCGACCGCGAAGGAAATTGCTCGCATCCTGGAGATCGACAAGGTCGGCCAGACCGATACCGGCGACCCGGATATCGTCGTTCTTCTGCGCTGAATGCTGGGAGCTGCCAGAGATTGAATGCTTCTGCGCGCGCCACGTGAAGCTCACGCGTGTGGGGAGGGACCGCAGGTTCCCTCCCCACACGCGTTGTATGTGAGGCAATCCGTGCGGTTGGGGCGTCTGCGTGGTGAATGATCGGTGAAGTCGGTGAACTGACGGGTGTCCCCGTGGAGTGATTGATAGTGTGCCGCCCTCCTAGCGGTTTCTCTGTCCACAGGTTCGCCTGAACTCACGCATGTGTGAAGGGGAAAACGTCGGTGCGTGAAGGGAAAGAAAATTCGCTGAGGGCGCACCGCCTCGTCAATGGGAAGCTTCGTCTTGCACTCGTGAGGGGTGAGTGCCAGACTTGGTGTTAGCACTCCCATGGGGAGAGTGACAGAACATATGTGGCCGGTGAGGCTGTGCGGCGCGCGGATAGGAAGCGCAACGCACACGTCGTCCGTCGCGGGCATCGGCTCGATCCGCATCGCGGAAGGAAGACAAAAATGGCGAAGATCATTCACTTCGATGAGGACGCACGCCGCGGTATGGAGCGTGGCCTCAACCTCCTGGCCGATACCGTCAAGGTGACCCTCGGCCCCAAGGGACGCAACGTCGTCCTCGACAAGAAGTGGGGTGCCCCCACCATCACCAAGGACGGCGTCTCCGTCGCCAAGGAAATCGAACTCGAAGATCCCTTCGAGCGCATCGGTGCCGAACTGGTCAAGGAAGTTGCCAAGAAGACCGACGACGTCGCAGGCGACGGCACCACCACTGCCACCGTCCTCGCACAGGCGCTCGTCCGCGAAGGTCTGCGCAACGTGGCCGCCGGCTCCAACCCCATCGCTCTCAAGCGCGGAATTGACGCAGCCGTCGAGGCCATCGTCACCCAGCTGCACAAGGACTCCAAGCCCGTCGAAACCACCGAACAGATCGCCGCAACCGCATCGATCTCGGCCAACGACCCCGCCATCGGCGCCCTGATCGCCCAGGCATTCGAGAAGGTCGGCGCCGAAGGCGTCGTCACCGTTGAAGAAACCAACTCCTTCGACACCACCCTCGAAACCACCGAAGGCATGCGCTTCGACCGCGGCTACCTGTCCGCCTACTTCGTGACCGACGCCGAGCGCCAGGAAGCCGTCCTCGAAGATGCCTACGTGCTGCTCGTCGACTCCAAGATCACCAACGTCAAGGATCTGGTTCCCGTCCTCGAAAAGGTCATGCAGACCGGCAAGCCGCTGCTGATCATTGCCGAAGACGTCGAAGGTGAAGCCCTGGCCACCCTGGTCGTCAACAAGATCCGCGGCACCTTCAAGTCCGTGGCCGTCAAGGCTCCCGGCTTCGGTGACCGCCGCAAGGCTATGCTGCAGGATATGGCCATCCTCACCGGTGGCCAGGTCATCTCCGAGACCGTGGGTCTCAGCCTGGAAAATGCTGGCCTGGAACTCCTGGGACGCGCCCGCAAGGTCGTCGTTTCCAAGGATGAGACCACCATCGTCGACGGCGCTGGCGACAAGGATATGCTGGACGCACGCGTCCGCCAGATCCGCCAGGAAATCGACAACACCGACTCCGACTACGATCGCGAGAAGCTCCAGGAACGCCTGGCTAAGCTCGCCGGTGGCGTTGCCGTCATCAAGTCCGGCGCCGCAACCGAGGTTGAACTCAAGGAACGCAAGCACCGCATCGAGGACGCCGTCCGTAACGCTCGCGCAGCCGCTGAAGAAGGCCTCGTCGCCGGTGGTGGCGTGGCTCTGATCCAGGCCGCCACCGCAGCACTGCCCGCACTGGAGTTCTCCGGTGACGAAGCAACCGGCGTGAACATCGTGCGCGCCGCCATCTCCGCTCCGCTCAAGCAGATCGCCGAAAACGCAGGCCTCGAAGGCGGCGTCGTCGCAGATCGCGTGGCGGGCATGGAACCCGGATTCGGCCTGAACGCCGCAACCGGCGAATACGGCAACCTCATGTCCCAGGGCATCTCCGACCCGGTCAAGGTCACCCGCTCTGCCCTGCAGAACGCCGCCTCGATCGCCGGCATGTTCCTGACCACCGAGGCCGTTGTCGCCGACAAGCCGGAACCCCCGGCTGCTCCGGCAGGTGACGACCACGGTATGGGCGGCATGTACTGAGCCGCATACACGTGACAGGAAGTTGACGCATACACGGCGTCCCCTTCTGAAGCTGGTGCCCGCATCCGTTCCGGATGCGGGCACCGCCGCATATAGGCACCCCGATGCTCTGACTGATCGCCTCAGGCAACGTGCCCGTGCGGCGAGGCATTGGGTGCGTGGAGTATCGGATAGGGGCGTCTAGGAGATGAAAAGTGCCGCGGACTGGGCTTCGGCATCCGCATACACCTGAGACGCCGCATGCAGGTTGTTGCTGATGGTTGTCAAAGCGGCATCCACCTGACTTTGCGTGGCCTGCCACTGCGCAATACAGTCACTGAACTGTGCGGAGGCAGCCCCCTGCCAGCTGGCGCTCAGAGCCATCAGCTCCGCCATAAGAGACGCTACCTCGGTGCGAATCTGCTCCGAAGTCGCTGCAATGCGGGTCGCAGAGGAAGCGACCTGCTGAGAATCGACGGCGTACATCGCCATGGGATGTCCTTTCCACGTGGAATAACGTTCCGGTGAAAGAACCCTAGGGAGCGCAGCGGACGCCCCTCAGTGCGGCCAAGCAAGCTGTGGAAATCCCTCGATTCTTGGGGGCTGTGGACAGAAGCGCTCAGTGAGTGTGCGTCGACGGAAGGTCGAGAGCGTCGATCGCAGACTCCAACGACGAGGCACCATCCTCCTCATCAGAAGAAGACGCGCCCGCGGTAAGCGGCATCGCTATCGGCGCTGCCGCAGTAGCGGGAGAAATTGTCGGAAGAGCCCCCGTCGTCACGGGAATCTCCCCCGTGGTTTCCGGAAGATCAGCCACCTTCTTCTTCAGAGGGCGACGGCGAATAATGATGGTGCCCGTCGCCGTCACATCAGAATCCGGCGCATCCGTCAGTTCATCAGACGCGTCATCGCTGTCATCGTCCGACACGGCATCCGGTTCCCACGCGGCAATGATGCGATTGAGCTTGGCAAGCTCCACTTCCAAATTCGCGCGAGCCGGCTCTTCCCAGGACTCAGCCAGGGGAGAACAGAAAATCCGATCACGCGCCAACAGGCGACGCACCAGCGCGCGACGCCCCCGAGCGAAATCCACATCGGGAAGATCGGAGCACTCTTCCCGCAACGCCTCGCGATAGCGCTTGAACTCCTGAGGACTCTCCGCCAGGAGACCCAGATCCGCGTCGACCAGCACCTGACCGTCGACATCGCCGAGAGCCGCGCGGTGACGAGCCAGATCGAACATGAGTTCCCGAATGCGCGCAATGACATCTTCGTTGACGCCGAGAGCAGTGAGACGGGCGGAAGCGTGATCGAAAGCCACGTGAGTCTGATCAATCGTATCCGTGTTGCACAGGAGCAAATCCATGCCACGGTTGAGGAATGCTCCCTGGTACCACAGGGCAATACGGAGAACATCGGGGTCGTGTGCGGTAGACGCAATCCCGTCAATGCGTGCCAACACCTTGATGAGGTGGCGCGTGTTGTGCAGGGCGCGGCCGCGCTCATTCCAGCGCGATATCAAGTCGCGTGCCTCGGCCTCAAGAACCGGAACCGGAGCGGTCGCTCCGATGTCATGCATGGCTTCCGTGAAGGAACTGAAAAGCCACTGAGGTACTTCTGCCCCCATGCTCACTCACTCCTGTTTGAAAACGTTACTTGGCAATGCTAGTCATATTGCACGCATCAAGCACACTCGGTGGCCTGTTTCACGTCAGCGTGTCCGGAGCGGGAGCGCCGGAGGGAAGGGGAGCGGCCGCAAGAGCGTCCAGGTGAAGAGGAAGTTCAATATGAACGGTCAGGCCGCCTCCGGAGGTTTTCGACAGAGACACCTGCCCGCGGTGCGCCTGCAAAATCCCGGAGACAATCGCCAAACCCAAACCGGATCCGCCCAGCGAGCGGGCGCGCGAAGACTCCGCGCGGTAGAAGCGCTCAAAAACTCGGCTGCGATCCTCCTGATCGATGCCCGGACCGTGGTCACGGAACTCGATCACCGCCGCGGAATCTGTCCTGCCGGCCGCCAACTCTACGGGAGTGCCATTCGGTGTGTATCGGATGATATTGCCAATGAGATTGGTGAACACCTGCTGCAGACGATCCCTGTCAGCCCGAACCAGCAGAGTGGCCGGTGCTTTCGCACGCCCGCTGAGGGGAACGATCTGAACCGTGCGTTCCGGATCCAAAGCCTGCAGGTCGAAAGTCGCATTGTCGAGCAGCTTCATGAGGTCGACATCGATAATGTCCAGGGGACGCCCCTCGTCCAGGCGCGCCAGAGTGAGAAGATCTTCCACCAGCGAGGACATGCGTGTCGATTCTGACTGGATACGCCCCATGACATCGGATGTGCGATCGGCCGGTACCCCGCCCATGGCGTACAGCTCGCAGTACCCGGAAATCGCCGCCAGGGGAGTGCGCAGTTCATGCGAGGCGTCGGACACAAAGCGCTTGATCTTGCGTTCGGATTCCTCGCGCGCCGCAAAGGAATGCTCCACCTGGCTGAGCATGGTGTTCAGCGAGAGAGCCAGCGACCCGACTTCGGTGGAGGGGGGCGCAGGCGCGACTCGCTGGGTGAGGTCGCCCGCGGCAATTTTCCCCGCGGTGTATTCGATTTCGCGCAGGGGAGAGAGCGCGCGGCGCACCAGGTAGGTTCCGGCCGCGGTTCCAATGACGATGATGACGATCGAGGCGGTGGCCACGTAGTCCGCCATGTTGCGAATCGTGTGCTGAACGTCGGCCAGCGGGAGGGCGATGGTCATGAGCGCCGTGGGTGTCCCCGACGCGTTGGGCGCCATGGGGATCATGATGGCGCGCCACGGGGAACCGGCTTTCGTGGAGCTGACCGTGACGGGTTCCGTCCACCCGCTGTCTGTGTCGGCGCGTTCTCCCACGCTCAGCAGGGAGGGGATCAGGGGCTGCCCGGCGTGTTCGCGGGTGGCGTTGGACAGGATCGTGATGCTGTCGTCGCCCAGGCGCGTGATGCGAATGTAGTAGAGCGAGGGGAGTCCGGAGTCGAGCAGCGCCCCCGACAGTGATGAGGAATCGCTGTTCGCGAAGGACGCGGCGGTTGCGCTGAGCTGATCGTCGACCTGTGCGACGAGGTGGCGCTGGAGGAGGCCGATCATCAGCGTCCCGGACATGGCCAGTCCCGCCGTGAGGAGGGTGAGCATCAGGGCGACGAGGCGCGCCCTCAGGGAGCGCGATTCCCAGAAGCGGCGCAGTGCACCGGCGATTTTCACGAGGCGGTGCTTTCGTCGCGCAGGATGTATCCGACTCCGCGTTTCGTGTGGATGAGTTCCCCGCTGCTTCCTTCGACGGCGAGCTTGCGTCGCAGGTAGGAAATGTAGGACTCAACGATGGCGACTTCCCCGTCCCAGTCGTATTCCCACACGTGATCGAGAATCTGGATCTTGGAGACGACCCTGCCCTGGTTGATCATCAGGTAGCGCAGGAGCTTGAACTCGGTGGGGGACAGGTCGATGTCGTGTCCGGCGCGAGTTACTTCGTGGGCATCCTCATCGATCACGAGGTCGCCGACGCGCAGAGTGCCGTCGTCGTCCGAGTTCCCCATGGTGCGGCGCAAGATTGCGCGGATGCGAGCGACGACTTCCTCCAGGCCGAAGGGTTTGGTGACGTAGTCGTCGCCTCCGACGGTGAGTCCTTGGATTTTGTCGCGCATGTCGTCGCGCGCGGTGAGGAAGAGGACGGGGATGGTGACCCCCGCGTCGCGTAGACGCCGGGTGACGGTGAAGCCGTCCATGTCGGGGAGCATGACGTCGAGGACGATGAGGTCGGGGTGTTCTTCAACGACCTGGTGGTAGGCGGATGCGCCGTCTTCGGCGGTGATGACGTCGAATCCTGCGAAGCGGAGTGAAGAGGCCAGGAGATCGCGGATATTTGGTTCGTCGTCGACGACGAGGAGGCGTGCTTCTCCGGTGTTTTCATGTGGGGACATGATGCTAGTGTTCCCGATTTTTCTGAATGTTTCCTGAAAGAAAATAGGGAATGTGGAGATGCTGATACACTCGAAACGCGTTGGGGAGACGAGGCGGATCTTCCTCACGTGCACCACCCTCCTCTTCCCTCAGCGGGAATACGCCCCCGTCACGTGATGCGTGAGGCAACGCGGGAGCGCAGGTCGCCGGCGAAAGGTCATCATGACAGACCCCATGGAACTTTCCGATATCGCGATGATCCCTGTCTCGCGCTCACTCATCCCCGTGCGCATTGCGGGAAACCTCCTGTGGATTTCCCTCCTCACCCTCGCTTCCGCCGTCGCCTCCTGGTGGTGGAACTTCCCGTGGGGCTACTGCGCAACGGGCGCACTCGTCCTCGTGGGACTCTGGGTGAGCTGGCTGATCCCCCGCCAGGTCAAAGCCATGGCCTACGGCGAAGGAAAGACCGAATTCGTGGTGCGACGCGGCATCATGTTCCGTTCGCTGACCCTCATCCCCTACGGACGTATTCAATACGTTGATATCTCGGAAGGGCCGATCGCCCGACACTACGGAATCTCCTCCCTGCGCATCCACACGGCATCGTCCGAAACCTCCGGAACCGTCGACGGAATCCCCGCAGAAGACGCCATTCGCCTGCGCGATATGCTGGCAGAACGCGGGAACGCAGAAATGGCGGGACTATGAGCGTCGACCACGCGCCCGACCAGAGTCCCGAGGACACCCCCTCGCGCCCGCACCTCCCGCCCTCCACCCCCGCAACGTCGACGAACGCGCAGGGGGACTCCGCCTCGTCACTGATGGAAAGTGCGAGCGAGCGCAAAGGAAAGCCGAAGGACACTCGCGTGAAACGAGCGGCGGAGGAAGGCGTGCGGGACGACCAGTGGCATCGCGTCCACCCCATCACCCTCTTTCTGGAAATCTGGCACGTCATCGCCGCAATCGTCGCCCTGGTGACCTACCGGCATGCAGACGAAATTCGTCGCCTCCTCCGCTCGGACTTTGTGCGAGGAATCGACCTGTGGAATCTGGTGTTCTACGGCATCGGAGGCGCGGGCGTAGGCCTCGCCCTCCTGATCGCAACCGCCTACCTCTCCTGGAGGAAAACCACCTACGCGGTCACCGACCAGGCCGTGTGGATGCGTACCGGGATTCTCAAACGTAGGCAGCGCCACGCCCGCCTCGAACGCATCCAATCCGTCGATATTTCGCAGCCGCTGCTGGGACGCCTCTTCGGCCTGGGGCAACTCGATGTGGAAGTAGCCGGAGGAACTGACTCCAATGTCCTCATCGGCTACCTCAAACTGGGGCAGCTGGAAGCGCTGCGCGCAGAAATCCTCGCGCGTGCCGCGGGCGTCTATTCCGAGCGCGACGAGGTGCAGGGTGCGTCCGCTGTCCCCCGTGAGAGCCGTGTTGGTGCGGAAAATCCGGCACCTGAAGGAGAAACTGCGCCCGCAGGCGGCGTGCGTTCGGGAGGTTCCGCCGTGCCCGGCATCCCCGTCGCGGCGGAAACCCCGCTCTACGAAGTGCCCATCGGACGACTGATCGCCGGAAACTTCCTGTCCATACACACCCTCCTCAGCCTGCTTCTGATCGTCGCGTTCTTCGGGGGAGGGATCATCCTCTTCTTCCAGGCGGGAATGGAACGAGTCTTGGAAATGACAGGATTCTTCGCATTTCTCCCGATTATCGCGGCATTCGTCTGGTCGCGATTTGCCGGAAACTTCCACTTCCGCGCGGCGATCTCCGCAGACGGAATTCGAGTGCGACGAGGACTGACATCCGTCAGCGCACAAACGATCCCGCCGCGCCGTGTCCACGCCGTCAAAATTTCCCAACCGTTCTTCTGGCGCTTCCTCGGATGGTACAAAGTTGACATTCTCCAGGCGGGAATGAAACACGGAGGAGGGGAATCGGAAAGCACCTCGCAAAAATACGGGTCGCACACCCTCCTGCCCATCGGTACCCAGCAGGAAGCCGAACTGGCGCTGTGGATGGTGATCGCCGACCTCGGGGTTGATGACCCCCGCGCCTTTCTCGACGTGGCATTCCACGGGACACGCGAAGGCGGAGAATTCGTTCCCGTTCCCGTGCGCGCCAAGATCTTTGACCCCTTTGTCTACGCGCGCAGAGCCTACGCCCTGACGCGCACAGCCTTCGTGACCCGCGATGGATGGCTGACACGCACCGTTACCGTCGCTCCGGTGACACGACTCCAGTCCGTCGAAGTGGAAAGTGGACCGTGGGAGCACGCTCGCGGCCTGTGCTCGGTGCGTATGCACACCGTGGACGGTCCCGTGAGCATCGCCGCATGGCACACGGATGCCACACGCGCCCAGGAACTTCTGCGTGACATCCTGATCATCGGTGAACGCCAGCGTGTCACAGAGCCGCCGGATCGCTGGATGAGTCGAGTCCTGCGCGTGCAGCGAGCGGAAGAAGAAACGGCGCCCCCGTCGGATACGCCCACGGAGAACTCGCCGCGCGGAGACGATTCCTTCCACTGAGAAGCCCGGGGAAGAGCACGTGAGTGCCTGCCGAAACGAGGAGGGCGAATAAACCTCGATGTGCCGGGTCGTATCCTGTGAACGCGCAGGAGAACACGAAAGAACACAACGGGAGCAGGGAATATGACTGGAGGCCGACTGGGAGTCGGAATCATCGGAATGGGACACGTCGGCCCCGTTCTCGGATCAGCCCTGCGAGCCGCCGGACACAGTATCGTCGGCGTGAGCGCTTCATCCGAGGCCTCGCGCGAACGCGCGGAAATTTTCCTCCCCGGCGTTCCCATCCTGGACGTCATGGAAGTCGCCCGCCGAGCCGAACTCGTACTCCTGACAGTTCCCGACGACGAACTGGAATCCCTGGTGAGCGGCCTCGCCGCCCTCGGCGTGTGGCAAAGCGGTCAGCTGGTGATCCACACGTCGGGAGCACACGGAATCGACGTATTGGCACCGGCACAGCGCGCGGGAGCCATCCCCCTGGCCATTCACCCGGCCATGACCTTCACCGGTACATCCGTGGACATCGCGCGCCTGGTCGGTACGCCCTTCGGCGTGACCGCCCCCGCCTACGCCCTGCCGATTGCCCAAGCTCTGGTCATTGAAATGGGCGGAGAACCGGTCGAAATCGCAGAAAATCAGCGCGCGCTCTACCACGCGGCACTCAGCCACGGAGCAAACGCCATGGCCACCATCGTCGTCCAAGCCATGCACACCCTGAGGACAGCGGGCATCTCCGACCCGGGAAACTACCTGCGCCCCCTGTGCGAGGCAGCCTTGGATCGAGCCCTGCGCGAAGAAGAACGAGGAATCTCCGGACCCGTTCGGCGCGCGGACGTGCGCACGATCCGCCGCCACCTGCGCGCCTTCGACGAGGCACAGGACGCGTACGTGCAGCGCGCGGCGTCGGGCGATTCCCCCAATGGAGAAGAAGGCGAGCTGGACGCCGTGGCTGCTGCCACACTGCGCGATACCTACCGTCATATGAGTGACCGCACCGTCGACATCCTGCATCGAAACGGACACATGAGCGACCGCGACGCAGAGAACATCCGCCGCGCCCTGAGTGAAGAAGCCTCGGAGAATGAGTGACGGATCCCTCGAAATGTGCACTCATCCTCTTTCGAGGGGAAAATGAACAATATGAATGAGACCCCGACCCTCACCCGGACACGCGAGGAGCTGACACAGGCGCTGGCCGACCTGTCCGGAACGCGTGTCCTGGTAATGACCATGGGCGCCCTCCACGACGGGCACCTCCAGTTGGTTCGAGAAGCGCAGCAGCTTGCCGACCACGTGGTCGTCACCATTTTCGTCAACCCCACACAATTCGCACCCGGCGAAGACTTTGAGGCATACCCGCGCACCCTGGACGCCGATATGGAAGCCCTCGCATCGGTGGGCGCCGACCTGGTGTGGGCGCCCGACAGCAGCGAGGTCTACCTGCAGACCCCCAGCATCAGCGTCGATCCCGGGGCGGTCGCACACATCCTCGAAGGCGCAACCCGCCCGACCCACTTTGGTGGTGTTGCTCTGGTGGTCACCAAAGCCTTCGGAATTATTCGTCCCGATATTGCGCTCTTCGGAGAAAAAGACGCCCAGCAGCTGGCCGTCATCCGCACCATCGTCGCCGACCTGGATATCCCCGTGCGCATCCACGGAGTGCCGATCGTTCGCGACAGCGACGGGGTCGCCCTCTCCAGCCGCAACCAGTACCTGAGCACAGACGAACGAGTGCGCGCCCGCGCCCTCTCCCACGCCATCGGAGAAGGAGCTTCCGCGGCGGCACTGGGTGCGACGCCTCGTGAAATCGTCGACGCCGCGCGCGCCGTTCTCGCCGCCGAAGACGTCGAGATTGACTACGTGGCGCTGGTAGACGACGCGCGTTTTGTCCTCCTCGCGGGAACGGACAGCGCGGCAGGACAGGTCGACGAGGCACTCTCCCAAACGCTCCTCAGCTCCCAGAGCGACGCCGCGCGCGACGTACGTCTGCTGGTGGCCGCACGCGTGGGAGCCACGCGCCTGATCGACAACGCGCCGATGGCGCTGGTGGGAGGACACAGCGGTGAGTGACGTCATGCGTATGATGATCCAAGGAAAAATCCATCGGGCAACGGTCACTGCCGCTGACCTGCACTACGTCGGATCCGTGACCATTGACGAAGACCTTCTGGACGGCGCAGACATCTGCGAAGGCCAGCAGGTCGACATCGTCGACGTCAACAATGGAAACCGCCTGACGACCTACACCATCGCAGGTCCGCGAGGCTCCGGAGTTGTCCAGCTCAACGGCGCCGCCGCACACTGCGTGGAGGTCGGCGACCTGGTGATCATCATGGCCTACGCGCAGGTTCCCGACGATCGCTGCCGCACCTGGACGCCCTCCGTGGTGTTCGTTGACGAACACAACCGGATGATTCACCGGGGAACCTCTGCCGGGCAGGTTCCGGAAGAAAGCGAACGCGCGCGCGACCTCGGTCTGCGTTCCTCCGGACGCTAGGAACCCCACCCGCGAGGCGATCCTCAGAGTTTTCTGCGCGTCTGTCGGTGCGCTCATTCCCGAGGCGGAGTGTGCGTGTGCGCAGAACGCGCGCAGCGCCTCGTCCCCCCCTGTCGAGGGGCGCTCGGGGCAGTGGCGTGCGTGATTTACCTGTCGAAACGTGGGTGCAGCGTGGGAAGCACAGCGAAAGATCGCTACCATAAAGGACGTGACTGACGTGAATCCCACTGTGAATGAACCCGCTGAATCTGACGACACCCCCGAACAGGTGCGTGTCCGCGCAGAAAAGCGCACCCGCCTGCACGAAGCGGGTGTCCCCGCCTACCCGGTGCTCCTGCCCATCACGACCACCATCAAGGAGGTGCGTGAGAAGTACTCGCACCTGGAAGCCGGAGACGAAACGGACGACATCGTCGGCCTGGCCGGCCGCGTGATCCTCATGCGTAACAGCGGAAAGCTGTGCTTCGCGACTCTCCAGGACGGCGCGGGACGACGCATCCAGGTCATGCTCTCCGCCGCCTCCGTGGGCGTCGACTCCCTGGCTCAGTACAAGGCCGACGTCGACCTGGGCGACCACCTCTTCGTTCACGGCCGCGTGATCTCCTCCAAGCGCGGGGAACTGTCGATTTTCGCCGTCCCCGCTGAGGTCACCCCCGAAACGCAGGCCGCATACGACGCCGCACCGACGGCTCTTCCGAGCCCCGATGCCGCCTGGGCACTGGCCTCGAAGGCTCTGCGCCCCCTGCCCAAGACCTGGACGACGGACAGCGGCGAAACCGTGAGCCTGTCGGAAGAACAGCGCGTGCGTCGCCGCGAACTGGACCTCATCACCCGTCCGGCCGCCCGCGACATGGTGCGCACGCGCGCCGCAGTGGTGCGCTCCATCCGCGAAAACTTCTTCCGCCGCGAATACCTGGAACTGGAAACCCCGATGCTCCAGGTCATCCACGGTGGCGCCTCTGCACGTCCCTTCATCACGCGGATGAACGCCTTCGACATGGATCTCTACCTGCGTATCGCAACCGAGATCTACCTCAAGCGCGCCGTCGTCGGTGGCGTGGATCGCGTCTTTGAAATCAACCGTAACTTCCGCAACGAGGGCATGGACTCCTCCCACTCGCCGGAATTCACGGCGCTGGAAGCCTACGAGGCCTACACCGACTACAACGGCATGGCCGACCTGACGCGCAACCTCATTCAGCAGGCCGCACGCGATGCCTTCGGCCTGGCCGAAGGCGAAGAAATCGTCACTCTGGCCGACGGCACGGAATATGACCTGTCGGGCGAATGGGCGAAGATCGACCTGTACGGGTCGACCTCCGAAGCCCTGGGTGAAGAAATCACCGTGGACACCCCGCGCGAACACCTGGTGACCCTGGCGGAAAAGGTCGGCTTGGAGGTCGACGACTACGCGGTCGCCGGCAAGATCGTCGAGGATATCTTCGAAGAACTCGTGGGCTCCAAGCTGTGGGCGCCGACCTTCGTCTACGACTTCCCCGAAGACACTTCGCCTCTGACGCGCTATCACCGTTCGCGTCCCGGACTCACCGAAAAGTGGGATCTGTACGTGCGCGGCTTCGAAACGGCAACCGCCTACTCGGAGCTTGCGGATCCGGTCGTTCAGCGCGAACGCTTCGAAGCGCAGGCACTGGCCGCAGCCAACGGCGACCCGGAAGCCATGGTGCTGGATGAAGACTTCCTCATCGCAATGGAACAGGGCTTCCCGCCGTGCGGTGGAATGGGCATGGGCATTGACCGCCTGCTCATGGTGCTCACCGGCCAGGGCATCCGCGAAACAATCCCGTTCCCCCTGGTGAAGAAGCTCTGAGTGAGTTGAATGTCGTGTGGGGCCGCCCCTACCGGGGCGGGGGCCCCCCAGAAATAAAGGCGCGGGGGGGGGCCCCCCTTACACACACCAGGCCGGGGGG
>CAURIY010000020.1:0-22817 GCA_963525415.1 uncultured Actinomyces sp.
CCCAACAAAGCACCACCCAGGGCCCACCCATGGTACCCCCACAGCCCACCCACACGGGGGCGCCCGCCGGTGTAGCCCCGGCGGGCGCCACGTTCAGTCTCGTGAAGCTCTCACCTCACGCGCATGCCATCGGGCATTCAGCCCAGCAGGGGGAAACGCACGATGGTTTCTTCGCGTCCCGGTCCGACGCCAATCGACGAGATCCGGCAGCGCACCAGTTCTTCCAGGCGCTGGATGTAGGCCTGAGCCTGTGCGGGAAGTTCTTCGAAGGAACGCGCTCCGGTGATGTCCTCTGTCCATCCCGGCAGTTCTTCGTAGACGGGGACGGCGCGCGCAAAGTCGGCCTGATCCGGCGGCATTTCGTTGACCACGACGCCGTCGAGTTCATAGCCGACGCACACCGGGATCGTCTCGTAGCCTGTGAGAACGTCGAGCTTGGTCAGGCAGATGTCGGTCAGCCCGTTAATGCGCGTGGAGTAGCGGACGACCACGGCATCGAACCAGCCGGTGCGACGCGGACGTCCGGTGGTCACGCCGAATTCTCCGCCGGCCTGACGCAGTCCTTCGCCCACCTCATTGTCGAGTTCCGTGGGGAAAGGGCCTTCACCAACGCGCGTCGTGTAAGCCTTGGTCACGCCAACGACGCGGTCAATGCGGGTCGGCCCCACGCCGGTTCCCGTGAGGGCACCGCCGGCGGTCGGGTTGGACGAGGTGACGTAGGGGTAGGTGCCGTGGTCGATGTCGAGCATCGTGGCCTGTCCGCCTTCAAAGAGGACGGTGTCGCCGCGATCGAGGGCATCGTTCACCAGCAGGGAAGCGTCCACCACCATGGGGCGCACGCGATCCGCGTAGGACAGCAGGTCTTCGACGACGGCATCCGCGTCGATCAGCGGTTCACCGAGCGCCGACAGGACAACGTTTTTCCCACTGACGGCGACGCGCACCTTGGCTGCGAGTTCTTCGGGGTGGAAGAGGTCTTGGATGCGGATACCGACGCGGTTCATCTTGTCTGCGTAGGTCGGACCGATGCCTCGTCCGGTGGTTCCCAGCTGACGCTTGCCCAGCGAGGCTTCGCCGGCGTGATCCATGATGCGGTTGTAGCTGGGGATGATGTGCGCCTGTGCGGAGATCTTGAGGCGCGAGCAGTCCACTCCGCGGGAGGTCATGTCCTCGAGTTCTTCAAAGAGCACCTGAAGGTCGACGACGACGCCGTTACCGATGATGGGTGTGACACCTTCGCTGAGGATTCCTGCGGGCAGCAGGTGAAGTGCGTACTTTTCTCCGTCGACGACAACGGTGTGTCCAGCGTTATTTCCACCATTGAATTTCACGACGTAGTTGGTTTGCTGACCAATCTGGTCGGTCGCCTTGCCTTTGCCCTCGTCTCCCCACTGGGTTCCGAGCACGATGACGGCTGGCATATAGCCCCCTTGTGTTTCGCCGCGCCTCCGGGCGGGCGAGGGTCGATGATCGTGGCCACTGGCTCACGGGATCTCTTACGTAGAGAGTCTAATCGAGTTTCCTCTCTCGCGGGGAGCGCGTTCGCATTTTCGTCCGTCCTCGCGCGAGGCGAGGCGTAGTTCCCGCGGGCAGTTCCCCCTGTCCTTTTCCGGTTTTTCTTCGCAACGAGGCGGAAGTCATTGCACTCATAGACCGAGGTGCCGGCGACCGCGACGGTCGCCGGCACCGCCCTGTGAGTCGTCCGATTTCAGGCCGGAAAAGTCACACCAGCGCCTGTGCAGCGCTGCGGCGCACAGAGTCCACCTCGTAGAGGGCGATGCCCGTGGCCACTGCCGCGTTGAGGGACTCAACTGCGGATGCGATCGGGATCGAGACAATCTGGTCGCAGGTTTCACGCACCAGGCGCGACAGACCGGCTCCTTCGGCTCCGGTGACGATCACCAGGGGGCTGTGCGCCAGGTTGAGGTCGCGCAGCTCGGTGTCGCCGCCGCCGTCCAGACCGACGACGAAGAATCCTTCACGCTTGCAGTCTTCCAGAGCGCGCACGAGGTTGGTGGCGCGCGCAACGGGAACGCGGGCTGCCGCGCCGGCCGAGACCTTCCATGCGGTCGTGTTCACTCCGGCGGAACGGCGCTCAGGAATAATGACGCCGTCAGCTCCGAAGGCGCCGGCGCTTCGCAGCACAGCTCCGAGGTTGTGCGGGTCGGTCACCTGGTCGAGGGCGACCAGCAGCGGGAGGTCGATCTGCTGCTGAGCGTTAGCAACGAGGTCGTCGACATTCCAGTATTCGTAGGCCGGAACCTCAACGGCGACACCCTGGTGCACGGCGCCGTCGGTGGCGACGTCCAGGTCGCGTCGGGTGACTTCGTAGACGGGTGCGCCCATTCCGGAGGCCAGGCGGACAACTTCTTCTACGCGGTCGTCGCGGACATTTGCCAGGACGAAAACGCGGGAAATGGGGACTCCGGCGCGAGCCGCTTCGGTCACGGGGTTGCGACCGGCAATGAGTTCGTGCCCTTCGGGGAGTTTGATCGAACTCTTCGCGCGGGCGCGTGCGATTTCTGCTTCTTTGGCTTCACGTGCTTCGCGAGCGACCTTGCGCTTGTGCGCGGGGTGGTAGGTGCGATCTTCGGCCTTGGGCGTGGGGCCGCGGCCTTCGAGGCGTCGACGCGAGTGCCCGCCGGTGCCGACGCGTGCGCCCTTCTTGGAGCCGGGCTTGCGAACGGCTCCGCGACGTCCATCGTTTCCTGCCATGAGTGTCCCCTCTGGTCGCAGCGATATGTTGCTGCTGAGATCAGCGCCCCCGCACTTTTTGAGGGTACGGGGCGGCGTTTTCTTTCAGCGTCCCAGGATAGCGTGCCCTCTGAGGACACAGTCGTTTCCGCTCCGAGGTGTGAGCAGTCGCTCGCCTTCCGGCCTCACATTGCCTCGCGATTGCTCATACCGACCCGTGATCGTCATCTCCGGTCGACAGGAGCCTCAGCCAGTGCGAGATTCCGCGTTTTTCCTGTAGGCAGGGAACCTCTCACGGCGGGGACGGCAGCCGGAGCAGCGCCGCCGCACTCCCCTCTCAGCGAATTCCCTGTATACGGAGGCCGTCAGGCCAGGTGCCAGGAGGCTCCGTCGCGACCGTCCTCAACGACCACTCCGGCCACGGCCAAGCGATCACGCAGCTCGTCTGCACGCGCCCAGTCTTTTGCCGCACGCGCCTGTGCGCGTTCCTCGATGAGGGCAGTCACCAGGGCGTCCAGTGCCGCGTATTCTGCGCTCTGGCCGTTTCCCGCATCGCCACCGTCACGCAGAGAACGCCACTGGGGCGACGCCGGATCCAGTCCCAGGATGTCCAGCATGGAACGCACCAGCAGCTGCTGGGTGCGCACTTCGCCCTCGTCCCCGGCTGCAAGCGCGGTATTGCCCTTCTTCAGGTGTTCGTGGAGCACCGCGAGCGCCCCGGCAACGTTGAGGTCGTCGTCCATGGCTGCACCGAATGCGTCGGGCAGTTGGTCGGGGGTCAGTGCGAGTTCTTCGGCGGGCACTTCTCCCACGGCGTCAATGGAGCGCCACACGAAGTTGGAGAACTTTTCCCATGCGGCGTGGGCGTCGGGCAGGGTATCCGCGCCCCATTCGATAGCGCTGCGGTAGTGCACGGTGGACAGTGCCCAGCGCACGGCTGCTGCGGGGTATTCCTGTGTCAGGGTGTCGATGGACAGGACATTGCCCAGGGATTTCGACATTTTTTCGCCCTTGGTGGTCACCCACGCGTTGTGTACCCACAGTCGCGCGAAGTTCCATCCGGCACCGTGCGACTGTGCCTGTTCGTTTTCGTGGTGGGGGAAGCGCAGGTCGATTCCGCCGCCGTGGATGTCGAATTCGTCGCCCAGGTAGCGCTGGGACATTGCGGAGCATTCCAGGTGCCAGGCGGGTCGTCCGCGTCCCCAGGGGGATTCCCACGAGGCGGTGGCCGGTTCTGTGGGTTTCGCAGCCTTCCAGAGGGCGAAGTCGCGGGGGTCGCGTTTTCCGGCTTCCACCTGGGCGTCAATTTGTGTGTCGTCTTCGGTCGTGCGCATGTCGTCGAGGCGCTGGCGGGTCAGTGACCCGTAGTCCTCCTGTGAGCGGACGTCAAAGTAGACGTTGCCGTTTCCGTCGGCGTAGGCGTGTCCGTTGTCGATGAGGCGCTGAATGAGCGCGATCTGTTCCGGGATGTGTCCGGTGGCTCGCGGTTCAAAAGTCGGGGGCAGGACGCCCAGGCGTTCGTATGCGTCCGTGAATTCACGTTCGTAGGTAGCTGCCCACGCCCACCAGGGGCGTCCGGCTTCGGCGGATTTGCGCAGGATCTTGTCGTCGATGTCCGTGATGTTGCGGATGTAGGTGACCTGGTATCCGCTGCGGCGAAGCCAGCGAATCAGGGAGTCGAAGGCCACGGCGGAGCGCAGGTGTCCGACGTGGGGTGAGCCCTGCACGGTTGCGCCACACAGGTAGATTCCCACGTGGCCGGGAGTCACGGGGTTCAGGGGCTGGATGCGCGCCGTTTTGGAATCATGCAGGTGCAGGGTCATGCATCCATCGTAACGGGTTGGGTGGACAGCACGGGTACGTGTCCGGGGGGACAGCGCACGGTTAGCCTCGGAGCCCCCGCAATCTCGCACACGACATCTCGCACACGCCGCGCCCCGCGTTCGTCCACCAGACTCCGCATTCGTCGAGGAAACGGCGTATGTGACCAACAGCGCGACTGCCGATCCGCACGCGACGATCCGCAGGCTCAACGCTCACCACACGGCGACCCGCACCTTCAGCGCTCCCCCGCGCGCAGCGATCAGCACGTCGGTGATCAGCGCGCGGATCACCGCCTGACGACACGCTCCTCGATCAGCGTCTTGAGCGCCTCAACCTCGCGAGGCAGTTCGACGACCTTCTGCGGCAGATCCTCCAAACCGGCGAAACGTTCGGGTGTGGGCGGAAGGATCCCCACTGCCTCGTCAATCGTGGAGGCAAACTTCACGGGCAGCGCCGTCTCCATGACGACGACGGGGCTGCGCAGTTCCCCGTTCAGGCTGCGCGCCACCTGCACGCCATCCGCGGTGTGCGGATCCAGCAGGTAGGAGGAGTCTGTCCACGTGCGGGCGATCTGTTCGAGGCGGTGGGCGTGGGTCGACGAGGCGGACACGAATCCGTAGCGTTCGCGCACCAAGGCGTATTCGGGGGTATCGGACAGGTCGAAGTATCCTTCGCGGCTCACCTGCTCGAAGAGCGCGCGCACGCGATCTGCGTCGCGTCCCAGGAGGTCGTAGATGAAGCGCTCGAAGTTAGAGGCCTTCGAAATATCCATCGAGGGCGAGGAGGTTTCGTAGGTGTTCTCAGAGGAGCGCACGCGGTAGAGGCCGGTGTGGAAGAACTCGTCGAGGACGTTGTTTTCGTTCGTTGCCACGACGAGATCTGCCAGCGGCAGCCCCATGCTGCGGGCAACGTGCGCCGCACAGATGTTCCCGAAGTTCCCCGAAGGCACGACCACGGAGATGGTCTGCCCAGGGGCATCGGTGACGCGCAGCCAGGTGGCCACGTAGTACACGACCTGCGCCAGCAGGCGCGCCCAGTTGATGGAGTTGACCGCACCCAGGTGCCAGCGAGCCTTGAAGTCCGCGTCCATGTTGACGGCTTTCACCATGTCCTGGCAGTCGTCGAAGACGCCGTCGACCGCGACGTTGACGATGTTGTCGTCCAGGAGGGAGAACATTTGTGCGCGCTGGAATGCGGTCATGCGTCCGGCGGGGGTGAGCATGACGACGGAGAGGCCGGGGCGTCCGCGGAGCGCGTATTCGGCGGCGCTGCCCGTGTCGCCGGAGGTGGCGCCCACGATGGTCAGCCAGTCGTCTCGTCGGGTGAGTTCGTACTCAAAGAGTTCCCCGAGCAGCTGCATAGCCATGTCTTTAAAGGCGGCAGTCGGACCGTTCGACAGGTGTGCGAGCCAGAGGTTTTCGTCAGCGCTAATGCGGGTGACGGGCACGATCGCGGGGTCGGAGAAGGCGGGGGTGCGGTAGGCGCGTGCGCAGATCGCTTCGAGGTCTTCTGCGGGGATGTCGTCGATGTAGAGGGCGAGGACGCGGGCAGCCAACGCTGCGTAGCCGCGTTCAGCCAGGAGGGCACGCCATTCTTCCAGAAGCTCACCGCTCAGCTGCGGGTAGGTTTCCGGCATGTAAAGGCCGCCGTCGGATGCCAGTCCTGAAAGCAAGATGTCGCTGAAGGAGTGGGTGACGGCTGAGGAATCCCGGGTCGACAGGTAACGCATGTGGTCAGAATAGCGGGCGAGCGCGGGGGACATTCTGCTCGTCACGTTTCCTGAGACGCTTTCGCGCCACGGACGAGGTGAAGAGCGGGGAAGGCGATCGGGCGCGGCTGGAGAATCGCGGCACGGCGCTGCACAGCGCAGCATTGCGCGGCAAGGAACGTGGAGGAAGGAAAGCTCATCGCGCGCTCCTGCGCAGCAGGGACGAGGCGGAGGACGGGTGAGGGGACGCGTTCTCCTTTTCCGCTTGCAGCGCTGTGCGGGGAGAGCCGGTGTTCCCCTCCTCGATTCCGCCGCAATCCACGTACCCTGGTTCTATGACCGGTTCATCCTCAGTTTCCCCCACCTCCGTGCCTTCCGAGGAATCTCACGCTTCCTGCGCCGCGGATTCCGCGGGAGCGCCCCACCCCTCGGCAGGCGCCTCGCCCGCGGATACGCGCGCAGGCCAGGGCGCAATTCCTTTCCGCGTGGGTCAGGCTCTGGACGTGCACGCTTTTGCACCCGCCGACAGCGTGGGCACCGCTCCCCTGATGGTGGCCTGTTTGGAGTGGCCGGGAGAAACGCCCCTGGAAGGTCACTCCGACGGGGATGTTGCCGCCCACGCAGTGTGTGATGCCCTGCTGGCAGCGGCAGGCCTGGGGGATCTCGGAACGAATTTCGGGACGTCTCGCCCCGAGTGGTCGGGCGCCAGCGGGGAAGAGTTCCTGCGTGAAGTCCTGCGGATGCTCACCGACAGCGGGTGGCGCATCGGGAATGTCACCGTTCAGGTCATCGGGAAGAAACCTCGAATGATGGCGCGCCTGCCGGAAGCGAGCGCGCGAATGAGCGAGATTCTGGGAGCGCCCATCAGCGTGAGTGCAACGACGACAGACGGCCTGGGATTCACCGGACGCGGGGATGGGCTGGCCGCGCAGGCCTGCGCCCTCATCGCCCCACTGAGCCACTAAGGAAGGATGCTCAAGCCCCCGGCACAACGTGCCGGGGGCTTTTCACAGCACATCACCGCGCTCGACGCACACCAACCGAGGCATGCCTGCGCCCACCGCTCGCGGAAGTGCACCGTTCAATGCAATCCAGCGATCGAAGCTGTACCGCGCACCCACCGCGCCCATAAACGCAACGCAGCTCCGCCTCGTCGACGGAATCACTCCATGTGGTCGAGGTGCGCTTTCTTCTCCGAAATCGGAAAAAGCACGACCAAGCCCAGCAGCAGAATCAAAATGATGCCGAGGATGCCCCAGTACGTGTAATCCTGACCCGCGGGGGTCAGCCTCTTACCGATCCACAGGAACAGGCCGTACATGGCGGGCGCCAGGAAGGAAACGGCGCGGCCAGTGGTCGCATACAGGCCAAAGACCTCGCCTTCACGACCCTCGGGGATCATGCGCCCCAGGAAGGAACGCGACGCCGACTGCGCGGGGCCGACAAAAATGCAGAGCACCAAGCCTAGACCCCAGAACACCATCTTTCCGCCGCTGTGCAGGAAGAAGACCCCCAGACCCGAGGCCACCATGCACACCAGAGAAATCACGATGACGCGCTTGGGACCGAGGTAGTCGTCCAGCATCCCGAAGAGGAAGGTTGCCACGCCGGCCACCACATTGGACGCAATCGCGAACATGATGATCTCGGAGGAGCTGAAACCGAAAGCGGTTCCCGCCAGGATCGCACCAAAGGTAAACACCCCGGCCAGGCCGTCGCGGAAAATCGCAGACGCCACCAGGAACCACAGGGTGTGCGGCGCTTCCTTCGCGAGGGACACCACGGTTCCGCCCAGACGCTTGTAGGAGTCCCACAGGGATTCCTTCTCGACGTGCTCAACGGTCTTCTTCGGTTTCGGGGGACGCAGCACCACCGGGAGATCCAGCAGGAGGAACCACACGGAAGCCGCCAGCATAGAGGCTCGGATCTTCATACCGTTATCGCTGGTCACCCCAAACAGGCCAACCTCGGGCTGAATAAAGGCCGCCAGGAGAATGAAGAGCAGGATGATGCCGCCGATGTAGCCGGACGCCCAGCCCAGGCCGGAGATGCGCCCCATGTTTTCCTTGGTAGAAATGTGGTTGAGCATCGCGTTGTAGTTCACCGAGGCGAACTCGAAGAACACGCTGCCCACGCCCAGCAGGGCGATACCGAAGTAGAGCGCCCCCATCTTGCCCAGGGGGCCTTCCGGCGCAACGAAGAACATGAGCGCCAGGCAGATGAACACCAGGAAGGTGAACCATCCCAGGACGACACCACCTCGGCCGCGACGATCGGCGCGCTGTCCCGTGATGGGCGCCAGCAGCGCAATGAAAATACCCGCGATCGTCAGACCGTTCGACAGTAGTTCGCTGGCCGTTCCCTTGTCGGTGAACAGGCCGTCGGTCGTCAGGTAGACGGTGAAGATAAACGTTGTGGCCACGGCGTTGAAGGCCGCGGAACCGGCATCCCACATTGCCCATTCAATGATGGGACGCGTGAAGAGACGCTGCTTTTTCGAGGCGGTGCCTGCATTCTCGCTCATTTCAGGAGCCGGGCGGCTCGCGGTGTCACTCATCGCTACTCCTTTAAGCCCCCGGGTGGGGCTCCACAGGTGAACGTAGCACGATCCCGGCTCGCGCGGGCGACACTTATGTATGTACGTGACGCGCGCCGAGCACGCCCGCGGGGAGCGCGAGGGTCTTCAGCGGCTGTTTCGCACCAGAAGCTCGGCGTAGGCCAGGTCTTCTGGAACAGTAATTTTCAACGATCGCACGTCGCCGTCCACCACGACAACCGGAATTCCCGCCTGTTCGGCCAAGCCGGCGTCGTCAGTAGCGGCGCTCTTCTCATCTGTTGCTCGACTCGCGGCCTCGCGGTGCAGGGAGTCGATGACTGCCCAGGGGAATCCCTGCGGCGTTTGCACGGCAACCAGGGCGGAACGATCCACGGTTTCCAGAACCGAGCGAACCGCCAGAGGCGTGTGCGCTCCATCTTCCCCGGCCTCTGCTGCGGGTGCCGATAGTGCGGACGTTGAGGGGCGCACGTCTCTTGCGGGAGTCGTGGGCTGCGCGCTTCCCGCGGGCAGCAGGGGGCGCACATCGCCCACGCGTTTGAGGGTATCGACGACGGGGATTGCGGGAATGACGGCACTCGCTCCCCCGTCGAGTGCGGCGAGGACTCGGCCGATGGCGTCGGCGGGCACCAGCGGGCGCGCCGCGTCATGAATCAAAACGGGAGTGGTGTCGCTCAGGGGCGCATCGGCGAGGGCGGCGCAATCGGGGATCGCGGCGAGACCTCGCGCAACGGACGCCTGGCGGGACTGCGCGGAACCGGGAACAACGATCCAGGGGCACGCGAGCGCCGCGTCATCCAACACCCGGCGAAATTCCTCGCAGTGCTCTGCGGGAGCGGTCACGACAATGCCGCTCATTCCCGCAGCAGCCAGGTGGCGCGCAGACCACACGAGGAGGGAAATCCCTTCCAGGGGAACGAGGGCTTTGGGCCCGTCCGCGCCCAGGCGGCTTCCCGACCCCGCGGCCGTGAGAACCGCGTATGCGGGACGAGGCGTAGCACCCACCGCGGGTTTCCTTCAGTCTTCGCTGGGTTCCGTCGCGTCGTCCGCGAGGGCGGCGGTGGCGTCGTAGCCTTCCGCGAGGACTTCGTCCAGGCGAGCCGCAGCAGCGGTCTTGTCGATACCGCGTGCCAGCGCCAGTTCCGAGGTGAGGATTTGGCGGGCTTTGGTCAGCATGCGCTTTTCGCCGGTGGAGAGCTTCTTCTGGTCGTCACGGCGGGTCAGGTCGCGCACCACTTCGGAGACCTTGACGATGTCGCCGGTGGCGATCTTTTCCTGGTTGGCCTTGTAGCGGCGCGACCAGTTGGTGGGTTCTTCGATGTAGGGGGCGCGCAGGACGGAGAGCACGGCTTCCAGGCCATCTTCATCGACAACGTCGCGCACGCCGACGAGATCCACATTTTCGGCGGGAACCTGGATAGTGAGATCTCCCTGGCTCACGCGCAGCGTCAGGTAGGTCTTCTCCTCACCGCGGATCGTGCGGATGGAAATTTCCTCGATCTTGGCCGCACCGTGGTGCGGATACACGACCGTCTGACCGATGGCGAACGTCATGTGCTAGCTCTTCCTGATTGTGTGGACAGCGACCACCATTCTATCAAGTGGGACACATTTCGGCACCTGCCGTGTGGCCGATCCCCCAGTGCCCTGTTCGCTCTCACGGGAGTTCGCGCGGGAGCGACATATGCGACACGGGGAACGGCTACGACACCGCGCGGACGAGGCGGCACATACAGCGCGATCCAGATACCACGTGAAACGTGCGGCGCGGGACGCAGAGGCGCCACAACGTATGCAGGCGCCGCAGTTCAGTGCGCATTGCACGGCGCACACGCCACGGCAGTGAAACGCCGGAGGGCGCCGTCTCATCGACGGCGCCCTCCGGGAAGTCCACGCGTCAGACCCGAGGTCTCACGCGCACGCTCTCACTTGCCCTGGTTGGCCACGGCTGCGATCTTGGCTTCAGCCTCGGGATCCAGGTAGCGGCCGCCCTTCTTGAGGGGCTTGAGGGTTTCTTCATCCAGCTCGTAGACCAGCGGAATACCGGTGGGGATGTTGACGCCCGCGATGTCCTCGTCGGAAATCTCATCCAGGTGCTTGACGATCGCACGCAGGGAGTTACCGTGGGCAGCAATCATGACGGTCTTGCCGGTCTTGATTTCCGGAACGATGGTGCCTTCCCAGTAGGGCAGGAGGCGATCCAGCACGTCCTTCAGGCATTCGGTAGCCGGGATCGGCTCGCCCGCGTAGCGGGGATCCTGATCCTGGGAGAACTCGGAGCCGAGTTCAATGGCGGGCGGCGGCACATCGTAGGAACGACGCCACATCATGAACTGATCCTCGCCGTATTCGTCGCGGATTTCCTTCTTGTTCTTGCCCTGAAGAGCGCCGTAGTGGCGTTCGTTCAGACGCCAGTGGCGCTGCACGGGAATCCAGTGACGGTCAGCGGCATCCAGAGCCAGGTTCGCGGTCATGATGGCGCGACGCAGCATCGAGGTGAACAGGACGTCCGGCAGCACGCCGGCTTCCTTGAGGAACTCACCACCGCGAGCGGCTTCCGCGCGTCCCTTGTCGGACAGCGAGACATCCACCCAACCGGTGAAGAGGTTCTGTGCATTCCATTCGCTCTCGCCGTGGCGGAGCAGTACCAGTGTGTAAGCCATGCCGCTATTCTTTCACCCCCAGCCCCTCTCTGTCATGGGACTTTGGCGCATCGAGTTCCGCGGTCAACCACAATTTGCTGAAAACTAGCTCACATTGGCTGTCATCAGACTTTTATTTCACGAGGCGCAGCGTGCAGACTGTGCATCGACTTGCGTGTGCGCGTCCTCGCGCGCGTATGCGCCAAAAATCTTGCACATGAACCGCGACCGAAGGAAACCGATGTCCCAGGACTCCTCCTCCGCCTCGTCACCCCGAGTGCCCGCCCACGCGGACACGTCGAACGACGCTCACTCCCCCGCCGCGAGCACAGGCGCTCCCCTTCCCGAGGCTTCCGCCCAGGGATCGTCGACGCACGCGCGCACAGACGCCGGCGACAGCGGCTACAACAAGGCTCTGAAAAACCGTCACCTGCAGATGATCGCCATCGGCGGCTCCATCGGAACCGGCCTGTTCCTGGGTGCGGGCGGTCGTCTCTCCCAGGGCGGTCCGGGTCTTGCGGCCGCCTACGCGGTGTGCGGCATTTTTGCTTTCCTCATGGTGCGCGCACTGGGCGAGCTGGCGATCCGACGTCCCTCCTCCGGAGCCTTCGTGTCCTATGCGCGCGAGTTCCTCGGCGAAAAGGGTGCCTACATCACCGGCTGGTTCTTCTTCCTGGACTGGGCAGTCACGGTCATGGCCGACATCACCGCGGTGGCGCTCTACCTGCACTATTGGCGTGCTTTCGAGTGGATTCCTCAGTGGATTTTGGCTCTGGGGGCATTGGCGCTGGTGTTCTGCTTGAACATGCTCAGCGTCAAGGCGTTTGGCGAGGCGGAGTTCTGGTTTGCCGCGATTAAGGTCGCGGCCATTCTCCTGTTCATGGCGACCGCCATCTGGGCGATCCTCACGGGAGCAGACGTGGGCGGGTACTCCGCGGGAGTGCACAACATTACCGATCACGGCGGCTTCTTCCCCATGGGCATCATGCCGGTGTGCGCGCTGACTCTGGGCGTCATTTTTGCCTTCGGCGGCACGGAAATGGTGGGTGTTGCGGCCGGTGAAGCCGAGGATGCTCAGAAGATTCTCCCCAAGGCCATTAACTCGATGGTGCTGCGCATTTTCTTCTTCTACGTCGGCTCGGTCGTTCTCATGACCCTGGTCTTGCCCTACACGGCCTACTCTTCGGATGAATCTCCCTTCACCACGTTCTTTTCCGGTCTCGGTATTCCTCATGCCGGTGACATCATTCAGGTTGTTGTTCTGACTGCTGCGCTCTCTTCGCTCAATGCGGGCTTGTACGCGACCGGTCGTACGCTGCGCTCGATGGCTGTGGCCGGGGAAGCTCCCTCGTATGCGGCGCGTTTGAACAAGCATCAGGTTCCTTCCGGCGGCATTGTCATCACGGCTGCTCTCGGCCTGGTGGGGGTTCTCCTGAACGCTTTCCTTCCCGACGATGCGTTTGAGATCGTCATGAATCTGGCGGGTCTGGGAATTGCTGGAACGTGGGCGGCGATCCTCGTGACGCACCTGGCCTTCCTGCGTCGTGTGCGCGAGGGAGACGAGCAGCGTCCCACCTACCGGATGCCGGGCGCCCCGTGGACGAATTACGCGGCGCTGCTCTTCTTTGGCCTGGTGGCTCTGTCGAATCTGTCGTCTGCGGCGGGACGCTGGACTCTGGGCTTGTTTGCTCTTGTCTTGGTGGCGATGGCTGCCGGGTGGCGCCTGGTTGCGCGTCGTCAGCACTGAGAAAAGGAGGCACCGTGCGGATTCATGTGACCTATGCGGGAGGAACCATCGGGATGGTGGATTCTCCCGAGGGCTTGCGCCCGGGAGCTGACCTTCCTGCCTGGCTGGAACAGCAGGTGAGCGGCATCGGTTTGGCGGGGAGCATTTCTCTGACCCAGATGGATCCCCTCATCGACTCCTCGGATACGCATCCCGGCCACTGGCAGCAGATCATCGAGGATATTCGCGCTCACAGCGAGCAGGCTGACGCCTTCATTGTGCTGCACGGGACAGACACCATGGCCTACACCAGCGCGGCTCTGTCCTACGCACTGTGTGACTCGGAGCGGCCGGTGGTTCTCACCGGCTCCCAGTATCCTCTGGGGGTTGTGGGGTCTGATGCGTCAGCGAATGTGACCGGCGCGCTGCGAGCGGCCTGCTCCGGTCAGGCACGCGGGGTATCACTTTTCTTTGGTCACCGTCTGCTGGCGGGCAATCGGGCGACGAAGACCTCTTCCTGGTCTTTTGCGGGGTTTGATTCTCCGGCAACAGCGCCTCTTGCTTTAACGGGGGCACCCTGGCAGTGGCGTTCCGCTCCCACTCGCGGGGCGGGGTGGGCGAATCCCCTGCCGTACGGGCGCCATGACGTCCTCATCATCGACGTTGCTCCGGGGATGACGGCAGCTCGTCTGGAAGCCCTCCTGTCGCCTCTTCCCGAGGCGGTGATTATCCGCGCGTATGGGGTGGGCAATATTCCCGCGCACGAGCCGGGTTTTGTTGACGTTCTGGCATCCGTAGCCGCACGGGGAATCCCCCTGGTGGTCTCGTCTCAGTGCTATCAGGCAGAAGTACTGCTTGGACATTACCGGAACGGGAATGTTCTGGCGGATATCGGGGCTGTCAGCAGCTGCGATATGACGATGGAGGCTACCTACGCCAAATTGGTGTTCCTGCTGTCGCAGGGGTTGCGCGGACACGAGCTTGCCGACTGGGTGGAGCGCTCCCTGGCCGGAGAGCTACGGGAAGTCCAGGACGACATTCTGATGCCGGAGCTCAGGTAAAAACGACGGCCTAAAAACACGTGGTGGGGTAGAGAGTTTCTCTACCCCACCACTATTTGCTGCAGGGGCACATATCACGAATGGATTTTCATTCCCCCGCATATAAAACATCAGCGATCAGTCGTTGCCGTGTTCCTTTTCGTACTGCTGCACGAGTTCCGCGGGAATACGGCCGCGCTCATTCACAGCAATATTCTGCGCGCGCGCCCATTCGCGGATTTTGGCGCTCTTGGATGCGCCGGCGGGAACGCGACGAGCCGAGCGGGTGACCAGGCGTCCTCCCACGCGACGAGCAGCGCCGATCCAGCGGCTCAGGTCTTTTTCAAATTCGGCAACATGTTCATCGGAAAGATCGATTTCGTAAGAGACTCCCTTAAAGGAGAAGGAAATCGTCTGATGGGCTTCACTATTGTCGAGATCGTCGACAAGAACTACGAGCTTCTTTTGCATTGTCTGCATTCCTTCCGAATACCGGCACTGTATTTTGCTCCACTTTTCACCACCCTTTATGAGAGCAGCTGGATTACGCTATCACACTCAGGTTTTCTTTCGTAAAAAAACACAAACCTTCACTTTTTATCGAAACTCATATATTGAGGCCCGCCCACCACTTGACCACAGGGTCAAGTTTTAAGGTAATCTATTCTTCAACTACATCACACACGTACGCACGAGGGGGCGGCATGAACCAGGAAACCCACTCCCAGACATGGGAAAACTACTTTACGACCTCAGCTCGACTCTCTGCAGTGATCGAAAGTCACCTCAAACAAGCGGTCAGTCTCTCACTTGCTGAGTACAACGTCCTCCTGCAGGTTCATCAGGCAGGCGAAGAGGGAATCCGACTGGGCGAGCTCGCACACCGCTTGATTTTTAGCCCTTCACGCCTCACTCACACCCAGCAGCGCATGTCGGAACGCGGTCTGCTGCAACGCACCTGCTACGACAAAGATAAGCGCGGTGGCACTATTCATTTGACCGATGAAGGTGAAGAACTTTTTCAGCAGGCAACAACTCTTCACAATTCTCTTATTGAGCACTACATGTTCAGCGGCCTCACGGATGAACAGGTTTCTGCCATGGAAGAAATTCTGTCCTCCCTCAACAATCGCTTGAACGAGAGTCGCCATCAGCCTTTCATCGGAGCCTTCCGAGCATTCTGATAATCTCCCGTGTGCCCGCCCGGCTAACCGCCGGGCGGGCACACGCATACGTACACCTATGCGCGTGAGCTCACCGGCGTCAGAGACGACCCCTCTTCGCTCCCTCACAGCACACGCGCTCACAACGGCAACGCACGGCAGGCACAACCGCACCGGCGAGCGCGTTTCACCTCGCGCAGCACATTGTGTTCTCTCACCCCGTTTTGACCGACAGTCCGCGCATTCCATCAGTTACAGCATTTGGGGGGTGGAGCCACTCGGCTCCACCCCCCAAACAACGTCAGATCACTTTAGTGACCGCTGCGACGACGACGCCGCGCACACCACATGACCGCGCCTCCCGTGCCCGCCGCAGCGACCAAGGCCGCCAGGAGGGACCCCGTGTGCGCGCCGGTCACAGCCATCTTCGGGTTCTTCTGGTTCACGATCGTTCCCACCTCGACAACAACGCCAGAGGACGTCACCTCCACGTCACGAGTGGCTCGATCCATGACATAGCCCTCGGGCGCGTGCACTTCACTCAATGTCCACTGCCCATAGGCGACATTCGAGAAGAGCACCGTTCCGTCGGCAGCACTGGTCGCAGTCAGAGTCTCGTTGTGAGCACCACCCCGCAGTTCAAAGACCACGCCGGCCAGGGGGCGTCCCTGTCCGTCCACCTTGAGAGCACGCACATCACCGCGGATCAGACGGTTCGTCACCACGCCCGCTTCGACGACCTCACCGGGAGTGCTCACTGATGCCGTCAGCTCGACGGGCTGTTCTTCCAAGAGATATCCGGGGGCGGGCGTCATTTCGCGGATAACATAGGAACCGCTGGAGATGCCAGGGAAGCGGGCGATTCCGTCACGATCTGTGAGCGCCGTGGCGCGAGGCGCCTTCTGCGTTCCGCTTCCAGGCGCGGAGGGATTCGCTCCGGCGGGAACAGCCGCCGCACCGGCCTCGGAAGCCGGGAAGAGGCCGAAGACCACGCCTTCAATGGGGGCACCGGCTTCTGCGTCAATCTTCTGGACGACAATTTCTCCGCGCAGGCGCGCATTGAAGACGTCTCCCAGATCAACGGTCTCACCGTGAGTGGAGATGTTGACAAGTGCAGAGTATCCGTCGAGCACGTAGCCTTCCGGAGCCTGCGTTTCCGTCACTTCGTAGAGGCCGTAGGGAACTCGCGTGAAGACGACACTACCGTCAGCTGCCGAACGCGTACGTTCCACAGTCGAACCGTCCGCCAGAGATGTCAGGGTAAATTCTGCTCCGGCCAGCGCTTCTCGACTCTGTGCGTCCTTCTTGGCGATTCGGATGCTTCCCAGGATCTTCTGGTTGGTGACGGGGCTTCCGCTCAGATCAACGACCTGCCCGTGCTCACGGATGTGCGCTTCACGAACATCGGAGTCATCTCGCACGTAACCTTCGATGCTGGCGGTTTCCTTGACCAGGTAGTCGCCGTAGGCAACGTTCGCGAAGGTCGCGATTCCCTGCGCGTCGGTCTGTACAACCTCAACCGGTTCCTCGTTCACACCCGCACTTCCTGCGCGGTAGAGACCAAAACTCACTCCGGCCAGTTTCACCGTGGGCTGGTCACGGTCGACTTTGGCAACCGTGATTGCTCCACGTTTGATGTGGTTGACGAAGGGGTCTGCACTGTAGTCCACCTGCGTGCGGGATCCGTCGATAACAACCGGGCGCCCTTCTAGTTTCTGCTGAGGGGCGGTGGCTGTCCCGAGGGGTCTTTTCTTTGACGCGATAGGTTCCGAAGGGAACGTTCTCAAACAGAGCGTTGCCGGTGGCGTCGGTCAGCGCAGTTCGCGTTGTTGTTGCCGCGACACTCCCGTCTGCCGCCACCTCGTAGAGCCCAAATTCCACGCCTTCCTGCGGAACCTTGTCCGCATGGAGATCGGGGAGTTCCGCAATTTTGGAAACTCGCACAGAGGCGAGGAACTGGTGGTTCCCAAATTCTCCAACGTTCACGGTTCGCCCGTTCTCTGTGACGGAGACCGTGGGACGCTCATTGCTGAGAACGTAGCCCGCGGGAGCAACCTTTTCGCGCAGTTCGTATTCTCCATAGAGAACATCTGCGAGGGAGGTTGTGCCGTCAACTCCCGTTGCGGGCAGCGTGTAGGCGGGAGCGCTTCCCTCCGGTACACGCCCGTCTGCACCCTTGCGGTAGAGCTCAAAGACAGCTCCGGCGAGAGTGGCGCGAGTTTTGTCGTCGACTTTTGTGAGCGTCACATTTCCCTTGATCTGAGTATTGGTGATGTTCACCGTGTCGAGCTGCTGGTTTTCACCCAGACGGCGCACGCCCTGTCCGTCAACTTCCAGCGTGATATCGGAGGCTTGGGTGTATCCCTGGGGCACTCCGGTTTCGCTGAGTGTGTAGCGTCCGTGCAGAACGGAGGCGAAGGTGATGTTTCCTGCCTCGTCGGTTCTGAGCGTCACGGGAGCCGGCGTAGCAGCGGGCGCACCGTTCCCCGGGAGCGGTTCTTTCCAGGTCAGGGTAAAGCCCACACCCCGAAGGGCATTTCCGCCATCATCGACCTTGTGAAGGGCGATGTCGCGCGTCAGTGAGTAGACGCCGACATTTCGGGTGCCACTCAGGTGTTCGGGGTTGAGTTCCACCGCCGAGGTGAGGGCGTAGAGTCCGCCGGCACTTCCTCCGGGCGTGGGGGGCGCGAGGGTTGCGTGGTTGGCAACGTCCGTTGTCCCGTTCCCCAGGGGGCTGATTTCTTCCGAGGTGTCGCTTGCGAATTTCACCTGGTAGGTTCCGCGCGTGTAGATGGGCAGCGAGTAGCGTCCCTGCGCGTCGGTAACTCCGCTGAGCGCATTTCCTGCGGGATCGTGGGCGGGTGTCCCATCTGCGTGCACCACGGTGAAGGCGCGTCCAGCGATGGGGGTTTCACCCGCATCGTAGTTGCCGTTTTTATTGGTATCGCTAAATGCGAGGCCGTTGAGCGTATACGAGGTATTGCTACTTTCGACGCGCCCCGAGGCTTCCACGTAGCTCACTCCGTCGGTTGAGTATGCCAGCGAGCTCACGGCGCGAGAGTGACGTGTAACAGCCCTGGTTTCCTCGTTGTAGGGAACCTGGTTGTGAGTAACCACGTATGCGGTTTTATTTCCCGGCAGCACCTTCCCTGCTTTGAGGACAGCCTTCACGCTCATGACCTGGTTCCAGCGTCCGGCAACTTCATCCGATGTCAGCCATTGGACGTCACGCACCGACGCAAGGTCTGCTCCCTGCGGGGTCAGGGAATAGAAATAGTCGAAGAGGTCGTTGGCGGAGACTCCCAGTTCGGACTGAAGTGCGGCATTTGCGGGCACGGTGTCCAGCCCCTGGGTCAGAGGGGTTGTCAGCCCGGAGTGCTCTCCCATCAGGGGCATTCCGTCAACTCCCACGCTTTCCCAGTTTCGGGGTTTGTAGGTGCCGTCTTTTTGACTGACGATGTCATGATCGTTTTCCTGGGGAAGAACGTCGAGGATCGACAGTTTTGCGAGTGAGTCATCCGTATTGTTGATCACCGTGTATCGGTAGTAGAGGTCGCTTCCCAGATCCTGCGGAGGAGTTTGTGCGAACCACTGCTGGCCGTCGAGAGAGCTGTTCTTTCGCGCAAAGACTTCTGCCGGGGGCGTGAGCTTAATGCGCATGACGGTGTGCAGGAACTTTTCCTCGGTGTTGCCATCGCCATCCAGATCCAGTGCGTCCGTGTAGACATCACTATTGTTCGTTTCTTTCGGCTGTGAAATGGCATTGTCGTCCCACGTGACGTAGTAGTCCACGGTGTTCACTGCGGGAGCCATTTCGGCCTGCAGAGTGGTATCGAGATCAAAGGCGGAAATAATAGCGCCGCTGTATTGAAACCAACTCAGGAGTTCTTTACTGACGTCTCCATAGGAGTAGACCAGAGCCGTGCGCCCCGTTCCCCTAAAGTTATCCACCACGCGAGGCTCGATGGGGGTTGGGAGGGATTCTTCATCGAACAGCACGGTTTTCGTGGTGCGCAGGTACTTTACTCCCGAGGGAAGCAGCACGATGTGTTTCAGGTTCTTCCAGGAGCGCGTTTGCCCCATCCAGTTCCCTTCGGGATAGGACGCGACCTGGTAGTTTTTCACGCGCTTGCAGTTCTCGGGGGTCAGAGTCGTCACCCCGGGGCAGTCGTCGTATACCAGGGGCATCTCGTAGGTTTCGTCGCGGTTGCCCTTCGATCCCAGGCCTGCGCGGATTTGCGTCCAAGGTGTCGTCGGCCCGTAGGACATCCAGTTGTTTGATTTATCGGGATCCGTCTCTGAATTCGTGAAGGTTGTTTCACCGTGCGCGCGGTGTACCACTGCCATATCGACGGTGTAGTCACTCTGATTCTTCTCGGCAGGGTAGCCCCCGCTATCCCATTTCTGGCGATCAGCGGCAGTAAGGTAGGTACTCACTTGGAAAACAGCCGTGAAATTATCTACAACGTAGGGTTGGGCAAATACGACTTCGAGTTCTGAGTAGGTGCGCGCCTCGTCTCGGATCGGGATGTAGACGTCTTGCGATTCTTGGGCTCTCAAATGATCCTGAATGAGTTCTCGCGTACCGTCGCTCTTCACTCCGTAGAGTGCAGCGTCAGCCGCATTGAATGCATCGACAAATTCTTGCGTGGGCGCATTCCATCGCCCATTCTGCTTCCAGCGCACCACTCCCCTGGGGATAACCAGGGAGTTGAAGTAGAGCCGCGGGTCGAGTGAGTGCACGCGGAAAGAGGTCACTTCCTCGTAAAGTCCCTGTCCGGGAGTGGGAGTCTGACCTCCGGGAGGAAGATCGGAGTTGGAATTACCCAGGTACACACCCCATAAGAGTAGGTCTTTTGCTTGCACGAGGGGATCCACAGTGGAGCCGTATTGCGAATAGCTTCCGTGGCTGTAGGAGATCGTATGATCACCCCAGTGCCTTTCAGTATCAATGCCGTAGCTGAATCGTCCATCTTTAGCCTCGCGCGGATGGAAAACAAATTCGGCACGATGTTCAGGCAAAACGCGTTCTGTGGGAAGTCCAGGATCGAGTGTGATGATCGAGGAAATCTCGTAGATTTTTTTGACCTTGTTCACGGGGTCTGTGTAGACCGGAACGTCGTCCATATTAATGGTGATCGGACGGCAGTACCTGTGGTTGGGGCACACGTCGCCGCGCGGCCACTCGTCGGCCGGACCTTCCCATGTTGCTGTGTGCGCAATCGGGTCGAGCACCCACTCTCCGAATCCCAGGTGTGCACTCTTATTGATAGTCGCGCCTACCGGTAGTTTCACGAGGTAGCGGATCGTGGTGGCATCAAAAGCTCCGGTTCCTGCTGGAGCACTGCTGTCTGTCGCGGGATCCGCAAAAACCGCGTGCCTGATGCTCTCAGTGAAGAAATAGTGCGGTGTGTGTGTTTTCTGACGTTCCCCAAGTGCGTCGTAGGGGAAATTCGGTACCGTACGACCATCGCTCAGCGTTTCGCTCCATGCAGCTCCCTCGAAGAGCATTCCGGAAGTGAAATCACTGGAGGAGCGAGCCGTCAGGGTCAATGAATCTTGAATGCGAATCTTGCCGTCTGATTCTTTCAAGACCGCCGTGATCGTACGGGTTGTTCCGTTGGGGGTCACGCCGTTTCGGAAGGTGAAGGGGGCGGGGAAGCCACCGAGCATACCGCCCTTAATTTCTGTATAGCGGTAGTCGATACACCACTGATCACCAGAGTGGTAGCTCCAGGTTTTCGCGTCAATTCCGTAGTTTTTCCCGGGAACGTAGTCCAGGCGTTGCCCGTCGTAGATCACGTAGCGCGTGGAGGATTCCGCAACCGTTGACGGGGTGAGCTGCGGGGCATCCTCCGACACTTCTCCCATATTTTCGTAGGGCAAAGCCGTTGCGCATACGGTAAGAGTGGCTCCGGGGATGCTCAGAGCCGTTCCGGATGCGGAAAAACGGACAACCGGAGAGACGCTCTCTCCCGACCAGTAGGAGGTTTTGGGAGCACCGGAGGCATCCCGGTCTCGAACATCTACCGACAGGTCAACCTTGTCATTTTCAGCCTGAGCACTCGGGGTTGCGACATACAGTCCAGTCAGCGTCAGTGCACAAGCTGCTGCAGTCACAACGCATGCACGAAGTGCTCGAAACCGTCTCGAGGAAAAAATGCGGCCATTCATACTTTCAGAATATTCAAACCCGCTACCATCCCGCCACTCCCTGACGCACCTGCTCCACCAGAGCACGCACAACGCCTCGCGAATCATTGCCCCAGGGAATGTAGTGAAATTCGCGACCACCCGCCTCAATAAATGTTTCCCTATTCAACTGGTCAATTTCTTCTAGGGTTTCCAGGCAGTCTGCCATGAAGCCCGGGCAGATAACATCGAGACGCCCCACGCCCTCGCGCCCCAACCTCTCCACAGTGTCGATCGTTGCCGGAGCAATCCATTCTGCGGGACCGAATACCGACTGATAGGTGACAGTCAGAGCCTCGCCCTCAAGCCCCAGGCGCGCACGCAGGGCGGCGGCCGTCGCCTCACATTCCTGACGGTAGGGGTCACCAGCATCGTGCATGGCGCGCGGAATGGAGTGGAAGGAAAGGATCAGACGATCCCCCGCCTCAAAGTCCGGCTTTCCCCTCTCTTCCCAGGAAGATTCGATGGCGTGTGCCAGCGCCTCGATATAGTCGGGCGCCTCGGGGAATGAGCGAACAGTGCGAATCTCCAACTGGTCGCGCGAGGCCAAAAGGTGGCGCGCCACCTCGTCAATAACGGTGCCGGCGGAGGACGCCGCGTACTGCGGATAGGCCGGGAGGACGAGGATGCGACGGGCACCGCCGCGGTACACCTCGTCGAGAACCGTGCGGATGGCGGGCTGCCCGTAGCGCATGGCGTAGCGCACCTCGACGCTCTCCCCCAGCTCTTCCTGCATGAGTTCCGCCTGGCGGCGCGTCCAGTGCATGAGGGGCGATCCTTCATCCAGCCAGACGGTGCGGTATTTTTCGGCGGACTGGCGGGGGCGGATTCGCAGGATGATTCCTTCGAGGATGGGACGCCAGATCAGGGGATGCGTTTCGATGACTCGACGGTCGGAGAGGAATTCGCGGAGGAAGGAGCGCACGTCGTGTGAGGTGGGGGTATCCGGCGTTCCCAGGTTGACGAGGAGAACGACCGGTTTATGCGTATAGAAACTGTCGCGGGGCACATCCCCGTGCGAGGCTTCGGCGGGGTTCGGACTGGCGGGGGGCACGTCGCTGTGCTGGGTCTGCAACGCTACAGCTTTTTCTGACAACTTGTCTATTTCTGTCATGTTTTCCAGACTATCGGAGCAGCACAACTTTCAGGTAATCGAGCAGCCGGAACGCGCCTCACCGCGCACGTACTGAGCAACGCCTCGCCACGAGACGAACACGCACACACCCCGGGCGACGCTCTCGATGACCACACGATTACATTGCGTATCCAGGAAG
>CAURIY010000021.1:0-19977 GCA_963525415.1 uncultured Actinomyces sp.
GCCCGCGCCCGCGCTTTTTTTTTTTAATTTTTGGTCGCTGGCCACGCTTCTCTTTGTCGGCCGGTCCTGCGGGGGGGGGGTGGGCCCCCCCCCCCCCCCCCCACTCGTGTTTACAATAGGTCGTTACCCGATGGGCTCGTCCTGTGATGAGGAGAAGTACTGTGAGTGAAACCGTGAAGGTTTTGGTTTTCAGCGACGATGTTGAAACGCGACGTGCCGTGACCAACGGAGTGGGGCTGCGCGCCTCAAAGGACACTCCGGTGATCGAATGGCATGAAGCGGCCACCGCTTTTGGTGCCGTGGAACTGGTGAAGAAGCACGATTTCGCCCTCCTCGTCCTCGACGCGGAAACCCAGAAAGAAGGCGGGATGTCGGTGGCCAAGGAATTGGAGAACACCGTTGAACACATGCCGCCGATCCTCATGCTGACGGCGCGCCCGCAGGACACCTGGCTGGCGACCTGGGCGGGGGCTGCGCGCATCGTGTCGGAGCCTCTCAACCCCTTGGAACTTCAGGAAGCCGTCGCAGCTCTTCTGCACTGAGCAACACGGATACATGCCTCACGCGCGGGGTGCTGATGTCATCGGCACCCCGCGCGTTGTCGCTATCGGCGTAGGGGCATAGAGCGCAACGGGTGAGAGGACACGGGAGCTACAGGACGCAAGGTGCTGCTCTGCGGTGATTTTTCGCAGTGTTTTCAGTGAAAAGTTGGCGATGAAGCTGATGGGCGCACCTGTGGAACTGAACAGTGTGCGGTGCCGTGATACGCGAGGTTTCAGCGCGCGAGCGGATAGGCGGGAGCCGCAACGGTATAGAACTTCTCGAAGCTGGTGACCTTCTCCTCGCGCGCTTCTGCGAGGAGGCGCAGAAAGATTCCCGCGGTTGCCTCCACGTCGCTTGACGCGCGGTGCGTGGCGGGCGCAAGACGGTAGAAGTCCGCGAGGGTTCCCAATCGGTGATTGAGAACGATCGGACGTGGGAGGTAGCGTCGCGCGAGTGACAGGGTATCGACGAGGCGCAGGGAGCGCAGCGTGCTTCCGGTGAGCTTTTCCGCGTGGAGAAGAAAGCGTCGATCAAACGTGACGTTGTGTGCGACAAGTCCGGCGGGGGAGAAGGCCTCGACCTGAGCGTTGAACCACGAGGCAAAGCGGGGGAAGACATCGCTGAGGGGCGGAGCCGCTGCTAACAGGTCATCGGTGAGTCCCGTAATCTTTACGACAATGTCGGGAAGGGGGCGGCCGGGGTTTACCAGGGAATGAAAGCGCTCGGTGACGGTGTCGTCAACGAGGAGACATGCGCCTATTTCGGTGATGGTGTCCCTGTCGTCCAGTCCCGTGGTTTCGAGGTCGACAACGATCCATGCGGAGTGCTCCCATTCGGGGAGGATCTCGGATGAAAGATCGCACGAGTGCTCAGATGCGTATGTCTCCGTGAGAAAATGTTCTTCACGAGGCGCACGAGTGACCGATTGGGACGAGACGTCGGTGCCGGTGCGCGGATCAGAAAAGAACAGCATAGAGTTGATGCTAGTTTGTTTCGCCCATCAAGGAGGACTCATGGGTTTCTATCAGGTTCTCAAGCTCACTGGCAGCCCCATCCTCAAAGCCGCCTACCGTCCCTGGATTGAAGGAGCTGAGAACATCCCTGAAAGCGGACCCGCGATCCTGGCCTCCAACCACAATGCCGTCTGGGACTCCGTTTTCCTGCCCATGATGCTCGAACGAGAAGTCGTCTTCATGGGGAAAGCCGACTACTTCACCGGAACGGGCATGAAAGGCTGGGCGACGAAAAAATTTATGAGCGCCGTGGGCACCATCCCCGTGGATCGCACCGGGGGACGCGCCTCGGAAGCCGCCCTGAAAGCGGGACTCACACGCCTGAAATCCGGTGAACTTTTCGGTATCTACCCCGAAGGAACACGAAGCCCCGACGGACGCCTGTACCGCGGAAAAACCGGTGTCGCCCGCCTGGCTCTCCTCTCGGGAGCGCCGGTCATTCCCGTCGCCATGATCGGTACCCACGCGGCACAACCCATCGGACAAAAAATTCCCTCCCGCACAAACATCGGCATGAAAATCGGCCGCCCCCTGGACTTTTCGCGATACAAGGGACTGGATCGCGACCGCTACGTGCTGCGAGCCATCACCGATGAGATCATGTACAACCTCATGCTTCTCTCCGGCCAGGAATACGTCGACCTCTACGCCGCAGATGTCAAAGCTCAGATGGCGGCTGACGGAACCTTCGACGGGCCGGTTCCCACCAATGGGCGCACAGCCCCCGGCGGACGTCCCGCTCCCGAAAAGACCAGCGATGCCCCCTCGCAGGACGCACCCCAGGAACCCGCCGCGGAAGGTGAGGCGGACGCCTGAGGAACGGGCGCCTCGTCCCTCCCATCTGCACATGAGAGCCAAAGGTGCTTGACACCACCTCCACCCAGTAAACTGATACACGCCGTACGCGAGCCGGCCGGCCCGCGATCGCCCAGTGAAAGGTATATGCCATGTCGGTTCGCCGCGTTGCCCTGCTCACCGCCGGTGGTTTCGCTCCCTGTCTGTCCGCAGCAGTGGGCGACCTCATCGAGCGCTACACCGAGGTTGCTCCCGAGGTTGAAATCATTGCCTACCAGTACGGCTACCACGGTCTGCTCACCGGCAACTACATCGTGATCGACGAAGAAGCCCGCAAGAACGCAGGAATCCTGCGCGAATTCGGCGGCTCTCCCATCGGTAACTCCCGCGTGAAGCTCACCAACGCCAAGAACCTCGTCGAACGCGGCCTGGTCGCAGAAGGCGTGGATCCCCTCGCATTCGCCGCAGAACAGCTGCGTAAGGACGGCGTGGACGTCCTCCACACCATCGGCGGCGACGACACCAACACCACCGCAGCCGACCTGGCCGCATACCTGGCAGAAAACGACTACAACCTGACCGTCGTTGGCCTGCCCAAGACCATCGACAACGACGTGGTGCCCGTGCGCCAGTCCCTCGGCGCATGGACCGCAGCCGACGAAGCCGCGAACTTCGCGTTCAACGTCATCGGCGAACACCGCTCCAGCCCCCGCATGCTGATCGTCCACGAATGCATGGGACGCCACTGCGGCTACCTCACCGCCGAAACCGCCGTGCGTTACCGTCGTCTGCTGGACTCCAAGACCTGGGCACCCAGCCTGGGACTGACCCGCGAACGCTGGGACGTCCACGGCGTCTACCTGCCCGAAGCAAAGCTCGACATCGCCGCTGAAGCCGAACGCCTCAAGGCCATCATGGACGAGCAGGGCAACGTCAACATCTTCCTGTCCGAAGGCGCGGGTGTCCCCGAAATTATTGCCGAACTGGAAGCCAACGGCGAAGAGGTGCAGCGCGATCCCTTCGGTCACGTCAAGCTCGACACCATCAACCCCGGCCAGTGGTTCGCACGCCAGTTCGCCAAGCTCATCGGCGCCGAAAAGGTCATGGTGCAGAAGTCCGGATACTACTCGCGTGCGGCTGCCGCACACGCAGAAGACCTGGCTCTCATCAAGGAAATGTGTGACCTTGCCGTTGAGTGCGCCCTGCGCGGCGAACCCGGCGTGATCGGCCAGGACGAAGAAAACGGCGACAAGCTCTGCGCAATCCCCTTCCCGCGTATTGCCGGTGGCAAGCCCTTCGACATCACCCTGCCCTGGTTCCGCGAACTCATGGACGGCATCGGCCAGCCCCTTGCCGCAGCTGAATGATGACATCTTCACATCACGCGGGGCGCAGCGAGGAATCCTCGCTGCGCCCCGGCGCACCTGAGCTCACCACTCCACCCGTTGAATCGGGCGTTGCCCCCTGGGATACCTGGCGTGAGCGCCCCGCCCACCAGCAGCCGGAGTACCCGGATGCGGACGTCCTCACAGAGGTCGTCGCCCGACTGCGCCACCAGCCTCCGCTAGTGTTCGCCGGTGAAGTGGATGCGTTGCGTAAAGGACTTGCCGCGGCCTCGCGGGGACAGGCGTTTGTCCTGACCGGCGGCGACTGCGCGGAAGTGTTCGCGGATAACACAGCCGACCACCTGCGCCTCAAAATTCAGACGCTGCTGCAAATGGCCGTCGTGCTCACCTACGGCGCGTCCCTACCGATCGTGAAAATCGGGAGGATCGCCGGGCAGTACGCGAAGCCTCGCTCCTCGGACGTGGAAACGCGCGACGGCATCACCCTGCCCTCCTACCGCGGGGATGCCGTGAATTCCAACGAATTCACCCCCGAAGCGCGCACCCCCGATCCCACGCGTCTGGTGGAAATGTATAACCACGCGGCGTCGGCTCTGAACCTCATCCGCGCCTTCACCCAGGGTGGCTACGCCGACCTGCGTCACGTCCACCACTGGAACCGCGGTTTCGTGCAGAACCCCGCCTACTCGCGCTACGAATCCATGGCCGAGGAAATCCATCGCGCCGTGAAGTTTATGGAAGCGGCGGGTGTCCTCGACGCCGAACAGATGCGCTCGGTGGATCTCTTCGCCTCGCACGAAGCGCTGCTGCTCGAATACGAGTCCGCGATGACCCGTATTGACTCGCGCACCGGGGACGCCTACAACACCTCGGGACACTTCCTGTGGGCGGGGGAGCGCACGCGCGGTCTGGAAGATGCCCACGTGGAATTGCTCAGCCGTGTCCGCAACCCCGTCGGCGTTAAGCTGGGGTCGACGACGACGGCCGACGACATGCTGGCTCTGATGGATCGTCTGAATCCTGAGGGAGAAGCCGGACGTTTGACGTTTATTACCCGCATGGGGGCGTCGACGATTCGCGAGGCTCTTCCGCCGCTACTGGAGGCCGCGCGCGCCGACGGTCGACCGGTTACCTGGGTGACCGACCCGATGCACGGCAACACGATCACCTCATCGACCGGGTACAAGACGCGTCGCTTTGAAACCATCATGGATGAAGTGCGCGGCTTCTTCGAGGCTCACCGTGAGGTGGGCACGATTCCCGGCGGTATCCACGTGGAGCTGACCGGTGACGACGTGACAGAGGTCTTGGGCGGTTCCGAGAAACTGGACGACGAGGCTCTGGGCGAGCGCTACGAGACCCTGGTGGATCCGCGTCTCAACCATCAGCAGTCTCTGGAAATGGCGTTCCAGGTAGCCGAGCTCGTGCGCGAACACGCCTGAGTGAGCGCCTGAACCCGGGCGGTGGCTCAGGTAGTGACGGCCGCGTGAGATCTCAGCACCCGATATCTGTTACCCGGAACCTGGGATCTGGACTCGCGCCCCGGGTAACACGGCGTGTCCAGTCACTGGATTTTGCTCGATGATGTGGCTGTGCCCCGTGTTTCTTTCCTGTGTGGAGAAGAAACACGGGGCACACCGCTATTCAAGACGTGTGTGATCACACCACCCGGAGCGTCACGAGGCTTCCCTTACGAACGGTTGTCCCGGATTCGGGATCCGTGGAACGTGCCGTCCCAAAGACTCCGCCCAGAATGCGTTCCACGCGCACCTGCAATCCTGCGGCTTCCAGAGTGGCGCGCGCCTGTCCCTCCTGCATTCCCTGCACGGCGGGAACCTGCGTGGTTTCCGGGCCCTTCGAGACGACGTAGGCCAGCTGATCCCCCCGGTACAGGGTGTTGCCCGAAGGCGTCTCCTGCGAAATTACCAGGCCTTCCGCGACGGTCATTGAGTGGGCTTCACTCACCTGCGGCTGGAGCCCCAAATCCGTGAGGAGCTTCTCCACGTCCGCGGCGTTCTTCCCGACAATATCGGGAACCTTCAGCGGCTCCCGTCCCTTGGATACCACGAGATTCACCGGGGTGTCGTGAGGAACGGAGGAGGCCGGGGCGAGGGACTGCGAAATGACTTTGTCCTTCTCCACGTCCTGCGACCACTCCTCGGTCACCGTCCCGAGGACCAGACCGCTGGCGGTGAGCTGGCTCTGAGCGTCGGTCAGTCGCTGGCCGGTCACGGTGGGGACGACCTTCATGTCGATGCCCTTGGAGACCACGATGAGGACTTCCGCGTGCTTATGCACAGCTTCCGAACCTCCCGGGGTCGTCGAAACGACGAGCCCCTCATCCACGGTGTCGGAGAACTCCTGCGTGACCTGGGATGCCAACCCGAGCTTTTGCAGGTCGTTTTGCACGTCTGCGAGGGGACGATTCGCGGTGGCGGGCATCGTCAGGTAGGAACCCGGCCCGTATTCCGTCCACCACCACAGTCCGCTGCACGTTCCCGCAACGAGAAGGGTGACCATCAGCAGGATGAAGGTGCCGATGCGTCGCTTGGGAGGAGGCGCAACTTCGGTGAGTGCAGCGGTTCCCGACGTGTGGACGATCGCTTGGGAGGTTGCGGGCACGAGGCGCCCAGGCAGGGGAGCGGTGGGTTCAACGAGCTCGAGCGCCGCGGTTTGTGTTCCCGCCGAGGGGCGAGGCTGAACGTCGGCGCGCTGAGCCGCGAGTTCCGGGGGGAGTGCCGCGCGCGTCCTAGCTACGAGGTCGAGGGCTTCGCGCGCATCTCGGGGACGATCATCGGGGTGGCGTGCCACGAGGGCAGCCACGAGCTCGTCGATTTCGCGGGGGATCCACGATTCGACGGTCGAGGGGAGAGGAACGTCGTCGTGGACGTGGTGATAGGCCATTTGCATGGCGTTTTCCCCGTCCCAGGGGACGTGCCCGGTGAGCATTTCGCTCAGCATGATGCCGACGGCATAGATGTCGGTTCGCGCATCCGCTTCGCCGGTGGTTGCCGTTTCGGGAGCCATGTAGGCCACGGTGCCCATCATGGAACCGGTGGTGGACATGGAGACTTCCGATGCTGCTCGCGCCAGACCAAAGTCGGTCACGCGCACGGGGCCTTCGGTGGGAACCAGGACGTTTTCCGGCTTGATGTCGCGGTGAATCACGCCTACCCGGTGGGCGGCGTGGAGGGCTTCGAGGATGTCGGTGACATAGCGCAGCGACTGGTCGATGGTGAACGCGCCCTGAGCCTGAAGGAGTGCTCTCAGGTTGGTGCCGTCAATGAGTTCCATGACGAGGAATCCCTGACCGTGGACGACGCCCTGGTCGAAAACGGAGACGACTCCGGGGTGGACGATGCGCGCCGCTGCACGCGCTTCCCGGCGGAATCGTGCGACGAAGTCCGCGGATTCGGCCAGGTGAGGGTGCATGACTTTGAGCGCCGCGGGGCGATCGAGGCGTTCGTCCTGTGCGATGTAGACGGTAGCCATGCCGCCGCGTGCCAGGCGCGCGCGGATGCGGTAGCGGTCATCGACGAGGAGACCGATGAGAGGATCAGCGGGTGCGTCGACCGATGCTCGCTGGACGGTGACGTCCTGATCGTCGGTGCCCTGGGGATCCTGGTCGTTTCCGGGTGTCATCACGTTTGGGATTCTACGGGAGGGGAGGGCGCGCCAGTGGGCGAGGGGGCGGCGTGCCCTGTGAAAATCGCCAATGTCCAGGGGAGAACAGTAAGATCAAGGGTATGAGTGAACCCCAGTCCCTGTTGACGATTGACGAGGCCGCACGACGTTTGGGTATTGAACCGCGTCGCATCAAGCAGCTGGTGCGCGACCACATTCTGTTCACGGTTCGCGACGAACAGGGGAAAGCAGCAATTCCGGAAGCCATCATTGTTCGTGGAGAAAACGGCTGGGAACCGCTGTTTAATCTTCCGGGAACCCTGACGCTGCTGGCCGACGGTGGGTATTCTCCCGAGGAAGCTGTTGCCTGGTTGTACACTCCCCACGATGAGCTGGGGGAGACCCCGATGGAGGCTCTGCTCGGTGGACGTCACCACCGGGTGAACCGTATCGCGGGAACCCTGGGATTCTGAGCGTCTGAATGGGGCTCTCGTGCCCCCGCGGCAATGCTCAGCGCGCTTACAGATCGCGCCAAATCAGCATCTGTGCAACTTCTCGCAGTAGCTGATCGTCTCGCTCGCTCAGAGAAAGCTCGCTCAGACGCGCGTACCCTTCCTCCGCATATCGGGAGATCAGAGCTTCGTGCTCGCCGCGCCCCCGTACACGAATGAGATCAGCCACCTGGGCGCACTCCTCATCCGACATGTCGGCCTTCCCCACAGTAGAGGCGAGGAATGCGCGTTCCTTGGGCGAGGCGCCTCGCCAGGCGAGTGCGAGGAGGACGGTGCGCTTGCCTTCCCTCAGATCGTCGCCGCTGGGCTTCCCCGTGAGTTCGGAGGAACCGAACACCCCGAGATCGTCGTCCCGCATCTGGAAAGCCAATCCCCACGGCGTCAAAATTTGGGTGAGCGCCTGCGTGAATTCGGGAGACGCTCCGCAGCTGAGTGCTCCCAGAAGCGCAGGATGCACCACCGAATAGTGGGCAGCCTTGTGCGTCATTACCTCAAAAGCGGCGTCCACGCTGATTGCCTGCTCATCGCGCGGATCGCAGGGAACGTGTTCGGCGCGAATATCCAAGTACTGACCCAAAGCCACTTCGGCGTGCATACGGGTATAGAGACTCATGACCGCGCGTGCGTCGTGCGGCGAAAGAGACGCACAGTGCTCACCGATGGCGTATTCCGCGGCAGAGAACAGGAGATCACCCACGAGGATTGCGCTGGACGTTCCAAAGTGCTCGGCATCTCCTCGCCACTGCGATTCGCGGTGAGTGCGCTCGAAAATACGATGTGACGTGGGGGAGGAGCGCCGAAGATCCGCCCGGTCAATGACGTCATCGTGGACGAGAGCCGATGCCTGATAGAGCTCCAATGCCGCGGCAAGCGACAGAACGGGCGCTTCCTCCAGGGGACAGTGCGACGCGAGATGTGCGCCGAGGAAGGCGAGGAAGGCGCGGAATTTTTTCCCTGACCGTAGAGCGCCCGCGGCCGTGGTCGTACATAGCTCGGTAAGGGAGGACGTTCCGGTCTCCTCGACCAGGCGTGTGAGTGCGTCGATGCTGGCCTCTTCGATGCGGGGCGCAAGAAGGGTGCGAGCGGAGCCAAGAACGGTCATAGGGGACATTTTAGGGCGGGAACTCCTCGGGGCGTACCGAGGAGAAAAGGCAATGTGCGCCTCTGTGCCCAAGGCCATATGATGAAGGAAGCAAAGCGAGGGAGAACATCGATGGCGATTGTGTTGAGCTACCACGGGAACCGTGAATCCGACGCTGCTTTGAACGAGGCGGTGCGACTGGCCTCGTGGATGCGCACCACCCTGGTCGTGGTTCTGGCACGGCGTGTCGATCACGAAGACGCGCGCACCACCTCGGACGCGGAAGAACGCCTGTGGAAACGCCTCGGAGAAGCCGATATTGCCTTTTCTGTGCGACATACGCGCGTCGGACAGGAAGTGTCAACGGCGGTTCTCGAAACCGCAGAAGAAATTGACGCGGACATGATTGTTATCGGACTGCGCCCCGGAGGATCGTCGCAAACCCACGTGGGACGCAACGCCTCGCGAATCCTTCTGGATGCCCACTGCCCGGTGATGACCGCTTCCTGGGATCCCGACGCCTCCTGACGAAGGGGCGAAAATGCGAGGAGTGGCAGGAAAAATTTCTGACTGCGAGTATAATAAAAGGGTGTGTCGCCAGGGCGTGAGTGCGGCACTTTTTTCACCCGCTCAGAAAGGGATACGTGTGAGTCCTTCTCGCGCTACTTCTGCGTCTGCTTCCCAGCCCTCTACGACGGCCAAAAAGACCGCCTCGCGCACGTCGCGTACGTCCGCAGCACAGGGCGAAGAAAGCGCTCCCGCAAAGAAGACCACGCGTCGAGCAGCGGCGGGCGAGGCCGCTGAACCCAAGAAGCGCACGCGCAAGGCTGTCGCTGATACCGCCGAGGAAACCCCCAAGGCAACGCGTACACGACAGAAGAAAACCGCGGACGCCGCAGTAGGTGACGAACCGCAGAAGAAGACCACGCGCACGCGCAAGGCTGCGGCCGCCACGGAAGAAACTGAGCCGAAGAAGAAAACCGCGCGTCGCTCCACCGCACGCAGTGCGAAGAAAAAAGACGAACCGGTAGTCGAAGAAACCGTTGAGGTTGAGGACGACCTGCCCGCAGAAGAGGACTCGGACGCGGAAATCGATCCCACCGACGAGGACATGGCGGAAGAAGCCCTCACGGATGAGGACTCCGACGAGGACGACGACGAAGAATCCGAAGAAGACGACTCTTCGAATGCCGAAGAGGGAGCCGCAACCCGGAGCCGCATGACCGCAGAGGTCAAAGGTAAGGGCGGCTTCGTGGTCTCCGACTCCGACGAAACCGACGAACCCGTTCAGCAGGTGACGGTTGCCGGTGCGACCGCTGACCCGGTTAAGGACTACCTCAAGCAGATCGGTAAGGTCTCCCTGCTGAATGCCGAGCAGGAAGTGGATCTGGCTCGTCGTATTGAAGCCGGCCTCTATGCCGAATACAAGCTCAAGAACAACTCCGACGAGATGACCTCGAAGGAACGCCGCGAACTGCACTTCCTGGCGCAGGACGGACAGCAGGCCAAGAACCACCTGCTGGAAGCCAACCTGCGACTGGTGGTCTCCCTGGCCAAGCGCTACACGGGACGCGGAATGCAGTTCCTGGATCTCATCCAGGAAGGAAACCTGGGTCTGATCCGCGCGGTCGAAAAGTTCGACTACACCAAGGGCTACAAGTTCTCGACCTACGCGACCTGGTGGATCCGCCAGGCAATTACTCGCGCTATGGCCGACCAGGCACGCACCATTCGCATCCCGGTGCACATGGTGGAAGTCATCAACAAGCTTGCACGTGTGCAGCGTCAGATGCTGCAGGATCTCGGACGTGAACCCACGCCTGAAGAACTGGCCAAGGAACTGGATATGACCCCGGAAAAGGTTGTGGAAGTTCAGAAGTACGGGCGCGAACCGATCTCCTTACACACCCCGCTGGGTGAAGATGGCGACAGCGAATTCGGCGACCTCATCGAGGACTCCGAAGCGATTGTCCCGGCGGATGCCGTGTCCTTCACGCTCCTGCAAGAACAGCTGCACCGCGTCCTGGACACCCTGTCGGAACGCGAAGCCGGCGTGGTGTCGATGCGTTTCGGCCTGGGAGACGGACAGCCCAAGACCCTGGATGAAATCGGCAAGGTCTACGGCGTGACGCGTGAACGTATCCGCCAGATCGAGTCCAAGACGATGTCGAAGCTGCGCCACCCCTCGCGTTCGCAGGTGCTGCGCGACTACCTGGACTGAGAATAACTAGCGGAGCGCTCCCGACGGAGCAGCTCTGATGTGATGGTGGGGGCGACCAATTGGTCGCCCCCACCATCACATGTATGAGAGAAAGCTGAGATCAGCTCTCCTGCTGCTGAGATTCCTGGGGAATTCCCAAGGAATCGCGAATATGCGTGTAGAGCTGCAGGGAGGTTCCCAGTGCGCAGGACACGTGCTGCAGAAGCTGCTCGTCCGTGACGCCCTGCTCGTAGTCCACGTTCACTTCAGCCCGCACGCTGAGGCTGCCGTCCTCCGTGGTCATGTAGTAGCTCTTCGGCCAGATGCGGTCGCGGTTCCAGTCTTCCAGCAGATTCAGAAGTTCGTCTTCGCGTTCTACGGGAACGCGCTCAGCCATTGCGGAAGAGATGTGGAGGATCTCCTTCTGTGCTCCGGCCGTGAAGAAGTAAAAGCCTGCGCCGTCCCAGCGGCCACCCAGGTCACCGTCATCATCGATGCCGTAGTGCCAGCCCTGGGTGTCGAAGATCTTCGTCAGTCGTTCCTGCGTCAGGGGACGCAGGCCGTGGATGTTGTCGCCCTTATCAAACCAACCCATGATGATGTCTCCTTGTGATCAGCTCTCGAGCGCTGCTGAAAGCTCGCGGTAAAACTCTGCCGACGTTCCCAGCGCGCAGGAGATCTGCTGCATGAGCTGGTCATCGCTCGCTCCGTGCTCCCAGTCAACGGAGTTTTCACAGAAGATGCGAATCACGCCCTCGTCGTTAATACGGTGGTAGACCTTGGGCCAGAGCTTGGAACGGTGCCACTCCACGATGAAACGACGAACCTGATCCAGCTTGTCCATGGGGAGGGACAGGTGCCACATGCTCTGGATGTGGAGAATTTCCTTATTCTCACCGCGGAGCATGAAGTAGAACGTATCGTCGTCCCAGGTGCCGCCCAGGTCGCCGTCACTGTCGATGAAGTAGTGCCAGCCCTTGTCTTTGAAAAGCTGTACCAATCGTTCCTGGGTCACGGGAGGTGTCAGAGCCTCTTCCGGAGCGGACTCAGAACGCGAAAACAGTCCCATGAGTGAATCCTCCTAAATATGGGGGTACCGCAGCCATTCTATATGTAGACGTGATCCCCGTGCGACTCATTTCAGCGGAATTGGGGCGCGCTGATGAATCAGCTATCAACCCAATCAGTGGGCGCCATCCTGCGTCATGAGATGACGCTCATCAATGATGTCCAGGGCGCGTTCACGAACCGCTTCCAGGTGCTGGGAGGCGTGGTGCGCGCAGAAGTTGAGCACTCCCGCTGCCAGGGTCACCTGAACCCAGGCGCGTGCGCCGCACTGATCGCATCGGTCAGCAGCAGTCAAGATCGCGGGAAGTTCTTGAGCGTGAACAGATGTATGAGTCATGTATCCATCTCACCACGAGGCATGGACAATAAGACGGCGAGAAGCCGTCTTTCGGCCAGGGGCGTAAAAAGTGCTCACCGTGAAAGCGCACGCGTGCAAAATCACGGGAATGAAAGCGATGCCTGCGGCTTGTCTGTTCCGCGATGAGGGAAAAGCCCCCCTTAAAATAATCGGGTGACTCCAGCAGCTTCCGATTATTCTGCACGCCACCTCTCTGTCCTTGAGGGTCTTGAAGCCGTGCGTAAGCGCCCCGGTATGTACATCGGTTCGACCGACCACCGGGGACTCATGCACTGCCTGTGGGAAATCATTGATAACGCGGTGGATGAAGCTCTGGAAGGTCACTGCGACACAATCGACGTGCGCCTGCACCCCGACCACTCGGCTTCCGTTGCCGATAACGGGCGAGGAATCCCCGTGGATGAGGTTCCCGGGGTGGGACTGTCCGGCGTGGAAGTGGTCTACACGAAGCTGCATGCGGGCGGAAAGTTCGGGGGCGGCTCCTACGCGGCTTCCGGCGGCCTGCACGGCGTGGGCGCCTCGGTCGTCAACGCCCTGTCCGCGCGTCTTGACGTGCAGGTCGACCGCGATGGAAAAACGCACGAAATGTGTTTCCGTCGCGGCGAACCCGGAGAATTCGATGACCGCCAGCAGCGCACCCCGAACTCTCCCTTTACTCCCTTCACCGATTCGTCGGCACTGAAAGTCGTGGGCAAAGTCGCCAAAAAGACCACGGGAACGCGCGTGCGTTTTTGGGCGGACTTCCAAATTTTCCCTTCGAATGAGGGATTCACCTGGGAAACTCTGCTGGCGCGCGCCCGCCAGACGGCCTTCCTCGTTCCCGGTCTCACCATTAACTGCTGGGATGAACGCGGGGAAGAAACCCTGCACGAATCCTTCCGCTTCGATGGGGGAGTCGTCGATTTCGTTGACTGGCTCTCCAACGATGGTGCGGTAACGGACACCTGGCATATCACCGGATCGGGAACCTACCAGGAGACCGTCCAGGCTCTCGATCCTGAAACCAACCACCTGACAGCCGTGGAGCTGGAACGTACCTGCGAGGTGGACTGTGCACTGCGCTGGGGGATCGGGTACGACACTCACGTGCAGTCCTTTGTCAACATCATTGCCACCCCCAAGGGCGGTACCCACGTCGCGGGCTTCGAGCAGGCTCTGCTGAAAGTCCTCCGCGCTCACGTGGATAAGAATGCGCGCAAACTCAAGGTGGGAACGAAAGACGGCCGTCCCGAAAAAGACGACGTTCTGGCCGGTCTGACCGCCGTGATTACCGTGCGTTTCCCCGAGCCTCAGTTTGAAGGACAGACCAAGGAAATCTTGGGAACCCCGCAGATTCGCACCGTGGTCACGCGCATTATCAGCGACTGGCTGGACACGAAGTTCAAGTCCTCGAAGCGCGATGACAAACAGCAGACCCAGCTGCTCTTGGAAAAGGTCGTCGGGGAGATGAAAGCGCGCGTATCTGCGCGTATTCACAAGGAAATTTCTCGTCGGAAAAATGCGTTGGAGACCTCCTCTCTCCCGGCGAAACTTGCCGACTGTCGCCTCGAAGATGTTGAACAAACGGAACTGTTCATCGTGGAGGGTGACTCGGCGCTGGGAACCGCGAAGGGCGCACGCAACAGCCAGTACCAGGCGCTGTTCCCCATTCGAGGAAAGATCCTTAATGTGCAGAAGGCTTCGACGGCTGACATGCTGGCGAATGCCGAATGCGCCAATATCATTCAGGTGATTGGCGCTGGCTCCGGGCGAACCTTCGACTTGGAGCAGGCGCGCTACGGCAAGGTCATTTTGATGACTGATGCCGACGTGGACGGCGCCCACATCCGCACCCTGCTGCTCACGCTCTTCTTCCGCTACATGCGTCCGCTGGTGGAAGCTGGTCGCGTCTACGCCGCCGTTCCGCCGCTGCACCGCATCGAGGTCGCCGGCCGCGGGAAGAAGGGACGCGAGTTCATCTACACATACAGCGAAGAGGAACTGCACCGTCAGCTGGCTACCCTGCGTAAGGCCGGACGCACCTGGAAGGAACCGATCCAGCGCTACAAGGGCTTGGGCGAAATGGACGCCGACCAACTCGCGGAAACGACGATGGATCGTGCGCATCGCTCGCTGCGTCGCATCACTCTGGCCGACGAGGCGGCTCTGCGTGAGGCGGAGGATATTTTCGAACTGCTGATGGGGCAGGTCGTGGGGCCGCGTCGCGATTTTATTGTGGAGGAAGCTGCGAGTATCGATCGCGACCGCATTGACGCCTAATCAGGTCTGCTGGCCTCTGCGTGAAGTATTCACTCCTGACCTGCGCTTTCCGCGTGTAGGACTGAGGGCCCTATTTCGCGTAGAATGTCCTCTATGACAGGACTTGCCGAGCGACTCATGCCGCCCGCCCACGTCCCCTTTCCAGGTGCTCACCTGGGGCTTCGTTGGCGTCATATGATTCCATCCGATGCTCCCGCGGTCGCAGCGCTGATTCGAGAAGTTGAGAATGCTGACGACGCGATCTACCGCACGTCGGCCGCCGATATTGCTGACATGGTAGAGGGACGTCGCGGGCACGATCACGTGGATGCGATCGTAGGACTAGACGCGGATCGCGCAATCGCCGCCGTGGGCAGCGTGCGCATTTTGCGTTCCGTGACCGAAAGCGCCTGCGCGATGATTACGGCCTACATTCACCCTCATTGGCGAGGCCGTGGTGTGGGACGTTCTCTCCTGTACTGGCAGGATGGTCGGGCACGCCAGCTTCTCGTGGAGCACTTCGGTGCAGACAGTGAACTTCCGGCATCCATCTCGAACTGGGTGGACGGGCACATGACGGATCGCCGTCGCCTGTACATTGCTGCCGGCTTCTACGCCAAGCGCACCTTCCAGGTTATGTACCGTGACCTGGAAGGATCCGAGCAGGAACCGAAGTCGCGCCACGGATACACGGCGGTCTCTTTCGATCATCTGCCTCGCGCACAGGTGCGTGCTCTGCACGACGAGGTCTTCCTCGGCCACTTCCTGCCGGAAATGCGCGGTCTGTGGTGGGACGAAGCCATGGAAGAGATCGATGACCGCTGGTCGTTTGTCGCGCTTTCCCCCACGGGTGAACTGGCCGGCTACTGCATCGTGGGTCGCCCCGAGCAGCGCTGGGTGGCGACGGGACGCACGGAAGCCTACGTGAGCCTGGTGGGTGTTGCCCCCGAGCATCGCGGGAAGAGCCTGGCGACCCTGCTGTTGCGTTCGTCGATTAGCGCAGCCGCCCGTTCGGGTGTGAGCCGTATCGGTCTGGATGTCGATATGAAGAATGTGTCGGGAGCCCATGCGATCTATGAGCATCTGGGTTTCGTCGATGAACGAAGCGAAGTGTTTTATACGATCGATCAGTAAGCGGTGATGAGGAAAGGAGGGGATCGTGGAGGAACCCGATCTGCGCATACTTGAGCAGCTATCGACGTGGCCTGTTCCGATGCCCCCGTCTCATCATGGCATCGTGTGGGAGGATCTCACTGGTGAGCACCTGCACGCCCTGTCGACTCTGTTCGCACGAATGGAAGCACGCGACAATCCTCCCTACCGCACCTCGCCCGGTGAGGTGGAGGAGATGCTCAGTCCTACGCGTCACTGGAAGGGTATTGCCGGTTTTGCAACCAAGGGTATTGCCCGCGGCCGAATGGTGGCTTTTTCTCAGGTGAGCGTGCGTTTCCCCGGCCGTATCGAATGTCTGTGCCAGGGCGGCGTTGACCCGGATTTCCGGCGTATCGGCTTGGGAGGAAGCCTGGTGGACTGGCAGGTGGCTGCCGCCCATGAGCTGATCGATTCCCAGGAGATGCGAGGGAATGCTCCGAGCGCCCACATCGTAAGTTTTGTGGAGTCCTGGCAGGACGAGTTGGAAGCGTCTCTCCTCGCGCACGGTTTCCACTGGTCGCAGACCTCCTATGAGCTGCGAGCAGACCTCGCACGCGTGCCTTCCGTTCCCGATTTGGGAGCGTATATGAGTGTGGAGCAGTGGAGCGAGACCTGGGATGACGAAATTCGCCAGGCAGCAAACCGTATTTCAGAGAAGGAATGGGGGCGTCCTCCGCTGACGGAAGAGCAGTGGCAGATGGGGCGTACGGCTTTCGTTCCCGACTGGTCATTTGTTGCCGTTGACCGACACGGTGACCGCCCGCGTATCGCGGGCTTCTTGATGGCGTCCCGCTACGAACAGGACTGGGGTGTCCTGGGCTGGAAGGAAGGGACGATCGATCAGCTGGGGGTCGGGGAAGAGTGGCGCCACCTGCATGTGGTGGACGCTCTCGTAGCGGCTTCTATGGCGGCTCAGAAAGCTGATGGAATGCAGCATGTGAGCGCCGGGTTGGGAACGTCGACCCGGACGGGTGCTCTGGCGGTGTATGAGTATCTGGGATTCCAGGTGGTGGGGCAGACGCGCCTGTACGCGATCGACCTTCCGACCCTCATGGATTGACGAGGCGTCGCCCGGGATAGTGCACCATCCACGGACAGGAGGTGCGTTGCTCGTGGAAAACGAACGAAACGAGGCGACGAATGCGGTGCGCATCCATCGCCTCGTTGATCAGCACGGGGAAGGTGAGAAGATTCCCCTTAGAGAACCTTCGAGAAGAACTCCTGTGTGCGGGGGTTCTGGGGCGCGTCGATGACCTGCGAGGGCGGCCCCATTTCCACGACGACGCCTCCGTCCATGAACACCACGGTGTCGGCGACTTCGCGGGCGAAACCGACCTCGTGGGTGACGACAACCATGGTCATTCCCGAACGTGCGAGATCCTGCATGACGCCGAGGACTTCGCCGACAAGTTCCGGGTCGAGAGCCGATGTGGGCTCGTCAAAGAGCATGAGTTCGGGGTGCATGGCCAGTGCGCGGGCGATAGCGACGCGCTGCTGCTGTCCGCCGGAAAGCTCGGAAGGGTAGTGGCCGGCGCGATCCGCCAGCCCCACGCGATCGAGGAGTTCAAGAGCTTCCGCTCGCGCCTGAGCCTTGGGGCGTTTGGCCACGTGCACGGGGGCTTCCATGACGTTCTCGCAGGCCGTCTTGTGCGGGAAGAGGTTGAATCGCTGGAAAACCATGCCGATGCGGGAACGCTGCTCCGCGATGACCTTGTCGGGAAGTTCGTAGAGCTGGTCGGCTTTTGAACCGGTGCCTCGACGGTATCCCAGGAGCTCACCGTCGATTTCGATGGAGCCGGCGGAGATGGTTTCCAATTGGTTCAGGCAGCGCAGCAGAGTGGATTTGCCCGAACCGGACGGTCCCATGATGACGCAGACTTCGCCGCTGCCGATGGTGAGATCCACGCCCTGGAGGACATGAAGGTCGCCGAAGAACTTATGGACGCCGTTGACTGAAATCATGGGCTGCATCAGGGAGTCACCTCAATGAAGGTCATGTCCGGGCTGGAGTCGCTGGACGTGCTGGAACGGCGGTCAAAGCCCTTGCCGAAGTGGCGTTCGATGTGGCTCTGTACCCACATGAGCAGGGTGGTGACCACCAGGTACCACAGGGCTGCGGTAATGAGCAGGGGCACTGGAAGGAAGAGCGACTGCCCCTTCTGGTTGGCCATGAAGGTCAGTTCCAGGGTATAGGGGATCGCGCTGACCAGCGAGGTGGTTTTCAGCATGGAAATGGTTTCGTTGCCGATCGGCGGGACGATCACGCGCATGGCCTGCGGCAAAATAACGCGGTGGAAAATCATGGCTCGAGGCATGCCGAGAGCGGTGGCAGCTTCCCACTGTCCCTTATCGACTGACAGGATGCCGGCGCGGATGATTTCCGCGAGGTAGGCGCCTTCATTCAAGCCCAGGCCGATGAAGGCCATCCAGAAGGGGGTGAACCAGTCGACCGTTTTGAAGGAGAAGAACTCTGGACCGAAGGGGATCCCCACGGAAATAGTGGGATAGAGGGTGGGGAGCAGTGACCAGAAGATCAGCTGCGTGTAGATCGGGGTGCCTCGGAAGAACCAGATGTACGCGGAGGCGACAATGCGCAGCACGGGGTTAATGGACTGACGCATCACCGCCATCATGATGGCAAGAAAAGTTCCGATGGCCATTGACAGAACCGTGAGGACAATGGTCATCCCCAGGCCGGTCAGGATAGTTTCGGAAAAAAGCCACGGCCAAACCACGTCCCAGCGGAAGTTGGGGTTGGTGATGAGAGCCTTCAGGATCATTGCGGCGATGAGAGCCACGATGATCGCACTCACCCACCGTCCCGGTCGTGGAACGGGTTTGGCGTCAATGAGGGTGATGCCGTCGTGCGTGTGTGCCATGTGTTGACCTCACTGTGCGGGGTCGGCGTGATGCCGACCCCGCATGTTGATGGGTGGAAAAGCTCAGAGAGCCGGGTTGAGCTGAGCGGTGCTCAGTGCTGCCTGCTCTGCGCCGTAGGTGGCCAGGATCTGCTTGAGGTAGCCCTTGTCCATCAGGTGCTGGACGGCGGCCTGGACAGCCTTGGCGAGCTGTTCGTCATTCTTGGCAACCAGGATACCCTGCGGGGCGGACTCAAAGGTGGAGCCGACCTGCTCCAGCTGTCCCTTCGAGAGGCTCACGGTGTAGCCGATGACGGGGGAGTCTGCCAGGGTTGCGTCGTACTGCTGGCCGATGACCTTCGTGGCGATGTCGGTCTGCAGGTCGTGCGGCATGATGGTAATGGCTTTTTCGCCCTTGGCAACGCACTTTTCGGATTCGGCGGTGATGTAGTCGAACTGGTAGGTGCCGTTCTGGACGCCGATGGTGGTGCCGCAGACCTTGTCCGGGGAGAAGTTCTTCGGGTTGCCCTTGGCTACTGCGTAGGCGGTTCCGGCTTCAATGTAGCTCACCATGTTCACTTCTTTTTCACGTTCTTCCGTGATGGTGAAGGCGGAGGCGCTGATGTCGAACTTGGAACCGAGAGCCGGGATGATGGACGCGAATTCTGCGTGGGTGGTGTCTGCTCCGGACAGTCCCATGACCTTGGCGACGGCGTTGGTGATGTCGACGTCGTAGCCGGTGGGGGTCTTGCCGTCTTCCTTGAAGAATTCAGCGGGGGAGTAGTCGACAGAGGCGCCGTTGATGAGCTTGCCGGCGGTCTTGATCTTGTCCGGAACCATGGCGGCAATTTCCGGAACTGCCTGGATGGTGGACATGTCGAAGGTGGCAGCGCTGGCGGACGCGGATGCGGTGCTGGTCTTTCCTGCCTGGTCGGGGTCAGAGCAGCCGGTGAGGGCGAGTGCTGCGGCGGCGATCAGTGCGGTTGCTGCGTAGGTTGAGGTGCGCATGTCGGGAACTCCTTCATCAGTGTTGATGAAGTAATAATACATAGTTGTGAATATTATTCATAATGATTCAGGTGTGAGGCTGGCCATATTTGAGAAAAATCGTTGTTTTTGTTGGGAAAACTTTGCCTGCAGAGCATGCATGTGTGTGAATATTCTGTGGCTGTGGCTGTGGCTGTGGCTG
>CAURIY010000022.1:0-18703 GCA_963525415.1 uncultured Actinomyces sp.
AATATTAAAAGCGACTCTACTGTGTAGAGTCGCGGGTTTTTTTTTTTTTGTGGGGGGGCCCCACTGTTATGGGGTTTCCCCCCACAGCCGTCAACGGGTGCAGCCTGTGTCAAAGACAGGACAATGGAGCAGCGCGGCCCGGACAGAAGGACGACCACAGAGACATCGCAGCTATGAGACACCAGCAGAAGAGACAGAGAAGCTGAGGGCTACAGGGAAGTTACAGCTACGGGGCTGAGCAATCCGCGCATTCAGTGGGCAGGCGGTGACACACTGCGGTGATAGGCTGCGAGAAGAATGCGCTTCGCGCAGCGTTTACGCCATGGAGTTCAGAGGCGTCCCGGTTGCGGGATCAATGCCGAAACTCCAGCGCGTACTTCCTTCGCCCTCGGCTGTGGGAATTCGGAGCATCATCTGCTGCTGCGCCTCGGCAACCAGCGTGCCCTCGGGAGTAAAAATCCGCACGCGCGTCAGAGCCCGACCATTCGATACGTGCGAGCAGCTCTGATCGAAGAGCAGCCACTGGTTGATATCAATATCCCGATGGAAATACATCGCGTGATCCAAGGATGCCGCCACCATTCCCGGAGTCATCCAGGACAGTCCCAATGCGCGCATCGCCGGTTCCATCATGATCTGATCGACAACATACGCGGCCATAGCCCTGTGAACATACTGGGACGAGGCATCGGGAATGGGGAAACGCGGACGCATCCACAGCTGCTGCGTGGACGAAGGAACCGGGTCGGGGCTCATGTACAGGTGCTGACCGACATGGCGAACATCAAACGCCGCGGTCTTTCCCAGGAAACGTCCCACAGGATGATCCATCGTGCGGAAAATTTCGAGCACGCTGGGAAGAGACTCCGGCGTGGGAACCTCGGGAGGTGTCGAAGTGAAAAGCGGGCCGTCTTCCGTCACCTGGAAGGACACGTTCATCGTGAGGATTTCACGTCCGTCCTGCGAACAGGTGACCTGGCGGTTCGTGAATGAACGTCCATCGAGAACCCGCGCCACCTGAAGGGAAAATACCTCATCCGGATTTCCGCCGCGCACAAAATAGGCGTGGAAGGAATGGGGGAGTCGTCCCTCGGGAACGGTGGCCGAGGCTGCGAGGAGACTCTGGGCGAGAACCTGCCCTCCGTATACCCGCCTGACCTGGGGGAGGCAGCGGCCTGTGAACAGGTCGTCTCCGCTTTCCTCCAACGCGAGAACGCGCAGGACAGAGGCAACGGGTTCCTCGGAAATAAGTGAAACGGGAATAGGCTGAGTCACCCTCTTATTGTGCCCCTTGAAGGGCGTTGGTGGGGATACATCTCTGTTTCTACATAAAGAACACAATCGACGTCATTTTTGGCTGAAAACTCAGTGTTATCAGGTTGTAATCGATGACCTATTGGCCGTGCGCCCCGCATCTTCGTAGCATAGGTGGTGCAATTCACGTAACGATGTGGAGGGCAGACTCATGGATCAGGCATATCGCCTCATACGCGCCCTGGGAGGCGCCGGCAATATTCGTGATGCAGCGTCGTGCGTTCTCCGCATCCGCGTCGAAGTCGCTCACCCGCTGCTCGTGCGCGAACACGACCTACGAATCCCCGGAGTATTAGCGGTTGTTCGCTCGGGAAATACCGTGCATATCGTTGTGGGAACTCGCTCAGCAGAACTGGCCGCAGACATGTCTACCTACCTCGCGGCGCAAGGTGTGTTTGTCGGCACAAACGCCTGCGGCCATCCTGTCCACCTCGCCCCCTAAAATAAGGAGCAGATGAGTAGCACCACTTTTGGGGGTCGCAATGGACGGGCAGGCACCTGCTGCCACCAACATGGATCTTCTGCGCCAACTCGCAGACGCCAACGCAGTAGCAACCGGATACTGGAACTGGTACGGACAGTGGACTCTCGTGGAAGCGACCACCCTCCTGCGTGTTCTCCAGTCCCTGGGTGTCCCCGTCACCCCGAACGCAACAGTTGACGACGTCCGCGCAGCACTCGAAGAAACAGAAAACTTCCACTGGCGCCGCACCCTGCCCCCGACCCTCGTCACTCGCGAAGGATGGAGCCGTGACTTCCCCGTCCACGTCCCGCACGGAAGCGCTGTGACGGTCGAATGCCTCCTGGAAAACGGCCAGAAAACCGCACTGGAACAAATTGACCACTGGGTGGATCCCCGCGTGGTCGACGGACAACTGACGGGGCGCGCAACCTTCCGAATCCCCGCGAATCTCCCGCAGGGGTGGCACCGCCTCGTCGCGCACGGCGAACAGGGACGTGCCGAGGCCACGCTGATCGTTACTCCGCAACGCCTGCACTCACGCTGTGATGATGGACAGCGCCGCTGGGGAGTTGCCGCTCAGCTGTACTCCACGCGTTCCGCGTGCTCCTGGGGAATCGGGGATGCCTCTGACCTGGCCGAACTTGCAGCCCTGAGTGCGCACCGGGGCGCGGACTTCCTGCAAATCAACCCCCTGCACGCCTCCCAGCCCATCCTCCCGCTGGAAAATTCCCCCTATCTTCCGGTGTCGCGACGCTGGGTCAACCCCCAGTACATCCGCCCCGAAGACATCGACGAATACGCGACCGCACCGCAGGACGTCCGCGACCGCATTGAGGCGCTCCGCCTCGCCTCGCGTCGCACGGGAACGGCGACACACAGCGCAGCCCGAGGCACGCGCTGGGATGGACGCGTCATCGAACGCGACACCGCGTGGGCGGCAAAACTTGCCGCACTTGAAGAGCTCTACCGCCTGCCTCGAAGCTACGCGCGCACCGTGAGCTACCGACTGTTCGTTGAACGCGGGGGAAGCGAACTGGAACACTACGCCCTGTGGAGCGCCCTGGTGGAAGAACACCACGCGCGCAGCGGCGGCGGAATGTCCATCCCCACGCGCGCCGAATTCCTTGCAGCCGACCGCGACGAAACAACCAGAGAAGCCCTGAAAGACCGAGTCGCTTTCTGGATGTGGTGCCAGTGGATCATCGCCGACCAGCTTGAAGGTGCCCAGCGCACCGCACGCGCCTGCGGCATGGATATCGGCATCATGGCGGATCTCGCTGTCGGCGTCCACTCCGCTGGCTCCGAAGTCTGGTCGGCTCCCCACCTCTTCGCGCCCCACATGACCGTCGGCGCCCCACCGGACATGTATTCCCAACAGGGGCAGGACTGGTCACAACCACCGTGGTCGCCTCGCGCCCTCGAAGAATCCGGATACGCACCTCTGCGGGACATGCTGCGCGCAGTCATGTCCTACGCGGGAGCCGTGCGCATCGATCACATTCTGGGTTTGTTCCGCCTGTGGTGGATTCCCTCCTACTGCGGTGCACAAGAGGGAACCTACGTGCACTACGATCACGAGGCAATGGTCGGGATCGTCCTCCTGGAAGCCCAGCGCGCAGGGGTCGTCGTCATCGGAGAAGACCTGGGAACCATGGAACCCTGGGCGCGCGCCTACCTCCAAGAACGCGGAATCCTGGGAACCTCCGTGCTCTGGTTTGAAAAAGACGACTCCGGGCGTCCGCTGCGCCCCGAACACTACCGCCGCCAGTGCCTCGTCGCGGCGACCACCCACGACCTTCCGCCCACCGGCGCATACCTCGAAGGCGTACACACAGACCTGCGTGAAAAGCTCGACCTGTTGGTGGAAGACCCGGCAACCGTCCGTACGCAGGACGAAGCTGAGCGAGAGCAGATGCTCCAACGGGTCAGTGAATACGGGCTGCTTGCCGCGGATGGCGAACAGGTGACGCGCGAAGATCAGGTGGAAGCGCTCCATCGCTATATCGCGCGCACACCGGCAGTCCTCCTGGCCGTCGCCCTGGTCGACGCCGTCGGAGATCGCAACCCGCAGAACCTTCCGGGAACCTACATGGAATACCCGAACTGGTGCATGCCCCTCATGGATGAGACCGGCCGGGAAGTTGCCATCGAAGAGCTTCCGGATCTCCCCAGCTGGCATCGTCTTTCAGCAGCTGTCCACGAGGAGCTGCGGGGATAAACAGGTGATTACTCGCGGCCAGAGGTGACGCGGAGCCGGAAGATATAGCTCCTTGCCGCTCACAGAAACGTCAGCGGTAAGGAGCACGCCGCTGCGGGGAAACCTGGGAACTGACGCCCCCGTGGCGACTATGAGCTGAACTCCAACAGGGGAGCGGCCTGCGCCAATTCCTCACCCCACGGAGCGCAGGGCTTCCACGTGGTGCCCGCAGCCTCCAGGACAATGACCGGGACACGCAGATCCATACCCGCTGCCCGTGCGACCTCCAGATCCCAGGACACCAGGGGCTGGCCGGAGGCAACCTCTGACTTTTCCTCCACCAGAACGTCAAAACCCGCGCCCTGCAAGGTGACTGTATCGATCCCCAGATGCACCAGGAGAGAAATCCCCTGGGCGGTGCTGAGCACAAAAGCATGCGGATGGATCGTCACGAGACGCCCAGACAGGGGAGCGCAGGCAGTCACAATACCCGTTGCCGTGGGGGCGAGAGCGACACCGGAACCCACCATCTCCTGAGCGAAGACGGGATCATCGAGTTCAGCTAGAGGAGTGAGCACTCCCGCCATAGGAGCGTGAGCGCTCAGAACGCTCACCTGAGATCCTCAATGCTTGCCGCAATCTCTTCAGCCTGCGGCCCCATCACGACCTGAACATTCGCACCGACCACGACGACGCCGAAAGCACCGGCCTCGCGCAGCTGCTCCTCATTGACGCGCTCATCGTCAACGACTTCCACGCGAATACGGGTAATGCACGACTGAATGTCGGTGATGTTTTCCCATCCGCCCAATGCCTCAAGGATGGATTCTGCTTGGCTCATCGTTGACTCCTCACTCTCTCATCGCGATAGGGGGTGATGGGAACAGAATAACGGGAAGAAAGATCCGACGCTACGTCGAAAGACCACAGACTTTCCCGCACAAAGGAAAGAGAAACGCGAAACCGGCGGTTGCCTCGTGCCCCACGCCTGATCAGGTGCGAATAGCACCCGAAAAGAGACGCAGAACAGGTGACAGATTGTGTGCAGGAAGCGACAGATTATGTGGCCGAGCTAGAGGAGGCGGAAAAGAGAACAATACGGTGGTCGCGTATCCACAGATGAGTGGATATTCCACAAGGACAGAACAATGAAGTTCCCCTTCACCGTTCAACCCGCGCGGAATCCCCCTCATCGTGGTTCACATCAGACACAGAACCGACGACGGTTACAACACAGAGTGAGGGAAATTCATGAGGATCTCACCCACACGAGCCGGTGCGCTGATCGCCATCACCGCTATCGCGCTGGCGGGATGCGCAAACGGCGCGCAGACCAGCGGCGCATCAAAGACCTACACCACCCAGGATGCCACCGACGGAAAGACCGCATTCAAGGTCGTCGTCAACCCCAATGGCGGAGCACGACTGACCGTGGGCGCCCAGAGCTTGAAGCTCATCGAAGAAAAAGACGGCGAATACACCTACGCCTTCAAGGACATGAACGGCAACGGCAAGCTCGACGTCTTCGAAGACTGGCGTAAGAGCGCCGAGGAGCGTGCAGCAGACCTCGCGCCCCAGCTCAGCAAAGAACAGCAGGCCGGCCTGATGCTCTTCTTTAAGGCGATGTTCCGCCATACGGGTCTTGTTCACGTGAATTTCCAGATGCTCCAGGTGGGAAGCCAGGTCGGTGGAGCGCCCTACTACATCTTCGACTACGCGGCCGGTCCCCTGCGCCACGGCGGCGGTGGGGGACTGGGATATTTCCTGGCCGTGGAAATTACTCTGCTCATCGCGCAGGTCATCAATTTCTTTGCTCAGCGTTCCATCACCTTTAAGTCGAACTCTTCTATGGGGCGCGCGGCTTTCTGGTATGCCGTCGCCTACGTGGTCATCACCTTCGTGGCGGGAGCCGCTCAGGGGTTCTACAAAGCGCCGATCTACGCCTTCTTTATTGAGCTGATGGGAGCGCACGGGGAGACGACGGCGGATGTCATCACCATGGTGGTGAATTCGGCGATTTCCTTCTGGGTGTTCTTCCCGATTTTCAAAGTGATCTTCAAGCAGGAAGAGAAAGCTGTCGCCGCCTGATGGGTGAGGTGGGATTCCTCTCCTGCTGTGTCTGCGCGGTGTAGCCGTGGCGGCTTTCTTCTGCTCCGGGGATAGGGCACCATTGGGGGTGTGCAGATGACAAATGAACACGAGCAAACTCAGCCGCTGCTGACCGTGGTAATTCCTTCCTACAACTCGCAGGATTACCTGGATCGAGCCCTGGAGTCGGTTGTCGGGTTTGACGAAGTGGAAGCCATCATCGTCAACGACGGTTCGCGCGATGCGACCGCCGAGATTGCCGACCGCTGGGTTGAGAGCGATCCGGAACATATCCGAGCGATCCATCAGGAAAACGCCGGTCACGGTGGCGCTGTGAACGCCGGTGTTGCCGCTGCTCGTGGCCTCTACCTGAAGATTTTGGATTCAGACGACTGGCTGGATCGCGAGGCTTTGGCGAAGGTTCTGGACACCTTGCGTCAGCGTCGTGATGAGGGTGTTCAGCTGGATCTGCTGGTGACGAACTACGTCTATGAGAAGCAGGGGAAGGCTCATAAGAGGGTTATTCGTTACCGCGATGTCATTCCGACCGGCCGGGTTGTCGGCTGGAAAGAGGTGCGTCGCTGCCGATACGACCAGTATCTGATGATGCATTCCCTCATTCTGCGCACGCAGATGGTGCGCGACTCCGGGATGCATTTGCCCGAGCATACGTTCTACGTGGATTTCCTCTACTCGTTTATTCCCTTCCCGCTGATCGAGAACATCGAGTACCTGGAAGTGGATCTGTACCGCTACTTCATTGGCCGTGATGACCAGTCGGTGAATGAGCCGGTGATGATTTCCCGCCTGGATCAGCTGCTGCGCGTGAACCGCGCGATGGTGGATGCCATGCCTCTGCCCAGTGCTGTTCACCCGAACCTGTATCGCTACATGATCCACTATCTGCGGATTAACTGTGTGATCTGCACGGTGATGCTCATGCGGTCGGGAACCAGTGAGCACCTGGAGGCGAAGGAAAAGCTGTGGGCTGATCTCCAGCGTCTGAACCCCGCAGCCTATCGCGCGGTTTCGTCTGACCTGCTGGGGCGCCTCATTGCGATTCCCGGTCGCGTGGGACGTGGTTTGACACTGAGTGGGTACGCGATTGCCCGCGCATTCGTGGGCTTTAACTGAGTGATTACGCATTTGGGGGGGGCGAGGCGCTGCGGCGTTTCGCCCCCGACGCGTTCCCGGTGACGGGGAGGATGAGAGTATCCCCGGGGATTGGGGGAAGCCTGTCCTCCCGCCACAACACTTCTCGCAGCCCTCAAGGTATCTTAGAGTACATGGGGATGTCGTGAGGAATGAGTGAGCAAAGCGGGTGGGCGAGGCGTCTGCATCATGTGGTGGGGAGAAAGTACGCGGGGTGGCTGGTGCCCTAGTTGCGTTCTGCGGTGGGCAGGAGGATGGTGAGGGTAAACCAGTGGTCTTGGGCGTGGGTGGTGACTTCGCCGCCGTACTTGTGGGCTGTCCAGCGGATGGATTTCACCCCGTAGCCGTGGTGTGCCCGGTCTTTCTTGGTGGTTACCAGATCGCCGTCTTCGTTGCGTGACAGGGTGGTGTCGTACCAGTTTTCCACGCGGATCACCGTCATTTCGCCTCGTCGGTGCAGGGCGACGGTGATAAGGCGCTTCTCGTGCGAACGGACTTTGCGCGAGGCTTCAATGGCGTTGTCGAGCGCGTTCCCGAACAGTGTGGCGATGTCGAGGGAACTCATGGCATTGAGGAGAATGCCGTCGGCGACAACAGTCAGGGTGATGTGTTCGCTGGCGCAGGTTTGGGCTTTGGCCGACAAGATGACGTCGAGAACGGGGTTTCCCGAGTGGTACTGCTGGTCGAGTGCCGCGACCGAGTGTTCCAGTTCTTCGAAATGTTCAAGCGTGCGGTCGGGGTCGACTTCAGCACGAATGAGGGCGATCTGGTGTTTGAGGTCGTGATTGGCTCGGCCGATGGCTTCGATATTGGCCTTGGACTGCAGGTACTGGTTGTGTTGGGCGCGCAGGGTTCCTTCGATGGAGGCCAGCTCCGTGGCGCTGCGTATTTCGAGGACGTGTTCGAGGTGCGCGTAGAGAGCAACAAGGTCACACAGGTCGATGAGGGTGCGGATGTAGAAGATTTCCGATCCCATGCGCCCCGAGGTTCTGCTCCTTGATGAACCATTCACAGGATTGGATATGCCGACCCAGGAAATGTTGAGCTACCTGTTCCTCACGCTTGCCTCGGAAGGACAGGCCGTGCTGATGACGACCCACGACCTCGTTGCCGCTCTCGACCAGTGCGACCGCCTCTACCTGGTGAATCGACGAGTAGTGGCCAGCGGACGCCGAGAAGAGCTTCTGAGCCCAGAACCGTGGATCGGCACCTTCCTCCAGATCCGTGAAACCAACCCGCTCCTGGCCGCCCTCGGGGTGAAGTAATGCTGTCATTTACTGTTTTTCTTGCCGACCTGGTGAAACCCTCCCTCGCATTTTTGCCCAGGGCGCTCTTCGTTGCCGTCCTCACCTCGTGCGTGTGCGCACTGGTCGGATCCCACGTTGTGCTCTGAGGGATGGCTTTCATCGGAGACGCAGTTGCCCACGCCGTGTTCCCCGGGCTTGCCATTGCCTTCATCGTCTCGGTTTCACTGGATCGTGAGACTGCGCGCGCCCAGGGGGTCCCGGTTCTTTTCTTTGACCTCCTTCTTTATGCCGCCGTCTCCCTGGCCGTCGTGATGTCCGTGCAAACCATCGGAAACGTCCTGGTGTTGGCGCTTCTGGTGACCCCCGCGGCAACGGCACGTCTCCTGGTGGATCGCCTGACCCACATGATGTTCCTGTCTGCCCTGATCGCGGTGATGGGGAGTTTCTGGGGGATCTACCTGTCGTGGACGATGGATCTTCCCACGGGAGCAACGATTGTCTGCTTGCTCACGTTCTTCTTCATCTGCGCCTGGATTGCCGCCCCGCGGCACGGGCTGATCGCACACCGCTTCAGCGAACGTCGACTACGCAATAGGGGCGCAAATACAGGGCAAAACCCGGATTCTGACGGTCGCGCAGAAGCCCAGATTGCCTCGTACGCAACAGCTGATACAGCGGAGGACAGCCGAGTGCGCTAGGGGAGGAACCCGAGGGGTGTTCAAAGGACGGAACGCTTGTCTCACCGTTGTAGATCCTGGCTACCGTAAACCGGTACTCGTTGGGAGGAAAAGGACAGAATGACACGCAGCTCACAGCCCACTACGGCGACCCCCACGCGAGAAACCTGGTCGGGACAGACCGGTTTCTTGCTGGCCGCCATCGGATCAGCAATCGGACTGGGAAATATTTGGCGATTCCCCGGGGTGGCCTACACCAACGGCGGCGGCGCCTTCCTCATTCCCTACCTCGTTGCCCTCCTGTTCGCAGGCATCCCGATTCTGTGGCTCGAATACGGAGTGGGACACAAGTTCCGTGGCTCCCCGCCGTGGGCACTACGCCGCATGAACGCTAAGGGAGAGTTCCTCGGCTGGTTCTGCGTCGCCGTCTGCTTCGTCATCTTCATCTACTACGCAGCTGTCGTGGCATGGTCCGCACAGTACGTCGTCTACTCCGTGACGGAAGCCTGGGGGAGCGACTCCAAGGGATTCTTCCTCGAAACCTTCCTGCAGGTAGCACCCGGTGACTCCTTCAGCTGGACGCCGGTCATGGCCGTCGCCATCCCCCTGGCTCTGGTGTGGGTGCTCGTCTTGCTGATCGTGAGCCTGGGCGTCAACAGGGGAGTGGAAGCAGCAAACCGCATCTTCCTGCCTCTCCTGGTCGTCCTCTTCCTGGCGCTCGTCGTGCGCGCCCTGTTCCTGCCCGGCGCACTGGAAGGACTCAACGCCTTCTTCACCCCGGACTGGGCGGCTCTGGCCAACCCGCAGGTGTGGCTCGCGGCCTTCGCGCAGATCTTCTTCTCCCTGTCCGTGGGATTCGGCATCATGATGACCTACGCCTCCTACCTCAAGCGCCAGTCCAATCTGACGGGAACGGCGCTCGTCGCAGGTTTCGCGAACTCGTCCTTCGAAATTCTCTCCGGTATCGGCGTGTTTTCCGCGCTCGGCTTCATGGCCTACAGCCAGGGCGTGGCCGTGAGTGAACTGAAGGGACTGACCGGCCCGATCCTGTCCTTCGTGACCTTCCCCCAGATCATCTCGATGATGCCCGGGGGCCCCCTCTTCGGTGTCCTCTTCTTCTCCTCGCTGGTTCTGGCGGGCTTGACTTCGCTTCTGTCCCTCCTGCAGGTGGTCAGCGGCGCAATCCAGGACAAGTTCGCCCTCAGGCCGGTGACCGCGTCCCTCATCATGGGCGTGCCCGCGATGCTGATTTCCCTGGTGCTCTTCGGAACGCGTTCCGGCCTGAACACCCTGGACATCGTGGATGCGTTCATTAACAACATTGGCGTCGTGGGCTGCGCCATTTCGCTGACCCTCTACGGCGCCTACGTGGGGCCGCGCATGAAGGGACTGCGTGCCCACCTCAACGAGGTGAGTTCCTTCGCGGTACCTCGCGTTTGGGATTTCCTGGTGGGAGTTCTCATTCCCGCGGTGCTGGCGTTCATGCTGGTGACCGCTGTCGTCGCCGATATTCGCGAGGGCTACGGAGACTATCCGGCGACCTTCGTGACAATCTTCGGCTGGGGGAGCGTCGCCTTTGCGCTGCTGGCCTCCGTTGTCGTGACCGTGATCCCGTGGGCGCACCCGCATATGGCGCACCCGCAGCTCGCGGACGAAGAATCTGAGGAAAACGCGAAGGGAGCCGAACAGTGAGCGCAGCAGCAATCGTGATGATGGTGGTGACCATCCTCCTGGTGTGGGGTGGCCTGGTGGCGTCGATCGTTGCCTTGCGCGGGGGAAATGCTGCGCTGAGTGACGAGGCGGAGCGCGGGGGTACGCCCGCATCCCTCCCTGAGCAGGCGGCTTCCTCCGCCTCCTAAGAGGGGCGGGATACCCGCCTCCTTGAGTGACAGATCCGCTGCTGGCCACACGTGCTGTGTGGCCAGCAGCGACACATCGGATGAAAAATGAAGGACACTAGGGACATGACGATACGCCTTGTAGCTTTTGACCTTGATGACACGCTTGCCCCGTCGAAGTCGGCACTGCCGGAGAGCATGGCAGTTCAGCTGCGCGCCCTCCTGGAACGCACGCAGGTCTGCGTGATCTCCGGTGGAGAGTTCGGGCAATTTCGTTCCCAGCTGCTCGACCATCTCCACGCGGATGGACACCTGCTGGAACGCTTTCACCTGATGCCGACCTGCGGCACGCGCTACTACCTGTGGGATGCGGCGGTAGGACAGTGGGCGCTTCAATACGCTCACGATCTGAGCGAAGAAGAACGCCAGGCTGCCGCCCGTTCCCTGGAAGTGCGTGCCCGCGAGCTGGGTCTGTGGGAGACCAATCCCTGGGGTGACATCATCGAAGATCGCGGATCCCAGATCACCTTCTCTGCCCTGGGACAGCAGGCGCCCCTGGACGCGAAGCGCGCCTGGGATCCGGACGGTGAAAAGAAGAAGGCACTGCGTGACGCCGTCGCCCAAGACCTGCCCGAACTGGAAGTCCGCGGAGGCGGTTCCACGTCGGTGGATATCACCCGTCGAGGAATCGACAAGGCCTACGGGATGAGCAAACTCGTCGAGATCACGGGGATCCCGGGCGAGGACATGCTCTTCATCGGGGATCGTCTAGATCCGGCCGGTAATGACTACCCGGTCGCAGCCGCCGGATACCCGACGCGTGCAGTGAGCGGCTGGCAGGAATGCGTGGACGTCATCGCAGAGCTTGTCGACTCCCTGTGAGGGCGTGAGAATCCTGAGAAAAGGCGGGGTGTGCGGGTGATGCCCGTGCACCCCGCCTTAGTGTGCGTGCTTGCCCCGCATCCGCAGCCGTCATCGCCGCTGCCGAGGTGACGCAGCGGGGTGCGCAGAAGCAGCGTTGAGCTAGCGTCGCCTGGTTGCCCACAGAGCCACGGCAGAAGCCGCCGCGACATTGAGAGAATCCACGCCGCCCGCCATGGGAATTTTGACGACAACATCCGCTGTTGCGATCGTCCGCTCACGCAGCCCATCGCCCTCTGTTCCCATGACCAAGGCCAGACGTGACTCTGGAGAAGTACACGCCTCGGAAACGGCAAAATCATCCAAACTCACGGAATCATCAGAGAGGGCGAGAGCGGCAACGGTAAAACCGAGAGCATGCAGGTCATCTACCGCCGGCCACGTTGGAATACGCGTCCACGGCACCTGAAACACCGTTCCCATCGACACGCGAACCGAACGACGGTAGAGCGGATCAGCGCACTGTGGGGTCACGAGAACGGCGTCAACTCCCAGCGCCGCAGCACTGCGAAATGCCGCGCCCACATTCGTATGATCGACCAGATCCTCCAAAATCAGCACGCGTCGAGCAGCCCCGTTCGCTCCCGGATACTCGCCGCTGAGAAGTTCCATCACCGATGGGAGTGCCGGCCGGTGCATCGCAGCCAAAGCCCCGCGGTGCAGGTGGAAGCCCGTGAGCTGTTCCAAGGTGTCCTCTGCGGCAAGAAACACCGGAACATCCCCACCGTCGGGGGAGCCGGTCGCCTGGGCGATCAGAGGCTCAAGCTGCGGAAGCCACTTGGGAGCCATGAGGAAAGATCGGGGGCTATGTCCGACCTGAAGAGCACGCATGATGACATTCGTCGACTCCGCCATGTAGAGTCCGCGTTCGGCCTCAAGCATCCGCCGCAGACGCACATCCGTCATCGATGTGTAGTCCGCAAGACGCGGATCCTGGTTGAGGTGGGGCGAAGTCAATTCAACGAGCATGCCCTCATTGTGTCATTAAACCCCGCCCACTAATCCCACCAGATCCACCACCCGGCACCCCGATGTGCGTCAAGGGAAGCCACGGCCTCACATTCGTCGGGCACGCGATAGGCGCTTATTCCCAGAGTGGAGGCAATACGATCCCAGGTTCCATCTCCGATGACGTGAGCGTAGGGAGCGCCGAGGGACTGAGTTGCCTGAGGGTCTTCCCAACTGAGCGAGTCGATGGTCACACGCTCATCCCAGCGGGGAGCACGAATCATGTACCCTCCGGCACTCAAACCCGGGTGCTGACACAGGGCGTCAAGAAGCAATCCGAGGGGCGGAGCCTGGTTTTGACGATCCTTCAAATTCTCCGGGGGAAGCAGGAGCCGGAGGCGCTCCGCGTGATGCGCGCGCAGACCGGAGAAACGGACAAAATCTGAGGGAATCCGACTGTCGATGAGGGAAGCTAGAACAGTGCTGACACCGGATGAATCCAACCATCCGGATGGAGCGTACATTCCCTCGCGGGGAGAAAGAGAAACCTGAGTGGGGAGTGCGGCAGACATCCGTCGTCCTTTCGTTCGCATCGACAGTGATGCCAGTGTGAAAGGCGGCGCGGCGCGGGTCGAGGACACTGCTCCTCCCTGTGGAAAACTTCAAGGGAGCGGCGCCTGTGGACAGAGAGCGACGAGGCAGAGCGTGAGGACAGCGCGGAAAGTGCGTTGAGCGCAGAGGAGGGGAGGTGCCCATGGGATGGGTGCCTCGTCACTCCTCTCAATGCAGACGGTGGGAACCCCGAAGGGCTCCCACCGTCTGTCAAGAAAAACCGTGCTCAGTGCGAATGCTTACCACGACCCGGGAACGCACCACGCGCCACTTGAGGAGCGGGACTACGCCACGGACGCAACATAATCATGCGCGAGAACATGTAGAACCACGTGCGACGCGGAATGACCTCATTCGGCAAATCCTCCGCCAGACGCTTCTTCACGCGCATCCACACAAACGCCGACTCCACAATCGCCAGCGCAATAAGCACATACATGACGATGGTCGCCGTCATAATGATGATCTGACCCAGCGAATCGCCCCCGCGCCAGAACGAAATCACGAAGAAGGACGCCAGGAAAATCATCATCACCGGGAATACGAACTCCGAGAAGGAATAGCGTGCATCCACCCAATCGCGCACGTAGCGACGCACCTTGCCCTTATCGCGGTAGGGAAGATAGCGCTCATCGCCGGTACGCAGAGCCTCCTGCTCGCGCTGGAAACGCTCATCGCGCTTCGCGCGAGCGGCGCGCTTGGCCGCCTTGCGATCTGCGGGAACCAGCGGGCGCTGGCGTTCGGCCTCGGCCTTCTTACGCGAGGGCGTGGGGCCTGCCTTCGTACGGTCACCGGAAAGATCCTGTTGTTCCTTCGTCGGCTCCTGGGACTTATCACGTCTGAACACGTCTCATAGGGTAGTAGATGAGACGCCCCATCGGCATCTTTCAGCGCCCGCCGGCGCATACACTCTTCGCCGCGCCCGATCGCGAAGACGGGTAGGCTTACCCCATGATTACTTTCACCGCCGATGACCTGCGTCGCTCCCTGGATGACCTGTTTCCCTCCCTCCTGGAGGAACTCTCCGCCCTCGTGGCCATTCCCTCCGTGTCCTCCGCCCCGGAACACGCTCACGACCTGGAACGCAGCGCAGCACACGTCGCTGATCGTTTCCGCAGCATCGGCTTGGAAGCGGACGTCTACGCGGTCACCACCCCGGAAGGTATCCAGGGCAAGCCCGCAGTGATCGCACGTACCCCCCACATCGAGGGAGCCCCCACCGTCCTCCTCTATGCGCACCACGACGTCCAGCCCACCGGTGACGTCGCTCGCTGGAGCAGCGACCCCTTCACCGCAGAAATTCGAGGCGAACGCATCTACGGCCGCGGAACCTCCGACGACGGAGCCGGCGTGATCGTCCACCTGGGATCGCTGAGCCTCCTCAAAGACCGGATGCCTCTCAACGTGGTCGTCTTCATTGAAGGCGAAGAAGAAATCGGCTCGCCCTCCTTCACGACCTTCCTGCAGACCTACCGCGAACAGCTCAACGCCGACGTCATCGTCGTCACCGACTCCGATAACTGGACGGTGGGCGTTCCCGCAGTTACCACGACCCTGCGCGGCAACTGCGTGGTGACCGTCGACCTGACCGTTGCCGACCACGCCGTCCACTCCGGCATGTTTGGCGGCCCCATGATCGACGCCGTCGCCTGCTCCAGCATGCTCATCGCCTCGCTCTTTGACGAAGCCGGAGACGTGGCTGTGACCGGCCTGGGTGGAAGCGACCGAGCAGACGTGGACTGGCCGGAAGAAGAATTCCGCGCCGCATCGGGCCTGCTGGATCAGGTGTGCCTGACGGGCAGCGGCGACCTGGCAGCACGTATGTGGACCAAGCCCGCGATCACCGTCATCGGATTCGACGCTACCCCCACGTCGAAGGCGTCGAACACGATTGCCCCCCACGCGCGCTTCACCCTGTCCATGCGCACCGTTCCCGGAGTGGATCCCCACGAGGCCATGGAACGCCTGGTTGAGCACCTGCACACCCACGCCCCCTTCGGCGCTCGTATCGAACTCAGCGATTTCGAATACGGGCCGGGCTACCGCGCGGACATGGACTCCCCGGTGACCGCCCTGGTACATGAAGCCCTGACCGAGGCCTGGGGAGTTCCGTCGGTGAATATCGGTGTGGGAGGATCCATCCCCTTCATCTCGCACTTCCAGGAATCCTTCCCGCAGGCACAGGTCGTGGTGACCGGGGTGGAAGACCCGATGACCAACGCCCATTCGGAGGACGAATCCCAGTCCATCCCCGACCTGAAAGCCGCGGTTTTGGCGGAAGCTTTCTTCTTGACGCGCCTGGCGCAGCGCTGAGGGAGACGCGGTGCGCGTACTGATCGCCGGACACTGGAACGGAGGACTGACCGCCGCACAGGGGTCTTCGTCGCTCTCGTCCGCGCTTTCGACGATGCCGGCCGAGGCCTCGCTGGGCGTGCCCGCGCTGTCCCCGGCCGGATCCGCGTCTTCTACGCCCGCTGTGTTGCAGGAGGGCGCGGCCTCGTCCGCCGGCGTGCTACGCGAAGCGATGTGCGCCTTCGCCGACGGTTTCTGTCACGAGGCACCCGCCTGGCAGGCACGTCTCCTGCCCTTCGGCGGGGGTGAGGCTCTCGCAGCTGCCTGCGAGGATCACCCGCGTTACCGCCTGCTCACCATGCCCGTTGATGAGCCTTCTACGAGGCGGATCGGCATCGAGGTGCTGCGCGCCTGGGAGGACTCCGTTATCCCCGTGATCGAAGGTGGCCACCTCGACCACGTCGACGCGGGGTTCGGCTTCCTCGAAGCCCTGTCGGGGCAGACTCGCGGGGATGAACCGCTGGAATCCTGGTTCGATCGCGCCGTGGAAGCCGCGAAGATGGTGCGTGCCGGGCGTGAACTCATCGTTGCAGCATCGACGAGGCGCCCGCTCCTCGGCCCGTCCTCTACCCTTGCGCTGTTGCCCGATCTCACGCCCCGTACGCAGGTTGATCCACGCTGGGCGGCTCAGGTGATGCGCGCATACGATCGGCAGGGGCGGGGACGCGACACGCTTCCCCTGGTTGTGTCTGATACGTCGCTGACCTCCCAAGCAGGGCACGGACTGCCGTCGGTACTGTCCGGAGACTCGTGCGAGACTGCGCCCGGGGAAGGCGTGGACACGCGCGTTTCTTCACTCGCGGGCACCTCTGCTTTCTCCGGGGAAACTCACTCTGCGCTCAGCGAAGGGGCGACGGACGTGGGAGGCGGGCTGCGCCTCGTCGATCAGAATCTCTCCGGCGGGTGCGCGCGCCTTCCCGGAGCGGGAGCTGCCGGGGGAGTGGGTGCTGCGGCCTTCCTCCTGGGAGGACGCCTGCTTGACACCGGCGCGTTTGCGGCGCAACTGTACGATATTGACACTCTCGTGGAGCAGTGTGATCTTCTGGTGGTGTGGGAACCGCAGCTGCATTCCCCGCTTTTGGCGGAGCGCTGCCTGGATATTCTGACGCAGAGCGCGGCTCAATACGCGATACCGGTCGTTGCCTGCGCGTACGAGACATCCCTGTCCTCGCATGAACGCGCCCAGTGGGGTCTGCATGGAATCGTCGAAAAACGCGGGGATTCCTGGGAGTCGTTTGGGCGACGTGTGGCGCGCACCTGGGCGCGATAGTGGTGCGCGTGAAGCGCGCGGGTGTCGCCTCCCGCGAAGGGGCACGGGAGGGTGACCTCTACCTCACCGGGCTTCTCTGACAGAGATCATCATGGCAGCTTTGCCCCGAGCGACGTAGGCTTGGGGCATTGTTGCGTTAAATAAAGGAGCACTATGTCTGATCAGACGACTGAGACCGCAACCCACGAGGTGATCCTCACCGACGTGGCAGCTGCAAAGGTCAAGAGCCTGCTGGAGCAAGAAGGCCGCGACGATCTGCGCCTGCGCGTCGCAGTGCAGCCCGGAGGCTGTTCCGGTCTGATTTACCAGCTCTACTTCGATGACCGTCTCCTCGACGGAGACGCCGTCCGCGGTTTCGACGGAGTCGAGGTTGTGGTCGACCGTATGAGCGTTCCCTACCTGGCCGGAGCCACCATCGACTTCGCCGACACCATCGAACGCCAGGGCTTCACCATCGACAACCCGAACGCAGCAAACACCTGCGCCTGCGGTGAATCCTTCCACTGAGAGCGAGCGTTCCGTTATGACAACACGTACACGTCGCTTTGCGCTGGTGGGAGCGGTGACCGCTGCCCTCCTGGCCGTCGCCGGATGCTCGGGACAGAGCACTTCTTCGACGGCAAGCTCCACCCCGTCCGCCTCGACATCGGCCGATGCCGCCTCTCAAACCCCCGAGGTTGATCGCTCCGGTAAGGGCAACTTCCCCGAGGTCACCGGTGCTTTTGGTGAAAAGCCGACGATCGCCGCCGGTAAGGGCGATGAGCCGACGACCATCATTGCCAAGACCCTCCACCAGGGCAACGGCGCTGAAATTGGCCTCGACGACACGGTTACCGTGCACTACGCCGGTGCCCTGTGGTCGAACGGCACGATCTTCGACTCCTCTTTCGAACGCGGAACCCCGGCAACTTTCAGCCTGAACCAGGTCATTCCCGGATGGAAGTACGGCCTGGCTCACCAGCACGTGGGTGACCGCGTGGAACTGGTGATCCCCGCACGTTGGGCATACGGGGAAAAGGGAAGCGGCGACAAGATTCCTGCAAACTCGACCCTGACCTTCGTGGTGGACATCCTGGGATCGCTGAACGCGAATGACACCTCCGCTCTCGCGGGTGCCCACCTGACCGGCGCTGCCCTGCCCACCGGAATCACGGTGAATGGTGACCTGGGCACTGAGCCGACCATTGCTTTCGGTGCGGACATGCCGATGGAAACCACTCAGACGGTGATCGCCGAAGGAACCGGTGCGGAAATCCAGTCCGGTGACACGGTGATGTACCACGGTGTGGCGGGACTGTTCGGCCAGGAAGGCAGCCAGTCGACCTGGAAGTCGGGCGCCCAGACGATCCCCGCTGACCAGGCCAAGCTGGTGGGAACCAAGGTTGGAAGCCGCGTGCTCTTCGTCTACTACCAGGCAGCCGTTGAAGGCAAGGACGGTAAGTCCGGAACGCCGGCACGCGCCAGCGCCATTGTTGTTGACATTTTGGGAGCGATGCACGCTGCTCAGTGAGCGTCGCGACTGACGGGAGTGGGGGGGGGGGGGGGGGGCCCCCCCCCCCGGGGGGGAAAAAAATGAGTAAACCCACGGGGAGGCAAGGGATGAGGGGAGAAAAAGTTAGAGGTA
>CAURIY010000023.1:0-16927 GCA_963525415.1 uncultured Actinomyces sp.
ACACAACCATAGATTCTCAACCCATTATTCGGCGACATCCGCGGTGTTTTTGTGTGTGTTTGGTGGGGGTGGGGTGTAAACCCCCCCCCCCCCCACAAGTTTTCACTGACATCCCAGAGGTTTCAGTGAAAGCCCAACGATTGTTCAGTGTCAGATCAGCACTTCACCTCATAGTTCCTCCTCACTCGCCTGTGCTGTTGTCCGGTCCCGCCCGGGCTTGCGCCCGGGCGGACATCCCCCACAGACCGGGGTATGTCACCCTCACGTAGGTGTCCATTCCTTTCACCGAGCACTCCACCGCACTCGCGCCGTTGGCGTGTGCAACGGATTCGGCTTCCTCGCAGGCGCGCTGATCCACTTTCTCCCAGGGAGAGACCCCGGAGATATCTCCCCCGGCTAGTGCGGCACTGTCCGCGATCATCTGCGCTTTCATCTGGGCGTTATGTGCGCGGTTCAGTGCGAGGATTCCCGCTGTTGCCAGCAGGGCGACCAGGATGAGAGCCACGGTCATCACCGTTCCCGATCCCCGCTCAGGGGACGGTTTGTTCCACACGTGTTCGCACATCGCAGTGTGCTCGACCTCCTCCCCATCCAGCGGGTCCCCAATACGGCACTTCTCCGCGCACATCCACCCATCTCCCTTCGCGTGTGACGGTGAAGTGGGCGCCTTCGTGTCCCCGATAGACGCTGAGAGCAACCGCCTGACCGTCACCTCCCATGGAGGCTTCGCGTGCTCCTTCGCGCACTGCACGACACAGAGCCTGTTGGGTGAGACCCAGACCGATGCACGTACACACCAGTGCGAGAACGAGGATGACGGCGATGAAACCGCAGGCGATTTCCACCGTCACCATGCCGCTGTCTGCACTGGAATCCGCCTCATGTTCCTGCACGTTGGGGTCTGACTCTGTGTGCGGGTGCGCGCTGAGGCGCTGGTGAACGGCAAAGCCCAAGGGCGCGAGGATCCGCGAGGAGGTCATAGCGAGAGCGCTGTGGTGATCAGTGCTTCTATGGCGCTCTGGACGGCTCCAGATTTCAGTACCGCAATCAGCAGCCCGGCAAATCCCGCAGTTGCGATGGCACCCAGCGCGTATTCCACGGTTGTTGACCCCTCTTCCGGGTTATCACTGGACGCCTGATCCTGTGTGCGGCAGCATGTGCCCGCCTGTTCTATACCGTCGTCACCCGCGCCGCGCGAGCAGGTATTTTTCCGGTAAGTTCCGGCGTTCTTTCGGGCGGGGCACTTCTGGACGCTCTGGTGAATCCTCATGTCATGTCCTTTCTTTTCTCGGGGTATTCGCGTTTCCCGAGGCTGTGTATCCGGGATTTCAGAGTGTCAGGCGGGGAGAAGCGTGTCTTTCCTTCGCATCGCATCTGTGGATACACCGTCGTACATCTCCCCCTGTGGATAAGGTCGCTGCCCGCTCACCCCACAAGGCGCGTCAGCCCAGGGTTCCCGCGATCAGTGAGAGGAAAACGGGGATCACTCCCAGGGAAATAAAGGACGGAAGCATGAAAATCCCCAGTGGAGCCACCAGCTGAACCGACAGTTTTTCTGCTTCGGCTTGGGCGTCGGCTAAACGGCGTGACCTCAGGTGGTGGGCAGATCGCCTCAGCAGGTTTTCCGGCGAGGTTCCGTCACACCACGCGGGTTCGAGGGCGTAGGACATCAGAGCGCTTTCGGGCGGGCATCCTTCCCATGCGGATTCCCAGCTCGCTCCGTATCTCAGCTGTTTCCCGGCGTACACCAGTTCGTCGCACTCCGTTGCCGCTCCCAGAGCCATGAGCGTGGTGGGAACGGCTGCCCCCGATTGGAGTGCGGCACACGTCAGATCACACAGCATGGCGGCGTCCAGCCCGCTGCGCGTCTCTTCTCCTCGACACGCCTTGCGTCTCAGAAAGCGAGAGAGGAGGTGTCCGCAGGCCATGCAGCTCAGCCCCACGAGACAGCACACACTGCCCGCTCCCCCGTCGACATAGCTTGTCAGGGGGTGTGCCCCAAGGAACTCCGCTGCAGCTACCCCGGCGAAGGGCAGGACGGAGAGAATCCGGGCGGAGAGTTCCGGTGCTGCGCCCGCAATGCGTCGGGCGTTTTCGGCTTCCTCTTCCTGTTCGATTCCCGAGGCGACGGCATCGAGGACGTCCGCGAGCTGGCACCCCAGCATGTGGCTCATCGTGCACGAGGCGATGACGGCTCGCGCCGCGTGACGGCAGGCCACGGCATCGGCGTTTCCCGAGCTCACAGCTCCCCTCAAATACCCCAGAAGTCCCGTATTTTTCTGCGCGCGAGCGTATGTGTAGAGCGCCTCGGGAATTCCCCTATCATCTACGCGTCCACAGTGTTCTTTTTCGTGTCGATACCAGGAGAGTGCCCACGCGCGTGCCGTCGGGGTTCCCGCTCTGAGGCGTGAGGCGACCTCAATGATGATGAGTGCCAGGCGTCGTCCCGCGCGGGCGCGTCCCTTCTCGGAGGGGAACGCGGGCGAACCTGAAGCTGGGGCGGGAGAAACACCGCGGCCACCGCCTCGCCTCTTCTCTTTCCCCGGGCGGATGACACCGCCTCGTCCCCCGCCCGCACCCCACGACTCCCCGGTTCCCACATCAGTCCACCGGTGCGGATCCCAGTACCAGATCCTTCGTCGCCTGCGGTTTCGGCGCACGCGACGCACACCGATACAACCGGCGACAGCACTCGCCAAAACGGCCAGCACACAGATCGGGTGCTGCGCGCTCCACGCGGCAGCCCATTCCCCTACCCGCAGCACAGCACTCACCTGTCCTCCTGCGATATCAGGCGCATGAGGCGTTCCCATCCCTCCCCCGTGCGCAGCTCACCTCCGGGCTCCCATTCACAGGCGCACTCGCAGATCAGCTGACCTTCTCGACAGGACACCACCCCGATTTGCGCCACCCATCGTGTGGGAATCGGGCGCGCCTCGCAAACCTTGACTCCGTGTTCTTCGGAGAATTTCGGAACCGCGACCTCGAGCTTCGGATAGTGGCCGCGCACGTAGTGGCGTGTGGGCAGTGCGGGAGGAAGCTCCACTTTCTGGCGAGGCGCAGCTTCCTCCCGCGGATAGCGGAGAGTCTCCCGCCCACACGCAGCCCCCTCGCCCCATTCCGGTACTTCACCTGCACTCCGCCTGACCTCCTCCGCTGCGCCGCGCACGCGCCTCTTCATCTGAATCACCGCGTGAAATGCAGCGGCAGACTGGGCGGCAACGGCGGCCTCGCTCATCCCCGCGAGCGCACCCAGCGCACACAGCCTGGCCGGAATGTCGTGCACGGTGTTGGCGTGAATCGTCGCCCACCCGCCGTCGTGTCCCGTGTTGAGCGCCGCGAGCACGTCGCGGATTTCCGCTCCGCGACATTCTCCGAGGATCAATCGATCAGGCCGCATGCGCATGGCGGCTCGAACCAGGTCACTCAGCGTAATAGCGCCCTCCCCTTGAACGTTGCGGTGTCGTTCTTGGACGTGCACAACGTGGGGGTGTGCTGGGTGGAGTTCGCTGACTTCTTCGATGCAGATGAGGCGTTCCCTGGGGTCTGCCCACGCGAGGAGCGCACCGAGGAGCGTGGTTTTCCCGCTGCCGGTTGCTCCGGAAATTAAGACGTTTGCGCGGCATCTCATCAGGGATCGGAGGATGTGCATGAACTGGGAGTGGATGCTGCCCTGTTCTTCCATGCGTTCGCATGTCAGGTCGTTCGCGCGCGGGATTCGTAGGGAAATGAGGGTGCCGTCGCTGGAGAGTGGGGCGAGGACGGCGTGCAGTCGCACGCCTCCGGGGAGGACGCCGTCGACGATGGGGCTGGCGTCGTCCAGTCGTTTCCCGCAGGCGGCTGCCATGTGGACGGCGAGTTGGCGGGCTTCGTGTTCGTGTGTGAGCGTGATGTTTGTGCGTTCGATTCCTTCTCCTCGGTCGATCCACACCTGCGTGTTGTTGACCAGGATGTCGGTGAGGTGCGGGAGGTCGAGGAGGGGTGCCAGTTGTGGTCCAATGCCGGCGACGCGCGTGTGGGCGTTGGTGACTTCGGTGAGGATTTCGGTGAGTCCTGCTCCCGGTCGCCGGTAGGTTGTGACGATGTGCTGCGGGTTTTCGCCGCGTGCGAGCGCTCGGAGGAGGTGGTCATATTCGCGCATGTGTCACCGCGTGTTGGAGGGTGCTCCACAGTTTGATGCGTGCTTTCCGCCCTCCGAACAGTGTGCGCGGATAGTGCAGGAGGGTGGGGGTTCCGCATGTGGTGTGGCAGGCGCTGATGGTTTCGTGAGGTGTGCAGGCACTGGCGAGGCGGTGGGTATGTCCGCAGTATGCGCGGGTGGTGGGCACGAGGACGCAGGGGGCGTGGACGGCGCCCGCTCCCGTGAGTGCGCACAGGGAGGCGATGCCGCGCTCGTCTGTGCGTCCGGTAAGGATCACGGCGTCGACGTGGCGTGAGAGTTCGTTCATCTGTGGGTTCCACGTTCCCGCGTGGACGATGACGTGGGTGCGTGACGCGCAGGCGTTGATGACGCGCGGGATTCTGGGGTCTCCCGGTGAGGCTCCTGAGCGGTGGTCGCCGCTCAGGAGCCGGACATGATCCACAACCGGCATATCGTCGAGGATTCTGGGGATGATGACCTGTTCGTCGGCGGAGATATCTGCCCAGCTGATTCCGTTGGACGCGTGGACGCGCCCCGGCTCTGCGCCGCGGACCTCGATGAGACAGGCTCCCCGGTCTCGGCTCAGTTCCCAGGCCAGGTGTTCGCTGTCGCTTATTCGATCCCAGGCGGCAACGAGAACGCGCAGATACGGGTATTCTCCGAGGCTTCTGCGTCGCTGAGCGTGTTCGTGAATGCGTTCACCGAGGAGCGTTCCCAGGGTGCTTTCGTCTCCGGGTAGGCGCAGGTCACCGTCGTATCCGATTCGTCGCGCGGCGACTCCCGCGCATTCCCACTGTGCGCATTCTTCCGGCGAGGCACACAGCGCCAGGAGAACCGCGTCCGTTCCGCTTGTTCCTCCCTTTCCGCGCGCGTGTGCGTGGAGAGGGAAAGACCTTCGGGGTGTGCGACCTGTGTGGGGGAGACGAGGCGCACCGGGCAGGCGACGTCCACCGGCTCCGCTGTTTCCGCTGTTTCCCCACCATTCATCGCCGGTCATCACGCGCACGTCGAGGAGCTGTGCGAGTGCTTCCACACGTTCGCGCACGTCCTGCTCGAATTCGGCACTGACCACGAGGATCCCCGAAGAACCCTCCGCCCAGGCCTCCCCCACTTTCGGGGAGTCACCACTACTTTTCTCTGTCATCCCCCCACAAAACCGCGCTCGACCAGAAAATCGCCACCATCCGCCTCGTATCTGTGGAAAACTAGGGGCACGTTTCCGGCTGTGGATACACGGACGCTCCACCCCCGGAAAACCCCACTCGCGCCCGCAGCGCAGAGCACGCTCTCGCGCCCTCGCCCGTGTGTCCCACCGCCCGCATCCGCGAGACCGCAGGACACACGGGTCGCGGGGACGCCACCGACGACGAGGATCGCCTCGCCACACGCCCCTCGGAAGGAGGAAAGATGACCCGCTTCCCCTACATCGCGCAGCAGCCGCGTTCCACCGAACAACCGCGCGATCTTTTCTCCTCGCCCACCGCAGCGTTCTTCGACCTCGACAAAACGATCCTCGCCACCGCCTCGACCATGGCGCTGCGTTCTCCACTGGTGAGCGCGGGGATCATGACCCGGTGGGATGCGCTCAGCGCTGCCCTCCTGCAGCTGCCCTACCTGCTCACCGGCGCTGATGATGAGCGGATGCAGGGCATGATGAAGGCTCTCGGGGAATTCACTCGCGGCTGGGATCCCGTTCTCGCGGAGAACATTGTGACGCGGGCGCTGGGCACCAGCATCAGCCCCATCTGCTACGTCGAGGCGCTCAACCTCATTGAAGAGCACCGCATTCAGGGACATCACGTGGTGATCGCTTCGGCGTCGCCCCTGGAAATTGTGCGTCCCGTGGCGCGAATGCTCGGGGCGGAGGCCGCCCTCAGCACGATCGTCGGTACGGGTGAGGACGGCCTGATTGACGGGACAATCCGCCACTTCAACCACGGGGACGGCAAAGCTCTGGCCTGCGCGGAACTGGCCGCCGAGCGCGGCTGGGATCTCACTTCGTCATACGCGTACACGGATTCGGTGTCGGATCTTCCGCTGTTGGAATTGGTGGGACATCCGGTTGCGGTGAATCCGGATCGTGCTCTGGCCAAGATCGCGCGTGAGCGCTCGTGGGAGGTCGCGTCGTTTACGCATACGGCGCGCGTGAAGAAACCGCGCAAGCGGACGGCGGCGAAGGTGATTCTTCCGCTGGCTATGGCCGCGGGAGTCGTCGGCGCATCCTCGCTGCTCACGACGTCGCGCTCACGCTGAACACGTATCGCGCACCCCGCTGCCGAGCACGGTGGGTGGCGTCGCGCAGTCTCTCCCACGAACGAGGCGGAGCGTCGCACGCTTTCGTCTTCCCGAAGGGACGCCTCGTTTCTCGTTCTTCCAGGCAGTCTCCCATCCCCCGCGGGGCGGGGTCTCAGCATTGAGCACAACACGGGCTGCGCCTCGCCCTTACGAGGCGGACGAGGAATTCCCCAGGGTGCGCGCCTGCACGTGGAAGGCCACGTCCTCACCGACTTCGGCACCGTAGCGTACCGCGTGCGCGTAGTGGGTCATCCAGCGCGCCAGCCCCGCAACGTCTCCTGCTACCCATCCGCCGAGCGCCGTCTGCGCACGCGCGGGGTCTTCTGCGTCGTAGGCGCTGACGACTGCGACTGCACTCGGATCCACGCCTTCGGTCACGAGCACAGAGCGCGCCAACGCGGCTCCCACGGCGGCGGACGAGGGGGTGAACACCTCGCGGAAGCGGAAGTGTGCGCACACGCAGGCCGCACGCACCAGGGCGGGAAGGGAAGAGCGCCAAATTCCCATCACCCACGCCATGTGTTCCGACGGACGAGCCACCGTCTCCAAGCTGAGGTGCCCGGAGGCCACGGCAGCGGAGGTGACGTCGCGATGTATTCCCGCGGCCAATGCGGGCAGGGGACGCGGGGCACGAGGCTGGGGGAAACGCGTATTGAGCGGGGCGAATCCCTGGACGAGGTTCCACTGGGAACGCCAGATCCCCAGAGCCACTTCTTCACCGGGATCGAGGGGATTGTCCTCTCCTCGGGCGTCGTGCATCGTGATAATACGAATGTCGTCGACGTGGGTGCGTACCCCCGAGCAGATGGCGAGGGCGGTAGCTTCTCGCACGGCGGCTTCGGCGCGAGCTTCTTCCCATCCGCGTCTCAGTCCTTCGTGGAAACGCAGGCGGCCACAGGCGTCGAACGCCTCGTTCATCGCGGAGACGACGGCGTCGCTGCGCGCGGCTTCCGTCAGGAGCGGGAGCGTCGGGTCGGCCAGGGGAACAATCGTCACGCGCTTAGCGTACTTTGTGTCCACGGGTGGGGGCATACTGTGTACATGCCTTCTCTCGTAGATTCTTCGGACATTTCCCCGGCTTTTCGCTCCGGGCTTTTTTCGCTCTTTTTCTCACCCATTGCGCTGAGCGTCTTGGGGTCGTCTATGGCGAATGTCCAGGGGAAAGCGGCGCTGGGGTTGCCTCTGGCATCGGTGGAGGGCATGGTCGGTATGGGCTTGGCTGCTCTCATCATGATGACCGTTTCGTTGAACTGCGACCGTCACCCCGCAGGGATGTTTGTTGCGGCGGTGTGGTCTGTGATCATCGGGGCTCTGCAGTGTGCCGGGCTGATGCGCATTCCCTTCCTGGTGTCGTCCGGTCTGGGGGCGGAAAGCATGGCGTCCGCCCAGTTGTGGTGCCTGTATCCCCTGTCGGTGACCGCAATTTTGTGCGGGGCGAGTTTAGCTTTGGTGATGACGCATCGTGCGCGCACCGTTGAGCGCGAGGGGGAAGATCCCCACGCGGCATCGCGCCGCCATCTGCGTTCGCGCGCCCTGGTGGTCGGCGCGGTTTTCCCCCTGGCTGCGGTCGCGATGCTGATCATCATGTCGTCGGCACCTTCCGATACGACGGCGGTCGCGGCGTACGGTCTTCCCGGTGTTGTGGCGACTCACCGCAGTGACCTGTCGGTTCTACTGCTGGCCGCCGTGCTGCTGTGCATCGTGGCAATGCTGTCGCACTGGTCCCTGCTCGGCCCGCAGCTGATCGGCTGGGGTGCCATGGCGATGCCGTTCTACGTGTTGTTCCCCCTGTGGGCGACGCTGGCGGGACTCGTCATTACTCCCGGCGCGTCTATGTACACGCAGATCGGCTTATCTGCACCGGTTCTGGCCGCCTTGGGGATGCTTGTGGCGACTTCGACTGCGGGAATCCGTTGGGCGCGGCGCACACCCCCGGAGGAACGTGAGGAAATCCCCGCGCCTATTCCGTCCTAATGTGACGGTTTGCCGCACGTCATCCGCGTTTTTTCGACATTGTTCGTTATCGTCAGGGCGAGAAGAGGAGGCTCCAGAATGTCTGATCAGGACCTGAACGCTACCAACGGTGCACACAAGGACGTACCGGAGACGCCCGAAGGCGCTCCCCTGACCGGTGAAGAAGTCACCCTGCCCGGTGAGGTTTCGGATCTGACGGGTATTGTCGGTGACGCCCACTCGGTGACGGAAACCGCCCAGGTAGAGCCGGTTCACGCGGGTCTCACGCGGGAGAATTTCTCCTTCCGCCCGCTCTCCTCCGTCGGTGAGTCTTCCTCGACTGACGAGGCGTCGCCCGCCTCCGTTTCTTCCGTTCCTTCTGCGGACGAACCGTCCGTCGACGGCGATGCCCCGGTTGAGGCTGCTCCCGAGGCCGACGCCTTCTCCTCTAACGCCCCGTTCTCCGCTGAGGATCACGCGGGCGAGCAGGCTGTTGAGAGCGCTCCCGCCAAAGCCGCTGAGCCGACTGCGGCCGCCGTTTTCAACGCGTCCGCTGCTCAGGCCACCTTCGCCTCGTCGCTGCCCACCCCCGCGGAGGACAGCGCTCCTACTTTCGAAGCACCCACCTCCCCTGCGGCCACCCCGTCTCTTCCCAGCGACGCCCTGTCCGCGTGGGGAGAAAAGCCCACGGATGCCTCGGCTTCCACTGCGGAAAGCACGCCCGCCTCCGACGATGCGGCCGCGGACGCCGCTTCTTCGGAGGCGGGTATCCACACCACGACGATCCCGGTGATGCAGGCTCTGCCGTCGGAGGATGCACGTCCCGCATCCACGGGCGAGCAGGTTCCCGATGCCCTGGCACAGCGCATGGGTGGCATCGAGGAGGTCGTGGAAGCCGACCCGATTACCGCAGAAAATGCCCTGGCTCAGGAACTGGAAGAAACCAGCGTGCGTCGTCGCTCCCTGATGACCCCGGTTCTTCCCGTCGAACAGGAAAGCGAAGCCACGTGGAAGCCTCGTGAAGAGGCCGGTGAACGCGTGGTTCCCCAGAGCACTCCGGAGAACCTGGATGACGTGATTTTTGAGGGTGCCACCGTGATTCCGGAGATTCCCTCGCGTGCGGGCGCGCACTGGATGTCCTTCCTGTTCTCCCTTCTTCTGGTGCCCGTCGCCTGGTATCTCCTGGCGGATGCGGGCGCGCGGATGACCCTGGCGGAGAGCGCTCCGGCAGTGACGGGCAATCTGAACTACCTGGCACTGGGAGAGCTCTTCGGCGCCCTGGTGATCACCGTGGTGCTGTGGTTCTTCTACCGCCGCTCGTCTGTGGGCGCTTGGATTTCCGGTCTGCTCATCACCTGCGTCGCTGTCCCCTGGGTCGCGCTTCCGGGTGCAACCTCCGGGTACGTGACTCCCCTGCTGCGTTCCCTGAGTAACTGGAATTCCCTGGGTGCGAACTTCGCTCACCACCTGCAGGCTTCCGCCTATTCGGGTCGCCTCCTGTTTGTTGGCGTGCTGCTGATGCTGGTGGGCGCGCTCTCCCATTCGGTGCGCCGCAAGGGTCGCGCGGAAGAAGCCCTGCGCGCCGAGGTGGAGCGCGTGAATCCGACGGGCGCCTACTTCACTGCTCGCGCGCGTCGTCGCGCTGAGAAGGCGGCTGGCCTGCGGTGAAACGCACGGTATCGCGGGCGGTTCTCGAGGCACCGGGCGCGTGGACTCATCGTGTCATCACGGCCGGTGGAACCTCGTTTCACGTGGCCGACTGCGGGCCGGATTCTTCTGAGTACGCGGTGATTTTACTGCATCCCTTCCCCTTGACCTGGTGGACGTGGCACGAATTCATGCCGCGCATGGCCGAGGCCGGGGTGCGCACCATTGCGATGGATATCCGCGGGTTTGGGACATCCGATTTGGCTCCCGGAGACGTGGATATCTGTCAGCTCGCGGACGATGTCACCGCTGTTGCCTCCACGCTGGGGGTGCGCACGTTCAGCGTCGTGGGATGCGGCATGGGCGGTGTCATCGCCTGGATGCTGGGCGCTCAGTCCCCCTCTTCTTTGCGAGGCATTGTCACCGTCTGCGCTCCTCACCCCCTGGGTGTTTCCTTCCCCTTCCGCCCGGGTCGTCGCGGTCGCCTGTTGACCAGCATGGTGACGAGGCGGCCGAAGCTGTCCTTCTCTCTGTCGCGTACCCCGTGGGTGGATCGCGTCATTCAGCTGTGGGCGGCACCATCCTCCGTTCGACGTCTTCTGGCGTCGGCGACCCCCTATCGTGCGGCTCTGTCGCGTCCTTTCGCCGCGGGAGCCGCGTGGGAGACTCTGCGTGCGGTGCATCGTCCGTCGCCCGAGGCGCAGCAACTTCTTGAGCGTCCCGTTGAGGTTCCGGTGCTGTCTGTGCAGTGCGATTCTGATGGCTTGTGGTCGCCCGTAGATTACGCGCAGGATTCTGAACGCACATGCGGCCCCTGGTCTGCGGTTGTTTTACGCAATTGCGGTCATTTTCCTCAGGAGGAATCCTGTGAGGAATTGGTTGCTGCGGTAACACCTTTCCTCATGGAGTGCGCTCACTGAGGAATACGGGTGGAAATAATGCGCACGGCGGCACTCATGCTGTGCCTATTTCGACCAAAACCCCTGCAAAAGGTGTATATCTGCACCTAATCGGGGCATAATAAGTTGCAACTCTCACAAGAATAGGTCACTGAAAGCGCCAGCGACCTACCGTCAGCCAGTTCAGTATGAGGCAATGCCGGATGCCCGAATGCCTCCGGATGCGACCAGAACGGAGTTCAGGCCAACATGTTTGGAGATGGAAACTTCATTAGCCAGGTTCCGCTTTTCGGCGGACTGGACGAAGCTCAGCAGGCATCACTGCAGCAGAAAATGGGTCAGACCACCCTGCGTCGCGGTGAAACCCTGTTTGATGAGGGCGATCTCGGTGACCGTCTGTACATCGTGACCGAAGGCAAAGTGAAGCTCGGCCACACCTCCAATGATGGCCGCGAGTCCCTGCTCGCCGTCCTCGGCCCTGGCGAAATCATTGGCGAACTGACCCTCTTCGATCCGGGGCCGCGTTCGACCACCGCGACCGCCGTTTCTCCCGCCACCCTGCTGCACCTGCAGCACGCGGAACTCATGGAGATCCTGGAAACCAACCCGACCCTGGCCAAGCACATGCTGCGTGCGCTGGCACAGCGTCTGCGTCGCACGAACGAGTCCCTGTCCGACCTGGTGTTCTCTGACGTTCCCGGTCGCGTGGCGAAGGCTCTGCTGGATCTGGCCGATCGTTTCGGCACGGCCACCGACAAGGGCATCCACGTTCCCCACGACCTCACTCAGGAAGAATTGGCTCAGCTGGTGGGTGCTTCCCGTGAAACCGTGAACAAGTCTCTGGCTGACTTCGTGTCTCGCGGCTGGATCCGCTTGGAGGGTCGCGCGGTCACCCTGCTGGACGTCGATCGTCTGGCTCGCCGCGCCCGCTGACACCTGCGCGTAGGTCACCCTCCGGGTGCCCCACGCCTCGGGGGGGAGCCTGCGAGAATCGCACGACGCATCCCGAACCTGTGCAATGCGGTGGGTGGGTCTGGGCACATGCCCAGACCCACCCACCGTTTGATGTATCTACTGTCTTCTTTCCCCCAACGCAGGGGAACAGCGTCAGGCGGAGGGCGCCTCGCCACTCACGACGAAACGCGCGAGGAACTCAGTCCTGCTTCGGACGCTTCAAGTAGGCAACCAGGTTCTCCGAGCCGGTGGGCCCGGGGACGACCTGGACGAGTTCCCAGCCGTCGGCACCCCACTGGTCGAGGATGGCCTTCGTTGCATGCGTGAGCAGCGGAATGGTTGCATATTCCCAAGTAGTCATGGGAATCATCCTAGGAGACTTTGCTCCGTCCCGATACCCGTGTCTTTGCCAGCAGGTGCGGCAGGCGTGTCGAACGAATTTCGACGGCCAGGGGATCCTGCGAGGTACGCAACCACGTCAACCAGTCGCTGATGCGCGGATAGGCGCGTGCCAAGACGCGACGTTCCCGCTCCGTGAGGCCACCCCAGACACCGAAATTCATGTCGGATTCCAGGGCATCAGCCAAACATTCCAAACGCACCGGGCATTCCCGGCACCGCTGACGAACCTGCCGCTGCGCAGCCCCCTGTACAAAGAGGGCGTCGGGTTCACTCCCCGCACACAAGGCTTTCGCTGCCCAGCTCTGGTCTTCACTGACAAGCGCCATGACATTCTCCATACTCCAGCGGTCATCATTGATCGCACACATGTGACGATACACACATATTCGACAAATGTGAAATCTTGAATCATGTCAAGAAGCACATCCACAGCCCTAGAGCCGAAGCAGCCACGTATCCTATACCTATGTCTCATAAGCATTCGCGATCCGTCAGCCCGGCTCAGCTCACCACTCTGCTCCTGACGTTCCTCTCCGTGTCGATCCTCATCGGCGTCCTCGGAGCGGGAATCCTGGTGCCCGCAGTCGGCACCAGCGCAATCGCCACAAAGGCCGGACTGGAAGTCTTCGACGAACTTCCTGACACCATCCAAGTCGTCAGCCCCGCCTCGGAATCACGAATGCTCGACGCCGAGGGGCACGTCATCGCCCGCTTCTACGACAAGCAGCGCATCGTCATCCCCGCGGACAAGATCGCGCCCATCATGAAGAAAGCAATTGTCGCCATTGAAGACAAGCGCTTCTTCGAACACCACGGCGTCGACCCCACGGGTATCGCGCGAGCCATGCTCAACAACCTCAACGAATCCGGAGGAATGCAGGGCGCCTCGACCATCACCCAGCAGTACGTGCGTAACGCCCTAGCCGAAAAGGGCTACCTCGAAGGGGACGCGGATCAGGTGACCGCAGCAACGGAGCAAACCCCCGAACGCAAGCTGCGTGAAATCAAGTACGCACTGGCCATCGAAAAGCAGCTGGACAAGGATCAGATCCTGTCCGGCTACCTGAACATTGCCCCCTTCGGGCCGATCACCTACGGCGTGGAAGCCGCCTCCCAGCTCTACTTCTCGAAGAGCGCAAACGAGCTCACCACCGGTGAAGCCGCACTCCTGGCTGGGCTCGTGCAGTCCCCCGTTCAGTTCAACCCCCTCCAGAATCCCGAGGCCGCTCAGAATCGACGCAATATCGTTCTTACGGTGATGGCTCAGGAAGGGATCATCACGGAGCAGGAGCGCGACAACCTGATCGCTACCCCCATTGCCGACCAGCTTCACCCCAATGTGGTGCGCGAGGGATGCTCGGGCGCGACCTCTGCAAACGCCTACTTCTGCGCGCAGGCAATCCGCCAGTTCCTGGCTCAGCCCGCATTCGGAAAGACCGCGATTGAACGTGAGCGCCTGCTCAAGACCGGTGGCCTGACGATCCGCACCACCATGGATCCCAAGAAGCAGGAAGCCGCCTACAACGCCCTGGTGGGTGCTATTCCCGTGAACGATCCCTCGGATCTGGATGCGGCGCTGGTGTCTGTCGTCCCACAGACCGGTTTCATTGCCGCCATGGCGCAGAACACGAACTACGGTGTGGCCGAGGGCGAGACGATGAACAACTACTCCGCGGACGGCTCCTTCCAGGTCGGCTCGACCTTCAAGGTCTTCGCCCTCACGGAGTGGTTCAAGGAAGGCCACGGCGCCTACGAGTCCGTGGGTAGCTCGAACCGCTGGTACACCGGCCAGAACTTCAAGTGCGACGGCGTCCCCCTGGTGATGGAGCGCTGGCGCGCCGAGGATCTTCCCGGCAAGGACGGTGCGTTCAGCGTGGTGACGGCGACCGGCCTGTCGGTCAACCAGGCGTTCATCAACATGGCGTCTCGCCTGAACTTCTGCAAGATTTTTGATACCGCCGCGGAGCTGGGTGTCACCCAGGCGGACGCTTCCCCGATTGCGGCTCTGCCCGCCAACATTCTGGGTTCCGGGTCGGCTTCTCCGCTGACGATGGCGCGAGCGTTCGCGACTTTCGTGAACGACGGCAAGATCTGCACGCCGACTGCCATTGCGTCGGTCACCGACCGCTCGGAGAACGTCCTGAAGGAGTACCAGCCGGAGTGCACCGCCGCCCTGGATCCCGAGGTCGCGAAGAAGGTTGCGGCGACCTTGGGTCGTTCTGCCGGCCAGTACTACACGAGCACTCGCCTGGCGGGTGGACGCCCCTTCGGCGCCAAGTCGGGTACGACGAACGAGAACTCGAATACGTGGCTGACGGGCTTCACTCCGGAGCTGGCGACATCCGCGTGGGTGGGGCACGCAAAGGCCTCGAATACGCCGGTGAACAACGTAACGATCAACGGTCGTTTCTACTCGGCGATTTACGGTGAGACTTTCGTCGGCCAGAACATCTGGGCACCCTACATGAGCAAGGCTTTGGAGGGGACGCCGTTTGCGCCGCTTCCCGTTGCAAATATTGGTGCGCCGCCTGCGCCGTCTCCGCGTCCGGAGCAGGAGCAGAACGGTGAGCAGCCTCCAGGTGCGGGCGGGCAGCAGGCCGCAGACGACGAGAACGAAGACGACTGAGGTGGCTGCTACGTCTCTCGTGGGACGAGGCGTCCGTCGCCTCGCGCGTACCGCTGTCCTTGCCGGGGGTGTGGCCTTGGCGTGGGGCAGCGTGGAGCGTCGTTTTCCGACGGTGCGCTACTACGAGGTTCCGGTTGCGGCTCGCCCGGGGTTCACGGGGATTCGTCTGCTGCATTTTTCCGATTTGCACCTGTATGAGGGGCAGGAGTTCCTCATCGATTTCCTTCGGAATGTGGAACGCCGCGAGCATGTGGATGCGGTGATTTCGACGGGTGACAATTTCGGGTCGCCGACGGCACTGCCGTTGACTCTGCGCGCTCATGAAATTTTCGCGGACTATCCGGGCGCTTTCGTGTTCGGGTCAAATGACTATTTTTCGCCTCGCCCCAAGAGTTGGACGCGCTACCTGTTCTCTCACACGTCGACGACGTCCTCGCGGGTTCCCGACTTGCCGTGGATGGAGTTGGCAGCGGCTCTGCGGAACATGGAGTGGGAGGATCTGTCGAACCGGAGTGCGTCCCTGGAGTTGGCCGGAGGGACGGTAGCTCTCGCCGGCGTCGACGATCCGCATATTTCTGCGGACTGTATGCCCCCTGTCTCTGCCGCGTGGGAAGCTCCGGATGCTCTGCGCTTGGGTGTGACGCATGCGCCGTACACGCGGGTGTTGGATGAGTTTGCGTTGCGCGGTGCTGATGTGATGCTGGCGGGTCACACGCACGGGGGACAGATTGGTCTTCCCGGGGTGACGTCGCTGGTAACGAATAGCGATCTTCCGCGTTCGCACGGGAAGGGGCTACATCTGTGGCCTGCGGCGGATCGCTGCGGCTGCTCTTCCACCCACACTGATTCGCGGAGCGTCGAGGCAGATGGGACGCTGGCGACTATTGGCGCTGGCCTGTCGTGGTTGCACGTGTCGGCGGGGCTGGGGACGTCTCCCTATTCACCGGTGCGTATTGCGACGCGTCCCGAGGTGTCGGTTCTGCACGTGTACGGGGTGTAACGAGCGTTCCATTCCCCCTTTCCTCCCTATCCGCAGGTCGGGATCGCTAACCGGCGTAATCGGTATTCACATCCTTCCCCTTCCCCCTCCCCGATGAGCGAGGCGGAGGAACGTATGTGGGGGAGGCGCGGGTGATGGGGACTTTCTCTACCCTCACGCCTGCGAACCAAAAGCGGAGCGCATCACAGAGAAGCACTTAGATTTGTCGGAGCGCTTTTCTGGTGGCTATACTCGTACGGTCACGGGGTGTGGCGCAGTTTGGTAGCGCGCTTCGTTCGGGACGAAGAGGTCGTGGGTTCAAATCCCGCCACCCCGACTCTGTGAAACCGCGGATTCTCAACGAAAAGTGAGGGTTCGCGGTTTTCTTTTTGGGTGACGCCGCACCTACTCGAACAGTGCAGCCAGAGGTAAAGCTCAGAGCAGGATCCTGCTGAGAACCTATAGTCTCCAAACTATATCCGGCGCTCTCGCTACCCCCTCATCTCCGCCGCCATCACCTTCTTCATCGGCTACCTGGAGTACATGTATTCCTTTGCACTCATTCGACGCGAGAAAATGGCTCCCTATCCCGTGTGAATGCTCATTCATTTCATGGGCAAGGGTTCTGTCATGCAGTGGTTCCTGTTCACGAACATGCTCATTACGTCGGCTCCCGGCATCCTGTGGCTGAAGCGCGGGGCGCGAAACGGAACGCGCTATGACGCCAGTGTTGGCCTGGCTCTTGTGAGCCTCGTTGGCACTATCAACACTTTCCTGCCCGGTGCCAATATGTGGGTTTTGTCGATGCCCGAGGTCTTTGACACACCGCTCTTCTACCTCACGGGAGCGATTTTCGTGGCGATCTCTGCCTTCAATCTGCCAATGCTCCTCCGCCTCCCCACGAAAGAAGCGAGCGAAGAAATTCCGCGCCCTGTCTGGTGAATCAGTACCTCCTGACAAGTGGGGGGGGGGGGGGCAATGTGCCCCCCCCCCCCCCAGAACAAAAAACCCGAACCCCACCCCCCCCCCCC
>CAURIY010000024.1:0-16886 GCA_963525415.1 uncultured Actinomyces sp.
CACCCCCCAGCGTTGAAAATTTGTAAGGCTGGCCCTCCCTACAAACCAACGCGGTTAGTTCCCGGGGACGCGGGGTGGGGGGGGGGGGGGGGCCCCCCCCCCCCCCCGCCCCGCTTTTGTTGGAAAAACTCAGGGCAGTGGGAATGAGTTTCCTCCCACCAATTGTTCATTTACCGAATTTTTGCCCTATCATGTAAAAGTGTGTAAGGATCCTCGGTTCCTTGTACACATCATGTTCCCGCGTATGGGGACAGACCCCAATCTGCGAAACATTTCCGCAGACCCACTCATGTGATGAAGGACTAGTCCATGCTGCGCTATATCGGACGGCGCCTCCTGCAGACCATCCCGGTCTTCTTCGGAGCCACGTTCCTGATCTTTGCGATGGTGTACCTGATGCCAGGTGACCCCGTTGCAGCCCTCGGTGGCGACCGGGCTCTCCCCGAAGCAACCATCGCCAGGATTAAGGCTGAACATAACCTGGATAAGCCGTTCTGGCTGCAGTACCTGCTGTACCTTAAGGGCATTTTCACCCTGGATTTCGGAACGACCTTCTCCGGTCGTCCCGTGACCGAAGTGATGGCACACGCCTTCCCGGTGACCATGCGACTGGCCATCTACGCGCTGCTGATTGAAGCCATCCTCGGCATTCTCTTCGGCGTGATCGCCGGCGTACGTCGCGGTGGCATCTTCGACTCCACCGTCCTCGTGCTGTCCCTGGTTGTCATCTCCGTGCCGACCTTCGTCATCGGCTTCCTCATGCAGTACTTCATCGGCGTGAAGTGGGGACTCCTGCCGACCACGGTCAGTAATGCAGTGAACATACGATCACTGACCATGCCCGCCATCGTGCTGGGCGCAACATCTCTGGCCTACGTCATCCGTCTGACACGACAGTCCGTGTCGGAAAACGTCTCCGCCGACTTCGTGCGCACTGCGCGCGCCAAGGGTCTGCCGAACGGGCAGGTCATGTCGCGTCACATTCTGCGTAACTCCCTCATTCCGGTGGCCACCTTCCTCGGTGGTGACCTCGGAGCGCTGATGGGCGGCGCCATCATCACCGAAGGTATCTTCAACGTCTCCGGTATTGGTGGCACCCTGTGGCAAGCCATCATCAAGGGTGAGCCTTCCACCGTCGTCTCCGTGACGACCGTCCTGGTGTTGGTCTACATCCTGGCAAACCTGCTCGTTGACCTGCTCTACGCCGTACTTGACCCGAGGATCCGCTATGAGTGACTTCATTCCTTCCGAGAACATCTCGCGTACACGCGCAGGACAGGCTCACTACGTCTCCGACATCGACGAAACCGGTCTCGGTGCCGTCGACGCCGTTGCAGACGAATCGGCTCCCTCATCTATGTGGGGCGAAGCCTGGAAGAACCTGCGCAAGCGTCCCCTCTTCTGGGTGTCCGCATTCATCATCACCGTGGCTGTCCTGCTGGCCGCATTCCCCGGCCTGTTCACCAGCCAAGACCCCAGCTACTGCGAACTGTCCCGCTCCCTGGGCGGATCTCAGGCCGGACACCCCTTCGGCTTCACCAAGCAGGGCTGTGACATCTACGCCCGCGTCGTCTACGGTGCCCGGGCCTCCGTCCTCGTCGGTATCTTCAGCACCATCTGCGTGGTGCTGATTGGTGGAGCCTTCGGCTCCCTCGCCGGCTACTTCGGCGGATGGCTCGACTCCCTGCTCTCCCGCGTCACCGACGTGTTCTTTGCAGTGCCCCTGCTCCTGGCCGCCATCGTTTTCATGCAGATGTTCAAGGAACAGCGCAACATCTGGATGGTCATCCTGGTGCTCTCCACATTCGGCTGGACACAGATCGCACGTATTACCCGCGGTACCGTCCTGAGTGCGAAGAACGAAGAATTCGTGACCGCCGCACGCGCCACCGGCGCCTCGCGCGCGCGCATCCTGCTGAGCCACATCATCCCGAACGCCATGGCGCCGATCATTGTGTACGCAACGGTCGCCCTGGGAACCTTCATTGTGGCCGAAGCCTCCCTGTCCTTCATGGGTATCGGCCTGCCCCCGTCAGTGGTCTCCTGGGGTGTGGACATCTCCCAGGCTCAGGAATCGCTGCGCGTGGCTCCCATGGTCTTGTTCTACCCGGCTCTGGCTCTGGCTCTGACCGTCCTCAGCTTCATCATGATGGGTGACGTTGTCCGCGAAGCCCTCGACCCGAAGGCGAAGAAGTGACTGAAGAAATGAACTCCGCAGCCTCACAGGAGGCTTTTGAGGAAGCCGTGACCCGCACCGTCCTCGACGGCGCCGAGTCCCACGTCACCGAGGACATCCACCCCGATGACCAGAACCCCCTGCTGAAGATCAGTGACCTCGAAGTCACCTTCACCACCTCCACGGGAACAGTCCCCGCCGTCCGAGGCGCCAACCTGACCATCTACCCCGGTCAGACCGTCGCCATCGTCGGTGAGTCCGGCTCCGGTAAGTCCACGACTGCCGCAGCCGTCATCGGACTGCTCCCCGGTACCGGTAAGGTCACCGGCGGAACCATCGAATTCGACGGCAAGGACATCACCCGCCTCTCCGCCAAGGAATGGGTGGAACTGCGCGGATCAGGCATCGGCCTCGTCCCGCAGGATCCCATGTCGAACCTCAACCCGGTTCTGCGAATCGGTGCACAGGTGAAAGAATCCCTGCTCGCCAACCACATCGTGCCCAAGTCCGAGGCCGGTAAGCGCGTCGCAGAACTCCTGGAACAGGCGGGTCTGCCCGACGCGGATCGTCGCGCCAAGCAGTTCCCCCACGAATTCTCCGGCGGTATGCGCCAGCGCGTGCTCATCGCCATTGGCCTGGCTGCGCGTCCGAAGCTGCTGATCGCTGACGAACCGACCTCCGCGCTCGACGTCACCGTGCAGCGCCGAATTCTCGACCACCTCGGAACTCTGACGAAGGAACTGGGAACCGCCGTTCTCTTCATCACGCACGACCTTGGTCTGGCCGCAGAACGCGCCGAACAGCTGGTTGTGATGCACCGCGGTCGCATCGTGGAATCCGGCCCTGCGCTGGAAATCCTCCAGCATCCGCAGCACCCCTACACCAAGCGTCTGGTGTCGGCTGCTCCTTCGCTGGCATCGGCTCGTATCGAGTCCGCTCACGCCCGCGGCGTGGAGGTCACCGAAGAGGAACTGACGGGCGCCGGCAAGGGTGCAACCTCGACCGAGGAAATCATCCGCGTCGAAAACCTCACCAAGGAATTTGACATCCGCGGAGCCAAGGGTGCGGCCAGCAAGCTCCTGGCCGTCGATGACGTGTCCTTTGCCCTGCGTCGTGGCACGACCCTGGCGGTCGTCGGCGAATCCGGTTCCGGTAAGTCCACCGCGGCGAATATGATCCTCCAGCTGCTCAAGCCGACCAGCGGAAAGATCTTCTTCGACGGGCAGGACACCTCGCAGATGGGCGAGAAGGAGCTTTTCGCTCTGCGCCGCCGCCTGCAGGCCGTGTTCCAGAACCCCTATGGGTCCTTGGATCCGATGTACTCGATCTTCCGCGTCATCGAAGAACCGCTGCGAATCCACAAGTATGGGACGCGCGCCTACGCCGAACAGGAAGTGGAGCGCGCCGCGGCCACCGGTCGTGAAGCTCCGCAGTGGGCCGTCGACCTGGTCAACGGTGGGCGAGCCGATGCGAAGAAGCTCCGCGAGGAACGTGTCGCGGAACTCCTCGACCTGGTTGCGCTTCCGCGCTCCGTCATGCGCCGCTACCCGAACGAGCTGTCGGGCGGTCAGCGTCAGCGTGTGGCAGTGGCTCGCGCCCTGGCACTGAACCCGGAAGTGATCGTTCTGGACGAGGCGGTCTCCGCTCTCGACGTGCTGGTGCAGAACCAGATTCTGTACTTGCTCAACGATCTGCAGGCTCAGCTGGGTCTGTCCTACCTGTTCATCACCCACGACCTGGCCGTTGTGCGTCAGATCGCCGATGACGTGGTCGTGATGGAAAAGGGCAAGCTGGTCGAAGCAAACACCAGCGATCAGCTGTTCGCCAACCCGGTTCAGGATTACACGCGCGAACTCATCGAGGCAGTGCCTGGACGTTCGATCCAGCTCAACCTCTGAGAAATCGACAGACAAACGCTTGTGGGCGGTGGGGAAACCCGCCGCCCACAAGCGTTTTGTTGTGTGTGGGGTTTGTTGTGGCGAGGTGGTGGGGTGTTGCTGGGGATTGATGAGGTTGTGGTGTGGGGGGTGGTGAGTGCGTGGGTGGTGTTATTCGCCTGTGGGTATGGGAGATTACGTGCCTATGGGCGGTGGGTTTTGTTGTGGTTTTTGGGAGAGGGTGTGTTGAGGTTTGTGGGTGGGTAGTGTTGTGGGCGGCGGATGTTTCCGCCGCCCACAGGTGTATGTTGGGGTGCGTGTGTGTTGGTGTGTGTTTAGTGGGTGGTGAGGGTGCCGCCTTGGAAGTGTTGGCTGGTGGTGCCGTCTGGGTTGGGGTAGGCCTCGCTGGTGGGGTAGCCTAGGGGGCCTCGTTCAAAGCTTTGGTTTTGGTATTGGGAGAAGATGGGGCTGTGTTCGACGAAGTGGGCTCCTGTGGTGGGGTGCCAGTAGGCTGTGCCGTGGGTGTAGAGCTGGTATATGCCGCCGTTGGCGGTGGACTCTTCGTTGCTGGCGGGAATGCCCATGGATCCTGTTGCTGCGCCTAGGCGGGTGTGGAGGTATCCGAGTCCGGAGTTGGGGTAGATGACGTGTGTGGTGGCTGTGGTGGTGTTCCAGTAGATTACGCCGTTTTGGAAGGTTTGAGCAGCCCCTCCTGGAACTTTGTGTTCTTCATCGAGGGGGTAGCCTAGGGGGCCTCGTTCAAAGCTTTGGTTTTGGTATTGGGAGAAGATGGGGCTGTGTTCGACGAAGTGGGCTCCTGTGGTGGGGTGCCAGTAGGCTGTGCCGTGGGTGTAGAGCTGGTATATGCCGCCGTTGGCGGTGGACTCTTCGTTGCTGGCGGGCACACCCATCACACCAGAGGCACCACCCAAACGCCCCCACAACGACCCAATCGCACCCGAGACGCGGAAGCCGCCGGGAGAGGTAGGGATCGGGGACGGCTGGGGTGAAGGCTGCGCGTCTGCGCCTCGTGTCGCACCAAACCAGCGTTCGTAAATCAGGAAGAAGTTGTAGTTCCCGTAGGACGAGCACTGGTCGGCTTCACCCCGCAGGAGGGCGTCGTTCGGAGTGTAGGGCGTGTAGTTGTACAGCGCGGCGGTGGCCGCATTGTCGATGGTGACCGTTCGAGTTCCACACGATCTACTGGGGTGGTACAGGATGTTGGCCGTCATCCCTGCGCGGAAGTTAAACGACTGCGGCTGCAGACGGTACTGCTGGAGCCGCGAGGCTGCGGACAGAACCTGTCGAGGGAATCCCGCGAACTGCTGCGAGCAGGGCGCTCCGTCTGGGCAGGCAAAACCGGTTGCATGACTGTAGGCGCGCTGCGTGGGGTTTGTCGTGGTGACCAGCCCCTGCTCTTTCTGGAGAAGTACGAGGAGAGCTTTCGGGGACACATTGCACGAACGTGCGACTTTCCCGATGATCTGTGCAGCGCTCTCCGTTCCGCCGCCCTCATAGGGGGAGGGGCACCACTGTGAGGCCGGTGCCGATGCCGTTGTGAACGTGGCGTTCTTCAGGCAGGGAGAGCCGTCCTGACCCTGCTGGCAACGCTTTCCCTGCTGCGTGAGGAAGTTCTGAATCTCCCCATCCGTGAGGGATTGCGCGGCGCCTTCCCCGTACATGAGCTCATCGTCGATGATGTGCCCGGGTAGGAAGTCTCGTGCGCGACTGAGATCGAACCCCTGGAGATCCTCCACCCCGTTGAGGGCCGTAAGGCTGTCCACGGTGTCATACGCAGAGAGCGATTCGATGCTCTCGGCGCTCTGGGAATCGTTCGTTCTGCGCTCGTCGGCGTGGCTGGCGGCGGGCATGGTGACACTCAAAGCTCCCACCATGGCGCACGCGGAGGCCAGGGCAAGGGAATGCTTGAGGAATGAAGGAATTCTTTGGGTTTTCATCCCTCTCAGTCTGACGTATGTGTTTCGGGAATGGGAAGCGAACCTCCGCTTGACGTCGTTTTCTTGCATGAGGCGGAGGGCGCCTCGTCGATGAGGGAAGAGGTACGCGGGGTGAGAGGGAGGGGCGAGGCTGAGCGTCCTTTGGGGGACAGACGTTCCGCATGCGACCGGGGGGCACTTCGCAGTGAAGTGCCCCCCGGGGAAGATCCGTCAGCTGATGCCAGCTCAGCTCAGCTGAGACAGACGGTGCGTCCAGGCCGTGTGGATCGGGTTGGCATTGGCCACTAGGGAATCAAAGCGGTCATCCGCAATGGCAATGACCTCACCCAGAGCGGCGCGGGCTTCCCGCGTGGGAGAAGACTCAACGCGACGCCAGCCCGCAGAAATCAACTGGCCGCCATCGGCAATGTTCCCGATGAACATGATGAAGGGGTGGCCGAATTTCTCGCGGTACGCCTCGTCCATGGCGCGCAGCTCTGCCTCTTCCGCATCGGTGAAATCGCCGATGGTCAAAGACGACGTGTCGATCTGCGCCTGCTCGTCTCCCGCATTGTTCAACAGCAGATCCACCAGATCCGTGTAGCCGGCAATGAGGGCTTCCTGTTCTTCCGGCGACGCAGCGACTACCGCGTCTTGGAACGCGTGACGCAGGTGAGCGGTCGACACGAAAGGCGCCTGCTGCCAGGCACGTTCCACCGGCCAGGTTGCTCCGGAGAACATCGAGGAGAACACGCGGGTGAACTCTTCCTGATCGAGAGCATTGATCGCACTCAGATCCAGTGCTTCGCCGTTGACCACCGTGACGTCGGGGCTTTCCTTGCGTCCCAGGTGGAAGAACACGATGTTCAAGATGATGGCGCACAGTGCGCCGATGGTGACACCCGAGCCGAAAATGATCTGCAGCCACGACGGCACATAGGAGGCGATGTCCGGCTTCAGGGTCACCAGCAGCGCCAGTCCCAGCGAGGTCGACACGATCACCGAATTGCGGTTGTCGTGCATATCGACCTTGCTCAGGGTCTGGATACCCACCACGGCAACCGAGGCGAACATCGCCAGGGAGGCGCCTCCGATGACGGGCTGGGGGATAGCGGCGACAACGGCTCCGGCCTTCGGAAGAACGCCGAGGATGATCATGATGGCGCCGGCCATGGTGACAACCCAACGGGACTTCACGCGGGTCAGGCGCACCAGCCCCACGTTCTGCGCGAAGCAGGTGTAGGGGAAGGAGTTGAGGATACCGCCGAGTGCTGTGGACAGGCCGTCTGCGCGCAGGGCATTGGCGATATGCGTCGGAGTAATGCGCTTACCCACCACTTCACCGGTGGCAAAGACATCGCCCGTCGTTTCCACGGCGGTTACCGCCATAACGATCAGCATGGAGACGATAGCGGTGAAGGAGAACTGGGGGATCCCAAAGAAGAAGGGGGTTGTTACGCCGAGAGTAGCCGCGTCTGCGACTCCCTGGAAAGACACATCTCCCAGGAAGTAGGCGACGATGGTGCCGCCCACCAGGCCAACGAGCACCGAAATGGTCGCCATGAAGCCCTTGAAGATCTTCTGAATGGCAACAATCGCAGCCAGAGTGCCCATGGCGTAGGCCATGCCTCGGAGAGTGCCGTAGGTGGGGTCGCCCCCGGCTTTCACAGCGGCGCTTCCCCAGGCCACAATGTCGTTTGCGGAAACCGCGAGAAGCGTGGTTCCCATAACCGTCAGCAGCGTGCCGGTGACAACCGGTGGGAAGAAACGTAGAAGTTTCGCGAAATAGGGTGCGGCGAAGAACGTCACCAGACCGGCGGCAATGATGGAGCCGTACATGGTGGCCAGACCCGCATTTCCGCCACCGGCTGCCAGGCCAATCGCGATGAGCGGGGAAACCGCGGTGAAGGTGACGCCCTGAAGGAGGGGGAGCTTCACGCCGATCTTCGGTCCCAGTCCAGCGGACTGGATGATTGAGGCGATGCCGCAGGTGAACAGGTCAGCATTAATGAGGTGAACGGTGGTCTCGCTGTCGAGTCCCAGACCCGAGGCGATGACCAGGGGGACGACCACGGCGCCCGCGTAAAACGCGAGGACGTGCTGAATTCCCAGGACAGTCAGTTTCCCAACCGGAGGCACCGCGTTCACGGGATCGGGTGTGGGCTGGGAAGGGGCGGTCAAATCGGACATTTTGGGATGGCTCTGTGCCATGGAATGCTCCTGCAATGTCGTAGATGGGACATGAGTATTCTCTCGTGAATATGTGAAGAAAAGCGACAACTGTTTGAGATTGCACAGGTGTGTGATGAAGTTGGGCGTTGGTTCTCTCCACTCGTGGGACGAGGCGGAGCCTGGTGGGCAGGGTGTGCTTCCTTGGGAGAAACTGGGGATGGGGGGAGAAACCCTGAGCGGGAAAGATGCGTCCGCGTGCTGTGTTGAGCCTTACAGGGGTCGAATTTGCGTTCAGTCGCGCACCTCGCTAAAGTATTAACTCGTTGACGCAAGGAATTGCTGAGACCTGCGCTCGTAGCTCAATGGATAGAGCATCTGACTACGGATCAGAAGGTTGGGGGTTCGAGTCCCTTCGAGCGCGCAGCGGCCCCGCTCGGTGCGATCCACCGGCCGGGGCTTTGCTTTATGCTCTGCGCATTTCAGAGTATCAGGATCCTCGCGCTCCTCACTCGGCGCGAGACGCCGAACCATCGAGGGTGACAACCGGTATGCCCGGAGCACACAGCGTCATGACAGTCGCTGCATTCACTGCCGCCAAAATTGCCGCACATCGAGCGTGAACCTCGGGTGTCGGTGAACTCACCACCGCACCCACTGCGTGAAGATGCTCAGACGCATAGGGGAACGCCCACGTATCCACCGCAAAAAACTGGCGAGGCATTCCACTCAACCTGCCGGAAGCTACAAGAGCATGCGCCACCGCACGCCTGTCGATCACAGTGCCGGACACAGGATTGACGAGAACTGCCTGCTCCGCATGATCCTCGTCGAAGCATGGAAAAAATCCCTCCGCATGCGGGCGTAAGGTCGCGATCACCTCACTGCCCGGCGGGCAGGATGCCGCCAGATTCCTCGCACACTCCCGCACTGCCTCGTCGATTAACGAAACGTCGCACCCCCACGAGGCCACGATATCCGTGAGCTGCTGCGGTGCCTCGTCGATCAGCGCGAGGATGGATGAGAGGCGATCTGCCGCCCCGCAGCCGCTGTGGATGCCGGCGGCGTGAGCGTCATCGTGTCCGCCGCAGGGGAGGCCGTGGGCGCGGAGGACGCTGCACAAAGCGTCGAAAGAACGGATGTCTGCCTCGCGCGCGCCGTTGCAGAGGAGGGTGGTGACCCACAGGGAGACGGTGCCACCGGCGCTGTGGGGAGCGAGGCGTTCCACCGAAGTGCCCGCCCGTCCGTCCAGGCACTGCGCGGGCAGAGTGACGCCGGTGGGCAAGCGGAGGGGTAAGCCTGCGAGCGCATCGAAAGCGTCGATGAGGGCAGAGGGGTGTGCGACGGTGGGAGCAATCGAGCCGCGTGCGTCGGTGAGCAACATGTCGTCAGCATAACGAGTGCGAATGGTGAGCGGAGACTCGAGTGCGGCTCGCTCAGCTGCGCGCGTCCCCGGTAATCACGAGGCAGCTGCTCAGTTTCGCTCATGACCCTGGGTGGGCGCGCAGCTCGGGGACGGTGCGGCGACGGATACTCAGCTGCGCTCCGGCGGGCGCACCACCCAGGGAGAACGTGAGATCCCGAGCAACGCCTCGTGAGAGAAGCGGTCGGAAAGCTCCCCGGCGCTGCGCGCACCCTCAACCCCCAGCGAAACGCCGATCATTTCAACGACGTCACCCACGGAATAGCCCAAAGCACCCAGTTCTTCCAGCGTCACCGCGCCGTCGCGCTTCGCCAGGCGCGCCCCGTACTCGGACAGCGCCAGCGGAACATGCACGTAGGTGGGTGCCTCGTAGCCCAGCAGTGAGGCCAATGCTGCCTGCGCGGGAGCTTGCGACAGTAGGTCGTCCCCGCGCACCACCTGATCCACGTCCTGAAAAGCGTCATCTACGACAACCGCCAGGTTGTAGGCGGGCACGCCGTCCGCGCGCTGCACGACAAAATGGTCGACGCTCCCCGTGTACTCCCCGTGCAGTTCGTCGGTGACGGTCCACGACGAGGTGGGGGCGCGCAGGCGCAGGGCGGGCGCGCGCCCCAGCTCGGCCAGTTCCTCGCGTTTGAGAGCGCGGTCAGAGTCCGAAAGATCCAGGCAGGTTCCCGGATAGTGGCCGGGGGGAACGTGGGGCGCGGATGCCGCCTCGCGAATGTCCTTGCGCGAGCAGTAGCACTCGAAAATCAGGTCACGTTCACGCAAAAAATCGACGGCCGCTGCGTGCGCCTCGTGCCGGGAAGACTGGATGAGAACCTCCCCGTCCCAGTCGATCCCCAGGCGCTGCAAGTCCTCGATCTGGCGCTGTGTGGAGCCGCTGCGCACGCGGTCAATGTCCTCAATGCGCAGAAGAAAACGCCGCCCCGTGTGGCGCGCCCACATCCAAGCAAGGAGTGCCGTCCGGAGGTTCCCCAGGTGCAGGTCGCCACTGGGTGAAGGCGCGAAACGTCCCGTTCCGACGGAGGCAGCGGGTGCGGGCGCAGCGGGGATGTGAGGCAGAGAATCAGGAGACATCAGTGCGTACGGTTCCTGGGTGCGAGGTGAGACTGGTGATCTGCGGCGACAGGGGAGTGCAAGGAGCTACGGTCGGGCAGCACGTAGGGGAGTGGCGCGGCTCAAGGGCGACCTGTGAGTGCGAACCGGCGTGAGCGAAAACAGCGTAGGGAACCCGCGTCGCTGAAGATCAGCGCGCGGAGTTGGCGTTGCCGTCTTCCAGAGCCTGCACCTGCTTTTCCAAGCGTTCCACCTTGCCGTGCAACTCGTCGACGTGACCGGGACGCAGATCGGCTTTGAGAACCAGGGAAACGCGGGGAGAAACCTCGCCCACGGCCTCGCAGGCGGCCTTGATGACGGGCATGACCTCGTCCCACTCACCTTCGAGGGTAGTGAACATGGCGGTTGTTTCGTGGGGCAGGCCGCTGGCGCGCACCACCTGGACGGCGCGGGCGACGGCGGCAGCCATGGAACCGTCGGTGGACTCGGTGGTGGCGGGGGCAATCGAAAAAGCAAAGAGCATACGGCCAGCCTACCCGCTTCCCCGTGCGGGTGAGGTACCAGTTCCCGAGCGCTCGCACTGCATGGGGGAGAGATAGACGAGGCGGAGCCAAGCCGCGTGGACAGGGAACGCGAGGCGGTGAGTACAGTTGGAGAGTGCGTGCGGCGGCGGAGAAAGGAAACGAGATGCGGCCAGATATCCCCTCGTGGTGTGCCGTCGCAGCCGGAGGCGCCTGCGGAACCCTCGTGCGTGCGCTCCTCGACTCATACGCCGCCGGAGGAACCACCATCGGGGTCTTCCACTGGTCCACGCTCTGCGTCAACCTGTGCGGAGCGCTCTTCCTGGGCATCGTTGCCGCCCTCTACGCCCCGGGAGGCCTGATCAGCACCGATACTCCCCAAGGAAACTGCCCCAAACTCTTCCTCACCACGGGATTTGCCGGAGCATTCACCACCTACTCCACCATGGTGCTGGCAACAGTGACCTCCGCGGCTTCTCCCACGCAGATCCTTTACTCCCTGCTCCAGTCCCTCCTCATGCTGTGTGCGGGCGTCGCGTGTGCGGGACTCGGATGGGGGAGCGCACGCAGCATTACGCGGAGAATGCAGGTGCGTCACCTGCGGGCAGCAGAACACTCGACACCGGTGCAATCCGTGCGCGATACACCGAATACGCAAGACCCCGCCGACGAGGGGCAGATGCGCCCATGACGCCTCTCCTCATCGCCTGCGCAGGAGCCGTCGGAGCGCTCCTGAGGTGGCGCCTCGACCAGTGGGCGAAGCGACAGAACGACACGACGAACGCACCCTCCCCCGCAAACACCCGAACCCCCGCACCCGCACCCCTGAATGGATGGGGGATCGGCCTCGTCAATGTCACCGGATGTGCGCTCGCGGGAATGCTCGCCGCACTCCTCGCCCACCACCCGGGCGCGTGGGCGATCCTCGGAACCGGATTCCTCGGCGGATACACAACCTTCTCAACGGCCGTACTCGACGCGTGGACTCATCTGAATGCGCGACGGTGGCGTGCGGGAGCGCAGCTGCTTCTCGGAGTGTGGATGCTGGGAAGCGGAGCCTGCCTCCTGGCGTATGCGCTGTGTATCCGCGTCATTTCCTAGAAAACAGGCCGCGAAAAGCGCTCGCGAAAAGCTTGGATATTCAGAAGAATTTCGCTATGCGGTGTTTTGTAACAAAAAATTTGGGACATCTCGGAACGCCCCATAGTCTTAACCACGGACAAGGAAACCGGCGCTCCGACCTCCATCAGGGGCGCGAAGCGACCAGAGTGTGAGAACACTCGGCGCACACACCACCGGAAAGGAGGGCGACCGTGATCCAGCTGGAAGACATCTCCAAGATCTACCCCGTCAAGGGCGGCGCCCCCGTCATCGCCCTCGACCACGTGAACCTCCACGTCGAACGCGGCTCCATCCACGGCATCGTCGGCCAATCCGGCGCGGGTAAATCCACGCTGATCCGCTGCCTGACCGCCCTGGAAACCCCGACCGAAGGCTCCATCGTCGTCGACGGCTACGACCTCGCTCACCTCAGTGGCAGCAAACTCCGCGAAGCCCGACGCCGCATCGGCATGGTCTTCCAGAGCGCCAACCTCCTGGACTCCTACACGGCGGGCGCAAATGTCGGCTTCCCCCTGAAAATTGCGGGAGCGGACAAAGACCAGGTGGCCGCGCGCGTCAACGAACTCCTGACCCTCGTCGGCCTGGCTGACCGCGCCGGAGCCTACCCCTCCGAACTGTCCGGTGGACAGCGCCAGCGCGTCGGCATTGCCCGCGCCCTCGCGGATACCCCCGCCGTCCTGCTCTGCGACGAACCGACGTCCGCACTCGACCCGGAATCCACGCGACAGATCCTCTCGCTGCTGCGCCAGGTGCGCGACGAAACTGGTGTCACCATCGTCATCATCACCCACGAGATGAGCGTCGTCCGCGAAATCTGCGACTCCGTGACGCTCCTCGGCCAGGGACGCATCATTCAGAGCGGCACCATCGAGGAAATCCTCGCCGATCCCTCGTCGCCCCTCGCACGCGAACTGGTTCCCGCGCCCAGCGTCGACATCCTCGACCTCCAGGCCGCCGGAACGCTGCACGCGACGGAGCCCAGCCATACTCCTGAAACTGCCGAAAATGCCGGAGGGACGGGCGCCTCGTCCGTCACCCTGCTCGACGTGATCTTCACGTCCCACCCGGGCGTCCCCACCGGCGCGAATATCCTCAACATCGCCGCCACGCTGGGAGCCGACGTGACCGCCGGAACCTTCGAATCGATGGGCGCCTCCCAGGTGGGACGCCTCGCACTGGCGGTGCCCCACTCGAAACTGCAGCAGACCATCGCTGAACTGCGCGCCCAGGGCGCACACGTGGAGGAGCGGACGCTATGAGCACCCTGACCGGTTTTCACGACGCGGCTTTCACCCTGGCCACCCTGCTCCCCGCCGGAGTCAACGACCCCACGTGGGGCGACAACCCGGCGCTGACCAAGCAGTTCTTCCCGGCGCTCATCGACACCCTGCTCATGGTCGGGTTCGCAACGCCCTTCACGGTCATCCTGGGACTCCCCCTCGGCCTGCTGCTGGTGCAAACCAGCAAAACGGGGCTGACCCCGAACGCCGCGATCAACCGCACCGTCGGCCTGATCGTCAACGTCGGACGCTCCTTCCCCTTCATCATCTTGAGCATCGCCCTCATCCCGTTGACCCGACTGATCGTCCATACTTCGCTCGGCTGGAAAGCGGCCGTTGTCTCCCTGGTCGTCGGCTCGGTTCCCTTCTTCGCCCGCCTCGTGGAAAGCAACATCCTGGCGGTCGAAACCGGGAAGATCGAAGCCGCCCAGATGATGGGTGCCAGCAACCGCGTCATTCGCTGGAAGGTGCAGGTGCGCGAGGCGCTGCCCGCCCTCATCCAGTCGATCACGGTTCTGGCGATCACGCTGGTGGGCTACTCCGCGATGGCCGGCGCCGTCGGCGGCGGTGGTCTGGGGCAGATGGCCATCAACTACGGCTACAACCGCTTCCAATACGACGTCATGGTGGTGACCGTGGTGGCGATCCTGGTTCTCGTTCAAGTGATCCAAATGGTCGGCGACATGCTGAGCCAGCTGGTGGATCACCGCTGAGCACCCACCAGCTGGAGACTCGATACGTTCAGCATCTCCCTCAATGAACTTTTCTGAATCTCTCAACACCCAAAGGATTACTCTCATGCGTCACTTCCGCACTCTCGCCGCCGCCGCCCTCACCTCCGCTCTCCTCCTGGGAGCCTGCTCCGGTGGAAGCACCTCCTCGTCCTCCGCTTCCGGAGTGACCGAGATTAACGTCGGCGCCTCCCCGACCCCCCACGCCAAGATCCTCCAGTACATTTCGGACAATCTGCTGAAGGACTCCGGAATCTCCCTGAAGATCACCGAAATCACCGACTACTCGACCCCGAACCGCGGCCTGGATCAGGGCGACCTGGATGCGAACTACTTCCAGACCGTCCCCTACCTGGAGAAGCAGGCTCAGGAATTCGGCTTCAAGTTCACTCCCGGTCAGGGCGTCCACCTGGAGCCCCTGGCTCTGTACTCGAATAAGCTGAAGAACCTGTCCGAGCTGCCCGATGGAGCCAAGATCGGTGTCGTCTCCGACGTGACGAACCAGGAACGCGCCCTGCGCCTGCTGGCCAGCAAGGGACTGGTGAAGGTCCCCGCCTCCGGTGACGTCAATGTCAACACCGTGGAGAAGCTCAAGAACTTCACCTTCATCGAGGTCGACGGCCCGCAACTCGTGCGCTCCCTGGCCGACGTGGATGCCGCGGTGATCAACGGCAACTTCGCTCAGGAAGCCGGCCTGAAGCCCGCAGACAGCCTCGCGATTGAGTCCCCGGAGAACAACCCGTCGGTGAACATCCTCGTGTGGAAGTCCGACCTTTCCGGTGCGAAGCTCGATGCCGTGAAGAAGCTTGAAGAGGTGCTGCACTCTCCTGAGGTCAAGCAGTACATCGAAAAGACCTGGAGCGATGGCTCGGTGATTCCGGCCTTCTGATCCGAGGCAACGTCGGCCGTTCCGTTCTCGGATTGACGAGGCGGTGGCTGGGTTTTCCGACAATCCCACGCGGGGTGTGGCACAGGGCGCCGCACCCCGCGTGCGTATGTGTGGGCATTGCTCGGTAGACTGTCACAGTTGTAGCAATGAAGGAGAATTAGAGTGCCATTTTCCAATCGTCTCCGCTCGCGTGTGGCAGGCATGGGAGCCTGCGCCCTGGCAGCCTCGCTCTGCCTGGGAACGTTGGCGGGAGACCCCGCCTCCGCCGCGGGGTCGTCACCTTACACAATTCCCGATTACGCCAGTAAGTTTGAAGTTGTCGAAAACCAGTGTGCCAACGTTATGTACGGCGATAATTTCCACATCCGATGCTGGACGGAAAACGGAACCGACCTCATCATGCGCGTGGAAGTGCGTAAAGCCGGACTGAAGGACGTGCAGGAACTGCGCGTCCAGAAGACCACCGCAGTTGTTTCCACGCAGGGTGAAGACCGCCAGCAGGCTGGTCGCACCTACACCTTCGTCAAGCCCGCAGGCACCATGCCCAACGGCTACCCCTACTTCCTGTTCTCCCTCGAAAAGTGGGCAACCCAGGCCGTCGAACTCACCTTCATGCCGATGGACTGGGCGCGCCCGACGAACTTCAACGTGAACCGTGAAACCCTGGACGACCCGGTGGTGCTCCGCGAAGGCGACACCAAGCAGGGCAACTTCTGGCGCCTGTCCGTTCCGCTGCACATCACCTCGGAACAGAAGAATGGCGCAACCCGAGAGGTCACCCTGGAAGCCACCGCGGAAACCCCGGCGGACGCCTCGCACATCGTCGGAGGACGCTTCTTCCGCGCGGATCCCGAAACCTACCTCTACGACGGCGCACCGAACCCCGCGGGATCGGCGATGGCCGACACCTTCGTGCCCACGAACCCGGTGACCTGCCCCAGCGACGCGTGTACCCTGACGACCGACCCGGCCACAGGACGTATCGTTTTCAAGATGACGATCCCCAGCTCGTGGGAACGCTTCCAATACATCGTGAACGTGGACGGAACTGAAACATCGCACCCCTTCCGTGCGCGCCGCCCCTACCAGGCGCAGCTGGTAATCCCGCAGCCGAAGCGCGTGGAACTTCCCGCTGTTCCCGCGGTGAACGACCCCTGTGGCGTGGACAATGCGCAGTGGGTGCTCCCCGAGAACACCGCTGACTACACGTGGACCCTGACCTCGGATCGTCACCTGGTGGCACGCACCGTTACGGGCGTGGAATTCACCGATGGAACGACGGAAAAGGACTTCGGTGTGGCCGCGGACAGCGGAGAACTGTGCCCGACCACGACTCCGACTACCCCGGAACCCACGCCGACGCCGGAGACCACTACCCCGACCCCGGAACCGTCCGTCACTCCGACCCCCGTGCCGAGTGAGACCACTCCTGTGCCGTCGGCGACTCCGACCGTGGTGAACCCGAAGACGCCTTCCGTATCCCCGATGCCGAAGATCGCTCACACGGGAAGCTACACGGTTCCCCTGGTTGTGGGCGGGATCGGTTTGGTTGCCCTGGGAGCACTCCTGCTGATCATTACTCGTCGTCGTGGGAATCGTGACGACCAGTAAGCGGATTTTCTGAAACGAGCTGGGGGGGGGGGGGGGGGGGGGGCCCCCCCCCCCGGGTTATCACGTGCGTTGGATGTAGACACCCAGCCGG
>CAURIY010000025.1:0-15812 GCA_963525415.1 uncultured Actinomyces sp.
GGTACTGAGGAGTGCCGTAGGGAGCCTGCTGTGCCTGCTGGTATTGCCCCTGCTGGTACTGAGGAGTGCCGTAGGGAGCCTGCTGTGCCTGCTGGTATTGCCCCTGCTGATACTGGCTCGGCTGTGGCTGAGCGGCTGCATTCCAGCTCTCATAGGGGTTCTGAGGAGCCTGGGGCTGCGGGGGAAGATTCGGGTCGCTCATGATTCTCCTGATATCAGACTGCGAGCGCAGTAGACGTTCATTCTGCCGGGCGGTACCCAGACCGACGTGGACGTCGAACCTGTACAGCCCGTCAACAACACTCAGTCTACGATCCGCATTCGCCCGAATACACACGAATGGTGGGAATTCGGGGAAGAATCAGGGAACATCCCGACCCGAGCCCTCGCGAAGCTGCGAGAGGCTCCACGCCACCCACCCGCACTCACGCGAGGAACGCCCGATCCGCCTCGTCGAAGCACAACGAGTGCTCCACGCGAGGAAAGATGCGCACATACGAAGCGGGTGCCTCGCCCCCAGGACGAAGCACCCGCAACGACGAAACGTCAGAGCATGCAGGACACGCAGCCCTCCACCTCGGTTCCCTCCAAGGCCATCTGGCGCAGACGCACGTAGTACAGCGTCTTAATGCCCTTACGCCACGCGTAAATGTAGGACTTGTTGAGATCGCGAGTCGTCACCGTATCCGGGTAGAACAGCGTGAGCGACAACCCCTGATCGACGTGCTGAGTGGCCACAGCATAGGTGTCGATGATCTTCTCCGGGCCGATCTCGTAGGCATCCTGGTAGTACTCCAGGTTCTCGTTCGTCATGTAGGGCGCCGGGTAGTAGACGCGACCGATCTTGCCTTCCTTACGAATCTCAATACGAGACACGATCGGGTGAATCGACGACGTCGAGTTGTTGATGTAGCTGATCGAGCCCGTGGGCGGAATCGCCTGAAGGTTCTGGTTGTACATTCCGAACTTGGCGACATCCGCAGCCAGCGCACGCCAATCGTCGGCAGTAGGAATGTGGATCGAGGACTTTGCCAGGAGCTCACGGCACTTGTCCGTGGTCGGCTCCCACGTGCCATTGATGTACTTGTCGAAGTACTCGCCGCTGGCGTAGGCGGACTTCTCGAAGCCCTCAAAGCTCACGCCGCGCTCGCGGGCAATCGTGTTAGATGCCTTGATCGCTTCGTAGGCCACGGCCAGGAAGTACATGTTCGTGAAGTCCAGAGCCTCCTCCGAACCGTAGAACACGCCTTCGCGCGCCAGGTATCCGTGGAGGTTCATCTGACCCAGGCCAATGGCGTGGCTCATCGAGTTGCCGCGGGCAATCGAAGGCACCGACTGGATATCCGACAGGTCGGAAACGGCGGTCAGCGCACGGATCGCGGCCTCGATTGTCTGGGAGAAGTTCGGGGAATCCATGGTCTTCGCGATGTTGAGCGAGCCCAGGTTGCAGGAAATGTCCTTGCCGATGTGCGAGTAGGACAGGTCATCGTTGTAGGTTGAAGCCTCTGACACCTGGAGGATTTCCGAGCACAGGTTCGACATAGAAATGCGACCCTCAATCGGGTTCGCCTTATTCACCGTGTCCTCGAACACGATGTAGGGGTAGCCGGACTCGAACTGGATTTCTGCCAGGGTCTGGAAGAATCGGCGCGCGTTGATCTTGCGCTTGTGGATTCGGCCGTCGTTGACCATCTCGTGGTACTTCTCGGTGACGGAAATGTCGGAGAAGGGCACACCGTAGACGCGTTCAACGTCGTAGGGGCTGAACAGGTACATGTCCTCGTTGTTGCGCGCCAGCTCGAAGGTGATGTCCGGGACAACGACACCCAGGGAGAGGGTCTTGATGCGGATCTTCTCGTCGGCGTTCTCGCGCTTCGTGTCGAGGAAGGCCATGATGTCGGGGTGGTGGGCGTGCAGGTACACGGCTCCCGCCCCCTGGCGTGCGCCCAGCTGGTTCGCGTAGGAGAAGGAGTCTTCCAGGAGCTTCATCACGGGGATGACACCGCTGGACTGGTTCTGGATCTTCTTAATGGGGGCGCCCGCTTCGCGCAGGTTGCTCAGAGACAGGGCCACGCCGCCGCCGCGCTTGGACAGCTGCAGCGAGGAGTTGATGCCGCGCGCAATGGACTCCATGTTGTCCTCGATGCGCAGGAGGAAGCAGGAGACGAGTTCGCCTCGCGCCGCTTTACCCGCGTTGAGGAAGGTCGGGGTGGCGGGCTGGAAGCGTCCCGTCATCATTTCGTCGACGAAGGTTTTCGCCAGGGAGACATCGCCTCGTGCCAGGTAGAGCGCGACCATGGTGACGCGGTCTTCAAAGCGCTCCAGGTAGCGGGTGCCGTCGAAGGTCTTGAGGGTGTACGAGGTGTAGTACTTGAATGCTCCCAGGAAGGTGGGGAAGCGGAACTTGTGGGCGTAGGCCTGCTTGTACAGAGCCTTGATGTCCGCGAAATCGTACTGTTCGAGAACCTGCGCCTCGTAGTAGCCTTCCTCGACCAGGTATTCGAGTTTTTCTTCGAGGTCGTGGAAGAACACGGTGTTCTGGTTGACGTGGCTCAGGAAGTACTGGTGGGCGGCCTTGCGGTCTGCCTCGAACTGAATCCGGCCGGTTCCGTCGTAGAGGTTGAGCTGCGCGTTGAGCGCGTGGTAGTCCAGCTCCGGTGAGGGTGCGGGTTCTACGCCTGTGTCGGTGAGATTTTCTGCCAAAACTCGCTCAGTCCTTCGCGAACTCGGGAGACGTCCTCGGGGGTTCCGAGGAGCTCGAACTTATACATGTGGGGGACATTCAGTTTGGCGGCGATGATGTCGCCGGCCAGGCAAAAGGCTTTGCCGAAATTCGTGTTTCCAGAGGAAATGACGCCGATGCACAGGGCGCGGTTCTCCGGGTCGTTGAGGAATTTGATGACCTGTTTGGGAATTGCGCCGCGCGCGCTTCCGCCCCCGTAGGTGGGGACGATGAGCACGTAGGGCTGGTCGACGTGGAGGAATCCGTCGCGGGGGAGCAGGGGAATGCGCTGGGCGGGGAAGCCCAGTTTGTCGATGAAGCGACGCGTGTTCTCAGTTGCTGATGAGAAGTAAACGACGTTGACCATGACGGTTCTTCTTTCGCCCGTTTCGTCCGGTTTTCTGCAGGGAATTCACATAAAGAATGCGCCCGTTTTCATCGAGTATGAGTGACGAGGCGGGGCGCGGGGTGCGCTGGTTCGCGCGGGTGGCGGGTGCCCCGTGTGGGGGCACCCGGCATCACTGGGCGATAGCCAGGCCTGCGGACTGGGCGAGGGCAGCGACAGCCTTGATGCGGTCGGGGCGGTAGCCGCTCCAGTGGTCATCTCCGGCCATGACGACGGGCGCCTGCTGGTAGCCCAGGGACTTGATGAATTCGAGGGATTCGGCGTCCTGGGTGAGGTCAACCTTCGTGTAGTCCAGCCCCTGCTTGTCGAGCGCACGGTAGGTGGCATCGCACTGCACGCACATCGGCTTGGAGTAGACGGTGATCGTCATGGTGGTGACCTCTTCTGTGTCGGTGGTGTCTTATTCAATGCTTGGTCAAGCGCTGTATATGACACGAGTGTTATTCGCTTGGTGCGGACCGTGCCGCTGAGTACGTGTCAACACTACACCTTGTGCCCCTTTTCGTCATCGACCCCCAGATGTTGTGTTCGCTCGCGTCGTGGGTACGAGCTGTGGATAGCACCCCATATGTGTGTGGACGGGGTGTGGATAGCGCGGAAGAGCACCCGTGTTCGGGCCTCACGGACCCTTGAAATGAGGGCTTTCTTGAGGGGCTCTCCCCGCGATGAGGCACTGTGGACGGCTCTCCACACCCGCGCCGAACCTGTGGGTAAATCCATGACGCGAGGGAGGAAAAAGAGGTGTCACTCACGGCGTGTCACCCCTCGTCGGCGTGTCGCCCACCGAGGAATCCAGGTGCGCGCCAGTGCCCCATCTGTCATCCCGCGACACCGCAGATGCGTGTGCCGCAGGAGGAAGATTCCTCCTGCGGCACAGCGAGTATGAGTGAGCGTCTTCGCGTCCCTCAGCACTCAACGACGTTCACGGCCAAGCCGCCGGCAGATGTCTCCTTGTACTTCGACAGCATGTCGTTACCCGTCTGACGCATCGTCTCAATGACGACATCCAGAGAAACCGCGTGACGCCCATCCCCCCACAGTGCCATACGAGCCGCATTAATGGCCTTCACCGCGGCAATTGCATTGCGCTCAATGCAGGGAATCTGCACCAGACCGGCCACCGGATCACAGGTCAACCCCAGGGAGTGTTCCATCGCGATTTCCGCCGCGTTCTCCACCTGCTCCGGGGTTCCCCCCAGCGCCTGGGCGAGCCCGGCCGCCGCCATTGCTGAGGCGGAACCTACCTCGCCCTGACAGCCGACCTCTGCGCCCGCAATCGATGCGTTCGTCTTGATGAGGGCACCGATGGCCGTGGCCGCCAGAATGAAGTCGCACACCGCCCGCTCGCGTCGCGCAGCCGCCTCGTCGCTTGCCGCCGAAGCGCATATCTGCCCCAAACGCACCATGTGCGGGGGAGCGATATTCGGGAAGGGGGCGCCCGCCTCGGGACACGAGGTGACGAGGTAGCCGAGAACCGCGGGAATGACGCCCGCTGCACCGTTCGTCGGCGCGGTGACCACGCGGTGACCCGCGGCGTTCTCCTCGTTCACGGCCAGGGCGTAGAGGTTCACCCAGTCCATTGCGCGCATGGGATCTTCGCTGCCGCCCGCCCATCCGCGCTGCTGGCGCAGATCGGCGCTGCTCTGGGCGCGCGCCCGAAGCTGAGAGGCCAGAGCCTGAGCGCGTCGGGGGACATCCAGGCCACCCGGCAAAATGCCGCTGGCGCTGATGCCTGCGTCCACGCACTCAAACATCGTGTGGGCAATGCGCAGAATGTAGGCATTGAGTGCCTCCGGGGTGCGCAGGGACAGTTCGTTAGCGCGCATGACCTGAGCGATTGACAGTCCCGATTCGCGGCAGCGTTCCAGGAGCTGTGCAGCCGTCGCAAAGGGATAGGGGGCGGGCGTGCTGGTGTCCGTTGTCTCAGCTGCCGCAAGGGAGGCAATCTCGGGATTCTGGGGGTCGTCATTTGTCTGCACCATGACGAAACCGCCGCCCACCGAATAGTAGGTGCGCTCTAGGATGACCGCGGGCGAGGCCTGCTCGGGGTTGCTCGCGTAGGCGGTAATCGTCAGTGCGTTCACGTGGTAGGGCAGGATTGTGCGCGGCAGGAAACGAATGTCCGCGTCGATATCGAAGGGGACGGCCAGGCCTCCGGCCAGAGGAAGGTTCCCGGACTGGGCGATCCCCGGGATCATGGTCTCCACCGTGTCAATGGACACGGTCTCCGGGTCGTAGCCGGCCAATCCCAGGAGGACGGCGCGATCGGTGTTGTGGCCGCGGCCGGTGGCGCCCAGGGAGCCGAAAAGATCAATGGTCAGATGAGTGGGAACGGGGGCGCCGGGAAGAGCGGTGAGCTCGGCGGAGAAAGCGAGACCCGCGCGCATGGGGCCGACCGTGTGTGAAGACGAGGGGCCGATCCCGATGCGGAACATGTCGAATACCGACAGGGGGTGCGGTGCGTCGGAGACAGGAACTTCACCGGAAACGAGGGCAGCGGGAGTGGGCTGCGAGGCGTCAAACTGGTCGGGTGCGGTGACGTGCGGTGCTGTGGAGTGAAGATCCATCCCCCTATTGTGCCTTGCGGAGTGGACAAAAGTGGCGTTGAACCCCGCGGGGTAGGGCGTGGGGTATCCCCCATGTGAGAAACGCGGATGGCAGATGGGGCTCATGCGGATAGACTCTTCTCATGACTGATCGCATGAATGTTGAATCTTTTAACCTCGATCACCGTTACGTCCTCGCGCCCTACGTGCGCGTTGCCGATCGTAAGGTTCTGCCCGGCGGCGACGTGCTGGTGAAGTACGACGTGCGTTTCACCCAGCCGAATAAGGCGCACCTGGAGATGCCGGCCGTGCACTCCATCGAACACGCAACCGCCGAACTGATGCGCAATCACACCGATAAGCTCATCGACTTCGGCCCCATGGGCTGCCAGACCGGCTTCTACGCCATGATGCTCGGCGTGGAAACGAAAGAATTCCTTCCGCTGCTGCAGGCTGCCTTCGAAGACATCCTCGAAGCAACGGAAGTTCCCGCTGCGAACGAAATTCAGTGCGGTTGGGGAGCGAACCACTCGCTGGAAGCCGCCCAGGCAGCCGTGCGCGAATTCCTCGCCCACCGCGACGAATGGGAAATCGTGACCGCTGAGGACGCTCACTGAGGTGATGCGCATGCAGTGCGCCTCGTCTGACGTGAGGCTGCACTGAGGCTGTGCGCCGACTTCTCGCTGCCCGCGCGCAGCACTATCCAATGAACTGACCCGTAAGGAAAGTGATGTCTGCTCTGACCCTGAGCGCGGAACGCCCCCGCGTCCACGCCATCATCCAGTGCGCGATGCCGATGGAAGCCGCGCCCTTCCTGGAAGCCCTGGAGCCCGCGGAAGGACACGATTCCGTCGTCGAAACCGTGATCGGTGTTGACGAGCGCCACGTGCAGCGCTTCACCCTGGGGCGTCTGGCGCAGCGCGATGTCCTGGTGGTCACCAGCGGCATCGGAATCGCCAACGCCGCGTCTGCGACGGCGCGCGCCCTGGCGTTTGTGGACGCACAGGTGGTGATTGCCGGAGGAACCGCCGGCGGCCTCCAGGGAGACATCGAGGTGGGCGACATCGCGGCCTGCGTGTCCACCATCTACAACGATGCCGATGCGACGGTGTTTGGCTACGTGCTGGGACAGATCCCGGGAATGCCCGTGGACTACCACTCCTCTGAGCGCGTGTCGGCCGCACTGGAGCACCTGAATGATGCGGTGTCTCATCGCGTACGTGTGGGTCGCATCGTGACCGGCGATTCCTTTGCGTCTGAGCAGGTTGTGGGTCGTATCCGCGCCGGTTTCCCGGATGCCCTGGCCGTGGACATGGAAACGTGCGGCCTGGCTCAGGTGGCGTGGAGCAGCGGAGTGGACTGGGTCTGCGTGCGCGCGATTTCTGACCTGACGGGTGAAGGCTCGGGAGAAGCCTTCCACATGAACGGTGAAACCGCGGCCTACCACAGTTTTGAGGCCGTCCGCGCCTTCCTCCCGATTCTTTTCGCCTGAAGTTCGGGACATGATTGATGTCGGCGCCCCGCGCGGTTTCCGCGCGGGGCGTACGCATGTCACAGCAGTGGCCTGAGGAAAGAGAGAGTCAATGTATCGCGTACTGATGGTGTGTACGGGAAACATCTGTCGTTCGGTGATGGCGCATCAGATGCTGCTGGAAACAGCTCGTGCGCAGGGCGTGGACGTCGACGTGGATTCGGCGGGTGTCTCCGATGAAGAACGTGGGAATCCGGTGGATCGTCGAGCAGCGCGTGCGCTGCGAGAAGCGGGCTATCAGGTTCCGAATCACCGGGCGCGCCAGATTCAGGTGGGCGAGTTGGGGCGTTGGGATTTGATCCTGGCGATGACGGGGAACCACCTGCGCGCCGTGGAGCGTCTGCTGGAGTGCGAACAGTCGTGCAGGTCGGCGCTGGCTGCGGACGGGGGCTCCGCGTCTGTTGCTGTGCGTCCCGAGGTGAAGATGTTCCGGGAATTTGATCCGGAGGTCTCCTCTGCTGGTCGGACGAGTGCGCATCCGCTGAGAGATCTGGATGTTCCCGACCCCTGGTATGGGGATTATGCGGATTTTGTGGAGACTCGTGACACGATTGAGCGTTCCCTTCCTGCGCTGATCGAGTATGTGCGCGCTCACGCCTGACCTGGCGCGGTCTACCGGTGTCTCCGGTTGACGATATTTTGTTGATTTTCATGCATTCGCTCACTCCTGTGCTGTACCGTGAGCATCGGGTGTCATCTGTCAACTAGAGATGCCCGTATCGTCAGGAAAAATCTCCGCTGCGGCGCGTGAAAACGCTCGCGCGACAGGGTTGTTGCAGGAGGGGTGACATGGCATTAGCACACGACGTGAATGGTGAAGTGGAAGCCGCAGCCGCGACTCTCCCGACACCCCAGCGAACACAGGCTGGTCAACACGTCCATCTCCCGATCACGCACGCCCAGTGTCTGATCGGTGTGAGCATCCAATTTCCGCGAACCTATGCCCTTGTTGTCGGTGAGGATGGTGAAATTCTTGAAGAACGCTACCGCTTCATCGTTGATACAGATGTTCATTCTGTTGCGCATCTGGTGACGGAGCTGCTTGCCGAGGTCGTGGCAAGCGCCCAGTCCTATCGACGGGTCGTGGGGGTCGGCCTGTCGATTCCCGGTGAAATCCATGCGGACGACAGCTGTTCTGTTCCCTCCCTGGGGTGGGAACGGGTGTCACTCCTCGATGAGATCTGCCTGCCGGATGGTTTGCAGCTGAGCTACATGAATGACGTGGAGGCTCTGGCGGTCGGCGAGCTCTACTACGGCGTGGGATGCCAGACGGATTCCTATGCGGTGGCGGAGATTGGCGCGCGGGTCGGGTATGTGTGTGTCCGCGATGGACACCTGGTGCCCTCTCCGACGGGCGGCTACGGCACGACGGAGCATCTTCTCCTGGCGGGCTCGCACGGGGTGTGCGAGTGCGGGCATGTGGGGTGTGCCAGCGGCGCCCTCACGAAGAAGGCCGTTTTGACGCGGACTCGTGAGGCGCGTGCTCAGGGGCGGCAGACGAAGAGGCGTCCCATCGACTATGAAGACCTCATGGGCTTGGCGTTGCGCGGTGATGTGTTCTGCCAGAAGGCGATCACGGAGTTCGTGCATCACCTGTCGGTGTATCTCCAAGAGATTGCGGTGGCGACGCTGGTGCGTGACATCGTGGTCGATGGGGAGGGTGTGGAGCTGTTGCGTTCCCCGTGGGCGGTTCTTTTCTCCGATGCGATGCAGTCCTGTGCGGGTGAGGGGTTCGACCCCCCGCGTATTCACTGCCGTTTTGGCGGGGATAATCGCTGGGCATGGGGTGCGGCGACGACGGTGGTGGAACCGTCGTGCCATCGTCCTCAGCGCGTGGGAATGTCGCACAGGTACGAGGCGCCCGAAGATATTCCCCTTCCCTTTCCTCCGGGGGATGAGTACTTCTTACCTTCCGCGCTCTAGCGTGAGGCTTCCCTCTGCGTGAGCCCGCGCTAGGCGCTGCCCTGTGCACCGCCGTGCGGGGTGCGCGCGTTGGGACGAGACACGTGTGTCTGTCAGTTGCTGGGAGTGACCACGGGAAGAACGGACCAGGGGAAGTTGATCCACAGGTCGGTTTCGCGCCACACGTAGTCGGGCTGAATCACGGACACGGGCTTCTTGTAGATCACGACGCTACGAGCCTCGACCTGGGCGTTGGTTTCTCCATCCAGGGACAGGCCGCGCTCGGCAATGAGATCCATGACCATCTTGAGGGTGCGCCCGGAGTCGGCCACGTCGTCCACGACGAGAACCTTCTTGCCGTCCATAGCGGATACGTCCATGAGCGGGGGGAGAATCTGCGGCTCGGCAAGGGTTTCACCCACGCCGGTGTAGAACTCAACGTTCATGGTGCCAATGGCCTTCACGCCCATCGCGTAGGACAGTGCGCCTGCGGGAATGAGTCCGCCTCGGGCGATGGCGATGATGAGGTCGGGCATCCAGCCCGAGTCGACGATCTGCTGCGCGAGGTCGCGGGATGCGTCACCGAACCCCTGCCACGTCAGATTTTCGCGTTCGGAACCGTCGTTCGAGGTTGCGCCGTCATCGAAGGGGAGGGTCTGTGTCATCATCTGTCCTTGCTGCGTGGAGCTTCAGGTGTTGGACACATGGTAATCCCCGGCGACTGCATCGTGTGAGCGGGGGAAGGTCTGCGCGTGTGGCTTTTCCCTGATTTTCTGCCGCTTCGGCGCAACTATGCGGAAAAACACGTTTATGGGCGCACGGAGGATGGGACATAGGGCATGCGTGATGTCCTACGCGCGGGGCGTGCGATGGAATCGTCGGAACTGCCGGAGCTGGCGCTCATAGGCAACCCCGGGCGAGGTGGGAACCCCGTCGCGCTCCCATCGGAAAATACGCGTGGGATCAAAGGTGCGAGAGCAAGATGCGCAGGACGTCACCGTGCGCGGCGCAGAATACAGGTGACGTTGCGCCCCGCACACGGGACAGGTTCCCACCCAGGGACGTTCCGGCTGCGGCAGATGCCCGGGGAGGCGTGCGCGATCCGACACCCCGAGCGCACGCGCCTGCGCTTTCCACACGGCGTCGTGCCGGTGTGAGGGACCCACCAGTGCGTGCGCGATCTCGTGCAGGATGACTCCCCGCACATCCGCCTCGTCGTAGAGCTGCGTGAGCGCGCGCGACAGGGTGATCGTGCGCGTCGCATACGTGCACGACCCCGCGCGGCGCCTGGCTCGGTCAAAGCGGAAGTTCCATTCCGTCAGGCCGTGGTCATCCATGAGGGCGCGAGCCAGCGCCTGAGCATCCGCCAGTTTCATACGTTTTTCGCCAGTGCAGAACGCAGACGCTGGGGCGAGACTTTGACGGCTGTTCCCAACTGCTGGGCGTACAGGGAGACGCGGAGTTCTTCGAGCATCCACGACACCTGCTGGTAGTGCACTTCCGCTTTCCCGTCGTAGGGGCGCGCATCGAGGCGCTCGCGCATCTGGTCGCGTTCCTCGGCCAGTTCTCGCAGGATCATCTGCGCTTCCCGGTCGCGCTCCAGCGCCTGGGGGCTTTGCTCGGCACGGGCGATGCGCTGCGCCTGAGCGTTGAGGTATCGCGCTACGTGGGGCAGCTGCGTAGCGGGGGTGTGTCGAATGAATCCTTCGGAGACCAGCGCGTGGGCGGTAGCCATGGCGTCGCGTACGACGCCGCGCAGGGAGTCGGCCGAGTGGGTGTGGGCGGCTCCTTGGAGGCCGGCCCACGCGTCCATTGCTCGCACAACAAAACCGAGGAGTTGATACACGGTGTCCTCGTGACGCTCACGCGCCGCCGCGACAAGAACCTCGAAGGCTTCCCGGTCACGCACTCCCCACGCCCCGTGGGAGCCGGACAGCTCATCCACCAGCAGGAGTGAGCTGGCCAGTTGCGCGTCGGCGACCAGTGCTTCCGTTGAGGGGTAGGGAGTGGAGGTGAGCATCAGGGCTTCGCGTCCCGTCCAGCGCGTCGTGACGCGTTTGAGGGCGAGGTGGGTGCGTCGGGTGAGTAGGTGCGCGAGCCCTTTGCGGTGCAGGTGTTCGGCCTGCGAGGCGTTGGCCATGACGCGCACTCCCGCGAGTGGTTCCTCAGCGCTTCCTTCCGGCGTGAGCGCGGGGAAACCGCGCAGGATGAGTCCGCTTTCCCCCGGGGACTCGACGCTGCGGGGGAGTGGAGTTTCGGGGAAATCGGTGAGTCCGTCGGCGTGGAGTGCGGCCAGAGCGGGAGACGTTGGTGCGTGTGCAGCATCGTGGGATGTGCGATCTGCGCTGCCGACCGCGTGCGCGCGTGCGGAAGCACCCGCCTGCTTGGAGGCGCCCGCGTATCCTGATGCGGCTGCCTGAACGTCGGCGTCTGAGTGGACGCCTGTGCCGGTGTGCCCGTGTCCTGCCGCCTGGTCACCCGCGGCTGCCCCGAAGCTCCCGCCCGTGCTGGAGCGTCCCTGGGCGTCGGCGAACGCCTGCGACAGTGCCGTCTGAACGGCGTTGCGCACGGCCTGATCGACCTGCGTGGCCAGGGAGGCGCGCAGATGCGTGAGATCGCGGCCGGCGGCGATCTCACGCCCGTCCCGGTCGATGACTCGGAAGGTCATGCGCAGGTGATCGGGCAGGTGATCCGTCATGTAGTCCAGGTCGCTCTCCGAAAGGTCAACTCCTCGGATTTCGCGGATAGCTTGGGCAAAAAGCTGCGTAAACGGTGGGCGTTTCTCCGTGCGCGGCGAGTCGGTGAGTGACGAGGCATTGCGCGCGAAACGCTCCTCAGCTGACGTGGGCGACCCGGGGGATGCGGCCGGGGACGAGTGAGCAGAGGCGGTTTCCGACCCGTTCGGTGCAGAACCGGAAGGGGCAGAAGTGGGTGACGGGGTGGGTGCTTCCGTGTGCTCGTCGCGTTCCTGATGGGCGAAGTCGGCCTGATCGAGGGCTTTTGCCGTGGGTACCCGAGGTGACGAAGATTGAGCGGAGGATGCCTGTCCACCGGAATTCTGCGGTGTGCGCGTGTGTCCGGTACGCGCCCCCCACTGAGCCAAACGACTCATCGCAGCAGACAGCGACATGGGGTCGTCGCTCTCGGCGGAAGCAGCGGCAGACTGGGCAGAAGCTGCCGCACGAGACGCCCCTCCCGCGCCTTTCTGAGATCGCTCGTCAGCCCACGCCCCAGCGTTCTCTCCGGCGTGGCCGGTAGCGGAAGAAACGGGAGAATCACTAGACATATCTGCACGAGATGCTTCGCCTCCGAGGTCTGCCCCCGCAGACTGCGCAACTGTACCGGCCGCAGAGGAAATGGAATGCGCAGAGCCCGGCTCCGCCTCGTCGGAGAAGAAAGACTCGCACCACCGGTGGACGCGCGCGCCCACCTCGGGGGCGGGTGCCAGCAGGCGACGCTTCGCCTTGGGGAGCGCGCGAATCGCCTCCGTCGCCAGCTCCTCCACCATGCCGGGAACCAGCCAGTCGGTGCCCTCCTCGCGCACGCGAGCCAGAGCCTCGACGGGAATCGTCATCGTGACACCGTCACGCGCGCTCCCCGGAGCAAACTCGTAGGACAGGGGCAGGCGCAGATCGCCCTGCACCCAGTGATCGGGGAACCCCTGCGTGCGCTCGCCCATGCCGCGAGGCAGAAGCAGGGACAGCGGATAGTTCAACAGGTCGGGACGCGTGCGTTTTTCCTGTTTCCACCACCGAGAAAAATGCGCCGCAGACACGATCCCGGCCGGAATGAGGTCGTCGAAGAACGCGATGCGCGCCCGCTCATCGGCCACCAGCCCGTGCGTGCGAGAACGACGCTCCACCTCGCGCGCTCGCTCTACCATATGCTCGTTATGCCTCTGGAAGGCGTGACGTTCCCGCCACTCACCCTCCACCAGGCCGTGACGAATCAGCATCTCGCGGGCAAGTTCGCGCGCGGTCAAGGTATCTGACGCCTCATCCGACAGGGCGATACGCAGCTCTTTCGACAGGCGAGGCGCCGCGGAACCGGAACCGAGCAGACCCTGAGCGATCCCCGCCAACGTCCCCGGGCGAGCCACACTTCCCGAATGGACGCGCTCCATCGACCCCAGCGGAATATCGCCCAAACGCCCCAGGAGCACCGGGCGATCAGCGGCCAGAGTCATCCCGTAGAGCATGACTTTTTCCTTGGCGAAAGCCGCGCCCTTCGACGCCGACCAATACGGCTCCGCATAGGTGCGCGTCAGGAGCGACCCCGCCAGTTCCTCCACCCACTCCGGGCGGATCCGCGCGACAGTTCGCGCAAAAAGACGCGAAGTCTCCACCAGTTCCGCCGTCATCACCCACGCGGGATGACCCGACAGACCCGACCCCGGCCACACCGTGAAATGCGTGCCCCGAGCACCCGAATAATCACGAGTTTTCTCATCCCAGAACCCGACATTCGACAGCAACCCCACCAGCAGGCAGCGGTGAATCTCATCGGAATCCACCGTGTTTGCCCCCCGAGTGAAGGCCACCGCCGCGCGAGCCGCAGCATCGGCAATCCCCCCGCGCGCAGCTTCCTCCACCACGTCGGAGGCCGACGGAACCCCGATGGGATCAAGACGCAACCCCAGAGGGCGCGACATGTCACGCAGCTGGGCAACAATGTCCCGCCACTCGCGGAAACGCAGATAGTGAATGAACTCCGCCCGACACATGCGGCGGAACGCCGACCCCGACAGGTCACGCTGCTGAACATGCAGGTAGCGCCACAGATTGAGGTAGGTCATGAAGTCCGAATGGGGATCGGCAAAACGCGCGTGAGCGGTGTCCGCGGCCTGCTGATGCTCCAGGGGGCGCTCGCGGACATCCTGAATGGACAGAGCCGCGACAATGACGAGAACTTCAGACGCACAGCCCGCATGGTGTCCGGCCAGGAGCATGCGCCCCAGCCGCGGGTCGATGGGCAGACGCGCAAGGTCGCGACCAATCGACGTCAGGCGGAAAGAGGAACGCGAGGAATGTGGGCGACTCGAGGTATCCACCTGCCCGGTGGCTGCGTGCTCGGTGGTCGCCTCGTCACTCGGCGCGAGAGCACCGATCTCGGTGAGCAACTGGATGCCGTCACGCACCGCCCGCGAATCCGGGGCGTCCACGAACGGAAAGTCCGCAATATCGCCCAACCCCAGAGCCGTCATCTGCAAAATGACGCTCGCCAGGGATGTGCGCATGATTTCCGGTTCCGTGAAGGCGGGACGCGCCTCGTAATCGCGCTGAGAATACAGGCGAATTGCGATGCCGTCCGCCACTCGACCGCAGCGCCCCGAACGCTGATTCGCGCTGGCCTGCGAAATGGCTTCAATCGGGAGGCGCTGCACCTTTGTCCGATTCGAATAGCGGGAAATACGCGCCAAACCCGGGTCAATCACGTAGCGAATCCCCGGAACCGTCAGGGAAGTTTCCGCGACGTTTGTTGCCAAAATGACGCGCCGCAGCGAATGCGGTTCAAAAATACGATGCTGTTCTGCAGTGGATAGGCGTGCAAAGAGCGGCAGGATTTCTAGGTCTCCGGGACGCCCGTGGCCGCTCCCGTCGCGGACAACGCGCGACCCTAGGTGTTCGATCAACGCCTGTTCCGTGTCGCGGATATCGCGTTCGCCGGGCAGGAACACCAGGATGTCCCCGTCGCCCTCTGCACATAGTTCATCGACCGCGTGGCAGATCGCCGTTTCCTGATCGATGTCCTGACCCATGCCGTAGCCGTAGGTCGGTAGGTCGTCGTCGGTGTCCTCCAACACCAGCTGCTCCACGCGGGAAGCCGCGGGTACCGAGGCGGTGGGTGTTGAGGTAGTGGCCGTCGAATACGACGAGGGGAGGTCGGTGCTCAACGGCCGATAGCGCACCTCAACGGGGAAGGTGCGCCCCGATACCTCGATGACCGGAGCCGGCTCCATGAGCCGCCCCTTTCCGGGTGTGCCCTCCCAGGTGCCGAAATGCTCCGCGAAACGCGCCGAGTCAATGGTGGCCGACGTGATGATGACCTTGAGGTCGGGGCGCATCGGCAGCAGCCGAGCCAGATAGCCGAGAATAAAGTCAATGTTCAGGCTGCGTTCGTGCGCCTCGTCAATGATGAGGGTGTCGTAGCGGCGCAGCAGGGGATCCGACTGGATTTCTGCCAGCAAAATACCGTCGGTCATCAGCTTGATCAGCGTTGTCGGCCCCATCTCGTCGGTGAAACGCACCTGGTAGCCGACAACTTGCCCCGGGGCGTGACCCACGCGCTGCCCGAGTTCCTCGGCAATGCGGTCGGCCACGGAACGCGCGGCCAAACGCCTCGGCTGAGTGTGCCCGATCATCCCGGAAACGCCGCGCCCCAACTGCAAACAGATCTTGGGGAGCTGCGTGGTCTTCCCCGACCCGGTTTCGCCGGACACGATGACGACCTGGTGGGTGCGGATCGCCTCCGCGATCTCATCTTTGCGGGCGGTGACCGGCAAATCCGGGTAGGAGATCACCGGAAGAGCGGCCGCGCGCTCCGCGAGCTGTTCGGGCGTGAAGGGGCGAAAAATGCGGGTCTGTTCCTCGCGTAGACGAGGCGCACGCCCCTTCTTCCGTCCCCTGCTGTCAGCGTGCGTCCCCGCGCGACCCGCCGCGGGCGCCCCTGCGTGAGTCCCCCGAGAGGTCGGGTTCGCGGAGGTTG
>CAURIY010000026.1:0-15563 GCA_963525415.1 uncultured Actinomyces sp.
TCAGTGCTCAGTGCTCAGTGCTCAGTGCTCAGTGCTCAGTGCTCAGTGCTCAGTGTATTCTCTCAGGAGCATTCGTCCCCCACGCCCCATTACTGTCAGCGCGCGGAGGAAAACCGGGGGATACCGCAGAGCGGAAAACGACACCGACTGCACACAGCGCAATGAGGCGGAACCGGAAAACCCGGCTCCGCCTCGTCACTATCTGGTCGAGGGACACCCCCGCAGAACTGAAAATCAGTGGGCGATCACTACGCCCAAATGGCGCGGGCCGTGCACACCATTCACACGGATCAACTCGATGTCAGACGTCGCAGAAGGACCGGCAATCCACGTCAACGGACGCGTCGGATGCTCGCCCAAAATCTCCACGGCCTGCGGAACCGTCGGCACCACTGTCTCGCGCTCCAACACGATGACGTGCTTATCCGGAACCAGGGTGATCGCGCGACGACCCTGATCGCCCTCGCCATCCAAAACGATCGTACCCGACAGGGAAATCCCCAGACGCGAACACGTGAGCACCGCGTCAGTGGCATCGAGTTCCTGCTTCGACAGCGGAGCATCGGGAGTATCCACGCGCACCTCGCGCCCGCCGCGCGCCGCAGCCTCGCGATAGGCCTCGGGAAGCGCGGGGGGAACAACGACGCTGCGTGCCTCGCCGAGCAGAGTGTCGATTGCGTCGAGGATCTCCTCATCCGTGGCGGCCTGAGACACGATGGCGTCGTAGTCCTCCAGGGCATCCACCATTTCCTCGATAACCGGAACAGAACCGGGAGCGTGTTCACCCTGACGGATGTACTCACGCGGAACCTCGGGGGCAGGCTCACGCTGAGACTGAGCGAGCGAATCGCGCAGACGCGCCAAAATTACTTCACGAGCGTCCACGGTCAGCGCTCCTTTCCATCGGTCGATGTCCCGGACTTATGCGTGCGATCCCACCACTGGCGGAAAGTTTCCTTCGGTGCCACGGGGATATCGCGTGCGCCCGTCCACATGGACGCGGGGAAGGGGAGGGCTCCGATATGTCCCTTCTTGCCGCCGATGAGACGCGTTGCCTTCACGCCGCGCGACGCGGCCACCCACGCCTTTGCATTCGACATCACCGGTGTGGAGGCCTTCATGCCGATATCCCACATGTCGGGGATCAGCGTCTTCTTCTCGTCGACGGTGCGGGCACGCAGGTGGATGAGCACCGTAGGAATGTCGATCTTCACCGGGCAAACTTCGCCGCAGGCGCCGCACAGTGACGAGGCGAAGGGCAGCGTGTGCACCGGGTCGTCATGAGCGAGTCCCTGGGTGAGCTGAGGGGTAAGGATCGCGCCGATGGGACCGGGGTAGACCGAGCCGTAGGCGTGGCCGCCGGTGTGCTGATAGACCGGGCAGATGTTCATACAGGCGCCGCAGCGGATGCAGTGCAGAGCCTGGCGGCCGATCTCGTCGGCGAGCACGTTGGTGCGACCGTTATCCATGAGGATCAGGTGGAACTCCTGGGGGCCATCGCCGGGGGTGACGCCCGTCCACATCGAGGTGTAGGGGTTCATGCGCTCGCCGGTTGCGCTGCGCGGCAGGAGCTGGGAGAAAATCTCGACGTCCTGGAAGCGGGGGACGAGCTTCTCAATACCCATGATCGTAATGAGGGTGTCCGGCAGGGTCAGGCACATGCGGCCGTTGCCTTCGGACTCGAAAACGGAGACCGTGCCGGTTTCTGCGATCCCCATGTTGGTTCCGGAAACCGCGACCTTGGCCTGCAGGAAGAGCTTGCGCAGGTGGTTGCGTGCGGCGGTTGTGAGTTCGCGCGGGTCGTCGGACAGATCCTCGGGGGCATCACCCATGCGATCCAGGAAGATACCGCGCACCTCGGAACGGTTGCGATGCAGTGCGGGAACCACGATGTGCGAGGGCATGTCGTCGGCCAGCTGGACGATCAGTTCGGCCAGGTCGGTTTCGTGGGCGGTGATGCCTTCGGCTTTCAGGTACTCGTTGAGGTTGGTTTCCTGGGTGGCCATCGACTTGATCTTGACGACTTCGTCCACGCCTTTGGAACGAATAATGTCGGCGACGATCTTGTTGGCTTCGAAACTGTCGCGTGCCCAGTGAACGATGCCGCCGCGTTTGGTGACGTTTTCTTCGAACTGGACGAGGAGCTCCGGAAGGTTGCTCATCACTTCGTGCTTGACAGCGCTGGCTGCGGCGCGCAGCTGCTCCCAGTCGGGCATTTCCTCGACGCGGATGGCGCGCTTATCGCGGATCTTCCGGGTTGCGTACGCCAGGTTGCGGCGCATCTGCGTGTTGGCCAGGGTGCGTCGCGCGCCTTCGGGGAAGGTCGTGCCCCAGCGCAGGGTGTCCTCGGGGATTTCCACATTGGTGGTCCAGCCGCCGGTGTGCGGCATTCCGAGGAAAACTTCGCGGCTCATCGCACGACCTCCGGCTGACGAATGAAGGAGATATTGCCCTGGAAGGGCTTGTCCTTCGTGGATGCGAGGATTTCGGCGATGTGCGTGACACGCACGCCGGAGTTCAGACGGGACAGGCCACCGCCGATGTGCATGAGGCAGGAGTAGTCGCCGGTGACCAGAATTTCCGCCTGAGTGGACATGACATTGGCGACTTTGTCCGCCAGCATTGCGGTTGACGTTTCGTGGTTCTTCATGGAGAAAGTTCCGCCGAAACCACAGCAGATTTTCGCGTCGGGCAGTTCGACGAGGTCGATTCCTTCGACGGCTTCCAGCAGGCGGTAGGGGCGATCGGCGACCTTCGTGATGCGCATGGAGTGGCAGGTCGGGTGGTAGGTGACGCGGTGGGGGAAGTAGGCGCCCACGTCGGTCACCCCCAGAACGTCGACGAGGAGTTCGGTGAGGTCGTAGGTGTGGGCGGCGATTGCTTGGGCGCGCTCACCCAGTGCGTGGTCTCCGACGTGGTCTGCGACGAGTTTTTGTTCGTGGCGGGTGGCGCCGGTGCAGGAGCCGGAAGGGACGACGATGGCGTCCCATTCGCCGTCGAGAACCGGTTCAAAGGTTTCGACGTGGTTCTTCACGATTTTGGCTGCGTCTTTGAAATAGCCGGTGTTGGCGTGCATCTGTCCGCAGCAGACCTGGCCTTCGGGGAACACCACTTCGTGTCCCAGGCGTTCGAGGATTTCTACTGTGGCCTGCGGTGCCTGGGGGAACATCGCATCAGCAATACAGGTGGCAAAGAGTGCGATACGCACGTGGGCACCTCCGTTGTTGTTAACTAATCACTCTTACCGTAAGTGCAGAAAAAATTTTTTGTGTGCAATTTTGTTCATTTGCTGAATTTGCAGGGGAAAAACGGTGTTGTTTTCCGCTGTGTATGCGCCAGTAGGGGAGGTAATTCGCAAAAGTGCAGTGCACAAATACTTTGACAACCCAATGGGATATCAGTGGTACACGCCCTGGAGGTATGGCTCCCATGCTGTCGATGTGTGGAGAAACAGTCGCACAGGCGGGCAAAGATACGGAGGGGGGCGCCAGCATGATGGCGCCCCCCTTACTGTCCTATTGCGCGTAGGACGTGGGATCGGGCATGTATGACCCTAGGTATCCCTGTGACGCCAAGAAAATCAAGGTGCACAGCACCAGAAGCAACGCCAGGGAATAGGGAGCTGCCTTCTTCAAAACCTCAGCCTCGCAGCCCGGAGTATTAATTGAGGTTGCCGCAATAGTGAGGTTCTGCGGGGAGACGATCTTGCCCAAACCGCCGCCGATCGTATTGCCAGCCAGCAGTGTTGCGGGATCCACCCCCGCCAGCTGTGCGGCAGTGGCCTGCAGATTTGCAAAGAGAGCACCCGCACTGGTGGCGCTTCCTGCAACGGCCGTGCCCAACCACCCCAAAATGGGGGAGAGGAAGGCAAAGAACACGCCGGTCGTGGCCAAAGCCGCGCCGATAGCACCGGTCTGTCCCGACATATTCATCACGTAGGCCAGGGACATCACCAGGCAGATCGTTAGAATCGAAATCTTCAAGGTTGAAATTGTGGTGAACAGGGTGGTAATTCCCCGGCGGAAGGTCATGGGGTAGCGCCCCTGAGAATCCGTGCGCGAGTAGACCCAGGCCACGATGAACGCCGTGACAAAAATCCACGTTCCGGGATTCGACAGGAACTGGAAGGTGTACACGGTCGATCCCAGGGGCGAGCCGTCCGCTGCAACGAGCACTCCGTACAATCCGGGAACGGGAACTTTCAGATCTGTCCCCTTGAACAGGGCATCGATATTGACTCCGATTTTCCAGAGCTTCGTGAACGCAATGACAACAACCACGAGAACGTAGGGCAGCAATGCCAGCAGCGTGCGCGAGGCATCGGGAGCATCCGCGTCGCTGACGGTGGAGCGGTGTTCCTCAGGGGTCGTGGGAGTCCACACCAGAAGGAAAAGGTAAGACGCTGCCAGCCCCAGAAGGGAGGCAAGCACTGCGGTCAGCTCATAGGAGAATGTGGAAGTGACAAAGTGACCCGCCGCGGTGGCCGCGCCGGAGATCAGGGCGACCGGCCACAGCTGGAGGATGCCTCGTCCCCCGTCCAAGATCCACAGAAGCAGCAGGGGAATGATACAGGCAATGATCCACGTCAGGTGCCCCATGTTTGCGGCGACCAACAGGGGGTTCTGTCCGCCCAGTTTGCCTGCGGTGGTCGCGGGGATTGCCATGGCGCCAAAGCCCACGTTAATGGCGTTCCCGACAATCGTGGTCACCGCGGCTTTCACCGGGGGAACCCCAAGTGCCACCAGCATGGCGGCCACGATGGCGACGGGTGCGCCGAAACCGGCCAGTCCTTCCAGGAGGCCGCAGAATGAGAAGGAGACGATGAGTGCTTGAACGCGAATGTCGCCTTTTCCGATGGTGTTGAAGACTGCTCGCAGATCTGCGCTTCGCCCGGACACTTCTGTGAGGTTATAGAGCCAGACTGCGGCCACGATGATGTAGATGATCGGCATGAGGGCAAAGACCGCGCCCTGAGCGGCGGCTGCCAGTGTGAGAGAGGCCGGCATCCCGTATCCAAAGGTGGCGATAAGTCCTGAGAGGATCAGGGAGATCAGCGCGCACCAGTGTGTTTTGAGTTTGACGGCGCCCAGGAGGGCGAAAAAGGCAATAAGCGGCAGGATTCCGGCGAGTGCCGTGGTGAGAACACTTCCCCCGAGTGCCGTGGTGGAGGGTGTGAATGTGGGGGCGAGGGGGAGTGCTGCGGATAAGGCACTGGCGAAGGGCATGCGTGCTCCAGGGGCTTCGTTGCGCATCGGATGGACGCCCTCATAGTACGGGACGTGCACATGTGTGCGTGAATAATGTCGTGCACTCATGATCTTTTCCTTGATTTTCCAGAGAAAATGTGATGGTGTGTGATGTAGTGAGGGGCGAGGCGAAGAGCGGGCGTGGGTGCGAATAACGTGCGTGAGGTGATGCGGATTTCCACCAGAGATGCGACGGTGTACGTCGCGGGGAGATGAAGCTCCGGCGGATCGCGATGTAGCATGACGGGAGCCAGCCTTCGTAGCTCAATGGATAGAGCAAGGGCCTTCTAATCCCGAGGTTGCAGGTTCGAGTCCTGTCGAGGGCGCAAAAAAGCCGCGTGGGGGCACCAAAACGGTGCCCCCACGCGCTGCATAGTCCCGGGTAGCGCTGAGATCGCGTCGCTCTAGGCTGGAGTATGGGGAGACGTACGTGCATCTAAGGTGCTGCACGTATGACCCATAATGCGCTCTCTCCTGCACAGCGTGCCCCGCGTACCCTCTCCCGCGCCGCTCTGTACTCACCTCGTGCTCAGCGAAACGATGCGTACCCTCCCAACTTCGCTCCGCCTCGTGAGAAATCCCTGAGGAAAACGTCACGTTATCCCACTGTGTGAGCACGCACTTTTCCGACGAAATAAAACACGATAATGGATGACATGAACGCACAGCTGAACCCCGTTGCCCGCCTCTGCGGCAGCGTACGTGCGCGAATGTGCCGGTGATTTTGCTTCTCCTGCCCTGAACGCCGCACACGCGGCGCCCCCGACCAAAGGACATTGATGAGCGACGCCCGCTGCTCCCAAGATCACCATCCCACGACCCTGTCGTTTGAAGTCATGCCCCCGCGCAACCCGGAACTCGCACCCCAGTTCTGGAAGACCGTCGACCAGCTGACCTCAATTTCCCCCGACTTCATTTCCGTCACCTACGGCGCCGCCGGACAAGACCGCACCAGCGCCCGCGAAGTCGTCACCCGCCTCGTGAAGAAAAGCCCGGTTCAGCCGATCGCCCACCTCACGTGCGTCGGCAACACCCCGGAAGAAGTTGGGGAAGTCGTCACCGACTACCTCGACTCCGGCGTACGTACCTTCCTCGCCCTGCGAGGCGACCCGCCGGTGGGGCGCCCCGACTGGCATCCCAGCCCCGGGGGAGTGAGCTCCGCGATCGAACTGGTGTCCCTTATCCGTTCGCTCGAAGCATCGCGCTGCGCCCAATACCCGGGAGCCGCACTGCGCGCAGCCTTCAAACCCCTGACGATTGCCGTTGCCGCTTTCCCCGCGGGAAACCCCGCGGCACACACCACGCCCCAACAGGAAGTTGAACGCCTCCTGGTCAAGCAATCCGCGGGAGCCTCTTTCGCGATCACCCAGATGTTCTGGGAAGCCGACACCTACCTGTCGTTCGTTGAAAAAGCCCGCGCCAACGGTGTGACTATTCCCATTGTTCCCGGAATCCTGCCGCCCGTGGAGGCACGTCGACTGGCGCGCGTCCAAGAACTCACCGGAATTTCCATCCCGGAGTCCATGCGGCGCCAACTGGAGAAAACCACGACTCCTGAGGAGTTTTACGCCCGAGGCATCGAACTGGGGGCGGAACTCGTGCGAGAAATCCACGGGGCAACAGCTCCCGGAATCCACCTGTATACCTTTAATCGTTCCCAGCCGGCCTGTGACCTTCTGGTGGCATCGGGGCTTGTCAGCCCCGATGTCGTGCCATGATGTCCACAGAAAACTTCCAGACCCCATCGACCCTCGTCCCCGTGACCCAACAGAAACAAGGACAATTCATGACCCGCGAATTCCCCACCGCAACCATCCTCGGTTACCCGCGTATCGGCCGTCACCGCGAACTCAAGAAGGCTCTTGAGTCCTACTGGGCGGGACGCATCAGCGCCGAGGAACTCCAGGCCACGGAAAACGAGCTGCGTCGCACCACGCACGACCGCCTGGTGGAACTGGGACTGGGACGCGACGACGCCTCCATTCCGGAAACCTTCGCCCTCTACGATCAGGTGCTCGACACCATCGCCCTCCTGGGCGCCGTCTCCCCGCGTTTCGCGGGACGCGAAGGCCTGGATCTCTACTTCTCCCTGGCGCGCGGCAACGACGAAATCGCCCCGCTGGAAATGACCAAGTGGTTCGACACGAACTACCACCACCTGGTTCCCGAAATCGGTTCCGATACCCCGATCTCCTTCGCTGACCGCACCGTCGTGCGCCGCTTCGAGCACGCGCTGGCCGAAGGTACCCTGACCCGCCCCGTCCTGGTCGGCCCCGTGACCTTCCTGGCCGTGGCCAAGACCGACGAGAACGCCCCCGAAGGCTTCTCCCCGCTGAGCCGCCTGGACGACGTGGTTGCCGCATACCGCGAGGTGCTTGCCGCACTGCGCGAAGCCGGAGCCACATGGGTGCAGATCGACGAACCGGCACTGGCCTCCGACAACCTCCACGCGTCCCGCAGCGAACTGATTGCCCTCGCCGGACGCGCCCTCGGTGAACTGGCGGCACTTCCCGCCGAAGAACGCCCGCAGATCCTGGCAACCGTGCCCTACGGCGACGGTCGCGAAGCCGCTCCCGTCCTGGCCGCTACCGGTGTGGAAGCCCTCCACCTCGATCTGGGACGAGGCTCCCTCCCCGAAGCGGGCGCCGTGGACTTCTCCCAGGTGACCCTGGTTGCCGGCGTGGTCGACGGCCGTAACATCTGGCGCACCGACCTGGAAGCCGCTGTCGCCAAGCTCCAGGCCGCCCAGGCACTCGCCCCGCGTTCCCTGGCCGTGGCCACCACGACCTCCCTGCAGCACGTGCCCCACGACACCGCTCTGGAGCAGTGGAAGGACGCCCAGCTGGACGCCAACCTGCACGCCTGGCTGGCATTCGCCGACCAGAAGGTCGCGGAAATCGCGACCCTCGCCCGCGGCGTGGACGAAGGATTCGACGCCATTGCCGAGGCCGTGGCTGCCACCCGCGAGGTGCTCGCGCAGCGCGCAGCAGCCCCCGGCGTTGTGCGTCCCGACGTGCGTGAGCGCGTGGCCGCTCTGACCGAAGCAGATCGCACTCGCGAACCTTTCGCTGAGCGCGACGTCGTGCAGCGCGAACGCCTGCAGTTGCCCGACCTGCCGACCACGACCATCGGTTCCTTCCCGCAGACCGTGGAGATCCGTCGCGCCCGCGCGGCCTTCACCCGCGGAGAACTCGATCAGGCCGGATACACCGAGCGCATGCGCGAAGAAATCGCCGGCGTCGTCAAGCTCCAGGAAGACCTGGGCATTGACGTGCTGGTGCACGGTGAAGCCGAACGTAACGACATGGTGCAGTACTTCGCAGAGCAGCTCGAAGGCTTCGCAGCCACCGCGAACGGCTGGGTGCAGTCCTACGGTTCGCGCTGCACGCGTCCCTCGATCCTGTGGGGTGACGTGACGCGCGCCCAGCCGATGACGGTGACCTGGGCGAAGTACGCACAGTCCCTGACCGATCGTCCGGTCAAGGGCATGCTCACCGGCCCGGTGACGATCATCGCCTGGTCCTTCCCGCGTAACGACCTGTCTCTGGCCGAAGTCGCCGACCAGATCGGTCTGGCTCTGCGCGACGAGGTTGTGGATCTGGAAGAAGCCGGTATTGCGATCGTGCAGGTCGACGAGCCCGCACTGCGTGAGCTTCTGCCCCTGGACGCCGACCGTCACGCGGACTACCTCAAGTGGTCGGTGGACTCCTTCCGCCTGGCAACCGCGGGTGTGCGCGCAGACACGCAGATCCACACGCACCTGTGCTACTCCGAATTCGGCCAGATCATCGACGCGATCCTTGGCCTGGACGCGGACGTGACCTCGATCGAAGCTGCACGCAGCCGCATGGAGGTTCTGCCCGAACTGGCCGCACACGGCTTTGACCAGGGCGTGGGTCCGGGCGTGTGGGATATCCACTCTCCGCGCGTTCCCTCCGTTGAAGAACTCACGGAACTGCTGCGCGCCGCAGTGGCCAGCATCCCCGCTCAGTACCTGTGGTCGAACCCGGACTGCGGTCTCAAGACCCGCGGCTACGCGGAAACGGAAGCCAGCCTGAAGAACCTGGTGGAAGCAACCCTGGCCGTGCGCGCGGAACTTGCCGCCGGCAAGTGAGCTGGCTGCCTGCCCGGCGTGGGCAGATAGCCGCGTGACCTCCGCGCGATGAGCTGAGAGGTGACGCATTCGCGACAGCTGTGGGGGCTACCATCTACGGACGGTAGCCCCCACAGGTCTATTACCGTCGCATCTCTGTTGGGGGACTCCGGCGAGAGGGGCACCGGGGCTCTCTGCCCGGAGATATGAGAACGCAAAGGTATGGGGTGCAGAGGAGGCTCTTCCGCTGTGTGAATCTCGAGGACGTGAGAGCGGAAAGAGGGTGATGCCGGATCGCAGGGGCGCCTCGCCGGTGCTGCGCTGCCCGTGGGAAGGCAACATTCTGTTACGTCATCTCACGATGAAAGATAATTCGACACGATCGCGGAGAATGCGAGATCATCGTGTCATGACTTTCCACGCGATCACCATGTGCCGCCCGATGTGCGGCTCCATGTGCTCGCGAATGTGCATGTGATTGACCCAGTCCCTGTCAATCACCGCCGCCTCAATACCCCCCATCGTGACGCTCACCGTCTGAGCGCAGGGGAGCGGCACTGCACGTTTGGAAAATTTCATGGCTCTGACCTCCGCACCCGTCCTCAACGCCTGCGACACCCCCACCACGACCTTCGACGAATTCCTCGACATCCTCGCCGGACTTCGCCTGGAACCCGTGCGTATTGAAATCGACTGCGACCGCCACCGCGTGACGGTCGACCACCGAGAACTCACACTGTCCCGCAAGGAATACGCGCTGCTCACCTACCTCGCACAGCGCGCCGACGACAGCGTGACCCGTGAGGAACTCCTGGAATCCGTGTGGGGAACACGCAACCTGGGGGAGGAGACCCGCACGATTGATGCGCACATTCGTCGCCTCCGTGCCAAACTTCCCTGCGAAGACCTGATCTCCACCGTTCGAGGCGTCGGCTACCGCTTCAACTCCACGCCGCTCGTCCGCGTGCACGCCTCGCGCGTCCACGCCCTCGTCGCCTGAATGGTCGTGACCGAGAAGCTCGGTCGTTCAGATCACCAGACGGTAGATTTCCGAATCGGGACGCAGCTCCTCCACGTGCAGGGCAGAAGCCTCCATACGCTCACGCAGCCCCGTAATGTCCTCACGATCGGCCAAATCGATCCCCACGAGGGCAGGACCTGAATCGCGATTATTTTTCTTCGTGTACTCAAAGTGCACGATGTCATCATTGGGACCCAACACGTCTTCCAAGAAGCCGCGCAACGCACCCGGCTGCTGGGGGAAGGTCACCAGGAAGTAGTGGCGCAACCCCTCGTGACGCAGTGAACGCTCCATGATTTCCGCATAGCGCGTCATATCGTTATTGCCACCCGACACCACGCACACCACCGCGCCATCCGCGCGACCGAGGAGCGCCTCGCGCTGCTGAGGTGTTGCCAACGCCGCGCGCACAGCCGTCGACGCCAACGCCCCCGCGGGCTCCGCAATCACCCCGTCCGAGTGGTACAAATCCAGCATTTCCGTGCAGACAGCTCCCTCGGGAACCACCACAATGTCGTCGACCAGCTCGCGCACGACCTGGAAGGGGAGAGCGCCCGCCCGCCCCACAGCCGTACCATCCACGAAGGGATCCACCGACGGCAAAGACAGCGGCTCCCCCGTATCCACGGCGGCGCGCATCGAGGCAGCACCCGACGGTTCCACGCCGATGATCTTCACCTCGGGACGCTGAGAACGCAGCCAGGTCGCGATTCCCGCAATCAGGCCGCCACCGCCGATCGGCACCACCACAGCCGCGGTATCCTTCGGCATCTGCGCGCACAGCTCAACGGCAACAGTGCCCTGACCCGCCATCGTCATCGGATCATCATAGGGATGGACATAGGTGCGACCCGAGGTGCGCGCGGCCTCCTGCGCCAGCTGATTCGCACGGTCAAACGTCCCATCGACAATGACCTGTTCCACCCAGTCGCCACCGATCGTGGCGATACGCGCACGCTTCTGCTTCGGCGTATTCGACGGAAGATAGATCGTGCCCCGTACCTGGAGCGCAGCACACGCATAGGCCACGCCCTGTGCGTGGTTCCCAGCGGATGCACACACGACGCCGCGAGCGCGTTCCTCCGGGCTGAGGGCACTCATGCGCGTGTAGGCGCCGCGAACCTTGAAGGAGCGGCATCTCTGCATGTCTTCACGCTTGAGCACAATCGGTGTTCCAGCGAGTTCCGACAGGCGCTCCGACGGCATGAGGGGAGTGGTTTCCACAACCCCGCTCAGCGTAATTGCCGCCGAACGCACGAGGTCAGCGGTGACAGGAAGCGCACGGTCGCCGGTCATAGAAACGTCCTTTGCTCTCACGTATCAAAACTGGCGTTCATTCTAGACTTTTCGCCTTCCTCGGGGCGCGACCACTCCCATGGTGAGACGCAGCCCTGCCAAGGACGAGGCGGAGGGCGGGGAAGAGAAGAACCTGCCCTTCTGAGGTTGCGCCTGTTCCCCGCCGGGAGTGCGCAGAAGGAGAGCGCTAGACTGAAGACGTGAATGACATGAAAGAACCCCTGGTGTGGATCGACTGTGAAATGACCGGTCTGGACGTTGACCGAGATGCCCTGATCGAGGTGGCCGTGGTCATTACCGATGCCGACCTGAATATCGTGGACGATGGGATCGACGTGTTGATCACGCCCCCGCAAGAAGCCCTCGATGGAATGAACGACTTCGTGCGAAATATGCACACCACCTCCGGGCTGCTGGACGACCTGGCGCAGGGAACAACCATGGAAGAGGCCCAGAAGCAGGTTCTGGACTACATCCGCCACTACGTTCCCCAGCCCCGCAAGGCGCTGCTGGCCGGAAACTCCGTTGGAACGGACAAGATGTTCCTCGAAGCCAACATGCCCGAGGTCATCGACCACCTCCACTACCGACTGATCGATGTCTCCTCGATCAAGGAACTTGCCAAACGCTGGCACCGCAAGGCCTTTGAAGAAGCACCGGAAAAGCACGGAGGACACCGGGCGCTCGCGGATATCCTCGAGTCGATTCAGGAGCTCGAATACTACCGCCGAGTGCTCTTCCCGCGTGAACCCGTGACCCGAGAGCAGGCTCGTGAAGCCGCAGCCGAAGCCGTGGCTCTGGGGATCCCTCAGCGGGGTGTGTCGGAGGACTGAATTTTTCGTCCCATCTGAGGGCGTTGTACTGCCGTGGGGGGCGCACGTCACGGTGACGTGCGCCCCCCACGTGTAGGTATCCGAATGACTGATCGCATGCGCGCGAACATTTGCAATGGGGATATGGGGAGTTTCAGGTATCTCGTGAAGCGCGGCGCCCTCAGCGGGTGGTGAAACTTTCATATCCACAGGGCGAACACGACAGGGCTGTATCCACAGGCGAAGCGATGGGAGTGGGAAAGGGCATTCGGGTGGGTCATGCTCGCAGGGGAGTGGTGCTGAACAAGTTCCGGGGCGGCACCACTCCACCCGGGCTGACACCACACCACACACTCACCCACAGGAGTTTTCTCATGAGCGAAAACGTCACCCTCACACTCCGAGGCCGTATCGCAACAGATTTACGCACCTACACCACCAGCCAGGGAACGCTCAGCGCACGTTTCCGACTTGCCGTTCCGCAGTGGAGAATCACAGACGCGGGCACATTCGAAGAACGCGACCCCCACTGGTACACGGTACGCATATGGGATCGCTTGGCCTCGCACGCCGTTGCCAGTATCCGCAAAGGCACCCCTGTGATCGTCGTCGGCAAACCCACGACTCGAGCATGGAGCGATGAAAACGGGCAGCCCCGAGCAGAACTCGTGGTCAATGCCCAATCTGTCGGGATTGACCTGGCATATGGAGTCGCGCAGATTCTGCGCCCCGTCACCTCCACCGAGAGCGGCAGTGTTCAGACCAGTGACCACGCAAGTCCCGGAGAATTCCAGGTTCACCCCTCAGCAGGCGAGGAAAGTCTGGAGAGCGGGCATGGGACAGCACTGATCGTCACTCCAGAAAAACCCCACGACGAAGCGGAAGGATCCCTGTCCGCCTCGTATATGAGCGCGGGGGCCTCGACCTGCACACCCCCGCGTGAGACGGCGAATGAGGGGGCAACGCTAGAAGGCTTCAGTGGGGGAGAAGAATCGCCCCTCGTGGAATTGCCCGCGTGAGGTCTGCGTGCTTTCCCCGGCGCTCGCGGCCATCCTTCCCGTGAAGTCCTGCTTTCAGCCTCACTCGGGGGTTCTCCCGGACTTCGTGGTCACTCCCTGCGGGTAAAGCTGTGATGTGGGGAGGAAGTTTCTCCCCGGTGTGTGCGATCACTCGCTCGATCGCTGTGAGGCAGGTGTGCTTGTCTCACAGCGATCGAAGGCATGCTTTTATCCTGCTGTGCCCTAGCATGGAGTGGACACATGCCGCACAGCGGTAGGAAAAACGACGAAGCCGGATGGAGAACCATGGCGGAGTACATCTATCAGATGATCAAAGCGCGTAAAGCGCACGGCGACAAGGTCATCCTCGATGACGTCAGTATGTCTTTCTTCCCGGGAGCCAAGATCGGTATGGTCGGCCCCAACGGTGCAGGAAAGTCATCAATCCTCAAGATCATGGCGGGTTTGGATGAGCCGAGCAACGGTGAGGCACGTCTGACGCCCGGCTATACCGTGGGTATCTTGGAACAGGAACCCAAACTCGACGACACCAAGACCGTCGTGGAAAACGTCCGCATGGGGGCTGCATCCACCTTCGCCAAGCTCGCGCGCTTCAATGAAATCTCCGAAGAGATGGCCAACCCCGATGCCGACTTCGACGCGCTGATGGACGAAATGGGCAAGCTTCAGACCGAGATCGACGCCCTCAATGCATGGGACATCGACTCTCAGCTGGAACAAGCCATGGACGCCCTGCGCTGCCCTCCGGCCGACCAGCCGGTGAATGTGCTTTCTGGTGGTGAGCGCCGCCGCGTGGCACTGTGCAAGCTCCTCATCGAAGCTCCCGACCTGCTGCTGCTGGACGAACCCACCAACCACCTGGATGCAGAATCCGTCCTCTGGCTGGAAAAGCACCTGGCGTCCTACCCCGGCGCCGTCATCGCCGTGACCCACGACCGCTACTTCCTGGATCACGTGGCCGGATGGATCGCGGAAGTGGACCGCGGCCACCTCTACCCCTATGAAGGCAACTACTCGACCTACCTGGAAACCAAGGAAAAGCGTCTCCAGGTTCAGGGACAGAAGGACGCCAAGCTGGCCAAGCGCCTCAAGGAAGAACTCGAATGGGTGCGCTCGAACCCCAAGGGGCGTCAGGCCAAGTCGAAGGCACGTCTGGAACGCTACGAAGAAATGGCGGCAGAAGCCGAGCGCACACGCAAACTCGACTTCGAAGAAATCCAGATCCCGCCGGGGCCGCGTTTGGGCAACGTCGTTATCGAAGCCTCGAACCTGCGCAAGGGCTTCGACGAGCGCGTCCTCATCGACGGCCTGTCTTTCTCACTGCCGCGTAACGGCATCGTCGGTGTCATCGGCCCCAACGGCGTGGGTAAGTCCACGCTGTTCAAGACCATCGTGGGACTCGAACCCCTGGACGGGGGAGAGCTCACCATCGGTGAAACCGTCAAGATCAGCTACGTGGATCAGAACCGAGCGGGTATTGATCCCGACAAGACCCTGTGGGAAGTTGTCTCCGACGGACTCGACTACATTCAGGTCGGCAACGTTGAAATGCCGTCGCGCGCCTATGTGTCTGCGTTCGGTTTCAAGGGACCCGATCAGCAAAAACCCGCCGGTGTTCTCTCCGGTGGTGAACGTAACCGCCTGAACCTGGCTCTTACCCTCAAGCAGGGCGGCAACCTCTTGCTGCTGGACGAACCGACCAACGACCTTGATGTGGAAACGCTGAGCTCGCTGGAAAATGCTCTGCTCCAGTTCCCGGGCTGCGCCGTTGTGGTCACCCACGACCGCTGGTTCCTGGATCGTGTCGCGACCCACATCCTGGCATGGGAAGGAACCGAGGAAAACCCCTCGCAGTGGTACTGGTTTGAAGGAAACTTCGAATCCTACGAGAAGAACAAGATTGAACGTCTGGGGCAGGACGCTGCAGCTCCGCACCGCGTGACTCACCGAAAGCTGACGCGCGACTGACGCTCACGCAGTATCTGTGAAGTTTTCACGGCTGTGGGGGGGCCCCCCAATCGGGGGGGCCCCCCCCCCGCCACCGTTGTGTCATGCTGTCGCTTCGGGCAGAAAACG
>CAURIY010000027.1:0-15259 GCA_963525415.1 uncultured Actinomyces sp.
CACACGGCCCCCTCAAACACACACGTTTGAGGGGGCCAAACAACACCCACAAACACAACACACAAACAACACACAACCACCCAACAAGCGCACGCGACACACAACATACACACAAGCACCACGCGGCAATGACGCGCGCACAACAAACACACAACAACACGCGGAACAACGCCCTACACTCCCAAGCCATCAACCACTCAACAGCACTAGCCGTATTTTCTGGATGCGCTACGACTGTGCATCTTCCGGTTTTCGAGCTATGAATCAGTAAGCGCTTTAGGCCCTACCAGCTCGTACACGTCTCTCTCCCGCTCTAAGAAGGCCTCTCAGGCTCCGTAAGGGCATTCTCGACTAGGGGGAACCCTCTACCCATCTCCATCCGTTTCTTAGTCCGTATAGGACAAGAGGAAAGTATTTCGACTCCTGCGGAATGCATTCCCTCCTCCATCTGCGAGAGAGGCTTTTGCTTGAGTATCGCCTCGACCTCTCTTGCACCATCGGGGGCGACGACGCGAGGTGGGGGACTGTGCATCTCACGACTTCGCGCATTCTCGTATCGACGATGATGACAAGGGGATCTTTGCCTTCATATAGCCCTCTGAGAGCCTCTCTGGCGCTCGCACGCCCAAACATCTAGGGGGGTGCTGGCCGTCGGATCTGTACCCTCACAGATGCTCGTATGAGCTGCCCTGTGCTTCGTGCGCTCTTCTTCCCCTCTCTTCTAAATAGGGGGGCAATGAGGAGAGACTGCCGAGGATCGCATCCGCTCTGTGGCCTACCGTTCTTTGAGGAGGATTCGCTCTTGCGACCTGCCCCCGTGTACCCGTAGGCAGGATGCCGTATCCGAAACGTTCCTTCGAACAGTCTCCGGTGAGTAGGCGCTTCGCCTACTCACCGGAAAGGACGATCATCGCGATGAGTTCTGGCTGCGGCTGGCTGCAAGAGCAATACCCGCACACACCAGCATGGCGGCACCCGCATATATTGACATGGAATCGACGCCGGCGTGAGCAAGTGCCTTCGGGCGATTCCCCTGATCCGTTCCGGGCGGAGGCGTCATCGCAGGAGTCTGCGGATCAGTCGTCATCGGAGTGGTGGGGGAAGAAATGGATGGCGACGGAGAGACAGCCGGAGTGGTGCTGGAAGCCGTCGGGGTCGGAGTGCTGGAGATTGCCGGCGTCGAAGGCGTCGAGGGAACCGGAGTCGGCGTCACGCTGGGCGTGGCCGGAGTGGTCGGCGTCGGGGTCACACTCGGCGAGGGGCTCGGCGAGGTGGTGGGGGTTGCAGACGGAGTCGGAGAAGCCGAGGGCGTTGCGGTCGGCGTCGTCTCGGTCGTACCGCTGCCGTTACCGCCACCGTAGCTCTTTGCGCTCACGGACTTGTCGTACTTGCTTCCGTTGATGTCAATGACATTGCTGAAAGTGGTTCCGCTTTCGGTCAGCTTGTAGGTGTCACGAATCGGTGTGATGTAGACCAGCGAGTAGATTCCCTGTCCCTGACCGGTTGTCGGCTAGGAGGCGGTGAAGCCTTCGACGGTCTGGGCGATGGTGAAGGTGCCACCGTTGATGGCTCCACCGGGAACCACGTTGATGGGATCGGAGCCGTTCGTCCAGGAGTCAGTGGTCGGCCACACCTGCAGGGCAACTGCGCCGGGGTTGAAGCTGAAGCCACCGTTCTCGTTGCTGAACACGTCATTGACGGTGACGTTCGCGCTGCCGTTCAGGGTGTTCTCGTTAATCCAGACGTTCCAGGTGAGGGCGTCCGGGTTGTTGGGCGACTGGAGCAGAACTTGTAGGTTGTCGGCGGCTCGCCGCGTCCGGGACGAGCTCTAAACTTGTCGCCGGGGATGTTTGCGGTAATGGTTCCGTTGAGCGTGGTGAAGGAAACGGTCGGGTTATCGCTGATTTCAGTGACGGTCATTGTCAGGAAGCCGCTACCGGTGATGTCGGTGTGCGTATCCGCGTACGAGGTGAAGGTGCAGGTGAGGGTCGTGCCCTTACCTGCCGGCGCGTTGCAGGTGGCAACGCCGGTGCCGTCGGGTGCAGCCATCGTGAATGAAGTGCCATTGAACACCTCGAGGGAGCTGGGGATCGTCACAGAGAAGGCATCACCCGAGTGAACGGTCTTACCCGTGGTGTCGATCGCGTCAGACCTCAAAGCCTAAATCCACGAGGGGAACCACATGTGGATGTGCCAGAAATCGTAAGTAATGAGATCGCCTCGCCACAGGGGCAGGAAGAAGAACGCAACGCCCAAGATGAGAGCCATGAGTACACACGCGAGGATTGCGTACGTGCGACGGCTCACGCTGGTGAAGAAGAGCGTCAAAGTCTCCATGCGCACCGTGCGCGGGGTGTTCACTGACGAGGCGGTGCTGCCCTCCTGTGGATGGGTGTCCTGGGAGGAATGAGCCTTCTTTGAGGGGACGGCGTCGGTGAGGGCACTTTCGGAGGAAGCGTCGCCCTCGGCAGGCGCGCTACTTGCAGATCCCGCGGCTCCCGCTGGCGAAGGGGCAGCCTCAGAGGAAAAACCAGCGGACACATCGGATGCGTGGTGAGCGGAAACTTCCTGGCGGCTCTCAGCATGGTTACCGAGGGCAGGAGAAGCGAGGGAGGAGGAATCGCCGTGGGAGTCCTCTGCCTCGCCACCGGGGGTGGAGGAAATACCTCGGGAACCCTCCGCCTCAATGTTGAGAGAGGAAGAAGCGAGAGGAGAGGAAGCGTTGTGCGCACCCTCCGCTTCGTCGCCGGGTGCTGAGAATGCGCGTGCTGGGGACGTAAGAGTGGAAGAAGCCAGGCGCGAGAAGATCCCCGTGCGCCCCATCCAGCGATAGTCCACCTCGTCCCAATCATCTGAACCATACCCACGATCGGGGGAGGGGGAGATACGTGCCTGATCCAGGAGCAGGCCGCACAGCCACGCGACCGCGAGGGCAACAAACGCCACAAACGCAATCGTGTAGAAGTTGAAGATCGTGCGGTGCATATAGCCGATCCACGGGACGTACATCGCCAGGTAGCCGCAGACAATAAGACCCGTCCGCCAGTTGCGCCCCACCAGGGTTGCCCACAGTAGAACAATCAGAGCAAGAACTCCCGCCCACCACAGAGCGGGGTTGCCGAGCGCGACGACATTATGCACGCACTGGGAGGTGGGGCACCCCGCGTCCTGAGGCACCTTGTCCCAGGCAAAAGACGTGGGACGCTGCTGGACCAGCCAGAACAGAGGATTCGACTTATAGCTGTGATCGCTGGTCAACGACGTGTGGAACTTCCACATCTGCACGTGATAGTCCCACAGGTCAGACAGATTCCCCAGCAGTCCCGTATTCTCCGCGTGATGCCCCCAGGCCTGTGGGTGAGCAAACCAGCTCCACCACGATGCGATATAGGTGAGGATCGCCGTGGGCACCATTGCCAAGAACGCAACCGACGTGTCATTGACGGCGGTCGCGTAGAACGCGCGCGGATGACGGAAGCGGCGACGCGTCATCCAGTCTCGGAACGCCACGAACAGCCCGAGGACAGCCAGAGCGTAAATACCCGACCACTTCACGGAAGACGCCAGACCCAAGAGGACACCGGCAAGAACCAGCCACCAGCGCCCGCCCGAATGCGGACCCAACTTCTCGGGGTGAACGGGATCCGGCTGCCACGAGGACAGCTTCGACACCAGCAGGGGATGAGACTGCTGCTGATCCTTAATGACCGCCAGGAAGGCTCCGGCCACAAACGTCGCTAAGAAAATATCGAGAAGCGCCGTACGCGACATGACAATCGCAATACCGTCGGTCGCCAAAAACACGCCGGCCAACAGAGTGATCGTGGGAGAACGGAACAGATTCCACGCGATACGGCACGTGAGGAATACCAGGAGGATGCCCGCGCACGCGGCGGTGATGCGCCACCCCACGGGGCTGGTCTGGCCAAAGACCTTCATCCCCAGCGCGATCAGCCATTTGCCGGTCTGCGGGTGGACAACATACCCGGCCTTACTCGACAAGCCGGATGTGTCCCCCGCGAGGAACGCGGGATTGACGTCTTTCGCCCACTCGCCCTCGTACCCCAAGGCCAGAAGCGACCAGGCGTCCTTCACGTAGTAGGTCTCGTCAAAAACCAGGGTTTTCAGCATGCCTAACCCGGGCAGGCGAATACACGCAGCCAGGAGGGTAGCCAGCGCCGTGGCAATCCACCCCGCGCCCGTGCCCATAGGCAGGCGCGCCCACCGCGGAAGAAGCGCGAGAGAAGAAGGCGTGCGCGTCCCGCCGGGCGCGCGCAGGACGCCGACACGTCCCCCGCGATCCTCCCTGCGGGAGGAGAGGTCGTTTCTCTTTCCCGAGGCGGAGGGGGAGTCCGCGGAAGAAGCGGAACCTTCCGGTGTAACGGTGGAGGAGGGCACCTCGTCCATGGGAGAGGACGCACGCGAGAGCTCAGTTTCTGGGGTATCAGCCACGGGGATATTTTACGAGTCACGATGGCCTCGTGGGGACAGAGTATGGGCGAAGGTGTGCGGGAACGGTATTGTTCACGTAAGAGCAGGGCTGAGCAGGAGAGGAAACGACAGTGGAGATGCGCGAGGCACAGGCGGCGTCAGAAAGGCACTCAGCGGAATACGTCCAGCGCGCCGCGTCCATCCTGATCGGTGCCACGCCGATCGGAGACGTGCGGGATGCCTCGCCTCGCCTGATCGCGGCGCTCGCGCAGGCCGACATCGTGGCGGCAGAAGATACGCGGCGCCTCCTTGCACTGGCCTCGCGCCTGGGCGTGCAGATCGGTGGAAAACTCATGAGCCTGCACGATCACAACGAAGGGGAACGCGCCTCGTTGGTGGTGACACAGGCCGAACAGGGAGCGCGCGTGCTGCTGGTATCCGACGCGGGAATGCCCACTGTGTCAGATCCCGGGTACCGGCTGGTGACCGAGGCCGTCGCACGCGGGGTCGCAGTCTCCGCCCTTCCCGGGCCGTCCGCGCCCGTGACGGCGCTCGCGGTTTCGGGACTTCCCTCCGACCGCTTCAGCTTCGAGGGCTTCTTGCCGCGCAAGGATGGTGAAGCGACCCGCTACCTTGAGGCGCTGGCTCGCGACCCGCATACGCTGATCTTCTTCGAGTCCCCGAAACGCCTCCACGACACCCTGGTGCGAATGGCATCGGTCATGGGCGAGGATCGCCGCGCGGTGGTCTGTCGTGAGCTGACCAAGATTCACGAGGAAATTCTCCGCGGAACCCTCGGGGAGCTGGTGGAGGCGACGGCCGGTGAGATTCTGGGGGAGATCACCATTGTGGTGGCCGGCGCGCGCGATGCGGGTAATGCGGACGATCATGTGGGTGCGGTGCTCGCTCTGGCCGCTGAGGGGATGCGCCTTAAAGACGCCGCCGCACAGGTTGCTGAAGCAACTGGTCTGCGGAAGAACGAACTCTTCCAGGCGGCGCTACGCCGTAAAGACAGCGAATAAGCGGCTCAGAGGCGGAGGGCTACGCGGGAGGTGAGGAGCTGAACTCCTGCCTCTCGCATCGTCTGCTCGGCAACCTTCCCGAGATCTGCGGACACTGGCTCCGTCAGATCCGTGAGGACACGCACCCCGTAGCCGAGGTGACGCGCGTCCACGGCCGTTGCGCACACGCAGTGCGACTGAGCCAAACCCACAACGTCAACGTCGGTGATCCCCCGAGCCTGCAACGCCTCGTGCAATGTGAGGCCGGAGGGAGCGGGGTGGTCAGAAGAGTGCGTCGCGGGGGAGGGTGCCTCGTCGCCGGTTGTCCCCTCGAACGCCGAATAGGCGGCTGCGTACATCCCCTTGCGGACGCGCACGTCCCACGGGAGGTCACCAAGAAGCGGATGGAGCTCCGCCTCGTTAGTGCCCGCCTGAGCGTGCGGAGGCCACGAATCCACGAAATCGGGGGTCGCGGAGAAATGGTCTCCCGGGGAAATGTGCCAGTCCTGCGAGGCGACGTACGCCTTGTAGAGGCTGGGGTCTGCGGGGGGAGTGGAGGTTCCCATGCCAATGCTGAGCAGGAAATCGCGGATCCGCTGGGCGCAGGCATTGCCGCCCGGAACGGGCAGTGACCCGCCTTCGCAGAAGGTGGGCTGGACATCCACAACAATCAGTGCGCGACGCATATTTCCCTCCACGAGATACCGGGTGCTCCCCTCCAGTATAGAGGGGAGGCGGAGGTGGGGCGGGAGGAGGCGCGGCTCGGTCTTATGACTTATCGATGTCCGTGAGACAAGACCTCATGGAAAAAGCACTAAACTAGTGGCCATGAGTCGTATTTTGTCTGCCGTCGCATGGCCCTACGCCAACGGCCCCCGTCATATCGGTCACGTTGCTGGATTCGGAGTCCCCTCCGATGTCTTCTCGCGCTACATGCGTATGGCAGGACACGACGTGCTCATGGTGTCCGGCACCGACGAACACGGAACCCCCATCCTGGTTGCCGCCGACGGTGAGGGAATTTCCGCCCGTGAACTGGCAGACCGAAACAACCGCCTCATCGTCGAAGACCTCGTCGCACTCGGCCTGTCCTACGATCTGTTCACACGCACCACGGCCGGCAACCACTACCGCGTTGTCCAAGACATGTTCGAAACGGTGCGCGACAACGGCTACATGCTCGAACAGGTGACCCGAGCCGCGATCTCCCCCTCGACCGGACGCACCCTGCCCGACCGCTACATCGAAGGAACCTGCCCGATCTGCGGTGCGGGCGGCGCTCGCGGCGATCAGTGCGATAACTGTGGGAACCAGCTCGACCCCACCGACCTCATCAACCCTGTGTCGCGCATCAACGGGGAAACCCCGCAGTTCGTCGAATCCACCCACTACTTCCTGGATCTGCCGGCACTGGCCGACGCTCTGTCCGCTTGGCTGGATGAGCGCGACGAATCCGGAACCTGGCGTCCGAACGTCATCAAGTTCTCGAAGAACTTTCTCGAAGACATTCGCCCCCGCGCCATGACGCGCGACATCGACTGGGGTATCCCCGTTCCCGGATGGGAAGACCAGCCCGGGAAGCGCCTGTACGTGTGGTTCGATGCCGTCATCGGCTACCTGTCGGCCTCGATCGAATGGGCGCGCCGCAGCGGCGACCCCGAAGCGTGGCGCAAGTGGTGGAACGACCCGGAATCCCTGTCCTACTACTTCATGGGCAAGGACAACATCGTCTTCCACAGCCAGATCTGGCCGGCCGAAATGCTCGGCTACAACGGCCAGGGCAACAAGGGTGGCGCCCCCGGCGACCTGGGAGTCCTCAACCTGCCGACCGAAGTCGTCTCCAGTGAGTTCCTGACGATGGAGGGGAAGAAGTTCTCTTCCTCGAAGGGCATCGTCATCTACGTGCGCGACATGCTCAGCCGCTACCAGGCTGACGCCCTGCGCTACTTCATCAGCGCCGCCGGCCCGGAATCTTCCGACGCCGACTTCACGTGGGCGGAATTCGTCCGCCGCACCAACGGTGAACTGGTCGCTGGATGGGGCAACCTCGTGAACCGCACCGCCTCGATGATCCACAAGAAGTTTGGAGCCGTCCCGCAGCCCGGCGAACTCCAGGACATCGACCGCGCCCTGCTGGACGCGGTGAACGCAGGGTTTGACGAGGTGGGCGGCCTCATTCGTCACCACCGCCAGAAGGCTGCTCTTGCCGCCGCGATGCGCCTGGTCGGCGAAGCCAACAAGTACGTGGCCGACACCGAACCCTTCAAGCTCAAGGCTCCAGAGGAACAGGAACGCCTGGCGACGGTGCTGTGGACACTGGCTCAGGTCGTCAATGATCTGAACCTCATGCTCAGCCCCTTCCTGCCGCATGCGGCCAACGACATTGATCGCATCATGGGTGGCACCGGTGAGATCGCTCCCATGCCGCGCATCGAAGAGGTGGCCGAACTGGATCCCGAGGTTCTGCCCGCTGACTTCGAAGGACGTGACGGCTATCCGATCATCACGGGCGACTACACGAAGGCACCGGCCTGGGGACGTCGCAATATCCAGGTGGGTGTCGAGATCGCCAAGCCGACCCCGGTGTTCCAGAAGCTGGACGAAGCGATCGTGGAAGAAGAACTCGCTCGCTACGCGGATGCCACCCCGGACGACGTGACGGGAGCCTGAATGCCGCTTGCTCCGGGGGCTTGCCGCGAGAAGAAACTCTCGCAGCAAGAGTTTCGTGGCGGAGCGTGTGACTGAGACGGGTGGGGGCTGATTCCTTGAAGGAATCAGCCCCCACCCGTTGCTTCAGGAGAGTGCTACTGCTGAGCCGGAGGCGTCTTTTTCCCGGTCATCAGCGCCGTGATGATCAGGGTGACGCCCAGGACTGCCACCAAGCTGATGGCCACCAGCGCCATATCCACCTGCGGCTGAACGAGGTGCAGCAGGGGAAGGGAGAGCAGCAGAATGCCCGTAAAAGCAACGATGCACGCCCAAATCATTTGCCCCACGCGCACGCCGCGTGCCGGAGCTTCCTCAAGAGAGTTAAAAGACCAGACCGCCTGGGGTGCCGGGGAGAGAGGGGGAATCGCTGCCTGGGGTGCGACCCCCTCGGTGGGTATCTGCGGGTGCGCGGCTTCTTTTTCAGTGGAGGCGTGCGGTTGCGGCAGTGCCCCTTCGCTGTGAGCCTGTGGCTGAGCCTGGAGCGTTGCTTCTCCCGTGAAAAACTGGGGCTGGTGCTGAGGCATTGAGCCTTCCGGGGGTACCTGAGCCTGCGGAGGCACCGCAGGCCACGCTGAGGAAGCGCTCCAAGCGGCCTTCCCGTCCCAGCTTGCCTCCGTATTTGCAGCCGTCTGCGTATTCGGCAGTGATCCGGAATTCCACGCCTGCACCGAGGGGGTTTGTTCCTCCACACCGTCTGCTTGTGAGGCAACCGGCAGGGTCTGTGTCACCGCTTCCTCCACATGCGTGGGCAGCTCCGCCGTTTCGGGAATCTCCTCTTCCGGAACCTGCGGCAACTGAGTGGTCTCGTCGTGTTCGGACGTATGAGGTGTTGACGTCATATCAGGTCCTTTCAGTGGGATTCGGCGGGAGCGGAGGGCGAAGAGGACGGCTGCTGAGCGGAAGCAGTGGGAGCCGGCGTCGCAGACGGCGTGGCCGACTGCTCGGGTCGCGGCGCGCGCGGGGTGGCCGGATCCTTTTCATGCAGAGTGAAGAAATTGACGGGGGGATCGATAAATACGGTGATCCCCTGACCCCCAGAGTGTGACCATGCCTCGTTGGCAAACTGGCGGCTTCCGTTCACTTCCGTCCACTCGTAGGAGGTCGCGGGACTGCCCGCACTCTCCCAGTACGAGATGTTGTGTTTTTTGGGAAGGTGGTTGAAAACTACGCGGAAGGGCTGATCTTTGCGCGCCTCAATCGAAAGGGCAAGAAACTCTGAACCGGTGACGTGAATGTCCTTGGTCAGACCATCGGGAGCCGATGCGAGATCCAGACGGAGAATCTGTCGCTCGGTTTCACTCGACCCCAGGGAGTCGTATTCCCACGACTTCTCTTCACTCGAAAGACTTGCAAAGGGCACGGAAAGGGACAGCGAGCGATCCGTCTGCGGAGAAGTGCTGGCGGAAATCGACGTGACCTGCTCATCGAGGTTGTACACCCTGCTTGTTCCCGCGGCGAGAAGCGGGGTTGCCATGAACATACCGATGATGGACAGGCTCATGAGCCAGGCCGAGCCGCGGTCGTGAATCGCCGCTACTGCCAGCGCAATACCGACGACCAGCAGACAGGCACCTCCGCTGAGAAGAGCGGACGTGATCACCTGAGCGGGATTGTGCGAATATGCGTACATCCCGCCAAAACCAGCGGCCATGAGAATCAGAATCAGTCCGCTGATCGCCAGACTCACCTGGCGAGAGACGCGTCGCGGCCGGTGCGTGGGGAGCACAATGCGCGGAACCTGAATCTGGGGAATTGCACCGCCGGGAATATGTCCCTGAGGGGTCGCAGAAGCGTAGCCCCCCATCGGTGGCACGGAGGAAGGGGAGACACCGGGAGGCGTCTGCTGCGAGGAGGAGAACCCGGGTGCCGCATGGAAAGCCCCCTGAGGTACACCCGGCGTCTGTCCCGCCGGAGCGTACGAGGCATTGGTCGCGTAGGCGTTCCCCGATCCGTTGGCGGAGACGGGACCTCCCTGAGTGCGCCAATCAACGCTTAGGGGATCGCCATCCGCAGTGGGGGACGAGGCGGAGGATGCGCTAGGAGAGAAACCGTCCACAGAGACCCCATCCACAGGCGGGTCATCCGTGACGGGCAGAACCTCGGTATTGAGGTTGTCGGGGTGTTCAGACGAGGGGGGAACTGTGCCCATAGCGGACTCCTGCGCAGAAGGGGTGGGAATGTACGCCTCGTGAAGAGGAAAGGACGTGGGGACGCCGGTAAACGACGAGGCGGAGGGGGACGTCGGGGAGGAGAAAGGGACGTTTCCCTGCGGCTGCGTCGGAATGAAAGGAGCGGGGCGCGGCCTCTGGTTCTGGCGCGACATGAGCACGACCAGGAGAATGGCCAGCGGGAAGAGCGCCAGCATCAACAGGACGCGGAGCCACGAGGTGATCCCGCTGGTGAGAAGGTCAAAACCGGCCAGGCGCAGCATTGCGAGCATCGCCAGGGAAGCGGCTCCAGCCTGCGCGATGTCCATGTGTCCGTGGAAGAAAGCCTCCGCGTGAATGCGCCCGTCGCGTTGCTCGGGGAGGAACGCCCAGGCCAGGGCGTAGACGAACATGACGGGGGCGAAAAAGAGGGCGGAAATTGCGACGACACCCCTGACGAGGTTCGTGTCCCACCCGTAGCGTGCGGCAAGTCCCTGACAGACGCCGCCAACGATTCGAGGTTCCCCTCGGAACCACCCGGAATAGCGCAGGTTGCTGAAAAATCCCTGGCCGGTGGGCGGCTGGGGGGAGGAGTAGCCCGGCATGTTCGTGTTCATAGCATCTACTCTGCCCGCGTGGAAGAGAAAAATATATGGGGGTTTCCCCGGGTTGCCCCCTGATTGCCCCGAGACTGAGGTGACGAGGAGATGCGCAGATGTGAAGATAAAGGGGTGCAGCAGAAATCTATTCCGCCGCTTCCCCCGTCGCCCGTGCGTTCCTACCAGCAGGGCTACCAGTGGGAACCTCCGATTGTCGAAAGCCCGCGTCGCCCCCTGATGCGGTCAACTCCGCAGGCTGAGGGACTGGCCGTCCCCTGGCTCGGTGGAGTGTGCGCGGGACTCGCAGCCCACCTGGGATTTTCTGTTGCTCTGGTACGTACCGTGTGCGTCGTGGCCGCCCCACTTGGAGGGGTGTCCATTCTTCTCTACCTGTGGCTGTGGTTTTCGCTTCCGCAGGCCAAGGAAAGCAGCGGATCGGACAACGGCTCATTCCACCGCGCTTTGACCAGCTCACAGCAGGCCGCGCGCGAAATGCAGAGCAAGCGAGCGCGCCTCATCATTGCGGGTGTTGTCGCGATCGTTGCCTCCATCTTCATGCAGGTCATCGTGGCTCTGGGCTGGGTCAACGCCATGGACTGTATCGCCATCAGCATGGTGGTGATTGGGATTGGGCTGGTGTGGAGCCGCGTCGGAGATATCGCGAATTGGAAGACCCCAATCTTCCTCCTGTCTGCCTGCGGTGGTGTTGTTCTGCTGGTCGCGGGTTTGCTGCTGCTGAGTGTGCGCGGATCCTCTGCCACGGATCTTGTGCGAGGCGCAGTTTTGGGTGGCACGGTCATGGTGGCGATCGGTATTGCCGTGGTTCCGCTGTGGTTGCGTAGCGCTCAGGAAGTGACGCAGGCGCGAGAAGATCAGGTGCGTGAAGCCGAACGCGCCGATATTGCCGCGCACCTCCACGATTCTGTTTTGCAGACGCTGACCCTCATTCGTTCGAGTGCGGATGATCCGGTGCGTGTGCGCGCCCTGTCCCTGGGGCAGGAACGCGAATTACGCGCCTGGTTGTACACGGGGCGTGAAGAGGTTGCGGAATCCCTGGCCGGCGCGGTGAAGGAAGCGGCGGGTACGGTGGAAAGTACCTATGGCGTGCCGGTGAATGTTGTGACCGTGGGGGATTGTCGTCCCGGTCCCGTGGAGTTGGCGATGGTTGCCGCGGGTGCGGAGGCGATGGCGAATGCGGTGCGTCACGGTGCTCCGCCCGTGAGTGTCTACCTGGAAGTGACTCCCTCGGGGAGCGGCCTCTATGTGAAGGACTGCGGCTCGGGCTTTGAACTGAAGGCGATTCCCGAGGATCGTCACGGAGTGCGTCATTCGATTATTGGTCGAATGGAACGCGCGGGCGGGAGTGCTGAGATCCGCATGTTGGCTACGGGAACCGAGGTACATATGAGTGCTCCGCCTCAGGGATCCTGAGAGCGGGGGGAGAGGTGTCCGTGCCTGCGTATTGGCGAGGCGGTGCGTGCCTGGGAGAAAATAGTGCGTGAGTGCGTGACGACACCCTGCCCGGGGTGTGGCGTTCGCCGAAAAGTGCACCCCTACGCAATACCGTGGGAGGCGCGGACGCCGCAGCGCTCCTGCCCGATACGCGCCCACTGCCTCGTCAATGAAAGGCCACAGCATGACCATCCGTCTCGTTGTCATCGACGACCACGCTCTGGTGCGCGCAGGAGTCCGCGCCGAACTGGAAGCCTCGGGCGCAGACCTGGAAGTTGTTGCAGAAGCCGCAGACGTGGAAGGCGCCATTGCCGCATGCCACACCCTCCAGCCCGATGTCGCACTGCTGGACGTCCACCTGCCCGGCGGAATGGGTGGAGGTGGAGCCGAAGTGGCCGCATCCTGCGCGGACGTTCCCGGACTGCGGTTCCTTGCCCTCTCGGTTTCTGACGCCCCGGAAGACGTCGTGAATGTCATCCGTGCGGGCGCTCGCGGATATGTCACCAAGTCGATCTCCACTCCCGACCTGGTGGAAGCCATCGGCCGGGTTGCCGCCGGAGATGCGGCATTTTCCCCGCGCCTGGCGGGATTCGTCCTGGATGCTTTCGGAACTGCCCCCATTGCCGTGCGAGACGAAGAACTGGACGCCCTGTCCTCGCGCGAACAGGAAGTCATGCGCCTGATCGCCCGCGGATACACTTACAAAGAGGTCGCCTCCGAACTCTTTATTTCCATCAAAACCGTGGAAACGCACGTGTCGGCAGTGCTGCGCAAACTCCAGCTGTCGAACCGTCACGAACTCACCCACTGGGCGGTGCAGCGCCACATCATCTGAGCGTTCGAACGTTCACGTCACTGCTCGCTTACTACCCCTCCCGTACGTAGGAACTGCGCCTGGAAACGGCTCTGCGACCCCCACGTCGTAATTGCCCCGCGTCATAAAATCCCCGCAAGGTGCACATATGCCCTGCCTTCCTGACGTCCGATGGCGTCAGAAGGTGAGATCGCAGAAAAACTGCGCGGAAAAACGGGTGGTACCTGCGGGATTGCCAGAAGAATGTGGGCGATTGCTCGACGTGACGATGCGAGTGCACAGGGGTGGAATCGCGAAAAGGATAGGGTGCCTCGCCCGAGAAACTGCGGGAAAACGGCAGATGTCTACGAAGTCTGCAAATAGGGGAGGGAATTCCTATTCTAGCATGCGTCGCCAAAACGAGGAAGACGTGAACACCAGGCGGACGGGTCTGGCCGCGGGGAGAGTAGCGTCCTAGGGTAGATCTGCGTTGGTTAACGACGCAGGGAGAAGAAAATGCACAAGATCGGTTTCGATCGCGAACAGTACATCCGCCTCCAATCCGAACACATCGCACAGCGGCGTAAGCAATTCGGCGGAAAACTTTACTTGGAATTCGGCGGGAAACTGGTTGACGACCTCCACGCCTCGCGAGTTCTTCCCGGATTCACCCCCGACAACAAGATCGTCATGCTGGGAAACCTGAAAGACGAAGTTGAAATCGTTGTCGCCGTGAATGCCCAGGACTTCACACGTAACAAGGTGCGTGCCGACTACGGCATCACCTACGAAGACGACGTCCTCCGCCACATTGACGAATTCCGCAACTACGGACTTTACGTGGGAAGCGTGGTTATCACCCGCTGGACGGACGACAACACTCAGGCACAGGCATTCAAGAAAAAGCTGGAAAAGCTCGGCGTTCCCGTGTTTCGCCACTACTCCATTCCCGGATACCCGCACGACACCGCGCGCATCGTCTCCGAAGAAGGCTACGGACGCAACGAATACATTGAAACCAGCCGCGACCTCGTGGTCGTCACCGCGCCCGGACCCGGATCCGGCAAAATGGCAACCTGCCTTTCGCAGCTCTTCCACGACCACCAGCGCGGCCTGACCTCCGGATACGCGAAGTTTGAGACCTTCCCGATCTGGAACCTGCCCCTCGATCACCCCGTGAACGTCGCCTACGAAGCGGCCACCGCCGACCTCGACGACGTCAACATGATCGACCCGTGGCACCTGGCCGCCTACGGCGAACAGACCGTGAACTACAACCGCGACGTGGAAATCTTCCCCGTCCTCAAGCGTCTGTTCGAACTGATCCTGGGCGAGTCCCCCTACCAGTCGCCCACCGACATGGGCGTGAACATGGCCGGTAAGTGCATCAGCGATGACGAAGCCTGCCGCGAGGCCTCCAAGCAGGAAGTGATTCGCCGCTACTACAAGGCTCTCGTGCAGGAACGCAAGGACGAACTGGAAGCCACCCAGTCCGCCAAGATCGCCCTGCTCATGGCCTCCCTTGGAATCAAGGCCACCGACCGTCCGGTGGTCACCCCCGCCCTGGAACTGCAGGAAGCAACCGGTGCGCCGACCGCAGCTATCGAACTGCCCTCCGGACAGATCGTCACCGGCAAGACCTCCGATCTGCTGGGAAGCTCCTCGGCGATGCTCCTGAATGCCCTTAAGGCTCTGGCGGGTATCGACGGCGAGGTGAAACTCCTCAACGAGGAAACCATCAAGGCCATCCAGACTCTGAAGACGGGACACCTGGGAAGCCGCAACCCGCGCCTGCACACGGACGAGGTGCTCATCGCCCTGTCCGTGAGCGCCCAGATCAACCCCGCCGCGCAGAGTGCTCTGGATCAGCTGCCGAAGCTGCGTCACTGCGAAGTGCACACGAGCGTCATCCTCGGCAGTGTGGACGAAGGGATCTTCCGTTCCCTCGGCGTGAATGTCACGAACGAGCCCGTCTACCAGACCAAGAGCCTGTACAAGAAGTCCTGACCCGGTTCTGGCTGACTGTCGGTGTGGCCCCGCCGGCCGAGCGGGCCCACCCCGATCTTATGGGAAGAGGGAATCGGAATCGCGGGGAAGTTTACCCCCAGCGGTAACACGATGGCCAAA
>CAURIY010000028.1:0-14928 GCA_963525415.1 uncultured Actinomyces sp.
TGCTGGTGCTGGTGCTGGTGCTGGTGCTGCTTGGCGCCCTCAGTGGGTGTCCGCCTCGGAGACCCCTGACGGCGCATCCTCCGACGCGTCCCCCTCATCATCGGTACGCGTATGAGCTTCGAGCGCAGCTTCGGCAGCCGCAACGTGGGACTGCTCCATTTCCTTACGCAAATCCTCCAGGACATCGCGCAGTTCAGAACGCACAAAGTCGCGGGTCGCCACGTCCTGCAGGGCAATACGCAGCGAGGCAATCTCGCGCGTCAGATACTCCGTGTCCATGAGATTCCGTTCGGCGCGCTGACGATCCTGTTCCACCTGCACGCGGTCGCGGTCATCCTGACGGTTCTGAGCCAACAGAATCAGAGGAGCCGCATAGGACGCCTGTAGGGACAGCATCAGGGTCAGAGCCGTGAAGCCCAGCTCTGCCTTATCGAACTGCCAGGCTTCGGGCGCAAACGTGTTCCACGCCAGCCATGCGGCGACAAACACCGTGAGGTAGACCAGGAACTGCGTGGTTCCCGAAAAACGCGCGAAGCGCTCCACCGCATGGTTGGTCCTCTCCGACTCCAGGTTGAGCCGGGGCAGGCGGAAACGAGTCCGGCGTTCGCGCGGGGTATCAAGACGCTCAGCCATCAATGCTCCTTGCCATGATTCGGTCGGTCACTTCGTCATCCCAGTCGCGCCAATCATCGGGCAGCAGCTCATCGAGCACGTCGTCCACAGAAACGGCACCCAGCAGATGCCCGTCCTCATCAACGACGGGGAGAACGGTCAGATTGTATGTTGCCAGCAGACGTGTCACCGTGGCCACGTGAGCATCGGGGGAGAGTAGCTCAATATCAGAGTCAATGATGGTTCCCAGCAGCGTGTGCGGAGGTTCGCGTAGCGCACGCTGAATGTGCACCATCCCCAGGTAGTGGCCCGTCGGAGTCTCCAGAGGAGGACGGCAGATGAATGCGGCAGCAGCCAGCGACGCCGGCAAATCCACGCGGCGCACCGACGCCAGCATCTGCGCGATCGTGGCATCCGGCGGCAAAATAACGGGCTCCGTCGTCATCAGCGAACCGGCCGTGGATTCCTTGTAGGACATCAGTCGGCGCACGTCCGCAGCTTCTTCGGGTTCCATCAATGCCAGCAGGGACTGGGCGGTGTCCTCGGGAAGCTCCGACACCAGGTCGGCGGCGTCGTCCGGCTGCATGACATCCAAAACGTCGGCGGCGCGCGCAGCTTCCAGCTGGGAGACGATGGCCACGCGGTCGTCCTCACCGAGTTCTTCCAGGACGTCGGCCAGACGCGAGTCCGTGAGCTCCAGAGCCACGGCCAGCTGGCGTGCCGGGGGAAGATCGTGGATGAAGTCCGCCAAGTCCGCGGCCTTCATGTCCTCCGTCTGCTGTACCAGGGTCGTCGCCGCCTGGTTGCTGTCGGTTTTCAGCAGGGAGGAAACCTCTTCGACGCGGACGGTCAGTGTTTCACCGCCGCGTTTGAACCCGAGGGAGTTAATGCGCATACGCTGCACGTGCAGGGTGGAGATCACCCAGTCGCGGGGACGACGCTGCTCCATGGCGACGTCGAGGATATGCACCGGACCGCTTCCGTCGTTCATCGTCACTTCGCGGTCAAAGAGCTCCGACAGCACCAGGGTCTCGATGGGGCGCTGTGTGAAGGAACGAATGTTGAGCAGCCCCGTGGTGATCACCGATCCCACTTCGATGGCGGTCACGCGCGTAAAGGGCAGGAAGACGCGTTTACGCGGCCCGACCTCGACGACGAAGCCGATGACGTTGGCCATGGAATTCAGGCGGAAAGTCACGACGACGTCGTGGATTTTTCCGACTTTTTCGCCCAGCGGGTCGAACACGCTCGTTCCGGCAAGTTTGCCGATGAAGATGCGTCGACCGGTGGTTCCTACGTTCATGGGTGCATTGCTCACGGGAACAGCCTAAGCTGCTCAGAGACATACGTCGCCTTCCGCAACGAAAAGTTATCGCCTTCACTCAGGTGTCGCGCCGATAAGATGGGGCGGCGTTCACCACACCCGATGCGCGTCCGTGCGCGTAACCCGAGGAGCTCAGGTCATGTCCACCTCTCTTCCCCCGCAGAACAGCGCAGTGCCCATGGTGCCCGAAGGTACGGAAGTCGCCTCGTATCGCACGTATCCGGAGGCATCGCAGGCCGTGGATTACCTGTCGCAGAACGATTTCAACGTCTCCCAGGTCACGATCGTGGGAACGGATCTCTACCTGGTGGAGCGCGTGACCGGCCGCCTGACCGCGGGGCGCGTGGCGATGAGCAGCGCCAGCAGCGGCGGCATTTGGGGCGCGATGCTCGGTTTCGTTTTTTCGATCAACTCGGGCACCACGTCCAGCCTGTGGATCCTTGGCGGCATGTTCCTGGGCGCGCTCGCGGCCATGTCCCTGTCGCTCATCGCGTTTGTGATTCGCGGGCGACGTCGAGACTTCCTCTCTCAGCAGCAGGTGGTGGCCGCACGCTACGCGGTGCTCGTGTCCTCGGCGGGTGGGCGCGAACAGCTGGATCGTGCCTTCGAACTCCTGCAGAAGACCCCCGGAAATCAGATGCGCCCGAGGCGGCGCCCGCAGCGCCGCGAGGAAACCAACGGCCCGACTGAGTACGGGTCGCGTCCCGACGAAAAGCCGCGTTTTGGTGTGCGTTTGAGTGACGAGGCGTCCGCGGCCTCCGTGGATTCGCGTTCTTCCGATTCCACCCCCTCAGGTGAGGGCGAGAACTAAGAGCACAACGACATGTCGGCTCCGGATTATTCCGGAGCCGACAGTCATGTGAGGAGGTGGGGAAGGCTCAGCCTTCCTGCTGTGCGCGGGCGATCCACTCCTCCACGTCCGCGATCGTGCGAGGAATATCCTCAGACAGGCGCGTCACGGTGCCGTCCTCGTTCACCACGATGTCGTCTTCGATGCGCACACCGATTCCGCGCATTTCCTCGGGAACCAGGAGGTCGTCCGCGCGGAAGTACAGGCCGGGTTCAATCGTGAAGCACATGCCGGGCTCCAGGAGCGCATCCTGATACATTTCGCGGCGAGCCTGAGCACAGTCGTGCACATCCAGACCCAGGTGGTGACTGGTGCCGTGCGGCATCCAGCGACGATGGTGCTGTCCCTCGGGGGAGAGGGCTTCCTCAACGGACACGGGCAGCAGACCCCACTCGTGCAGGCGATCGGCGAGGACATGCATCGCCGCGTCATGCAGATCGCGGAAACGTGCGCCCGGCTCGTTTGCGCGCGCAAGGGATGCTTCCGCAGCGTCCAGAACCGCCTGATAGATCAGAGCCTGCGGCTCACTGAAACGCCCGTTGACCGGGAGGGTGCGCGTGATATCCGCCGTATACAGAGAATCGACCTCTACGCCGGCGTCCACCAGTACGAGATCACCGGGGTTCACCTCCCCGTCGTTATCAATCCAGTGCAGGGTATTCGCGTGGTTCCCCGAGGCGGCGATCGTGTCGTAGCCCAACCCGTTGCCCTCTTCGCGGGCAACCGCCCCGAAAGCGCCCTCGATGACGCGTTCTCCGCGGCGATGGCCGACGGCGCGCGGGAGGGCACGCAGAATGTCTTCGAAGCCCGCGCGTGTCACATCCACGGCGTGCTGAAGCTCTGCCAGCTCAAAAGCGTCCTTCCGCAGGCGAATCTCGGAGAGGTGCTCTTCGAGTTTCTCATCGCCTTCGCGGGCATCTCCGCCGAAAGGCAGGCCGGCCTGCTGACGCACCTCGTTGACCAGAGCCTCTACCTGAGCGTCCACCCCGCGCAGCACGCGCAGCGACACCTGCCCGGCGTCCTTCGACAGGGCATCGCGCAGCGTGTCGATGTGGGCGCAGCGAATCCCCAGCTCGGCTTCCACCTCTTCAAGGGAGGGACGGGCGCCCACCCAGAATTCGCCGTAGCGCGCGTCCGCGTAGAACTCGCGCGACGAACGCGAGGAACGCGGCTTGAAGTAGAGCACCGCCTCGTGAGAAGCACCCTCGCGAGGTTCGAGAACGAGCACCGCGTCCGGTTCGCGTTCCGCCCCCAGACCCGACAGGTGAGCGAAGGCCGAGTGTGCGCGGAAACGGTAATCCGTGTCATTGCTGCGCACCTTGTACGTCCCCGCTGGAACCACGAGGCGTTCCCCGGCAAAGGGGTCACCCGCGCGAGCAGCGCGTGCGGGCAGGTAGTCGGCGACGGGGGAACGTTCGGGGAGATCCGCGCACCGAGGCCCCCAGTTGGCTCCCATGAACGCTCGGAAAGCCTCCGAGTCGGGGCGACGAGAGCGGGCGCTCCCGCGGTCAGCCATCGAGGCTTCAGAAGTTTCACCCGCAGCTGCGGCCTGTGCTGTTTCTTCAGAGGACGTGTTCATCATGACCTCATGTTCTCACTAGGATGAGGAAAGATGCCAGGATGTACGCCCCCGGGGTGCCGCGTACTCTGGAGGCATGCTCCGCATTGACCCTCACGTGCACTCCTCCTGCTCGGACGGAACCGATACTCCCGACGAAGTGATGTGCCTCGCCCGCGACGCCGGACTGGACGCGATCGCACTGACCGACCACGACACCTACTCCGGGTGGGACGAGGCCGCACGCGCCGTTCCCGAAACTGGAGTCGCACTCATGCGAGGGGTCGAACTTTCGTGCGCCACAGCGGAAGGCATCACCGTCCACCTCCTGGGCTACCTGCCCGACCCCACCTACGCTCCGCTGAACGAATGTCAGGAACGTTCACGCACCTCCCGCGTGACGCGTGCCCAAAGGATTGTGGAGAAGCTGTCCGAGGACTACCCGATCACCTGGGAGGATGTCCTCGCTTTCGCCCCGGAAACCGGCCCCGTCGGACGCCCGCATATTGCCGATGCCCTGGTTGCCGCCGGAGCTTTCCCCGACAGGTCTGCGGTATTCGTCTCGACCCTGCACCCCTCCAGCCCCTACTACGTGATGCACTGGGCACCGGATCCGGTCAATGCTGTCCGAGTGGTGCGAGAGGCCGGGGGAGTGCCCGTGCTTGCCCATCCGCGTGCTCGCGCACGTCAGAGGCTACTTCCGGAAGAAGTTATTGAACAGATGGCCGAAGCTGGGCTTTTTGGAATTGAGCGCGACCATCGCGACCACGAGCCCGAGGATCGGGCGGATGTTGACCGTATTGCCCGCAGGCTCGATTTGCGTATCACCGGCTCTTCGGACTATCACGGGACAGGTAAACCCAACCGTTTGGGTGAAAATCTGACTGATCCCGATGTTTTTCAAGAAATTGAAAAAGAAGCGCGTCTGAAAGTTCTCCGCCCGTGAATATCACTTCCCTAATTGACATCAACGTCTTCCTCACGACTTTTGCGACGTTGATTGTCATTCTTGACCCGGTGGGAGCCATCCCCATCTTCTTGGGTCTGACCAGCAAACTTGCGCCGAAAACGCAGCACAAAGCAGCCCTTCAGGCGCCCCTGGTTTCCTTTGGAGTGATCCTCACCTTCGCCTTCCTTGGGCAGCAGATCCTTCATGCCCTACAGATCTCCATTGAGTCCCTGCAGCTGTCGGGCGGTGTCCTCCTGTTCCTGGTCGCCATGGAACTCCTCATGGAAAAGGACTCCGATGGTCCGGACACCGGGGACTCCGCGGTGAACGTCGCCCTGGTGCCCCTGGGTATTCCCCTGCTCGCAGGCCCCGGCGCCATCGTCGCCGTCATGCTGTCCGTCGCCAAAGCTCCCGCGGTTGCCGGGATTATGGGGGTTGTGGCCGCGGTTGTCCTCACGCATATCGTCATCTGGCTGACCCTGCGCTTCTCTCTGGTGCTTTCCCGTTTCCTGGGGGCGGGCGGCATCTTGCTTCTCACCAAGATTTCGGGTGTCCTTCTGGCCGCTATCGCCACCGAATTGGTGATGGGTGGCGTCGTGGCCTTCATCCATGCCTGGGGCTTCGGCTCCTGAATTCCGCCCCCGACGGTTCTACGCTCGCCGCTTCTCCACCCGCCGTTTCCCGTCTGACGGGGCAACCCCGAGCACCGTTTGCGCCCACAGATCAATGAGCCCCTCATTGTCGACGCGCGTCACCAGCTCCACCTCTGTCCCCTCCGGATCACAGACGAGTTTCCCGTCGGGAACGCGGCTCACAGACACGCGCTCGCGGCGCGCAGAAACCAGTGAGGGCTGCGTGAGCACCGCCAGAACCACCACGTCGTGCAACCACATGCCGTTCACCGGACGAGTCGCCCGACTGTAGGTCATCCACGGCGTGAGCCACCCTGCAATCGCCCGCACATCTTCCCGGTGCTGCGGAGGCGTGGTGCGAGTGATGCGCTCCCATCGCTCGGGGCTCAGCTCCGTTGTCCGAGTGACGTCAAGGGGAACCACGGTCAGCGGGATCCCCGACGCGAGGACATCGCGCGCCGCCTGCGGATCCACCGCAAAATTCGTGTCCACCAGGTCGTCATAGCCCAGACATCCACCCATGAGTACGATGCGCTCCACAGTGCGCACAGCATCGGGGCGTTCTCGGAGGAGTCGGGCGATATTCGTCAGCGGCCCCAGGCAGGCGAGGATCGTGCCCTGCCCCGACCTCAGGAGATCGTCCGCCATCGCCTCCGTGGGGGAGGGGCGGGGTGGGGTGAAAGACGAGGCGTCCGTCCCCCGAACGCTGGAATCCTCGGGAAGAATCGACGCCGGGTGGGGCGAGGTAATCGGAGGAGATGAAAGAGCGGGGCCGTGGGGGATTTGCGAGGCGTTGGTGGCAGACGCGAGGGAAGAACCCGGCGAGGTGGGGGAGCAGCCCGTGCGTTCCGGAGCGTCACTTTCCCAGAGGGAATACACCTCGGGATTGAGACTGGGAGCATCCAAACGGGAACGCCACAGTAACGACGTTCCACTGACGGGATGACACCAGCCCCGAGTAACGGGAACGCCGTCAATCCCTAGTTCCTCAAACAGACGCAAGGCCGCGTTTTCCCCCTCGGAAGCCGAGGTATTCCCGCAGACCGTCCACACAGCCCGGAGATCGCACGCAGGTGAGCGAGCCGCAAAACTCAGAGCAATCGCATCATCCACATTCGCGCCGGGAATCCCATTCCCCGGGTCGCAATCCACAATGATTTTCACCGGAAGCCTTTCAAGCCGGAGACGTCAGAGGAGGGTGCGCCCGGTGCGGGAGCACCGGGCGCACGGCCTCAGACAGCTGAGGGTTTTAAATCGCGTCTTCCAACAGGGACAGATCGCGCCCTCGAGTTTCAGGGGCAAAGAACGTCGTGATCAGACCGATTCCCGCGGTCACCACAAAATAGGTGGCCAACGGAATCCACGAGCCCGTGGCAGCCAGAAGAGCAGACGCCACCATGGGAGCCGTGCCTCCCGACAGAATCGATCCCACTTCCTTGGCGACCGCCATCTTCGAATAGCGGTGCTGTACGCCGAAGAGCTCCACGCCGTAGGCCGCCTGGACACCGAAGATCCCCAGGGATGCAATACACATGCCCACAACGATCGTGGCGCCCACGACAAGAGGCTTGCGAGATTCCAAGAGCATGAATGCGGGGAACCCGTAGAGCACCAGCAGCAGGCAGTAGGTGCGGTACATGATGCGACGCCCCAGCTTGTCCGACAGCCATCCGGACAGAGGAATCACCGCAAAACCCAAAATAGACGCCACCAGGACGGCGACGGTGGGAACAGACTTGGAGACCCCCAGAGCCTTCACCACGTAGCCCACGAGGAAACCCTGTGCCATGTAGGACGGACCGTTCTCGCCGATCCGCAGACCCAGCATGATGAAGAACGCCTTCCAGCCGGTTCCGGTTTCCGCCTGGCTTTCCGCCTGCGCAATCTTCTCGGCCTTCGCGGCCTGGAACGCGCGGAACACCGGGCTTTCCTTCATCGTGCGACGCAGGAGAAGAGCCAGGAGCGCAACGAAAATCGACAGGAGGAAGGGAATTCGCCATCCCCATGCGATGACCTGATCCTTGGGCAGGAGAAGCACCAGAAGCCACAGTGAGGAAGCCAAAAGAGTACCGCTGTTTGACCCCACGCCGATGAGTGAGGCCACGACCCCGCGATGCTTCGTGGGAGCGCACTCCGCCAGCATGACGGCACCGCCCGAAAGCTCAGCTCCGGCACCAAACCCCTGACAGACGCGCAAAAAGACCAGCAGGAAGGGCGCCCAGAAACCGATGCGGTCGTAGCTGGGAATGAGGCCGATGGCCGTCGTGGAAATGCCCATGAGGGACACCGTCAGGACAAGGACAAACTTGCGGCCGCGTTTGTCACCGATACGACCCAGGATGACAGCACCAATGGGGCGCGCAATGAAGCCAACAGCCCAGGTGGCAAAGGAAGAGAGTAATGCGACAAGAGGTGTCTGCTCCGGGAAAAAGACATCGCCAAAGACCAGGCCTGCGGCCAATCCGTACAGGGCGAAGTCCACGTATTCCATGGTGGTGCCTAACCAGATGGACACAATGGTTGACCAGAAGTTCTTGCGTCCTTCTGAGGTTTCAAAATGCAGGTCAGCTTCTTGTGACTCGCTCATAGATGCCGAGTGGCTCATAGGTTTTTCCTCTTCGTTGGGGGCGGACAAACTCAATGTAGGCACTGCTGAGAAGGGGAGACAAGGTCCTGCACCGAAGAGCAACCCCCCTGTTCTCCGCGGATTTTCGACGAACCCGGAAGTGGGGGAGAGCGCAAGGAAAGAAGAATGCGCTCGCGGCCACCGCCTCGCCCATGTCCACAGGTGGACAAAGCGCAACCGAGGATGAGCAGCGCAGCGCGCCCTCCGCCTCGCCACCCCTCACCACGAGGTGAAAAGGCGCAGATTGGGAGTAAAACCATACTGCCCAGTCGCCTGGACAAAACTCGCACACAGTACGCTAGAAGGCGTGTGTGCGCGAGCGGAGGCTCGCTACCCAGCCTGAACGAGGGGAAAACATGACTCAGCCGCTGACTGAACACCTGAAGTCACACGTTCGCGCCGTTTCTGGACGCCCGGAATGCGTCGCCACCGCAATGGAAGTCTGGCAGGGTCTGTCCTCCGCCATCGTCGACCGTATCGCTGACCGCTGGCACGCCACCGAACGCGCCTACGCCACCGGCCGCATGGAACACTACTTCTCCGCAGAATTCCTCATGGGACGCGCCCTCCTCAACAACCTGTCCAACCTGGGCATGGTTGACGAAGCGCGCGAAGCCCTGGCCGAACTCGGACAAGACCTCTCCGTCGTCCTCGAAGAAGAACCCGACGCAGCCCTCGGCAACGGCGGCCTGGGACGACTGGCCGCATGCTTCCTGGACTCCTGCGCCACGCTGAACCTCCCCGTCACGGGCTACGGCATCCTCTACCGCTACGGCCTGTTCAAGCAGCTTTTCGACAACGGCTTCCAAACCGAACACCCCGACCCCTGGATGGAAGAAGGCTACCCCTTCGCAATCCGCCGCGAAGAAGAACAGCGCATCGTCACCTACGCCGACCTCGTGGTTCGCGCCATCCCCTACGACATGCCGATCACCGGCTACGGAACACACAACGTCGGTACCCTGCGCCTGTGGAAAGCCGAACCCATGGAAGAGTTCGACTACGACGCCTTCAACTCCCAGCGCTTCACCGACGCCATCGTGGATCGCGAACGCACCATGGACATCTCCCGCGTGCTCTACCCCAACGACACCACCTACGAAGGCAAAGTCCTGCGCGTACGCCAGCAGTACTTCTTCTGCTCAGCCTCCCTGCAGGCCATCATCGACACCTACATTGCCGAACACGGCAAGGATCTGCTCGACTTCGCGACCTACAACGCGGTGCAGCTTAACGACACCCACCCGGTGCTCGCCATCCCCGAACTCATGCGCCTGCTCATGGACGAACACGGCCTGGGATGGGAAGAAGCCTGGGAAATCGTGTCCCACACCTTCGCCTACACCAACCACACAATCCTTGCGGAAGCCCTGGAAACCTGGGAAATGTCGATCTTCGATCGCCTTTTCCCCCGCATCTCCGAAATCGTCCGCGAAATCGACCGCCGCTTCCGCATCGACATGGAAGAGCGCGGCATCGACCAGGGAACCATTGAATACATGGCGCCCGTGTCCTACAACCACGTGCGCATGGCGTGGATCGCTTGCTACGCCTCCTACTCGATCAACGGCGTGGCCGCGATTCACACGGATATCATCAAGCGCGAAACCCTGCGCCAATGGCACGACATCTGGCCGGAACGCTTCAACAACAAGACCAACGGCGTGACCCCGCGACGCTGGCTCAAGCAGTGCAACCCGCGTCTGGCCGCCCTCCTGGACGAGGTCACCGGCTCTGACGCCTGGGTCACCGACCTGACCGTCCTCGGCTCCTACACGGACGCCGCAGACGAATCCGTCTATGCGCGCCTGACCGAAGTCAAGCACGCCAACAAGGTGGATTTCGCGGCCTGGATCCGCGAACGCGAAGGCATCGACATTGATCCCGACGCGATTTTCGACGTCCAGATCAAGCGCCTGCATGAATACAAGCGCCAGCTTCTCAACGCCCTGTACGTCCTGGATCTCTATTTCCGCCTGAAGGACGACCCGACCCTGGACGTCCCCAAGCGCGTCTTTATCTTCGGCGCCAAAGCAGCCCCCGGCTACACCCGTGCCAAGGCCATCATCAAGCTGATCAACACGATCGGTGACCTGGTCAATAACGATCCGGATATCAAGGGACGTATCAAGGTTGTCTTCGTCCACAACTACAACGTCTCGCCCGCCGAGCACATCATTCCCGCAGCCGATATTTCCGAGCAGATTTCCATGGCCGGAAAGGAAGCTTCGGGCACGTCCAACATGAAGTTCATGATGAATGGTGCCCTCACCCTGGGCACCCTGGACGGTGCAAACGTCGAAATCCTGGATGCCGTGGGTGAAGACAACGCCTACATTTTTGGGGCGACCGAGGACGAACTGCCCGAACTGCGCCGCACCTACGACCCGCGCTGGCACTACAGCAACGTGCCCGGCCTGCAGCGCGTCATCGACGCCCTGACGGATGGCACCCTGAACGACAACGGTTCCGGCTGGTTCCACGATCTGCGCTGGTCGCTGCTGGAAGCCGGATACGATCCGGCAGACGTCTACTACGTTCTGGGCGATTTTGCGGCCTACCGCGAGGCGAAGGATCGCATGGCCGAGGACTACCGCGACCAGAAGAAGTGGGCGCGTATGGCCTGGGTGAACATCACTCAGTCGGGACGCTTCTCCTCTGACCGCACGATCAGCGACTACGCGCGCGACGTCTGGAAGCTGGACGCCACGCCGATTAAGTGACGCGATAGCGTGAGAGTGTGCCCCTCGGATCGGTCGGATCCGAGGGGCACACTGCATCTATGTCGCGTCTATGCCTCTCACGCTTTTCTACGGGCGTTTGGTGCGTCGAGGATTTGCGACGAGGTGGTCGTCTCCCAGGGGAGATCCCTCGCCCGTACCTGTTCCTGCACCCGTGCGCATGGCGGGAGTGGAAGTGAGCCACCAGCTCACGCACGTCACCAGGAAGGTCGCGCAGACGGCAATGACGCCGTTGAAACGCGGCCCGGGGTAGTGCAGATACTTCACGACGATAAACCCCAGGTGCTGCGCGAGCCATTCCCCGCCAAACATCACGAACAGAGCCACCGCGCACGTGCATGCGCAGGTCACAAGAACCGCGGATCTCTTCCCGTCCTTGCAGCGCAGTGCAGCGGTGATGAGAAGCAATGTGGGAATGATGAGCGCACACCAAATGAGGGCAAGAGCGGAGATGTGAAAGAGTTCCTGCGTCCTGAAATGCCCCAGTTTGGCGACGACAAGTGCGATGAGCGCAGGAAACTGCGCGATGGGAAAAAGAAACCACAGCCTGTTTTTCATGGGGAGCCTCCGTGCCAAACAGCGGTGTTTGTTCTCAGGATGTATGGGAGTATGTCATGCCCGTGAGAATCGCGTGCTTCTTTCGCATCACGCTTCGGTCTCAAAAGTGTGAACCGCAGCTTTTGGCTCCCGCCGCCCCCTCACATTCCGGCTATAGGGCATTCGTGCCCGGTGCTTTGCAGCCACCCCACGCATAAACGAAGGCGGAGAACAGGCCTCGCCCATTCTCCGCCTTCTCAGAAGGTCACATTCTCAGTTTTCCGCGTCCTTCGACGGCTTACGACGACGAACACGCGTGCGCGGAGCCTTCGCCTGCGCGCCCTCCGTAGCCCGCTTCCCTCCCGGCGCGCTCTGCGAATGAGACTGCGCTCCGCCTCGTGAACGAGAAGAAGAGGAACGAGGCGAACGCTCCTCGCGAGGCGACTCCTCGTTTACGCGTGACTTACGGACGCGAGAACGGCGACGCTCGCCGCTCTCGGTGGACGAACGCCCGCCCTCAGCGGAACGGGAGGAACGGCCAGCGCCTCGCCCACCAGCAGAACGAGACGAACCCGAACGCCCGCCACCCCTGCGGCCACGCGAGGATCCACCCAAATCCTCGAGCTTCTCAGCGGACAACCCCGCGCGCGTACGCTGAGCGCGTGGCAAACGACCCGTCACGTCCTCGGGAATATCCAAATCCGTGAACAGGTGAGGCGAGGTGTGATACGTCTCCAGAGGCTCCGGAACGCCCAAGCCCAAAGCCTTTGAAATCAGCGACCAGCGCGGCACATCATCCCAGTCCACAAAGGTTACAGCCGTCCCGGAATTCCCCGCGCGACCCGTACGGCCAATGCGATGAATGTAAATCTTTTCGTCCTCGGGGCACTGGTAGTTGATGACGTGAGTGACATCGTCAACGTCAATACCGCGCGCCGCCACGTCCGTCGCCACCAGCACGTCCACCTTGCCGTTGCGGAACGCGCGCAGAGCCTGCTCGCGCGCACCCTGCCCCAGGTCGCCGTGCAGGGATGCCACCGCGAACCCGCGCTCGGTCAGATCCTCGCTCAGGCGAGCAGCCGTGCGCTTCGTACGGCAGAAAATGACGCTGCGGCCGCGATCCTTCGCCTGCAGAATGCGGGCGATCACCTCGATCTTATTGAGGGAGTGCGCGCGGTAGATGACCTGCTTGACGGTGTTGACCGTCTGCCCCTGATCGTCGGGATCCTGGGCGCGAATGTGCGTCGGCTGGGTCATGAACTTACGTGCCAGCGACACCACCGGGCCGGGCATCGTCGCAGAGAAAAGCATCATGTGACGATCCGCGGGAATGCGGGACAGCAGCGTCTCCACATCGGGCAGGAAGCCGAGATCCAGCATTTCGTCGGCCTCGTCCAGAACCACGTTTTCGACGCCATTCAGGTGGAGGATCCCGCGGCGCAGCAGGTCAATGAGGCGACCGGGTGTGCCCACCACGATGTCCGCGCCCTTCTCCAGTGCGGCGATCTGCGGTTCAAAGGCAACGCCACCGTAGATGTCGACAATGCGGGTCGACAGGTGCGAGGCGGCCAGACGCAGGTCGTCACCCACCTGCTTGGTGAGTTCGCGCGTCGGCAAAATGATGAGGGCCTGCGGAATATTCGGGGTGAGGAGCTCGTCGTAGCCCTCTTCGTCCGGGGCGATCACGTCTTCGAGAACGGGGATGCCGAAACCGTAGGTCTTACCGGTTCCCGTCTTTGCCTGACCGATGATGTCGTGGCGATCCAAAGCCACGGGCAGGGTCAGCGCCTGAATGGGGAACGGGTGGGTGATGCCGCGTTCAGCGAGGGCATCCACGATGGGGTCACTGACGCCGAAATCTGCGAAGGTCTTCTGTTCGAAGGCCTCGGTTCCGCTGTTGGTGATGTCCGGTGTGGCTTCTTCTTCCGTGGCGACGGGAACGATGCTGCCCAGTCGCACGACGCCCGCGGAAAACTCGGGAGTCGAGGCGGTGGTGTCGGAAGGGGTGGATGTGGTGTCGGGTGTGGGCGCAGCTGCGCCGGTGTTCGTGGAGGTCACGATCTGCCTTGTCTCGGAGCCTTGCTCCGCTCGTGGTGCAGCCGATCGCGCAATTTTCGTGGGCGGCTCAGTGGCTCTGCCCTGAAGTCACAGGTGGGTCATCTAACGATCGGTCAGCTCTGTCCCCACCATTCTAGGTGGTGGTGCACCCAAAGTGCGCGAGCGCCTCGTCACGTTTGTGAGGCGGAGGGTGGGTGTGCGGGGAGGGGCGAGGCGGAGGGTGAGCGCTCGGGAGGTTGGGACGTACGCGTGCCGGAAGAGACAGGGATAAGGGAACGGCATGGGTGTACGCACGAGTGTGTTCGGGGAATGTGGGCGGGTGTGCGCCTGCGGGGGGTGACGACGTAGGCTGGTGTCTATGGAACGCACCTATGCTCCCGTCACAGACGATGAAGCCGATGTCGTTGGTTTGATTGCGTATTCGACACTTGCCGCGATGACGCGACTGGCAAAAGACGGTGACCAGTCACCGAACTTTACGATCCATGCGGAACACGCGCGCATGTCGGCGCGCGCCTTCACGATCTTCACCCAGGTGGAAGCCTGGTGTGCTCACCGTGGTGTGGATTTGGATGCTGTCGGCCAAAACTACGAGGGTCTGTTTGATGACCTGGATGCTCGCACGCGTCCGACCACCTGGTATGAACGTTCGGTGAAAACCTACGTCACTCTGGGGGTTATTGCGGATTTTCTGCAGGAAGTCGCTCGAGGACACGGCCTTTTCGAGGGCGCCGACTGGGATCTGGGGCAGGGTGAATGGGAACGCACGCATCTTGCACCGGTCATTGCTTCGGATGAACAGCTGTCTGCACGCCTGTCGCTGTGGGCACGCCGTGTGGCCGGCGAGGTTCTGGGTTTGATGCGCGCAACCCTGTTCACGCACCCGCACCTGGTGGATTCGCCCGAAGAAGGCGATGCGCTCATGGAGCGTATTACCGCGCGTCACGGCGAACGCATGTCGGAAATCAACCTGCGCGCCTGAAAACTGCTGAATGCATTGGTGGGGTGGGGGGGGGGGGGGGGCCGCCCCCCCCCGATGAG
>CAURIY010000029.1:0-14280 GCA_963525415.1 uncultured Actinomyces sp.
CCCCCGCCGTCGGGGTGGCGGGGTGGCGCCCCGCGCGCAGGCGGGGGGGGGGCGCCCCCCCCCACCACTGGGGGTTACTTGAGAAGGGCGTTGATGGAGGTGTTCAGCTCGGGGAGAGCCTTTGTCGGATCGGCCTTGCCCTGCTCGATGTCGTCGATGACGGCCTGAGCAGCGGCGTTGATTTCGTTGGCCTTATCGGTGATGGGGTAGTACGCCAGGGAGGACTTGTCCTTGGTGATGTCCAGGAATGCGGACACGTCAATGCCCTTGTCCTTGTGTACCTTGGCCGCGGCCTGCGACTGCGCGGGGATCGAGGGGAAGACGACCGCCTCGGAGGCGATGATCGACTGGCACTTGTCCGAGGTCAGGAACTTGACCCAGCTCCATGCGGCATCGGGGTTCTTAGAGGTTGCGGTGATGGACGGAGCGAGGCCGTTGATGATGGTCTTCTGTCCTTCGGGTCCCTTGGGCAGGGGAGCGAAAGCGAACTTCTGAGCCTTGGAGGAGGCCCAGGTGCCGATACGCCAGGAGCCGTCGGTGATGAGAGCGGCCTTGCCCTGTTCCATCATGGGTTCCAGGCCCAGCTGGCCGGCCTGCTCCAGCGGCATAACGTAGCCCGCCTCAATCTGCTTCTGCCACCAGGACAGCGCGGCGCTCAGCTTCGGATCGTCGAGCTGGTACTTGGTGCCGAAGGGGTTCTTGTCCAGGTAGGTGAAGCCGTTGGATAGAGCCATCCACGACCACTGGGTCTGGCCGACAACGCCGCCGCCTTTTTCCAGTCCCCAGCCGTAGGTGGTGACCTTGGTCTTGTCGAATCCTGCCTCGTTGCCGTGCTTGCCGTTGGCGTCGACGGTGAGCTTCTGGATGAGTTCACCGAAGGTGCCGCCATCGGTGGGGTTCCAGGTCAGAGCCTTGAGGTCGTCGGCTTTCATACCGGCGGCTTCCAGCATGGTGGTGTTGTAGACCAGGGCGATGGTGTCCCAGTCCTGCGGGATGCCGTACTGTTTGTCGTCCTTCTTCCACAGAGCCTTGAGGTCGCCGGTGTACATGGACAGGTCGACCTTGTCCTTCTCGATGTAGGGGGTGAGGTCTAACAGCTGCTTGTTGGCGGCCAGTTCGGGGTAGTAGGCGACGTGGTTGGTGATGACGTCCGGAGCGGTTCCCGACACGAAGTCGGTGGTCAGGGACGTCCAGTAGTCGTCCCAGCCCTGTTGCTTGATGGTGACCTTCACGCCGGATTCTGCGGTGAATGCGTCGGCGCACTTCTGGTAGGCGGGAAGCTGGTGGGGATCCCAGAGGCTGTAGGTGATGGCCTTTGCGCCGTCTGCGGATGCGGAGGCCGTGGAGCCGCCGACACTGGTTCCTTGGCTACAGGCTCCGAGGAGGAACAGCGTGGCCGCCCCCAGGGCGAGGAAACGGGTGTTTTTCATGGGAGTTCTCCTTTGTGGGGTTGTCCGCGTCGGTGCGGAAAATGGGGATTATTTAGCTGATGTGAGGCCGAGGGAGTTCACCAGTTTGCGGCCGAAAAGCAGCAGCAGGATGAACATAGGGATGACTTGGAGCGAGGCTGCCGCCATGAGACCCGCCCAGTCGGGGCTGGTCGATGGCGAGGCCTGTGAGAACACTGCGAGAGCAACGTTGAGGAGCCGGACGTTTTCTTCTTTGGCGATCAGCTGCGGCCACAGGTATTCGTTCCACGCGAAGACCGCTTGGATAATGCCCAGCGTGGTGATGGGGCCGGCGGCCATGGGCACGATGACGGTGGCGAAGGTGCGCCAGCGTCCCGCGCCGTCGAGCATGGCGGCTTCTTCTACTTCGCGCGGAAGGGAGAGGAAGAACTGTCGGAGGAAGAAAATGCCGAAGGGGCAGATCAGGACGTAGGGGGCGATGAGTCCCTGGAAGGTGTTGATCCACGCCAGGGAGTTCATGAGGACGAAGTTGGGCAGGACGATGAAGATCGGCGGAACCATCATGCTGGTGAGCAGGATGAGGAAGAGGGTGTTCCTGCCTCGGAAGTGCAGTCGCGCAAAGGCGTAGGCCGCCATGGTGGAGGTAACGACTTGGCAGATGCTGACGATTGCGGTGAAGAGGAGGGAGTTGAGCAGGTAGAGCCAGAAGTGGAGGGGTTGGCCGGTTCCGCCGGCCGCCGCGGCTTCTTCCGGGGTGGCGAGGCCGAGGACGCGTTTGAAGTTCACCAGGGTGGGGTGAGAGGGGATGAGGGAGTAGTTTCCGTCGAAGATCGAGGAGTTGGGGGTGAGGGCGGTGCGGATGGTCCACACGAAGGGGAGGAGGGTGACGATGAGGAGGAGGATGAGGAGTCCCCATCCGGCGATGCGTCCGGCGCGGGTGGTGCTGGTATTCACGGTCTCGTCCTTCCGTCAGTCAAGGTCGGTGGAATCGGCGCGCAGGGCACGCATCTGGATGAGGGAGAGCACCAGCAGAAGGGCGAGGAGGACGACGGCCATGGCGGCTGCGTATCCCATGTCGAACTGTTGGAAGGCTTTTTGGTAGATGTAGAAGTAGACGACGCGCGTGGAGTTTCCTGGTCCTCCCTTGGTAGCGACGGAGACGGTGTCGAAGATTTGGAATGAGCCGATCATGGAGACGACGACGACCATGACGAGGATGGGGCGCAGGAGCGGCAGGGTGATGGAGCGGAATTGTCGCCAGGCGCTGGCTCCGTCCATGATGGCGGCTTCGGTGACCATGGTGGGGATGGTTTGCATTCCGGCGAAGAGGAGGAGGGCGGTGTAGCCCATGTTCCTCCAGGAGTTCACCAGGGCGATGGTGTAGATCGCGATGTCGCCGTTGCCGTAGAAGGAAATGGGGGCAATGTCTGCCCAGGACAGGACGTGGTTCATGAGCCCGACGTTGGGGTCGAGGATGAAGAGGGTGATGACGGCGATGGTGACGTTGGGGACGAGCCAGGGGACGAGGAGGAGGGAGCGGATGAGGACGGACTGGCTGATGCGCTGCATGAGGACGGCGATTCCCAGTCCGAGGAGTGTCTGGGTGCTGATGTTGGTGAGGACGTAGAGGACGGTGACGATGAGGGCGTTCCCGAAGACTTTGTCGTGCATGAGTGCGCTGTAGTTGGCCAGGCCGACAAAGTGTGGTTCGGACAGGAGGTTCCAGTCCGTGAGGGAAATGTACGCACCTCGGAACATGGGGATGAGGTAGAAAAGCCCAAATCCGATGAGGACGGGGGCGAGGAAGGCCATGGCGACGAGGCCGTCTCCCCGTGTGGTGGTGTGTATGCGAGGGGTCACCATACGTGTTCTCCATCAGCGTTGATGTGGGTGTATGAGGATGGATATAATACTTACGCTACTTACTTATGTATGTCAAGAATGAACGCGAGGTTCAGAAATGAGCGGTGTTGAACGTCGAATCCAGCGGCGCCTCAATATGCTGTCCGCCCTGACCTGCATGGGGCGTGGTGCCCTCTCGATTACTGAACTTTCGCGCGAAATCAACGTTTCTCGTCCCGCTGCCGAACAGGTGGTCGCAGACCTGCATCGCCTGGGCTGGGTGTGTGAAGGGTCGATGAAGAAGTATGGAGGGCGTCCCGCAGTTACGTGGGAGATTGTTCCGGATGCTCTTTTGGTGCTCTCTGTCGATATTGGTGCACACCATGTCGCTCTCGCTCTGGCTCGCTACGGCGGAGAGATCATCGAGGCCTCAAGTCACCCCCTCGGGGAAGATCTGCTGGCCGCCGAGCGCATTGACGAAGCCTGCTCCCGTGCGCGCACCCTCGTGCAGGGGGCGGGGTATGAGCTGTCGGATCTCGCCCTGGTGTGCGTGGCTTCGCCCGGCGCGATCGACCATGGACGCGTGATCTATTTCGGCGGTCACGGGATGCCGGGCTGGCAGGGCGTCGACCTTTCGGCGGAAGTCCAGGCGCGACTCCTGTGTCCGGTGATTGTTGCGGGGGACTGCGCGCTCGGCGCCCTGGGGGAATCTTGGCGAGGCGGAGCGCAGGGGCACCGCGACGTGCTCTACGTCCTGGCGGGGATGCGCACCGGTGCTGCGGCAATCATCGGGGGGCGCGTGCACGCGGGGCAGCGCGGCTCGGCCGGCCTTATCGGTGAACTTTCTGTGCTGCAGTGGCGCGCAATCGAAGAAGAAGTGTTTGTGCGACGTTCGTACCCGGAGGGGCAGCCTCCCACTCGTCAGCAGATTTTCGAGGCCGCCGCCGGCGGCGATGGTGTCGCCCAGTCGGTGGTTGATCAGTACGCGGACGCCCTGGCCTTGGGGAGTGCGGCGATGGTTCTGGCCTTGGGACCCTCGCACGTGGTGGTGGGCGGGAAGTTCGCCGCCTGGGCACCGCTGTTTATAGAGCGATTTGAGAGGCGTATTCGGGAGTATTGCCCGCTTCCTCCGTCCGTTTCCTCCTCCTTGCTGGAGGGGAGTGCGGTGGTGCTCGGGGGTGTGAAGTATGCCCTCGACGATAGTGCGGAGCGCTTGCGTTGTCAGGTGATGGATAGCGAGGTTTTCCCCGAGGCGTCCCTCTTTCGTCGCGGGCGTGAGTGAGGTTTTGTCCTAACCTGTCGGGGTCCCCGTCGAAATTTCTCGGAAGAAAAATAAAGTTGAGTGGAATAGACTCAACTTTGTGATCGTTTTGATGAACAGAGACGCGGAGAAGACTCCGTACAGACATCACACGCCGTTTCGAGAAGACGGCAGGAGGACACCATGACTGAACAATTCACCACCAGGGCGCAAGAAGCCCTCTCATCCGCCATACAGGCGGCCAATGCTGCAGGAAACGCACAGGTCGAACCTCTGCACCTTCTGGGAGCGCTCCTTGAGCAGCGTGAAGGAATCGCCCTCTCTCTCCTGGAAGCGGTCGGAGCCGACAGGGGAACCATTGGAACGCGAACCCGCACCAGCCTCGTCAATCTGCCCGGGATGACGGGCGAAACCGCGGGAAATGCGCAGACCTCGCGCGCCCTCATGCAGGTGGTCACCGACGCGCGCCAGCGCGCAGGAAACGGCGGGGACAGCTACATCTCCACAGAGCACCTCCTGATTGCTCTAGCTGCCAGCTCGGATCCGGCCGGAGATATCCTCCGCGCTGCCGGAGCAACACCCGACGTCCTGGATGCCGCCCTGAAAGACCTGCGCCCCTCGCCGGTCACCACCGCCAACCCGGAGGGAACCTTCGACGCCCTCGCGCAGTACGGCCGTGATCTGACGGAAGTCGCGCGCGCGGGAAAGCTCGACCCCGTGATTGGGCGTGACAGCGAAATCCGCCGAGTCATCCAGGTTCTCAGCCGACGCACTAAAAACAACCCGGTGCTCATCGGAGAACCCGGCGTCGGGAAAACCGCCGTCGTCGAAGGCCTCGCCCAGCGCATCGTCGCCGGCGACATCCCCGATTCCCTGCGCGGCAAGACCCTGATCGCCCTCGACCTGACCTCGATGGTGGCGGGCGCCAAATATCGCGGAGAATTCGAAGAGCGCTTCAAGGCGGTGCTCAGCGAAATTGAGCGTTCGGACGGGCAGATCATCACCTTTATCGATGAGCTGCACACCGTTGTCGGTGCCGGCGGTGGAGCCGAAGGCGCGATGGACGCTGGAAATATGCTCAAGCCCATGCTGGCTCGCGGAGAGCTGCGCATGGTTGGGGCAACGACTCTGGATGAATACCGCGAACACATCGAGAAAGACCCGGCTCTGGAGCGACGCTTCCAGCAGGTCTTTGTCGAGGAACCCTCCGTGGAAGATACGGTGGCCATCCTGCGCGGTATCGCCCCCAAATATGAGGCGCACCATAAGATCACCATTTCCGACGGTGCGCTTGTGGCGGCGGCTCAGCTGTCGGATCGCTACATCACGGGGCGTCAGCTCCCTGATAAGGCCATCGACCTCATCGATGAAGCCGCGTCGCGTCTGCGCATGGAACTGGACTCTTCTCCGGAAGAGATTGACGTCCTGCGTCGTCAGGTGGATCGCCTGCGTATGGAGGAGTCCTACCTCGCGGAATCGGATCCCGACGGCTTGGACGAGGCCAGCCAGGAACGACTGGAGAAACTGCGCAGTGACCTCGCCGATAAGAACGAGGAACTGTCGGCTCTGACCAGTCGATGGGAAGCGGAGAAAGCCGGACATAACCGCGTGGGTGACCTGCGTGTCCAACTGGATGAGTTGCGCACTCAGCTGGAGTTGGCCGTGCGCTCCAACCGCTGGGAAGAAGCCGGGCGCCTGCAAAACGGTGAAATCCCGGAGATTGAACGCCGCATTGCCGAAGAAGAGCGCCGCGCCGCAGAAGCCGAACAGGCTGCGCGTGACGCAGGAGACTCCGAACCGATGATCGCGGAAAAGGTGGGGCCGGCGCAGGTCGCGGAAGTGGTGGAAGCCTGGACGGGGATCCCCGTGGGCAAGCTCCTGCAAACCGAAAGCGACAAGCTCGTCCACATGGAGGAGTTCATCGGTCGCCGTCTCATTGGCCAGAAAGAGGCCGTGCGCGCGGTGTCGGATGCCGTGCGTCGTTCGCGTGCGGGACTGTCTGACCCGAACCGTCCGACGGGATCTTTCCTCTTCCTGGGGCCGACGGGCGTTGGGAAAACCGAGCTCGCAAAGTCTCTGGCGGAGTTCCTTTTCGATGACGAGCGTGCCATGGTGCGCATCGACATGAGCGAATACTCGGAGAAGCACTCGGTGGCTCGCCTCGTGGGTGCTCCTCCCGGATACGTCGGATATGAGCAGGGCGGTCAGTTGACGGAAGCCGTGCGCCGTCGTCCCTACAGCGTGGTGCTGTTGGATGAGGTGGAGAAGGCTGATCCGGAAATCTTCAATGTCCTGCTGCAGGTCTTGGATGACGGGCGTCTGACGGACGGCCAGGGGCGGACGGTAGATTTTCGCAACACGATTGTGATTCTGACGTCCAATCTCGGCTCGACGTTCCTGACGGATCCGACGCTTTCTGAGGATGAGCGCCGCGACGGGGTGATGGCCGCTGTGCGCGCCTCGTTCAAGCCGGAGTTCGTCAATCGCCTGGATGAGACGGTGATTTTTGAGCCGTTGTCGGCGGATGATCTGGCAGGAATCGTCGACCTGATGGTTGAAGATCTTGCGGCTCGTCTGAGGGATCGACGGATCTCTCTGGTGGTTAGTGAGCCTGCTCGCGGATGGCTGACACGCATCGGTTATGACCCCGCATACGGTGCTCGACCCCTTCGACGTGTGATTCAGCGTGAAATTGGTGATCAATTAGCGCGTATGCTGTTAGCCGGAGAAGTTGTCGAGGGCGATACAGTTCACGTCAATATGAATTCTGCGCTGGGTAGACTTGAGATCCTCCGGTAGAATTTTAAACAGAATGGGGAGGGGAACTTCACGTTCCCTTCCCCGGCTCATCCACTTGGTATCGGAACGGCGTGAGAAGGGGAATCACCGTACCGAAAGCGAAGGGAACTTCGGGTTCGTATGCCGTGGGGCGTGCGACGCGTGAAGCCATTTTGGGTGGCGCACTATCTGGCGGATGTTGCGCTCATGCTGGGGTTGGAGTCGGACGATATTCTGCGTTTCGGTACGCTGATTCCCGATGAGGTCGCCGAGGTCTACACGCTGACTTTGAAGGTCTATAGTGATCTAAAGAAACAGCACGAAGGAACCCTATGATCCCCTCTCCTCCCTTTGAGTACGCCTATGTCTGCGAGAAAATCGGTGGTGGGCGTATTCAGCGGGGGGATACGGGACGTGTTTTTCCCCTGGCGTCTGTCACGAAACTGTTGACGGCTTACGCCACTTTGGTGGCGGTGGATCGCGGAATGTTGTCCCTGGAGACGCCTGTGGGGATTCCCGGTGCGACGGTGCGCCACCTGCTCACGCACACCTCCGGTATTGCGCAGGATTCTCGCGATATCGTGTGCGAGCCGGAAAAGAAACGCCTGTATTCGAATGCGGGTTTTGATCTCCTGGGTGAGGTCGTCGAGTCTGCGACCGGCACCGCGGTGGGACGTTGGATCGAGGAAAGCCTCCTCGAACCTCTGGGAATGGCGTCGACGGACGTTCCGGCCTCGCCTGCGCATTCGGGAACCTCCTGTGTGGATGATCTGCTCCTCTTGGGGCGTGAGTTGCGCGATTTTTCGTTGATTTCCGAGGCGTTGGCTCGTGAGGCGACCGAGGTACAGTTCCCCGACGTGGCGGGGATTGTGCCGGGGTACGGTCGTCAGAATCCCTGTCCCTGGTCTCTGGTGGGTGAGGTGCGCGGTCAGAAAGCGCCGCACTGGACGGCTCCGTCCTCCTCTTTGCGCACGCGCGGCCACTTTGGCGTGTCGGGCTCCTTCCTCTGGGTGGATCCGGATTCCGAGGTGATTGCGGCCTTTGTGGGGGAGCAGCCTTTTGGGGTGTGGCATCGTGAGAATTGGGCGCAGCTGAATGAAGGGGCTTTGCGTGAGGTGACTGAGCTGAGTTGAGTGTGGTTCTGCTTGGCTGATTGTGACCGGGGATCCTGTAGGTTCTATGTGGCGTGCGCGGCTTCGGGAGAGGCGCAGTGGGCACAACCCCAGGACAGTGAGCAGGTTTCCTGGCGCCTGTCCTCCGACGGGCACCTGATGATTGATGCCCTGCCGGCGTACATTTTTCGCAGCGCCGACGGGCAGCTGACCCGGACGTATGACTACGGGACTGCGCAGAGCCGACCTCGTCCACCCCGGCGGAGAGTGCGAGCAGTGCGCATCCCTCGACCGGAAGTGTCGCCGCGCGTCCTGCGCCCCGCTTCCTGGCATCGACGGGTGTCGCAACCGGAAGCCTCCTGCTCAGCGCGCTGATGGCAGCGGCCGGTGGGGCTGACGCGCGGTCACGCCGCCCCAGCGTGAGGGGGCAGCATCTCCAGCGCTAGTGCCGTGATGCGTGTGCACCGGTTCTGAACATCAGAACCGGTGCACGCCTGTATGTTGTGTGTTGCGCTGTGTGCTACGAGGCGACGGCGCAGTCCACGATTACGGGCACGTGATCGGATGCGCCCTTCCCCTTGCGTTCGTCGCGGTCAATGAACGCGGCCGTCACTTCGCCGCTCAGTGCAGGCGAGGCGTAGACGAAGTCGATGCGCATTCCCTCGTTCTTCGGGAAGCGGAGTTTCTGGTAGTCCCAGTAGGTGTAGTTGTCCACGCGCTCGCGGGTGACTTCGCTCCAGCCGTCCTCGGCGAAAGCGAAGAAAGCGCGGCGCTCCGCGTCCGAAACGTGCGTAGCGCCTTCGAAAGCGGCGATGTCCCACACGTCATGGTCGTAGGGAGCAATATTCCAGTCGCCCACCAGAGCGATACGCGCATCGGGGGTGGCTTCCAGCCATTCGCGTCCGCGTGCACGCAGCTCCTCAAGCCACGCCAGTTTGTAGGTGTAGTGCGGGTGCGTGAGTTCACGTCCGTTGGGCACGTACAGGCTCCAGATCGTGAAGGGGGTGTCCCCGTTGTCGGAGGGGACGCGCACGGTAACTCCGAGGGCGCGTGCTTCCACGACCTCCGGGTCTCCGAAGGCCGGTTGTCCGGGGAAAGAGGTTTCCACGTGTTCGATGGGGAGGCGCGAGGCGACCGCCACGCCGTTCCACTGGTTCAGTCCGTGGATGGCGAGGTCGTACCCGGCTTCACGGAAGGGCTCGATGGGGAACTGGTCGGGGCGGCATTTAATTTCCTGCATGGCCAACACGTCGGTGTTGGAGCGTTCCAGGAAATCAATGACGCGATCGACGCGCGTGCGGATGGAATTCACGTTCCACGTAGCAAACCTCATGCGACCAGACTAGTGGTTGCGCCGTTCCCATGCCTCACCAGGAGGAGTGAGGTGCGCAGGAAGTGGGATGCGCCTCGTGGGAGTGCGCCCTACGATGGGCGTATGGGAACCGCGTGTGTTACCGGAGCAACCTCCGGGTTGGGAACGGAATTTTGTTGGCAGCTGGCCGCCGCCGGTCACGACCTCATCCTGGTGGCCAGGCGGGAACGTGAACTGAACGAGCTGGCGGAGCAGTTGCGACAGATCGCGGGCGTGCAAGCCGAGGTTCTCGTCGCCGACCTGGGGAATCGTGAGCAGCTGGAACGCGTGTGCGCTCGCCTTGAGAGTGACGAGGCGCCGGTTGGGTTGCTGGTCAATAACGCGGGTTATGCGCTGGGCGAGGCTTTTGTCGACAATTCCCTCGACGCGGAGTGTGCGGCACTGGACGTCATGGTGCGTGCCCCCATGATCCTGGCTCATTACGCGACGCGGGCGATGCGTGATCGCGGACGCGGAGCAGTGCTGAATGTCGCCTCGCTTGCCGCGGAAACGGGCGCTGGAACGTACAGCGCACACAAGGCGTGGATTCGTGCGTTTACCGAGGGGCTGTCGGAGGAACTGCGCGGGACGGGCGTGGCGGTGACGGCGGTGTGCCCCGGACCCGTGCACACAAATTTCTTTGATGCCGCGGGCGTGGACATGTCGGATGCGCCGCAGTGGCTGTGGGCGCAGCCGGAGCAGGTGGTTTCGGATGCGCTGGACGCTGTGCGTTGGGGGCGCGTCCTGGTGGTTCCGACCCTCCCCGCGAAGGTTGCGATGGCGGCTATGCGCGTGATGCCTCGCTGGTTGACGAGGCGCGTGATGCGTTCCGTTCCCCACATGTGAGCAGACGTCTGCGCGCGAGCGGGTTCCGAGCGATCTCTTCCGGATTCCGCATGATGAGCGTTTACGCGTCTGGTGGACGAGGAAATCCTCTAGCCGGATTTTGAGGGATGCTCCTCAAGGGGGAGAGTGAGTCAGCGTGCGCTGAGTACCGAGAAATAGGGGAGCCCCTCGCCCTGCGCGCACGCCGCAACGGCGGAATCTTCAAAGAGGGACGCAACTGCGATGATCTGCGCACCGGATTCTCGCATGAGTGCCACGAGATCCGCGGAGGGGGCGGTCGCCTCGTTTGCAAGAAGAACGGTGGGACGCCCGGAAACGGGGGCGCCGACGAGCACGCGCGAGCCGGGGGAACAGGTGCCGGTTCTGAGGGCGCACGCATCCAGGTCGAGGCCGCGCCCGCCCGCGGCGTGAATCACGGCGGCCGCTACCGGGGAATCCATGAGGGGGACGGCAATGACCTCGTAGTCGCCCACGGCGAAACCGGATTCTTCCAGAGCATCCACGAGGACGTGTCCGATGGTGGGGGCGCCGTCGCAGGTCAGGGCGATGTCTGCCAGGTGGGCGGCGGGCTCGTCGAAGCGCGCCACGATGTCGGTCAGTCGTGCCATGTGCGGGTCATTGATCATGGGATCAAGGGTAGCGAATAGCCGGCTATCGGTCGTGAGTGTCCCGCTGTCTGCCCCTGTACGCCTGTGCGGGAGCGGTGTCGAAATTTTCCCGCCTGCACGCGGTGCGTCATACGCCGGTGTCCCCGCAGCGGGCGCTGCGGGGACACCGGTAAAAGAAAGAGAGAACTTCTCAGGCGTTGACGTAGGTGAGAAGGTCGCCGATTCCGTTGTGGATTTCGTAAGGGCGGAACGGGTAGTCCGATACCATGTCGCGGGTCGTGGATCCGGATAGGACGAGGAACGCGCGCAGACCCGCTTCCACACCGGCTTTCACGTCGGTGTCCATACGGTCGCCGACCATTGCGGTGTGCTCCGAGTGCGCTCCGATCTTGTTGAGGCCAGCGCGGATCATCACGGGGTTGGGCTTGCCTACGAAGTAGGGGGATTTCCCGGTAGCGGCCTGGATCATGGCGGCGATGGAGCCGGTGGCCGGCAGGGTGCCTTCATCGGAGGGGCCGGTGACATCCGGGTTGGTGGCGATGAACTTAGCGCCGCCTTCGATCAGTCGAATGGCCGTGGTGATGGCGTTGAAGTCGTAGTTGCGTGTTTCGCCGAGCACCACGTATTCGGGCGCCTGGTCGGTCATGATGTAGCCCGCGCCGTGCAGGGCGGTGGTGAGTCCGGCTTCGCCGATGACGAAGGCGGTGGATTCGGGAGATTGCTGGGCGAGGAACGCCGCGGTGGCGTTCGCGGAGGTCCAGATGTTGTCCTCGGGGACGTTGAGTCCGGAATTTGCCAGGCGCGCGGACAGGTCGCGGTTAGTAAAAATGGAATTATTGGTGAGAACGAGGAACGGGGTTCCGGAGTTTTCCAGAGCCGCCAGGAATTCCTGTGCGCCGGGGAGGGCGCGGTTTTCTTTGACGAGCACGCCGTCCATGTCGGAGAGCCATGCGCTGATGGGTGGCATGTCGGCCAGTGCTTTGGGAAGTGATGAAGAAATCGTCATATGAGGATTTTATCTGGCTTTGCGCCCGTTAGGGTATGTCCGTGGCGAGTTTTTCTGAAGAATTTTCTCATCCCGTGGGGGCGCCCTCATCCGACGATTTTGGTGAGGCAGTGGGCGCGGAACGGGGGAGCGCTCCCTCGGGCGTAGGCGTGGGTGCTGGGGATGCTGCTTTCCCCGGAGCGCAGGGTGTCCCTACCCCGGAAGGGCAGGGCGCCTCGTCCCCCAATGAGGAGAGTGTGGAGAGCACGGAGACGCGCGAGGTGGGTGTTGGGCCGTGGCCGGGCGGGGAGGCCTGCTGGCCGGAGGATACCCACTACGATCCGGAGCTGCTGGCTCACGGGGATCGGCGCAATGTTGAGGATCGCTACCGCTACTGGCGGATGGAGGCGATCGTGGAGGACATTGCCTCGCGCGCGCTTCCTTTTGAGGTTGCAGTGGAGAATTTGGGGCACGATTTCAATATCGGCTCGATTGTGCGGACGGCAAATGCGATGGGCGCCTCGCGCGTGCACATCGTGGGACGCAAGCGGTGGAATCGTCGCGGAGCGATGGTGACCGACCGCTATCTCGACGTGGTGCATCACGAGGCGGTGGGTGCGTTTGTTGAGGATCTGCGGGCGCGCGGGGTGCGCCTGGTGGGGATCGATAACGTGGAGGGGTCGCTTCCCCTGGAGGACGTCGGGCTGCCGCGTTCGGTGTGTTTGGTGTTCGGGGAGGAATCCTCGGGGCTGAGTGAGAATATGCGCGCGCACTGTGAACGAATTATTCACATTACGCAAAGAGGGTCGACACGCTCGATGAATGTGGGACATGCTGCGGCTGTTGCCATGTGGGCGTGGGTTGTTCAGCATGAGAACGGGACTTTCAGGCCGTCCGATTCTCGGTGAAATGTGTGACAATAATTGATGACGAATGTAGTCATCGATTAGGAGGCTCCCGTGCCCATCGCAACCCCTGAGGTCTACAACGAAATGCTCGATCGCGCGCGCGACGGCAAGTTCGCCTACCCCGCGATCAATGTGACCTCGTCCCAGACCCTGACCGCAGCTATCCAGGGCTTCGCTGAAGCAGAGTCCGACGGCATCCTGCAGGTGTCTGTGGGCGGCGCCGAATACTGGTCCGGGGCCACCGTGAAGGATCGTGTCGCAGGTTCCCGCGCTATGGCGGCCTACGCTCGTGAAATCGCTGACGGCTACGGTGTGACCGTTGCTCTGCACACCGACCACTGCGCCAAGGGCAACATTGATTCCTGGCTGCGCCCCCTGCTGGAGCTGGAAGGCGAAGAGGTCAAGGCTGGCCGCCTGCCCCTGTTCCAGTCCCACATGTGGGACGGTTCCGCCATTCCGCTCGATGAGAACCTGGAAATTGCTCAGGAACTCCTGGAGCTGGCCGTTGCCGCCAAGACCGTTCTTGAAGTTGAGATCGGTGCCGTGGGTGGCGAAGAAGACGGTGTTGTCGGCGAAATCAACGAAAAGCTCTACACCACCACCGCAGATGCCATCAAGACCGTTGAGGCTCTGGGTCTGGGTGAAAAGGGTCGTTACATCACGGCTCTGACCTTCGGTAACGTGCACGGCGCCTACAAGCCCGGCCACGTGAAGCTGCGCCCCGAACTCCTGGGCACCATCCAGGAAGAGGTTCAGGCGCACTACGGTCTGGATCACCGTCCCTTCGACCTGGTGATGCACGGCGGTTCCGGCTCGACCGACGAAGAGATCGCACTGGCAGTGGCTAACGGCGTTATCAAGATGAACGTCGATACTGACACCCAGTACGCCTTCACCCGCCCGGTCGTCGACTGGATGCTCAGCAACTACGAGGGCGTCCTCAAGATCGACGGCGAGGTCGGCAATAAGAAGCAGTACGATCCCCGCGCATGGGGCAAGGCTGCTGAAGCAGGTATGGCTGCTCGCGTGGTTGAGGCGTGTGAACGTCTGGGCTCCGTGGGTAAGAAGATGGCCTGAGCATGTCTGCGATGGCGGTGAGGATGAACTGACCGCCGTGGGTCCAGACGGGGGCGCTGCCCCACGGGAGCGCCCCCCGCAGGTCACGCCACCAACAATCAAG
>CAURIY010000030.1:0-8579 GCA_963525415.1 uncultured Actinomyces sp.
CCCGCCGCGGGCGCCCCTGCGTGAGTCCCCCGAGAGGTCGGGTTCGCGGAGGTTGCATCCTGGGAAGGGGAGGATGCCCCATGCGCACGGGGAGCGTGTTCGCGAGAATCGGGGGACGACCCCCGCTGTGCCTCGCGCGACGAGGCGGAGCGCCGGTGCGCACGAGTACGCCGACCCCCGCTGTGGTGGCGACGCGCGAGGCAGAGCTTTCGGCTTTCCGCGGGGGAAATGACCTGTGCGGTGACGAGATGCACGCCACGCTATCCACAGGTTGAGGGTGCGCCCTTGCGAAACTCGTTCACCCGCCCGCACAGTGGTCACGTGTGACCGTAGAGGGAGAGGCGAGGTGAGATGATGCGACGACGATCTCCTCTGGCGCGCGTGCTGCGCTGGGGTTGTGCTGCGCTCTGCATGATTGCGGCGCTGATCGTCCTTCACGGGGGAGCGGGTTCTGTCCTGCGTGGGCTGGGCGTGTGGGGGGATACGCGCTTGGAGGACCTACCGCAGGTGGAAAGCACGGAGCAGCTTCGTGCGCTCACTGTGCGCCCCCGTGCCCTGCCCGCGGAGGCTCCGCGCTATCAGCGGGCGGCTTTCGGTCAGCGCTGGTTCGACGTGGACGGTAACGGGTGCGATACGCGCAATGACATTTTGGCGCGCGACCTGACGCAGGTGATGTTCCGGGAGGGTACCCGTGGGTGTGTGGTGGTGTCGGGGGTTGTGGACGATCCCTATACGGGCACGCAGATGCTGTTCCGCAAAGGTGAGAGGACGTCGGATGCTGTGCAGATTGATCACGTGGTTGCCCTGTATGACGCCTGGTATTCGGGTGCCTGGCAGTGGGATGAGGGTCAGCGTCTACGTTTCGCGAATGACCCGGACAATCTTCTGGCGGTCAATGGTGATGCGAACCAGGAGAAAGGAGCGTCGTCTGCGGATCAGTGGTTGCCCCCTGCGCAGGGGTTTCGCTGTGAGTATGCGCAGCGGCAGGTGCGTGTGAAGTACGAGTGGGGGTTGACGGTGACGTCCGCTGAGCGCCAAGCTCTCGTGAACGCGTTAGCGATGTGTTCTGGGCGCTGAGGTGTGCGCGTGAATGCAATGAAAACCCCGGATTCTCAACAGAGAACCCGGGGCCAAACGCGGAGACGGCGGGATTTGAACCCGCGAGGGGCTATGCACCCCTACCTCCTTAGCAGGGAGGCGCACTCGACCGGACTATGCGACGTCTCCAGTGCACAGCCAAGATTAGCGAACAGAACGCATTTGAACAATTCGGGCGTGGATAATGCGAATGCGTGCGCCCTCAGGAGGGCGGGTCGGGTGGGTGTTGCCCGGGTGTTGATGGCTCTGTGTTGAAACAAAACCCCGGATTCTCTGTGAGAATCCGGGGGATTGGCGGAGGGCGAGGGATTCGAACCCCCGGTGCCATTGCTGACACAACGGTTTTCAAGACCGTCACCTTCGGCCGCTCGGTCAGCCCTCCAGACCTGACCATAGTAGCGGATAACGGGCATCCACACAGCGCGCGGTTTCCTCCTGCTCATGGGGACGAGGCGGAGCCTGGGAAGGTGAACCTCGGGAACTTTTGCGCGGGGTGACTTCGGGGGAAGAACACTCAGAGTGTGATGTTGTCTTGATCTCAGAAAGGCGGAAATGGTGCCCGTCTTTCAAGTAAAGTTTCACCTTATGGCTGGTCATAACAGAATTCATCTGAGAGCTCTCGTGCTCTCAACTGCGTTCGCCCACGCGGACGCGCACCACCCCCTACCCAAAAGCCCCAACTTCCCATGCACAATTCGAATTTTTCTCGCAGACGATCCACAGCCTCGTGAAATCTGGTTGCGCGTGAGAGCAGAACATCGGAAACTGAGAACATGCATGCAAGAGCTGGCACAGTCGCCCGTCCCGAAGACCTCATCGACATCAATGAGGTCATCTCCTCCTACTACGACATCGAACCCGACCCGTCGAACCCCGACCAACGCGTCTCATTCGGTACCTCCGGACACCGCGGATCCTCCCTCGACGGCAAATTCAACGAAGCGCACATTGTCGCGATCACCCAGGCGATCGTCGAATACCGCGCCGCACAGGGATATGACGGCCCCCTGTTCATCGGCCGTGACACCCACGCGCTCTCAGAACCCGCATGGCGCACCGCCCTCGAGGTTCTCGCGGCAGCCGGCGTCAGCGTGCGAATCGACGCGCGCGAATCCTACACACCGACCCCCGCCGTCTCCGTTGCCATCCTCGGCGCAAACGGAGCACCCGAAAACCTGCGCACCACGGGGTCGGGACTCGCTGACGGCATCGTCGTCACCCCCTCCCACAACCCCCCGCGCGACGGCGGCTTCAAATACAACCCCCCTCACGGCGGACCCGCTGACTCCGACGCAACCGGCTGGATCGCCGACCGCGCCAATGAACTCCTCGAACAGGGCTGGCGCTCCATTCCCCGAGTCCTCGGCTCCGACCTCTTCGAACACCCCTGCATTCAGCGATTCGACTACCTCGCCTACTACGTCGACCAACTCGATCAGGTCATCGACATTGATGCCATCCGCGCCGCCGGTGTCCGCATCGGTGCCGACCCCCTGGGCGGAGCATCCGTCGACTACTGGGGAGCGATCGCAGAGCGCTACGGCCTCGACCTGACCGTCGTCAACTCCGACGTCGACCCCGCGTGGCACTTCATGACCCTGGACTGGGACGGAAAAATCCGCATGGACTGCTCCTCTCCCTACGCCATGGCCTCCCTGCGCGACGCCATGACCCCCGGTGAAGACGGCAGCACCCCCTACGACATCGCCACGGGGAACGACGCCGACTCCGACCGCCACGGTATCGTGACAGCCGACGGCCTCATGAACCCCAACCACTACCTCGCGGTCGCTATCGAATACCTGTTCACGCACCGCCCGAACTGGCCGGCGGACGCCGCAGTGGGTAAGACCCTGGTGTCCTCCGCGCTCATCGACCACGTGGTCGCCAATATGGGACGCACCCTCATTGAAGTTCCCGTGGGCTTCAAGTACTTCGTGCCCGGCCTCCTCGACGGATCCGTCGGATTTGGCGGCGAAGAAAGTGCCGGAGCCTCTTTCTTGCGCAAGGACGGCACCGTGTGGTCCACCGACAAGGACGGCATTATCCTGGCGCTCCTGGCCTCGGAAATCCTCGCGGTCACGGGCAAGACTCCGTCGCAGCTCCACGCCGAACAGGTCGAGCGTTTCGGCGCATCCACCTACGCGCGTGTCGACGCACCGGCCAACCGTGAAGAAAAAGCGAAACTTGCTGCCCTGTCCTCGGAGGACGTGACCGCAACGGAACTCGCGGGAGATGCCATCACGGCGAAACTCGTGCGCGCGCCCGGTAACGATGCGGCAATCGGCGGTCTGAAGGTCACCACCGAATCCGCGTGGTTCGCAGCCCGCCCCTCGGGAACGGAAGACGTGTACAAGATTTACGCCGAATCCTTCAAGGGACCCGAGCACCTGGCCGAGGTTCAGGAAGCGGCACGCCACGTCGTGGCGGACGCACTGAACGGCTGACAGCGGCGACCACAAGGCTCAGTTCAGACCGGGAAGGCCGGGACTGAGCGACATGCTCACGGGTGGGCGGTCGAGGAAAACCCTCGACCGCCCACCCGTCTGTTTCCGCCCCAAGACACCCGCCGGGTGCACCCTGACACGTGACAGAATCAACTAGAGTAGTGTCGTGTTGTCCACGTACGCAGAGATTCTTCGCCACTCGAATGCCTGGCGTTTTTCTTTGGCCGGCTGCATCCTTCGCCTCCCCATGTCGATGATGGGGATCTCCATCGTTCTGCTCGTGCACGCAACATGCGGAAACTACACGCTGGCCGGAGCGGTCTCCGCTATCAATATCGCCTCACTGGCCGTCGCCGCCCCCATACTTGCTCGCCTCGTCGACGCCCACGGACAGCTGAAAATCATGGCTCCGGCCTTCGTCATTTCCGCCCTGTCCGCCGCAGGACTCTTCTACGCCGCCCTGGTTCACGCCCCCATGTGGATCGTGTTCCTCATGGCCGCAATCTCCGGAGCCTCCTGGGGGTCGCCGGGCGCCCTCGTGCGTTCCCGCTGGATGCAGGTCACCCGCACCCCGCAGCAGCTCAACAGCGCCTACGCCCTGGAATCCGCCGTTGATGAATTCGTGTACATCCTCGGTCCCATCGTGGCAACCGTCCTCGGTTCCCTCCTTCATCCCGGAATCGGAGTCGTCCTGTCTTCGATCCTCCTTCTCGTGGGAGGTGCCGCCTTCCTCGCCCAGCGTTCCTCCGAACCCCCCGTGGTGCGCCTTCCCCACGATGCGCCTCGTAAAACATCGGTTCTGCGCAACCCCGCGGTACTGATCCTCGTCATCACCTATGTGGGGATGGGCGCCCTCTTCGGTGCCAACGACGTCTCCGTCGTCGCTTTCACCCAGGAGGAAGGCGTCCCCGCCCTGTCGGGTGTCCTCCTCGCGCTCTTCTCCGTCGGTTCGCTCACCTCGGCGCTGATCTACGGTGCGCGCACGTGGGTGCGCCCCCTGTGGTGGCTCTTCGCCCGCGGAGTTGCCGCCCTGGGACTGGGCGTCACCACCTACCTCTTCGCCTCGAACCTGTGGACGCTGGGTCTGGTCATGCTGATTACGGGGGTGACCTGCGCACCGACCATGACGAATGTCAACATGATGATCGCGAAAACCGTGCCCGCCTCGCAGCTCACCGAGGGACTCGCGTGGATGAGCACCTCGCTCAATATCGGCCTGTCCCTGGGTGCCTCTGCGGCGGGTCCCGCGATCGACCGCATCGGTTCGCAGGGCGGCTACTACGTGATGGTGGTCTTCGGGTGGGCGATGGTGGCCTTCATGTTCATCGGTTTGCGTCCCCTGCGTCGTTCTATTGACGAGGTGTTGAGCGCGGAACGCGAAAAACAGCACCGTGTGCTCAGCGAAGGGGAGTTGCGAGGCGACGCGTAGCCTCGCCCGAACATTCACTTTGGTGGGTGGCGCGGGTACAGTGGGGTGCTGGTTGAAATATTGGTGTCCAAAGCGGTGTGCCGGACAGGTGCCGCGCCGACGTGTGAGGGAGAGAGCGGATCGTGCGTCCTGTGATGATCGATAACGAAACGCCGTCCCTTCCTTTGGCTGCCACCGCTGCCCTGGGGGAATTTGTGTCCACGACCTTGGCGAAGTTCCTGGGCGATATCGGTTTCTATCCCGGAATCGTGGGATTTGGGGGGTATGCCTCGACGAAGCGGGCGCGCATTTTGGGGCGCGTCATTATGGAGAACGTTGCGGGGCAGCGCTCCTGGCTGGCAGATCGTCGAGGCTGGAGGCAGTTCTTTGACGCGCAGGTTCCCCGTCAGCCCGTTGTGGTGACGGTGGGGGAGCGGTGCCACGTGACCTTTGCCGATCGCGGCGGTTACATCGATATCACCTTGGAGGGACACGGCCTGGAACAGGGCTGGCATTCCGCGTGGATTCAGCCCCTGCATGAGGCGGATGTACGTCGTCTGGGATTGCATGAGGGGGATCGACTGTTCTCCCTTCCGCGTGCTCACACGCGTACGAACGGGGAATATGAGGCGACGCGCGTGGGCGGGGAGCATGCGGGTCGGGAGCGTATCCTGCGCCCGTACAACCGCGTGCGTGCCGGGGCGCCCGTTGAAGTTGCTGTGCGCGTGATCGGGGAGGACGAGGTCTACGGTGTGATCTCGGATGTTGACGACACGGTTATGGTGTCAATGATTCCGCGTCTGCTGTCGGCGGCGAAGCACTCCCTGCTGGATCGCGTGTCGGATCGCGAGGCCGTTCCGGGGATGGCGGATCTACTGACCAGTGCGTCCCGTGATCTGTCGCCGCGAGAGGGACAGCGCACGCCGATGATCTACCTGTCGACGGGTGCGTGGAATGCGGTTCCGGCGTTGCGTGATTTTCTGGTGCGCCTGGGGTATCCGACGGGCGCATTCCTCATGACGGATTTTGGGCCGTCGAATACGGGCTGGTTCCGGTCGGGGGTTGAGCATAAGCGCCGTGAACTGCGTCGTTTGGCGCGCGACTTGCCGTATGTGAAGTGGCTGCTGGTGGGCGATGACGGCCAGCATGATCCGGAGATTTACGCGGAGTTTGCTCGCGAGTATCCCGATCACGTGGCGGGTATTGCTATTCGCTCGCTTTCGCAGTTTGAGCAGTTCATGGCTCACGGCACGTTTGAGTCGTTTGTTCCCGAGGCTGCACGCCTGGTGCCAGAGGGTATTCCGGTATGGATGGGCGGCGACGGGTTTCAGCTGCGCGAGGCGATGGCTGGTTTTCTGCGTTCGCCTACCTGAGCGCTTCGCGGCGCGGGGTGGGCATCAGGTGTTTTGTCTGTAAAAAGCCGAACCGGATATTTGGACGCGCGCAGCGTGACCAAATATCCGGCTGCAGTCCTCGAGGCGGCGAGTTCTGCACTGTTCAGACTAGCTGGATGTTGGTGCGTCGTCAGCTGATATTTCACGATATTTTCGTTGAAATGACAGAGTTTTAGGGTGTGTGAGCGCTCAATAAGGCAGATGGGAGGGGAGATGGGCGGTTGACCCGTCAACATTTTTACTCATGTTGTGAGTTGTGCCATATGCACCTAGAAAATGGTGATTTTCTGCGGCAAATGACCGCTGAATAGTGGTAAAAAGTTTGCGGACGATTTCTTTACTAATTCTTGGTGATCGTGACCGAAATGTAATGTTTACATTATGGACACCATACGGATTTGCGAAAAGTGTCCGTTAGACTTTCTGGCAACCGGGCTTCATATGAGCCCGCTCGAAGGAGGTATCCCATGAATCTCAAGAGGACTTGGCTGGCTGTTCCGGCAGTTGTCGCCCTCTCCCTGACCGCCTGCGCAGGCGGCTCGACCGGTGGTTCCGCCAGCTCTGACGGCTCCGGCAGCATTGTGACGGCATACGGCAGCGAACCCCAGAACCCGCTGATCCCGGCGAATACCAACGAAAACGGTGGCGGCCGCATCGTCGACTCCCTGTTCTCCCGCCTGACCTACTACAAGGCCGACGGCAGCAGCCAGAACGACGTTGCAGAGTCCATCACGACCGAAGACAGCAAGCTGTGGACCGTCAAGCTCCACAACGACCGCAAGTTCTCTGATGGCACCCCGGTTATGGCCAAGAACTTCGTGGAAGCCTGGAAGATGGCTGCCAAGGAGTCCATGAACTCGGTGAACTTCTTCGAGCCCATCATGGGTGCAGACGATGAAGGCGCTGGCGACCTGACCGGTCTGAAGGTTGTTGACGACTACACCTTCACCATCGAGCTCAAGCAGCCGACCGCTGACTTCGCCGGTCGCCTCGGCTACACCGCCTTCTCCCCGCTTCCGGACTCCACTCTCGCCGATCCCAAGAAGGGTGGCGAGCACCCCGTGGGTAACGGCCCCTACATGGTGGCCAGTGACACCGCCTGGGAGCACAACGTCAAGATCTCCCTGGTTCCCAACCCCCACTACAAGGGTGACCTCACCCCCAAGAACAAGGGTGTTGACATCATCTTCTACAGCTCCCTCGACGCTGCGTACGCCGACCTGACCTCGGGCACCCTCGATGTCCTCGACTCGGTTCCCAGCTCGGTGTACACCACCTACGAAAGTGAACTCCAGGGTCGCGCTGTGAACCAGCCCGCCGGTGTCTTCCAGTCCTTCGTGGTTCCGGATCGCCTCGAGCACTTCGGTGGTGAAGAAGGCAAGCTGCGTCGCCAGGCTCTGTCCTACGCGATCAACCGTGACGAAATCACCAAGACCATCTTCGCGGGTACCCGTACCCCGGCCAAGGACTTCACCTCCCCCGTCGTGGACGGCTACAAGGACAACCTCCCCGGCTCCGAGGTTCTGAAGTACAACCCCGCAAAGGCCAAGGAACTGTGGGCCAAGGCTGACGCCATCTCCCCGTGGAGCGGCACCTTCAAGCTGGCCTACAACTCCGACGGTGGCCACAGCACCTGGGTTGATGCAGTCACCAACTCCATCAAGAACACCCTGGGCATCGCCGCTGAAGGTAACCCCTACGCCGACTTCAAGTCCCTGCGTAACGACGTCAGCAGCCGCAGCATCGCGACGGCCTTCCGCACCGGCTGGCAGGGTGACTACCCCGGTATGTTCAACTTCCTGTCCCCTCTCTACGTGACCGGTGCAGGCTCGAACGACGGTCCGTACTCCAACCCCGAATTCGATGCCCTCATGCAGAAGGCCGCTGCTGCGACCACCTCTGCTGAGTCCATCAAGATCATGGATCAGGCTCAGGAAATCCTCCTGAAGGATCTCCCCGTGATCCCGCTGTGGTACGCAAACACCACCGGTGGTTGGTCTGACAAGGTCAGCAACGTCGTCTTCAACTGGAACGGCACCGTGACCTACGCCAACGTGGTCAAGAAGTGATCGAGTCCCTGACGACTCAACGAAGCAGGTTCTGACAGGCTTCACTCGGTGGCGGGTGGAAGGCGGGATCGCCATCCACCCCCCCCCCGGTTTGTGGGAAAAATCCGGGCCGGGGGGATGAGGTTGCACCCCCCCAATGTTCATTTAACGAAATTTTGGCCAA
>CAURIY010000031.1:0-7689 GCA_963525415.1 uncultured Actinomyces sp.
GTTGCGGGGCCCGGGTGGGTTTGTTGGTGGTGAGGACGTAACGGGGGGGTGGCCCCTCGCGAGCGCTTCGGAGCACCACCCTTTCGTTTTATCTGGTGAGGTGTATGTCCCGCCGGTTGGCTGAGGCACGCACCTAAGTCAGATGAGTGTCACTTGCGACGACGACCTGCTACAAAAGCGCCTGCTGCGAGGAGCGCTGCGGACAGACCTGCGAGGACCGTGGTGTCAGCACCGGTCTTCGCGAGTTTCTTTGCAACAGGGGTTGCAGGATTTGCAGAGTTTGCAGGCGCAATGGGAGCTACGGGATCTACGGGCGCTGCGGTGAAAATCCACTTGCCTTCAGACATGACCTTCTTGCAGTCGAGTGCAACATCCTTGTCGTCGTTCCACTCAATCTTGCCGTCGTTCCAGCCTTCGAAATGCCAGGTTCCATCAGCAACCTTGACGTCATCGAAGGTTGAGGTGGTGGCCACGGTGGCTTCGTCGACTGTCAGTTTTCCCATGCCCTCGGGCAGAAGAGCCGTGACCTCGGCGGGAAGTTCCTTCTGCTTGCCATCGGCATCCACACCGGTGAAGGAGTAGAGATGCGTTGCGCTCGTGAGCGTCTTGATTTCAGTGCTGACATTCACGCCGGGCTTATTCTGTCCGAAGGTCATCGGGAAGTACTTGTCAATCGTGGCATTGATCTGAGGCAGGGCCTTCTCGATCAATTCATCGACGTTTCGGCCGGTCGCCCGAAGGTAGGTCTCTGCGAGAGAAGGAATCTTAATCGTTGTTGCGGTGACGTCAAAATTACCTTCAACCTTGGGAGTGTCCTCCTTGAGGGTGGCAATCACTCCTTCGTGTTCAAGTTCGTCAAGGTGGTTCTTGTACACATCTGAAGACACTGTGATCATGCCTACAGGAGTATTGAAAACGAGCGGATTTTTTGCAGGGTCTGTCATCTTGGCGTATGCGTCGTCAAGCTCGCCGGCGGTCAAGCCATCCTTGAGTTTGAAGGAAGCAGAGAGAACACCGGTGCCAGCGTCGTAGGTGAAGCCGGAGGTTGGGATCATGTAGCTGGCAAAAGTGGCGTTGTCGCCAGCATTGTCTGCCTGATACGTCTTAGCAAGCTTGTCGGCGGTATCAACCATCGACGTATTAACAGTTACCAGCGAGGGGTCTACGATGCGGAAGGAAATGGTGAAGTCAGAACTGACGCTCAGGGGGTCAAAGATCATGTCTTTAACCAGTGCTTCATCAGTGTCATAGCCGAGCATACGCTTGTAAGCGAAAGCTTTTCCAAGGCTCGTGCTCTTTGCCAAGGTGAGGGCGCTTTCGATTGCCAGCTTCTTCTTCGCTTCCCATTCAGCCTTTACTTCAGTCATGTCCAGGAGGCCCTGGTAGCCGATGGAGTAGGAAGCCTTGCCGGGGACGCAGACGAGGGTGCCGTTAACTTTGTCGCCACTGACGGTATCGAAACCAGAGTCTGTGAGTGTGTATGTATTTGCTGTTGCATTGACGTCGAACTTGGCAACGTCATCAGCGAGAGCTTGTGGCGCTACAAAGCCGAGCATGGAGAAAGCCAGCACCGTTGCGCCGGCGCGGAGGGCGGAACGCTTATTCACAAGATCCTCTTTCGTAAGCATGATGATATACATGGTAAGCCTAGATGAATAAGGGGTCCCATATCTAGACTTCTTAAAAAGATTAAACAAGTTCGTACTTTTAAGCCCTTACAATCTTGCCCGTAACAGGGATAAACAAAACCTGGCGGGATCTGTGATCCCCGCCATGCCTCGTCAATCAAATCCACCCACGGTGAATCGGACAACTACCTACTAGCTACCCGAATTCGCCTGACCGGAACTGTTCGGATTAGCCGGAGCCGTCTGCGATCCCTTCGACACCGTAAGATTCATGGTCGAACCCTGAGCGACAACAGAACCCTCAGTCGAATTCACCGCCAGAACACCGCCAGCTCCAAGATCGTTCGAGTGCTGCTCCGTCACCGACGCGCGTAAGCCAAGCTCCTGCAAAATCTGCACAACAGATGCCCGCTCGTAACCAACCAAACCTGACGGAATCGTGATCTTGCCAGAAGACACTGTCAACGTGACCGCCGTGTCCTTATCTACCGACGTGCCAGCAACCGGGTTAGTGGAAATCACCAGACCCTCCTTCTGACTCGGGTCATCCGACACTTGAACAGAACCAACCGTCAAGCCCTTCGCGGCCAGAGCCTCGCGCGCCTGATCCTGTGTCATGCCCGTAACATTCGGAACCTCAACGCTCTTCGAGCCCGACGACAGGCTGACCTTCACGGTCGACCTTTTCTTGACCTTCGAACCAACCGGCGGGACATACACCTCACCACCGCGCAGATCATCCCCGCGCGAAAAGCCGGAAGCTCTGCCTCGCGCATCGCCACCAGCACATCCCTACCGGCGCATCAACGCCAGCGCGTCAGCGCCTGGCCAGCCACCGCTCACGGACGAAGAAAATCGCCACCACCAGGACAGACAAACCACCCATAGCCGCCAGCTGAGCACGCCCAGAATCCGTGGTCATCATCAGCACCACCACCACGCCGAGAGCAGCCAGAACCACCCACGACAAGTAGGGCCACAGCGGCATCCGGATCGTCAAAGTCCCCGCCGCTTCCAGCGACGGACGCAAACGCATCTGAGCAATAACAATCAGAATCCATATGATCAGCAGCACCATGCCCACCGAATTAATGAGGATTCCCAGAAGGCTCGACGGCAAGAACCAGTTGAGCGCCACGGACACCAGAGCCAAAACCACCGACACTGCGACCGCCCTCTTCGGGGTACGCCCCTGGGCGATATCACCCTGAGCCTCAGAGGCCATCACATCGTGAAGATCCTCGCCACCATCGCGTGCGGCACGAGCCGAACGCGACGCCCCAGCACCCAGAAGCCAGCGCGCCCCCATTCCACGTGCCGACAGCGAATACGCCATGCGCGACGACGCGTAAATATTCGCGGAAAACGCGCTGATAAGAGCCACGAACACGATAATTTCCATAATGCGTCCCACAGCGGGAATCCCGGCCATGTCCAAGACACTGGCAAAGGGGTTCGTGCGCATCGCCTCGGAATCCCAGGGCAGCAGGCAGATCAGCAAAACAACAGATCCCACGTAGAACACGAGGATGCGCCAGATGACGGAGCGAATCGCGCGCGACATCGCTCGCTGAGCGTCCTCCGTTTCAGCCGTCGCAATCGTAATGACTTCAATTCCACCAAAAGACGTGATGATCGCCAGGAGCCCCACGGCGATGCCACCAATCCCCTTCGGCATAAAACCGCCATTCCCAAAGACCATTTCCACCACGGACTGCTCCCGCCCAGGGATCACGCCCACGATCAGAGCGCACCCAATGATGAGGAACAGCGCAATTGCTGCGACTTTCAGACTGGCCAACGCGGCTTCCACGCGACCAAAGTCTCCGGCCGCCAGAAGGTTAATTCCCCCCAAGACGACGACGATCACCAGGGCGACAAGCCACTGCGGAACCGAAGGGAACCAGGCGATAAAAATCTGTGCGGCTCCCGTAATTTCCAGCCCCAGCACCATGATGAGCATGAACCAGTAGAGCCAGCCGGACAGGAAACCCGCCCAGCGACCAATACCCGCTTCCGCATAGGTGGAGAACGACCCCATGGAGGGCAGAGCAGCCGCCAATTCCGCCAGAGAGTACATGACGGACACCGCGATCAGCGCCGCGAGGACGTAGGACACGAGAACCGCCGGCCCTGCCTCGGAAATTGCCACACCGGTTCCCAGGAAGAACCCTGCTCCGATTGCGCCTCCCAGCGCCATCATCGACAGATGATGCGCCTTGAAACGCCGCGGGTGACGCGAAGTAGTGTCAGAGTGGCTCATGGAAAACCTTTCAGGTGAGGACGGGAGAACAGGGGACGAGGCGAAATTCCGATGGATCATTCACCCGCGGGACGCGGGCGGCCGATCCCCGGGGAACTCGGAAGAAGCGGAAGGATCGGAAGAGGACTTCCCATCGGTCGCCTCGTCGGAAAGGGTGATGCGCACCGTCTCCTCATCGGTCGGGATGAGTGCGAAACGATTCTTCAAGAGGCGGCGAATCTGCTGCGACGTCACAGCCAACGTCCAGTCGTTGTGCTGCGGGAGCTGCCACTTGCGCCAGTGCGCGAGGACGGTGAAGCCCAGACCGACGATCGTCGCGCAGAGCATCCCGATTGTGTCCAGGCCGTTGCGCGCGAACACGACGGTGACCGCGGCGGACGCCAGCGCGGGCGTCGCATACAGGTTGTTGCCGCCGAAAACTTGGGGAACCATGCCTGCGCTGATGTCGCGAATCATTCCTCCACCGACGGCGGTCATGATGCCCAGCATGATGGCCGGGCCGATGCCGAAGCCCGCGTTCAGGGTTTTGAGTGCTCCGGTGGCCGCCCAACACCCCAAAACGGTGCCGTCAGCAACAACCAGGGCGATGCGCCACGGGCGAGAATCCAGCTTCCACAGCATCGCGATCGCCGCGCCCACCAGTGCCGTCCCCAGATAGAAGGGGTCGGTCAGCGCAACGGGCGGACCGGCCTGAAGGAGGACATCGCGGATCATGCCTCCCGCCAGGGCACACATGATCGCGAGAACCGCGAAACCTACGGCATCGAAGTGCTTCGTGCGTGCTAGGCGTCCACCGAGCACCCCGTTGAGCAGAACACCGACAAGGTCGATGACGCGGAACAGGTCCGGTAGCGTGTGATTGAGAGCCTCGAGCACAGGAACATTCTCATTCATTGGCGAGGCGGAACGCACCTTTCGTGGGGAACGCCGCGTCTCGTGTTCGCATCGTGGGCAGGGAAGCCCCGATGAGAGCGGAGCAAAAGAGTTGCGTCGGCGAGGTCAGGATGCGCGCGGATAGATCGAGAAGCGCCCATCCGGGAAGGGAAAGGAAAAGAGCCGGGAACGCGCCTCAGCCCTGGATGCCCGTCCCAAAGAGCGCACCCAACAGGTAGGTGACCGTCGCCGCACCGTATCCGATCGCCAGCTGACGCAACGCGCGGGGAGCGGGCGACTGGCCGGACAAAATACCGACAATTCCACCCGTAAACATCAGAGCACAGCCCACGATCGCCACGGCAATCCCCGCGGCCACCAGGCCGGTGAACCCCAGAAGATACGGGATGAGGGGAGCTGCCGCCCCCAGAGCAAAAAAGGCGAAAGACGAGGCCGCTGCTCGCAGGGGAGTTCCGATCTCTTCCCGAGCGCCGCCCTCGGCGTCCTCCCCACCCAGAGCCATCCGCACGGCAATCGACCCGGATTCACCGGTCGCCGGCGCCTGCACCTGGGCAAAAACGGCTGCCGCGTGGGCGCTCGCGTCCTCGGGGCTTTCGCCGCGAGCGCGGAACACCAGCGCCAATTCATTGGCATCCACGTCGAGTGCGGGAACCGAGCGGTGCGCCTGAGGGTCAGGAATCGAGGCGTCCAGCAGTTCTCGCTGGCTGCGGACACTCACCCACTCGCCAGCCGCCATGGACAGGGCACCTGCCAGGAGCCCGGAGATCCCCGCGGCCAGGACGAAGCGCGTGTCCATTCCCGTTGCGACCACACCGAGGACGAGCGCCAAGTTCGACACCAGCCCGTCGTTCACGCCGAACACCGCCGCGCGGAAAGTCCCGGCGAGGGCTTGGCGGGAGCGGGCGGTCAGGCCGCGCACCACTTCGCCGTGAATATGTTCGTCGGCCGCCATCTGCGGGGTGGCGTCGGCATCGCCGTCGTAGGCGGTGCGCTGTTCGGCGCGCTGCGCCATGGCCAGGATGAACACGGTTCCGAACACGTGGGCGAGGAGCGCCGACAGTCGGGTGGTGATCGGAGGTCTGGGGGCGGGCAGAGCGCGATCCCCGAGGAGTTCAAGCCAGTGTTCCTCGTGGCGTCGTTCGGCTTCGGCCAGTTCCAGGAGGACTTCGCGTTCCGCGCCTGTTCGGTGTTCCGCAAGCGCCCGGTAGCTGCGTGCTTCGACGCGTTCTTCTGCCAGGTAGCGGCGCCAGCGATGAATTTGGGCGCGCGTCGGCTCAGCGGGGGTCTGTGACGGGGAGTGTGTCATTGTTCCGTGGGGTGCGTCGCGGTGTCAGCGGGAGCTGGTGTGCGAGGAACTGGCGCGAGCCGAACCGTCACTGTGGGCGGAGTCGGCGAAGGGTGCCTCGTCGCGGGTGACGGGCATACCGAAGAGGCGTTCCTTCACGGCGTCCGCAACTTTGTCGGTGACACGTTCACCCTGGGCGCGCACGACGTCCGAGAGGGCGTTTCCCGCGCGGTCGAGGGGCGCGGCCACGATGGGAACCTGGCGCACGCGGGATGCCAGCTGGCAGATGCGTTCGTACTGTTCGTGTCCTGCGCGTGTTCCCAGGACGTAGCCGACGCTGAATCCCAGGACGATGCCCATTTTCATTCCCATGTGAAACTCCTCTGTCGCCGCATGTGGTGTCGCATGCCGGTCTGATAGGACACGCGCGTTTCGCGCACTGCCTCTAGCCTAAACGTGTTCTGAGCCGGCGGGTAGCGGTGTCGACAGATGTGCGCGCCGCCTTCCTCGGGGATCGCAGATGGTTCATCACAATTTCACATCCGTGCAGTGCGTGAGATTTTCTGAGATATCTCGGTCACATTCGATACGGTTGGTGATATGAGCGAAGTTACGATCACCACTGTCCGGGGCGTCGCTCTGTCTGGAACGTTTATTCGCCCCGTGGATTGCCGGGACGCCGCTGTCCTGTTTTCTCATTCTTTCTTGGCTGACCGCCATTCGGGTGAGCACTTTGATCGCCTGGCTCGCGCCTATCGTGCCGCCGGGTACGCCACTTTGGAATTTGACTATTCCGGGCACGGTCGTTCGGGCGACGACATCATTTCCCAGGAAAGTCAGATCGCTGACCTCCAGGCGGCGTCCGCATGGCTGGCGGAGCAGGGCTTGGATCGCCAGCTGATTCACGGTCATTCTTTCGGTGCGGTCACCGCGTTGGCCTCGCACCTTCCCTGCGCAACCGCGATGGTGCTGTCGGCTCCCGTCCTGGGGCCGGTGTCCTATGACTGGACGGCGATTTTCTCTTCCGTGCAGTTGGATGAGTTGGAGGAGCACGGGGTAACGACGATCCCGGATGATTCTCCGGGTCCTCGCCGTCACTTCACGATTTCGAAGCAGACCCTGGCGGACTTGTCGATGGTGGATCGCGAGAAGCTCCTCGATCCCCTCGATCCTCCGGTGCTCATCATTCACGATGCGGATGACATGGAGTTGGGGTTGGTGGAGCTCACGCAGGAGGCTTTCCCCCTGTTGGCTGACGGGTCGCGGGTGGAGTTGGTGCACGATGTGAGTTTCGGCGCGGGTGAAAGCCCGGAGCTTCTGGTGAAGTCCGCGTTGGAGTGGGCGCGCATGTGGCTGCCCGCGCACCCGTCGGGTCTCACGGAGGGCTGAAATTCCGGGGTTTCCCGGTTTAGACGGCTTTTTGTCCACCTCCCTCGCTAAGCTGTCAGGGTGTCTGGTTCTTCTGCGTCTTCCGAGTCCCACCCCCACCACAGCGGGGGTCGGCGTACTCGCACGCATCGGCGCTCCGCCTCGTCGCGCGGGGCATCCTCCCCTTCCCAGGACACAACCTCCGCGAACCCGACCTCTCGGGGGACTCACGCAGGGGCGCCCGCGGCGGG
>CAURIY010000032.1:0-6318 GCA_963525415.1 uncultured Actinomyces sp.
ACTTGTGGAGGCGCACCAGGTCGAGAAGTTTATCAAAAGGAAGGGTGACTGATTCCCAGCTGGCAGGGGTGAGGGTGTGTGAAGCATTGAAGTTTATCAAAAGGAAAGATGACTGATTCCCAGCCTAATTTACCCCCATTAAAAAACCGTGTGAAGTTTATCAAAAGGAAGGATGACTGATTCCCAGCAGTTCGGTGATGCACGGGGAACCTGTTCGAAGTTTATCAAAAGGAAGGGTGACTGATTCCCAGCCTGCGCGAGAACGTTAAAGAGCTGTTCAGAAGTTTATCAAAAGGAAGGGTGACTGATTCCCAGCGAGCACTTTTCTTGTGCGACTTCACAGGAGTAAGAGAAAAGAGAATAAACCGATTCACCTACACTGACCTTTAGAATAAGACTCATGTCCATTGAGTCAAACATTCTTCAGGTTCTTGAACGGATCGACACAGCTCGATCCCACTACAACACAGGATCCGCAGTCTCACTGGAAATCGCAGCCAAAACTCAAACTGCTGGCAGTTGCCAAATCGCCGCAGAAACCCTCCTCAAGTACGGACACACCCCCATAGTGGGACACAACCATGTTCAAGAAGCTCGAGAAACTCACGACGCCATACGAACTGTCCCCGGAGCCCAGATTCACTTCATCGGTTCTCTGCAGTCAAATAAGATCAGCACCGCGCTTCAATGCACGGATCTGGTCGAATCGGTTGCTTCACTCTCCCTCATTGAAAAACTCGAAAGACGCCTCATCGCGGCGTCTTCTCCCCTGCCCATCTTCCTTCAGGTCAACGTTTCTCGAGAACCCAGCAAATCAGGAATTCTTCCAGAAGAATTCGAATCTTTCTGCACACGGGTTCATACCTCTCCATGCCTAGAACTCTGTGGACTGATGACTGTCGGCCTCAATTCCCTCAATGAAAAAGACGTGCGATCCGGATACGCAGAACTACGCAATCTTCGAACACAAGCCACACACCTCACCGGGCTCAGCGAAGAAAGCCTCGCGCTCTCCATGGGCATGTCCCGTGACCTCGAATGGGCTATCGCAGAAGGCGCGACCATCGTCCGTGTGGGAACAGATATTTTCGGAGCTCGACAATAAGCACTCAGAAAATCATCAGCTGCTCCGGAGCTTCCTCCGTTTTCTCCTTCTGTTTCTTTTCGAAACGCAAACCACTTGCCCACTGTCTATCGGTGATTCCAATAATTCGCACCTGTCCACCAGCCGGCAGTGAGGACTTAATCGCCCGTATATCTGCCATGTCCTGCCCACCTGTCGGCCAGTACTTCACATAGACACTGAACTGAACCATCCAAAATCCACAGTCCAGAAGAAAATTTCTGAAGCCGGTTGCTTCCCTGCGTTGAGCTTTTGTTTGAACAGGAAGGTCAAACATCACGAGACACCACATGGGACCATTAACCATGAGACTCTCGCTCGACCACTGCTGACGGTCCCACCCAGGTCGGAACATTGAGGCGTTCCAGATCGCCCTCCACATACATCCCCACATGTTGAGCAAACTCAAGAAAAACAGTAGGAACTGTTGTTCCATCTTCATGAAATGCTTGAGAAGCCGCTGCTACAAGTTGATGTTTCGTCTCCCGATCACTCACCGAAGCATCATCACCCAAAGAAAAAACCGCCTCGTCAATACAGGGACGAAATGGTTCCATGAGGTCATCCACAAGGGCAAACATATTGGAGCGATTATGATGAAAAAATCCCAGTGCCGGTGTTAGCCCCGCAGCGAGAACTGCCCTGATCCCATGGCCACGTAAGATGGTATACCCATAATCTAAACAGCCATTAAGACCATAACCGGCTCCAGCTGTACGGCCATCTGGAAGATTGAGCGCCTTCCAATACAGGCGGGCTGCTTGAGCTTCACAATTCTGAGGATCACCCGAACGAACGGCGGATGCAAGAGCATGTAGCTCTCCCCCACCACGCACCCCAAGATTTTTTAGTACCTGTGCTTGACCCCGAATCTTTGCGGAAACAATCCGTCCCCATGCATTTTTCGCGCGTGGCACACTCATGGAAGCTTGGGCTTGATGACGTGCACCCACTCGAGTGTGTTCAGACCACGGATAGGCTGCGCTTTCAGGTACTCCACGCCAATCACAGAAAAGAACGGGAATTCCGACAGACGTCAGACGGTGAATCACTGCCGCCGAAAAAGAAACACGGATTCCGACGATTACAACCGCTATATCCGAAACGGGAAGGCGGGTTCCTTCCCCTGAGCAGGGGCAGATCTCGATCTGTCCACGTTCTGAAGAAACAGCTCCTTCAAAAGTCGACAGATCGAGAACCCGCCACTGAGAAGTCATCTTCCATCAACCTCGAAGCTTGATGGGAGAGAACCGTGTTTATGCCAACGCTCTTCTCCTAGAGCCGTGCGGCGAATAATTCGAACGCTGTGATTAGAAAAAAGCTTATTCACAGCCGGTCGCCACCCCTGACCAGAAACAATTTCCTGAATTCCTTTCGGTGATTCTTCAGGAATACCCTCTGCCGAAAGGAGAAGCGGACGCAACCGCACTACATCCGGCTCTTTAAACCCCGCTACCTTCCACCTCGTACACATCGGATAAGCTTCCGCAAGCTCAGAAATTGCCCCACTAGAGAAGGACGAAATATCCACTTCGATCTCATCCCCCACTACCAGCCATCCAATGTATTCACAGCGTCCTGCAACGAGGGCTTCACGTACCTTAGGCTCCGCGGTTCGTACAGAAATGGATTGCGGAGGAAGCTCTACGGAGAAGAGGTCTTCTTTCTGATGCTTCACCAGATCCACCTGATAAACACGTACCTGTCCGTAGAACTCTTTGCCCTTAGCAGTCCACATACGGTAGATCCGGGAATGATGGAATGACGACCCCAATTCACAGTACCCACCACGAACAGCAATACATGCCGCTCCTGTGGGGAAGAAATCAATCTTCTCCTCCCCCGTGATGCGACGTCCATTCACACGAATTTCACGGTGAGGATCTGCTGGAAGTCCCTTCTTCGCATCGAAACCTGGATGACGCGTAAGAGCGCACCACAACGCAGGCGTTGCAGCACGGTCAATCATTTCGACAGAAAGTTCTTCTCCCAGAGGAAGCTTCATCAGCGGCCGCATGCTGTCTTCATGTACTTTTCCACTGCCAAAACGCAAGCGGCTATTTTCCACAATAGGAATAGCGTCTTCGTTGAGGGCAATATTGAAGAGTTCGGATGCACGCAGCATTCCTTCACTCCACTGCTCCCAGGTTCGGCGCGCCCCTTCACTGGCTCCCGTGAACTGTTTCCACGTCTGTTCAGTTCCCAAGTTGTATTGAGATTCCCTCATATTGATTCGGAGAGCCAGTGTCTGAGAGATACCTTCACGCATCAGCGCGATGGTGAGAGCATCCATTGCATGGTGACGGCGATCAAAACGCGTCTTTCCACCCCCACCGATGAGGTTCACACGCCCCTCAAACTTACTCGCCTTACGTGCTTCTGCGGTGAGAGCACCTCGATAGACGCATACTCGCGTTTCAGCCGACGACCGTTTGAAGTGGTTCTCAATGCGGTGCCGCAATTCGTTAGCCATCCATGCGACAGATTCCATGGAACGGCCATCAAATTCTGCATCCGGTTTGGTGGCCTTGAGGCGGTCAGCAACCGCCTTCTTAAACTTTGCAGCCTCTTTCCCACGCATATCTGGGTCGGCAATAAAACCACGCACTCGCTTCAGAGCAGCTGCCAGAGAAATATTAGGGTTCTCACTCTTCCCTGCCCACACTGCGAAGGGAATATTGCTCTTCGAGAGGTTGCAGGAACGGCATACCGCAGCCAGATTCGTCCGCGTATTTGTAGAACCTGAGTTCTTACGCGGCACAATATGATCCATTTCTAGCGTCTGGAAGGTAATGGGAGTACCGCAATACAGGCACTGTCCATTTTGTCGGGTGAGTGCCCGGTAGCGAATAACATCGCTAGGACGCGCTTTCCCGATCCCTAGATGAGTATTCATTGCATCAATAATTTTGAGGTTCTGAGCTTCACGACGACGATTTTCACTCATCAGTTCACGCGCCATACGCTCACTGCCAAGCGCGGACCGCACGTGCTCAATATTGATCGCCTCAGGCGCACCCCAGCGCCGTTCACACGCAGAGAGCCAGCGAGCAACCTGCTTAGTCACACGATCAACTGCGGGATTTCCGGTCTGTCCATTAATGGGCTCAGCCGGAGGAGTCCACGAATCATCAACGCCAAATTCTTTCTTGCGCGCTTCGTGAAGATCGCAGCATTCCTCCAGCATGACTCGAGTAAGACGCTGAAGCGAATCCACAGAATAGGCAGAACGTCCACCTGTGAGGTTTAAGCCCTCAATTGCAGCCAGCTCATCTTCGCTGCGTTCCGAGAGGAATTCATCCACGATAGCGCTTGCAGCGCTATCTTCGCCGCTTCCTACATTGGAGCATGCATCAACAAATGCTCCACGCAGTTCGTCATCTGCTTCTTTCCACCATGCAACAAGTGCAGGAATTTTCTTCAGAGCGCAGATTTTTTGATTGGTGACATCAATAGGTGGCTGAGCCGAAGCCGGTGCCCCATCGGGTCCCTGAGCTGCAGTACCGTGCAGATCCGCTCGATCCACCCCGAGGTTTTCAGCGACATCCTGCCACGTGGGATTGTCTTTCCCCGGATCACTCATCAGGAAGTCAGTCAACCCTTCAAGCTCATCACGAGTCAGCACACGACGCGTCCCACCTTCACTAATGCGTAGGTTTGCCAGAACTGACACAATTCGGAACTTCTGGAAAGCCGGGTGTGCACGTTCTGCACGAGGATGTGCTCCCTGTCCGGGAAGTGCATCTTTCGCTACACGTCCTCGTGCAGAGCCTCGAGCGCTCTGCGCAGCAAAGATCTTGAGAACCAGTTCACGTGTGGTCTCTTCTGCAACACCTTGAACGGAACAGATTTCGAGAATTTCCGCAGCGTTATCTGACTGCATCAGCTTGCCACCCAAGATCCCCTGAGGGCCACGCATTTTCTGGTGCAACTTGTAAGTAAGAAGTGTGTCAACAATTTGCGCAGGGTAGGCATCGTATTCCATGGGGAAACCGATGACCTCTTCCACACGTTCACGTAAAGCAATGAGAAGATCGCTTGCTGGCTGCAGCTGAAGCAAGCTTTCAGTTCGACTGTAGGGGCTCCGCCACCCTCGATGCCGTGCCATATGGCATACGGCAACAGACAGCATCTTCTGGCGAAGATCATCATCACTCACACGCTGTCGCAAGAGTTGCGCGCGAACACGCCACGGGAAATAGGGATCTTTTTCTTTTTCCAGATCAACAAGCGGCCATCCCAAACTCTCAAGGTAGGTATCAAGTTCCTGAAGTCGCTTCGCGCGGCGACGGACAAGGCGACGCATTCGTCGCGCGACACCTGAGGCGGCTTTACGGGTGGTCGCAGTCTTTTTTCCGTCGGGATCCAAACCCGAGTCGTGCACATAGACCAGCGAATTCAAAATTTTCTGCGGGAATCCATTCTCGTCGACCTCAACGGCGCAGAAGCCCGTGGAGTTTGTCCCCACATCAATTCCCACACGGTAACGGACATTGCCTTGATCATCGTTGAAAGTCATAGATCCATTGTGGCATCGATAGCGGACACAAAGAAGGATTTTTCAGATATGTTCCCTTATTTTTGCTTTTGCTTCGAAATGACTATGCCAGTTCATGCCAGTTCATTCTTTTTCAGAAAAACCACTTGCGCACTCGAAAAATCAGACATAGCCTATAGGCGACTGATTCTCAGTAAGGCGAGACACGTTAGCTCGCTTGAATTCTCCACCGGGCATCCACTGGGTGCCCGGTCTTCTTTTCCACAATCTTCACAGGAGACATCACTCATGCGTTCAACGCTGACAGAAGTCGAAGTTGAGTTCCTCTCCTCTGCTCCCTCAGCAGACATCGCAATGGCGCTAACCGGAGAACTCAACAAAGACGACGCCTTCGGCGGAACCTATTTCGTCAAAGCCGCCTATTACGAAGCAGTCACACACAAGGCTCTGGCAGCCTACCCCCCTCGACGCAAGATGACAGAAAAATTCCGTGAAGCGTGGGCTCTGGCTCAAAAATCTCAGTAGGCAGCAGGAAGTCCAACGCTGCCCCCTCAGTAACAGACTGAACGTACTGACACAAAGTTGGGGGGTGACAGGCTCTAGCCGGTGACCCCCCCACCACCCCCCCCGTGGGGCCCGCCCACCGGGGCGGGGGGCGCCCCGGGGGTTTACATACTGCCGGGGTTTGCGCCACGCA
>CAURIY010000033.1:0-5341 GCA_963525415.1 uncultured Actinomyces sp.
CGCGCCGCGCCGGCGCCCCGGGGGCCGACCATACCCCCTGGCGGCCCGCTCCCCCCCCCCCGGGGGGGGGGGCCCCCCCCCCCCCCCCCGCCACACTATTCAGTTCGTTTAGTTCATCGCAGCCAATTCCGACAGCCACGGCGGGTTGGCTCCCGCACGAGAGACCGTAATATCGGAGATCGATGCGGCGCGCTCCAAAATGGTGTCCACACGCGCGGCATCCAGTTCCCGCAGGGCGGGACGCGACATTGCTCCGACCAAGCCCAACGACCACAGGGCATCCAGGAGACCACCCATGAAGGAATCTCCGGCACCGACGGTGTCGACAACCGTCACGTCACCGGTCGGGATGGAACGACGCACTCCCGAGGAGGTGCAGGCCAGTGCCCCTTCCTTTCCTCGGGTCACCACGATGAGCGCGGGGCCGGCGGTCAGCCAGTCGCGGACGACATCAGCGATATCGCGGCCATTCGTCAGCCATGCGATGTCTTCATCGGAGACCTTGACGACGTCAGAAATGCCGATGAACTTGTTGACGGTGGCCAGAGCCTGCTCGGGGGTTCCCATGAGAGAAGGACGAGCGTTGGGATCGTAGGTGACGATCGCGTGCTGGCGGGCGGTGACCATCGCATCGAGGACGGCGTGAGCACCCGGCTCGATCACGGCAGAAATAGAACCCGCGTGGACGATGCGCGCCTGGTGGCTCACCTCAATCGGAGCCTTCGGGTTCCAGTCCAAGTCAAAGGTGTAGGTGGCGGCGCCCTTCTCATCCAGGGTCGCCAGAGCAGTCGGAGTGCGTTCCGCTCCGAAAGATTCCGGTGTGATGTAGACGTGAGAGTCCGTGAAGTGACGGTTGAGGATCTCACCGCGCTCGTCGTGCGCCAGCCACGTTTGGAGCGCCACATTACGTCCCAGGCGTCCCAGGGTCATGGCCACGTTTGCCGGTGAACCGCCGGGGATTTCCTGCGCTGCCTGCGGCTGGGAAGCCGGGGACACGATGTCCATGAGGGCTTCGCCGATGGAGAGGATATGGGGGTCGGTGTTGAGATCCATGAATACTCCTCACGTTGGGCGTTGCCGCCCATGAACCATAGGATGTTCAGCAGCTTACTCGGACTGCGTGTTTTGGGTAACAGAAACCATACGTTGGGAAGCGGCATCGAGAATGGTGCGGCAGTGAGCAGCAAGGGCTTCGCCGCGTTCCCACAGTGCCAAAGTGTCTTCGAGGGGTGCCTGCCCGCTTTCCAGAGTGCGGACAATGGCGACGAGTTCGTCGCGTGCGGCTTCGTAGCTCAGAGTCTCGGGGGCGGGGAGCTGATCGTTCATGAGGGATCCTTCACGGGTGAGAAAAAGGTGGGATGGTCGAAAAGTTTCGTGGTGTCACGAGGCGGGCGGTACGTTCATGCACCCTCCTCAGGTGGGGGAGGAGTGCCCGGAGTGGAGCCGACGACCTGCGCGACCATGCGTCCATTCGCCAGGATGCCCTCGATGAGGCTTCCCTTGCTGATTTGCGAGGCGTCGCGGATGAGTTCGCCCGAGGGCAATCTCAGCATGGAATAGCCGCGTTCCAAGGTTGCCTGGGGAGAAAGAGCGCGAAGCGTGGCCTGCGCCTGAGCCAGAGCCGTATTCTCTGCGTTCAAGCGCCGATCAACCGCTGTGCGCAGTGACAGGCAGTGAGCATCGAGAGCTGCAGCATGACTGTCCAGGGACGCTGACGGGTTGAGTAACACGGGGCGAGACGTCAGAAGATCGAAGGCGTGACGTTCCTGGGTGAGGAACTGCTCGACCTGGTGACGCATACGCGCCAGAGCCTGCCCCACCCCTCCGCGTTCCTGTGCCAGATCGGGAACGATTCGACGCGCAGCATCCGTGGGAGTCGACGCGCGGTAATCCGCCACGTAATCCAACAGGGGAGCATCCCCCTCGTGTCCGATTGCCGACACTACGGGCGTGCGAGCGGCCGCAACGGCGCGCACCATCGCCTCGTCAGAGAAGGGGAGGAGGTCTTCAACGGAACCGCCGCCGCGCGCAACGACAATGACATCGACCTCGGGAAGAGCGTCGAGCTCAGCCACGGCCGCGCACACTTCCTTCACCGCGTATTGCCCCTGCACGGCGACCTCGCGAATCTCAAAGCGTGCGCTCGGCCAGCGGGCGGTGGCATTCACCAGGACGTCGTCCTTAGCTTTCGCGGCTCTTCCGCACACCAGGCCGATGGTGCGCGGAAGGAAGGGGAGAGGCTTTTTCCTGCTGCTCTCAAAGAGCCCTTCCTCGGCTAGGCGCTGGCGGAGCTGCTCGATACGAGCCAAAAGCTCCCCCAGGCCCTGAAGGTGCACCTCGGAAGCCTGAAGATTCAGGCTCCCGCTGCGTTCCCAGAACACTGGCTTAACCCGAGCGACCACGCGGACGCCCTCTTCGAAACCCGGACCGGCCTCGCCCATAACATTCGGGTAGGCCGTCACGGTCATCGAGGTGTCGGTTTCGGTGTCGCGCAGGGTAAAAAATGCCATCCGACTGCCCGGACGAGGATTGTATTGAACGACCTGCCCCTCAACCCACAGCGCGGACATGCGATTCACGTAGAGGGTGATGTTCTCCGTTAAACGCCGCAGTGGCCACGGATTATCCCGCGTCGTATCCGCAGCCTTTGCCGCGGGTGCCGGCTTCCCGTCCCCTGACGAGGCGGATGCCGGGAAGGCGGAAGTGTCCGGTGGGTGCGGCGACGTGGGCGCGCCCGCAGAGGAAGAAGCCGCGGGCGGGGCGCTCGCGGTGGGTGCAGCGGGGGAGGGGGATGCGCCGAGGCGGGAAGCGCCTCGTGGATCGGGAGAGATCAAACCGTTCGACACCCCCTTAGAATCTCACACCACCCGGACAGCTGCGCACCGTGCCGGTGGCTGGGAGGCGATCTCCTTCATAGGACATCTCACAGCGTGCGATCTCGCGCTGAGAGGCGCAGATGTCCGCCCCTGCCTGTACCGTGGATGCATGACTTCTCAGATGACACCAGACGAAGGCGTGAGCGCGCCCGCGGGAGGACGCATCCTGCTGGCAGCCCCCCGCGGCTACTGCGCGGGCGTAGACCGAGCCGTGGATGTCGTCGAAAAAGCCCTTGACCTCTACGGCGCCCCCGTGTACGTCCGTAAAGAGATCGTCCACAACAAATTCGTCGTCGAATCCCTGAGCAAACGCGGCGCGATTTTCGTCCATGAAACCGATCAAGTTCCCGAAGGCGCACGCGTTGTTTTCTCCGCGCACGGAGTCTCCCCGGAAGTCCACGAAGTTGCCCGTCAGCGCTCCCTGGCCACCATTGACGCCACCTGCCCGCTGGTGACCAAGGTGCACCGCGAAGCCGTGCGCTACGCGAAAGAGGATTACGACATCATCCTCGTCGGCCACGAAGGCCACGAAGAAGTCGAAGGAACCTACGGCGAAGCCCCCGACCATATCCAGGTGGTCGGCACCCCCGATGAAGTCGATCAGGTCGTCGTGCGCGACCCGGAACGTGTCGTGTGGATTTCCCAAACGACGCTGTCCGTAGATGAAACGCGACAGACCGTTGACCGACTGCGCGAGCGATTCCCCGGCCTCATCGACCCGCCCTCGGATGACATCTGCTATGCGACACAAAACCGCCAGGCTGCGGTCAAGGTGATCGCGCCCCTGGTCGATGTCATGGTGGTGGTCGGTTCGGCCAACTCCTCTAACTCGGTGCGCCTCGTCGACGTTGCCCTGGAAAGCGGCGTGAAGGTCGCCTACCGCATCGATAAGGCCGAAGAACTGCGCGAAGAATGGTTCGAGGGAGCTTCTACTGTCGGTCTCACCTCCGGGGCGTCGGTTCCGGAAATTCTCGTGCGTGACGTCGTGGAATGGCTGGGAGAACGCGGCTTCCCCACGGTCGAAGAGATCCGCACGGAAACGGAAACCACGACCTTCGCTCTGCCTCGTAACCTGCGGGTGGAACTGACCAACCGCGGCATGGACGACGCGCGTCCCCACGCTCGCCGCACCGCAGGTCCGGATCACACCAGCTGAGGGCGCTGCCTGCCCCGCCCGCCGAAGCGCCTCGCCTGCTGGGCTTTACCCCGTGAGGCCCCTGCGCTACCCCTGAGAGCGCGCCCTCGCCTAGAATGGGCGCGTGGCTTTGACTATTGGAATCGTGGGACTGCCCAACGTGGGCAAGTCGACCCTGTTTAACGCTCTGACCCGTGCAACCGTTCTGGCGGCGAACTACCCCTTCGCCACCATCGAACCGAACGTCGGTGTCGTGCCTCTTCCCGACGAGCGCCTGGGGAAGCTCGCGGAGATCTTCCACTCCGAACGCATCCTCCCGGCAACCGTCTCCTTCGTGGACATCGCCGGTATCGTGCGCGGCGCCAGTGAGGGGGAAGGACTGGGGAACCAGTTCCTCGCCAACATTCGCGAGGCGGACGCCATTTGCCAGGTTACGCGCGCTTTCGCGGATCCCGACGTCATCCACGTGGATGGAAAGGTGTCGCCCAAAGACGACATCGAAACGATCGCAACAGAACTGATCTTGGCGGATATTCAGACCCTGGAAAAGGCTATTCCCCGACTCGAAAAAGAGGTGCGCGGGAAGAAGACGGAACCCGTGGTGCTGGACACCGCGCGCGAGGCTCTTGCCCTGCTGGAAAAGGGGGAAATTCTCTCCGGAGCGGAGGGCGCGAAACTTGATCAGGATGCCCTCAAGAGCTTCCAGCTGATGACCACCAAGCCCTTCATCTACGTGTTCAACATGGATGCGGACGGCATGGCCGACGAGGCCATGCAGGCGGAACTGCGCGAGCTGGTGGCGCCCGCGGATGCGATTTTCCTCGATGCCCAGTTTGAATCTGAACTGGTGGAACTGGATGAGGAAGATGCCCGCGAAATGCTGGCAGACTCCGGCCAGAGCGAGTCCGGCCTGGACAAGCTGGCGCGCGTGGGCTTTGCGACCCTCGGCCTGCAGACCTATCTGACGGCCGGTCCGAAGGAAGCACGCGCCTGGACGATCCGCCAGGGCTGGACGGCTCCGCAGGCGGCGGGCGTCATCCACACAGACTTCCAGAAGGGCTTCATTAAGGCGGAGGTCGTCTCCTTCGATGATCTTGTCGAGTACGGTTCCGTGGCCGATGCTCGCGCCGCAGGCAAGGTGCGCATGGAAGGCAAGGACTACGTGATGGCGGACGGAGATATCTGCGAGTTCCGCTTCAATGTGTGACCTGTGATGAATGCGTCGCGGGGGGGGGGCGCGCGCCGGCGGGGCGGCCCCCCAACAGCAAGGGGTGTTAATGGGGGTGGGGGATAATATGAAATTAAGTTATTAAGAATTTGATTTTTTTTT
>CAURIY010000034.1:0-4263 GCA_963525415.1 uncultured Actinomyces sp.
GTATCACGCACCGATATGCCGGGGCGCAACACGGGAGATCCTGCAATCCACCAGTGACGCAGAGTTGATAAGAGGGGGTGGGTCTTAGTCGTTGTGGGTTTGCGCGAAGGCCTTTATATGAGGTAAACGCAGTTCACAAAGACTATACAATTAGGGGTGTTTCCTGCTGGAATGATCTCTTTGGAGCGTGCAATGGAGCCCTTTGTTTCCCTAGATTTTGAGACAGCAAACAGAAAACGCGGGTCGGCTTGTTCTGTTGCTCTCGTCAGGTTCGGTAGGAGCGGGGAAGAAAGTGATCGACTGAGCACGTTTTTGCGTCCTCACGAATCCCTGGACTATTTTGACCCGATCAACATGTGGGTTCACGGGATCCAACCTGAGGACGTGCAAGGAGCTCCCTCATGGGAAGAAATCCATGCACAGGTAGTGGATTTCGTTGGTGACCTGCCCATCGTTGCGCACAATATGGCCTTTGATGGCTATGTCCTGACAGATCTTGATCGCCTCTACAACAAAGAGCCGCTGCTTAATCGTCGTTACTGTACTTTGCGCCTGGCGCAAAAACTTTTACCCGACATGGTACACAGGCGTCTCCCTGATGTTTTCGAACGCTACTTTCCTGGTGAGTTTTTTGACCATCACGATGCGGGCGAGGACGCTTGGGCGTGCGGCAAGATTTTTGCGCAGATGCAAGAAGAAGTCGGCATGGAACGCCTCGCTGAACTTTGCCCACCCACAGGCCCTTCTGTTGCAGGAATGAAGCCAGTTTCTCGCTCATGGACACGGTTTTCTGCGGAGGAAACCACAGTAGAAGACCTTGTCAACCGTTTCCGTGGGAGCACATCCCTTCACGGACACCGCGTAGCTTTTACCGGGACACTATTTTTAGCCACGCGCCGTGTCCTCCAAGAACTCGTAGTAAAAATGGGCGGCGAAGCAGAAAAAAGCATGACCAAAAAGACCACGATCCTAGTAGCAGGAATCCCCCAAGTTAGCGACGTTGCCTCATCCAAACTCCGCAAAGCAACGCAACTACGGGAAGCGGGATCCCCAATCGCAGTGATGAGCGAAGAAGATTTCCTGAATTTCCTTCAAGACGGCCAAGAATAAACACACCGAGGCAAGCACAATCCCATCAGCAATGATGGGATTTTTGCTTACCCCACCACTTCTGGCTAGACTCGCACGTGTTGGCAAGGGCTGAAACGGATCCGCACCGCTAGTTCGGTGAGTTCGGGCGACCGCGAAACCCGGTGACACATCGGCGCCCCAAGTTGAATAGCCTTCGTGGCGGGCGATCGCACCAGCTGGCAACAAGCACAATCCCACCCCTCACGGGTGGGATTTTTACTTCAAGGCCGCACGTTATACTTACGCTGGGTGAGCAGCTATTTCGAAGGAGCCTGCCGTGCACAACGATGTTCATACTTTCTCTTTTTCTGCGACTGTGCTGGATCATCTGGGGCGACAGCTTTATCGAAATTTCATTACTGTTCTAGGTGAAGCGATCTCTAATGCTTGGGATGCTGATGCGGAGAACGTGTGGATCAGCGTAAGCAGTGATCGAACCCAGATGCTCATTATTGATGATGGTGTGGGGATGAGTTCTCAGGATTTGAGGGAGCATTTCCTTAAGATTGGTTACTCCAAACGAGGGAAAGGGCACGAGTTAACCCACTCCGCGAAGAATCGCCCATATATTGGGGCAAAAGGTATTGGGAAGCTTGCGCTTTTGTCGTGTGCTGATGCGGTCTCTGTTCTCTCCTTCAAAAGCGATCATGAGGCGGCAGGATGCGTCATTAATAATAAGGCGCTTGATGAGGCCGTAGCCAACGATTATGACATTAAAGAGGTGGAGCTTTATGACGCGCCTGAATCTTTATACGAGAAATTGAGGGACTGGCAAGAAACACGAGATTTTCACCACGGAACTCTTCTTCAGCTTGACGGGCTCAGGATGAGCAATAGCAGCGACGACTTCTTGCGGCGCTCGATTGCATTGGCTTTCCGCTTTTCTCTTATTGACAATAATTTTCATATCTTTTACAACGACAAGGAAGTTGGAGTAGAAGATTTAGAGGTTTTTGCGAGGAAAACAGAATTTGCCTGGAAGATCGGAGAGTTCGACGATCCCTATCTCGGATTAATCCACAAGGCTTTCGCAAAAGTAACCGATTCTGGAGTGAAGAAAACTTTTACTTATGATTTTACAGACGGGGTTACAGGATTTTTAGCAACCGTTGAAAAACCTCACGATCTAACAGTTCTTGGCATGGACGAAAAGGCTGGTGTAGATCTTTTTGTCAATGGTCGTTTGCGTGAGCAAAATATTTTGAGTCACATTTCTTCCGCCCGCGTCCCTGAAAACTATCTCTACGGGCAGATCCATATCAACGGCCTTGATCGCCCTGGAACAGATCCCTTCATCAGCAGTCGAGAGGGGATTATCAAAGATGATGACATGTACCAAGATTTTCTTGAATCCCTGAAAGAGGGGCTGAAAAGTCTGTACGACACATGGGATGCCTTGCGTCTTCACTATAAGAAAGACGGGGATCCTGACAATACGAGCGTCCCTGGGACTGTACGAGCAGCAAAGAAGCTAGTGCAGGAAACAGAGAAAAGCTTAGGGAAGCCAGCGGAAACACATGAAGAGTCAGATGTTTGGAAGATGCTCTTAAAAAGAGCTTCCGCTGGTGCTGAAGTTTCCGCACGTCACTATACAACTCTCTACTTTATTGAAAACGCTATGCGCTACAAGCTATGCGACATGGGTTATTCCTCCGATGACGCTCTCCCTGGCAAACGAAAAATAGCAATCCAGTCTGAACGGGAGAAAGAAAAGAAGCAACTGGAGAAAGCTGGGGTTAGTGAGTCTGTGCGTGTTCATTCAGAGGGGCTTTGGTATCTCTATTTCGCAGAACTTGCCTCAATGAAAAAGGATGATGGCAGCAGATTCTTCGACGCTGATCTAAAAGACGTAGAGTTGTTGCGCATTTTGCGTAATGTAGTCATGCATACGGCAGACCTGACAGAACCTGGAAGACGGTATCTGGCTGAGAAGATTTCTGTGTTGGAAAAGGCTGTGCGCGAGGCGGGGACAGGCAACTAATCACGCCTGAATGTGCTCAAAAAAGGCGCGCCCCACAGCTCTCCCAAAATGAGGCGGAACGGCGTTGCCGATGAGCTTGCCGACACCGGTGAGAGTGATGCTTTCTTCGGGGGCTGTGAAAACAAATTCTTGCGGGAACCCTTGTAGCAGGGCAGCTTCCCTCAGGGTGAGACCTCGATCTTGTCTGGGGTGTGTGAAGCGTCCAGCACCGGTGTTGTATGGCTGGGTGGTGATGGTGGGCGAAGGGGCATCTCCTCGCATACGTCCATAGAAGGAAGCAAAGTTTGCTTCCTTGTCGCGTTTTTGGCACGGTGCAAGAAGTTCTTCAGGCCAATCTCGCCATGTTCCCCCAGGTTTGGAGGCTATTGCGCGCTTCAGGTTTAAGGGCGAAAGTTGCCTCGCGAAGTGCAAAGAATCATAGGGGTCATGTTCTCCGCTGCCAAGGTGCGGCAAGTGTCCGATTACCTCATCGACGGTGACGTAGGTTTCTGGGCTGTGAGTAGGCGCGGGCATCTGAATCTCCCCTCTGCGGGAAGCCAGCAAGATGAGACGTCTCCTGTTTTGTGCGAGCCCGAAATCAGGCCCAAAGAGCACGCCGTAAGAAACGTGGTAACCGCATTCTTGTAGAGTGTCTGTGAACTCTGTGAACATGGAGTCTCGTTCTAGGCGGGTAACGTTTTCCATCGTCACAAGCTCAGGGAGCGTTTCTCGCACGAGGCGGGCAAAGGAACGCAAAAGCGGCCAGTTCTTATCCAATGAAGGAGAATGTCCGCGGCGCTGGCTAGAAAAAGGCTGACACGGCGCGCATCCTGCCAGAAGACGGATGCCCTCTTTTGGCCACAACTCCATCAGATCTGCACCGGTAATGTCGGTGACTGAGGCGTGGATGAAACGGGCATGAATATTGTGCTCATATGGGTAAGCGCAGCGTTTCTCAAAATCCACGCCAGCAACAACGTTGATGCCCGCCTGCTTCAAGCCCAGTGACAAGCCGCCGGTTCCGCAGAACAAGTCAATAGCGTTGATACGTTCCATCACAGTCCTTAAGTATATAAAGTAGCGAGTAGGAAAAAGAGAGTAGACAAGATCTGTTCCTAGGGCTGCATTGTGCATCCTCCCGCATTACGACCTAGCGTGTTGGTGCGCGCGGT